>NZ_QHJF01000097.1 GCF_003259225.1 Marinomonas arctica | reverse complement strand
CTGTTTGCTTTAGAGCACTTCTTATAATTATTACAGTTTGGTCTTTTGACGGGTTTGCTTTTTTTCTTTGTAGGGCGTGGACTTTTATACAAAACACCACGACAAGGCCATTGTTGTTGCTTTGATAGACGCAAGCCGGACAACTCCATTGGTTTTGTGGTGGCTTGATGATGATAACCGTCGACGAGAGTCCATTGTGGTCGTTTATCCGTTTGGCATTTTACCGTTCCACGTGTACGTGCAAGCCAATACCAATCTAATTGCTCTATTGCTTTGAACCACGGAACCTTAAATCCTGCGTCCGTGCAGATAATAGGGGTACAGTCAGAGGGAAGTATTTGCTTTAAATTATTTAAGAAGTCGACATGTCTTTTATGATTATTCATAGCTC
>NZ_QHJF01000096.1 GCF_003259225.1 Marinomonas arctica | reverse complement strand
GCTTTATATTAAGAGAAACCCCATCCTACTCAGTAGGGTGGGGTTTTTTCGTTTCAGGGACGTAACAGGATCCTTGCCACGTGTGTGTGGGGCTCTTTATCAAAGACACGCATGTGATAATAGATCGTCAAGCTTTATATTAAGAGAGCCCTGATAGCGAACGCTGTCGGGGCTTTTTTTGTCTCAAGGAAAGGGGCTGAGGTGCATCACCATCACCTTGGTATTCGCTTCGCAGGCTCAACGCGTCAGCGCGAATCCAACATCAAGGCGACTGGTGTGCATTATTTATCAACGATCTGATTTATCTAGGTTTTTGTCGATCGTGGCTTTAGCCTTAAGGATCCCCACATTTATTTTTAGCACTTGGTTTCCAATAGAAGAAGGTCTAACGCCTCAA
>NZ_QHJF01000095.1 GCF_003259225.1 Marinomonas arctica | reverse complement strand
GATGTAGGTGTCGGTCTAGGGAATGTACGCTTCCGGCTGGTAGTAGTCGTAGTAGGAAACGAAGTAGCTCACCGCATTGTCCGGCATGAGTTCGCGGAATTCGGCGCACAACTGCGCGGCGAGCGTCTTGTTCGGCTCGATGATAAGCGTCGGTCGCTGCAGACGTTCGATCAGCCACGCTGTAGTGGCGGTTTTGCCGGTGCCGGTGGCGCCCATGAGCACCACGTCGTTCTCGCCATTCTCGATGCGCGTGGCCAGCTCCTCGATGGCCTTCGGCTGGTCGCCTGAAGGCTTATATGGAGATTTGACCACAAACGGCTTGTTCACTCGTTCAATGTTGAATCCCATGGTTCCGTCTCGCTTCCTTACGCCACTGTTCCATCAGCCTATCAACACAGTC
>NZ_QHJF01000094.1 GCF_003259225.1 Marinomonas arctica | reverse complement strand
GCGTCTAGTGTGCAGGTGCGTTTGTGCCGTGCGGGGCATATTTTGGGTTCCGCGTATGTGACCTTTCGGGTTAAGGGTGATGCGATTTGTCGGCCTGAAGGCGCGACCCACAAACAATATCATGATGTGGTGTTTTCGGGGGATTTGGGCGCGCCCTATTCGCCTTTGTTGTCGGCACCGCAGTCGCCTTATCGGGCGGACCAGTTGATTTTAGAAAGCACCTATGGCGATAGAAACCATGAAAATCGTGCCACGCGACGCCAGCGTTTGCAGCACAGTTTGGAACACGCCTTGAGGGATTCGGGCACGGTATTGATTCCCGCGTTTAGTATTGGCCGCACCCAGGAATTGCTCTATGAGTTAGAGCATATTATTCATCAGAACAAGCAAAAAGCCGTGAGCCG
>NZ_QHJF01000093.1 GCF_003259225.1 Marinomonas arctica | reverse complement strand
CGCGCATCACGAAGAAGACGATGGTTACAAGAATAAATACTGTAGGAATGATCAGCAGAAAGCGTGTGAGCACGAAACGGAAGAATCCGCTTGAAAGCTTGTTTTTCTTGGCTTTCGGCTGAGCCTCGGTTGCGCTTTGCGTCACGTCGGGCTCCTTTTCCTTATTGGTGTTTTAGATACAAATTGAGCCCCTGCCTGACTTAGGCGGGTCAGGCAGGGGCGGTCAAAGCCTTCCGTCAGGCCTTGGTCACGGACGAGTAGCGGAAGCGGAAGGAAGCGTCAAGGACGACACCCTTCACATTAGAACCGGTGACCGCAACCTGGGCACCCTGCAGCAGCGGGATGGTGGACAGGTCATCGGTTTCGAGCTTCTGGATTTCCTTCAACAGGTCCTCACGGGCCTTGGCG
>NZ_QHJF01000092.1 GCF_003259225.1 Marinomonas arctica | reverse complement strand
CGGCAGGGTCTGAAGGAAGCGATAGGAAGTTAACAGTACACAACGCAAGTGAACCTGCTTCGGCAGTCTAGGTGGGTAAGCGTGCAAAATAGCGCAAAGCCCGATACTCAGTCAGACCTAGGCTGTGTTTGAGGGTGGCATTGTTAACAGGGCGTCAGAGCAGTAACTGGGGAAGCCTGGCATCGAATCCGATCTAGAGTTGGAAGCATACATTCGAGGTGTGAGCCAAGGTGTATGTTGGTGTGAGGTGGCAGATGAATCCGTAGTAGTGAGTAAGGCTCGGCCAATGAAGCCCAGTAATGGTGTGGAGGAGAAAACTGAGCTGACCAACAGCATGACGTTTGTTGGGGCATCGTTTAGTCAAAAGCCAATCGATGTTGCGAAGGGAGGAAGTAAGCTTTAAGTCTGTGATGAGCAGATGTTTTTTTT
>NZ_QHJF01000091.1 GCF_003259225.1 Marinomonas arctica | reverse complement strand
TGTTCGACTATGATCCGACCCGAGCGGGTCACGTACCGACACGCCTATTGGAAGGATTTAGTGGCGTATTACAAGTGGACGGCTATAGCGGCTATGGCAAAGTCTGCCGAGAACTTGATATCACTCGCATTGGCTGTTGGGATCATGCGCGGCGCAAGTTTGTTGAAGCCGCGCGCGGTGTGACTTCTCAGAAAGGAAAAAGTAACAAGGCCAAGCCATCGAAAGCCGATGTCGGCATCGGTAAAATCCGCAAGCTCTATGCCATCGAAAGCAAAATAGAAGGCTTAAGCGAGTCGGAAAAATACACTGTTCGCCAAGAACTGGCCTTGCCAGTGCTGCAAGACTTCAAAGCATGGCTGGAAACCAACCACCCTAAAGTTCCCAAAGACTCGCTGATCTTCAAAGCGATCCAATATACCCTCAATCAGTGGGAATCTCTG
>NZ_QHJF01000090.1 GCF_003259225.1 Marinomonas arctica | reverse complement strand
TTCCGGACCTGCTGGCCGCTGAGATCACCGCGAAGACCGGCAAGAACCCGGCCCAGCTGCACCAGGAGCAGGTGGAGCGTTTCGGCGAAAGCTGGTACAAGCGCGTCGATACCCCGACCACCCTCGAGCAGAAGCAGAAGTTCGCCAAGCTCACCGGCGACGACGTCGAGGCCACCCAGCTGGCCGGCGAGGACATCACCGCCAAGCTCACCGAGGCTCCGGGCAACCACGCCAAGATCGGCGGTCTGAAGGTCACCACCAAGGACAACTGGTTCGCCGCCCGTCCGTCCGGCACCGAGAACATCTACAAGGTGTACGCCGAGAGCTTCGAATCCCCTGAGGCTCTGGACAAGGTGCTCGCCGAGGCCACCGAGGTCGTGGACAAGGCTCTGGCCGAGTGATACGGCGTTCCGCCAAGTAATCAAGGCGTAGCGCGAAAAGACCCGTTCCGTATG
>NZ_QHJF01000089.1 GCF_003259225.1 Marinomonas arctica | reverse complement strand
CCGAAGCTCAAACTCGAGAGTACCTTCTGCCGAGATGTCCTCCGTATTCGATGAATACGAGCAACTCCTTGCTGCTCAGACACGCCCTAATGGATCTCATGGGGGGGGAGAGAAGGGTAGTACCCTCAAAGTGGAAGTGCCAGTCTTCACACTCAACAGTGATGACCCGGAAGACAGGTGGAACTTTGCAGTCTTCTGCCTTCGGATTGCAGTCAGTGAGGATGCAAACAAGCCTCTGAGGCAAGGAGCACTTATATCTCTACTGTGCTCTCACTCACAAGTGATGAGGAACCATGTGGCACTGGCTGGAAAGCAAAGTGAGGCAACACTGGCAATACTTGAGATTGATGGATTCTCAAATGGTATGCCGCAGTTCAACAACAGAAGTGGCGTATCTGAGGAAAGGGCCCAGAGGTTCATGATGATAGCGGGCTCCCTGCCTCGTGCATGCAGCAATGGGACCCCGTTTGTCACGGCCGGAG
>NZ_QHJF01000009.1 GCF_003259225.1 Marinomonas arctica | reverse complement strand
GGCAAAACTGTTCAAAATATGTTCACGCTCTCGCCCTGAACCAAAGCCCAACCAAGAACTCCGCTTTACAATTCCTGTGCTCGTCCGATTAAAAACCCTTGCCCTCCTGTGACATCAAAGCGCTTCAATGCCGTCAGTTGTTTCTCGCTTTCCACACCAGTCGCAATCACTTCAATGTTTAAGCTGCTAAACATCTTACAAAGGGTGTGCATGAAAAAGGATTCAGACTCTTTTCCTGCCGCCATACGGGTATAGGAGGAATCCACTTTGACATAATCCGGCATAAGAGTCTGCAGATATTGGAATGCGGAAAACTGCTTACCCACATTATCAATCCCAAACTTCACACCTTGCTTTTTCAATATTCGAATTAAGGTACTGGCTTGTTCCTCTTCGACCAAAACACTTTGCTCTGAGATTTCAAACATGAGCTTTCTTTTCACATCTATAGGAAGTTGGTTTAATGTTTTATCAAGCCATTCAATGAAAGCAGACTTTGCATAAGAAGACGCAGACAAATTCACGGTCAAGGGCGTTGTTACATTCTTTGTTTTAATAAACTCAATCACCCGCTCAATAATGACCTGGTCTATCTGACTGGCCAAATCAAACTGCTCAGCTAAACCAATAAAATAACCAGCATGATACTCCTTACCGCCATGCTCTAGCCCCATAAATACTTCTTCATGAAGTGTGACTGATGACTCATCTAATGTGGCTATTTTTTGCTTTTTCAGCTTAAAGGAACGATTCTGAATAGCCGTTTCCAGTATCCCTTTCCAAGAAGTTCTGTTGATCGCCATGTTTTGACCCATATTCAGATCAAATACTTTACTGGTATTTATCCCTTCTCGCTTGGCCTCTCGCAAAGCGGCATCCGCTTGTGACATAGCACTTGAACGTTCGACAGACCCATCAATGGTCACGGCACCAATATTCGCTACCGCAACCGAGTAACTAATGCTCGCTGTATTTAATTCCATTAACTCAATCATAATTTCATCGACTACTTTAGTCAGCTGACCATGATCAAAGTTAGGGATAAGTAGAACAAAATCCGCCCCGGATAAACGCGCCAACGTAGAAAAAGAAGAAAGTGTCGATACCTTTTTAGTTAGAATATCGGCGGCAGACTGGATGAACATATCCGCCGATTCATAACCACGTTCGTTATTTAGTTTCCCTAAATCTGCCAAACTAATCAAAACTAAACCATCTATGCCTCGCTCTTGTTCAGCAAAATGAGATTTCATCTGACTCTCAAAAAAATGACGATTTCCCAACCCACTTACCGGATCTTTAAAGGCTTTCGCCTGAAGCCACTGGGCGGTTTCGACTTCTGAAGCAAACTCTTTTTCTAGTTTCTCAGCCATACGGTTCATTGATAAAACGACGGATCTTAACTCCCGCGTCTTCGGCACTTTAATCATCTGTATAAAGCGACGCTGCTGTATGGCTTCCGCTTGTTTTTCAAGCTCGGCTAACGGCTGAAATAAATAACGCAATGCAATCCCGCCTAATATCAGCGTAATGGTGCCAATCACCAAAAAAGAAAGCAGTAAATCACGCGACGCAAGCCACAATTGATAATAACCATAGCCAGCACTACCGGTAACATAGACTTGCCCTAGCTCACTCCACCCATTCGAAATAATCGCACGAGCAACTGGCACTTTAAAATCAATGAGCTGAATAAACCAAGTAGGAACGCCATCAATTTTGGTTTCATTAGATCGCACTATATTTTCATCAGTATCGTAAACATGAATACGCACCTCCGAAAAATAGCCACTATCAAACACCGCATTCACGCTGCTTTGCACGGATGCGTAATCTTCCAGAGCCATAAAATCCGACACGGACATGCTTAATGACGTGGCGGAATCCTGAGTCGTCGATTGCAGCTGGCTGATTAAATAGCCTTTCGTGGTATTAAAATTGATCCCCATGACCACAATCAGCATCAATGAGAATATGGCAACAATCGTGATTATTAATTGGCGGAACAGCGTCATCCACGTTCTCCTAATTTGTCATCGTATTAAAACGATTATTTAAATCTGTCCACAAGCTCAATCGTGATGAGCCTCCTACTAGCACACCACGCCCTTTTTCTTTCGACAACCATAAATTCTCAGCATTGAATGAATATATAGGCAAAAGATCATTGCGTTTTGACGCAGGCTTTAATTCTTTATCAAGGTTATCCAGCAACACAGGAACAGAAGTCGGTTTATGGTAATAGGCCAACACCATATGGTGCTGGTTCAAAGTAAGCGCCTTGACATAAACCAAACGCAGCTTGTCATCCGGTACCCCAAGCTCTCTGAGCGTAAAATATTTAGCGATTGTGAAGTCCTCACAATCTCCGGCACGCATCCCCAAAAATTCAATAGGTGTTGCCCAATAATCTTCCTTCCCCCATAGTTGCATATCGTCAACAAAGTCCATTTGATTAAAAAAATTATTCACCAGCGCCAGCTGCTCCGTAATTGGCAGTGCCTTGGATTCACTGACAAGCTTTCGCCACGCTAAAATACGCTTCTCGGCGTCAGCCCCATAAGTCACGCCGGCTTGCTGAGCTAACTTACGGTATTTATCTGACACATCAGCATAAAGCCACCAATGTGGAATACACAAAACAATAAGGCACACACAAACCATACGTTTGCGTGTCTCAATAAAAGAAAAAAACGAAGCAATTCGTTTTTTCATTGTTGTCTTACTGGCCAGTCTTAGACTTTGCATTAAAAGCAGCCAACTGCTCTGCGGTGGCTTCTGGCTGATACTTGGCTTTCCACGTGTCATATGGCTCGCCATAGACAAATTCGCGCGCCTCATCATAATCTATTTTGACGCCCTGTTGCTCTGCCTCGGCCATATACCATTTGCTTAAACAGTTACGACAGAATCCCGCTAAATTCATCAGATCAATATTTTGCACGGACTTATTATCATCAAGGTGCTTCAAAAGACGACGCAACACAGCGGCTTCAATTTCGGTTTGTTTACTCATCATAATTTCACATCTCTCTACTGTCTTATTAAGACATTAATAATTAATCAAGGTGTCGATGTTTCAACGGTTGCTGACGCCACTGCCATTCTTGCGCGGCCACCATAAACACCCTTAGCGGCTGCATATTTTCACCTGCAATTTGCTCTATGGCATAAGCGCACGCTTCTAGGGTCGACAACGACTGAATATTAGGTGACTTGCGAATGCTGTATTGCCCTAATGGCGGCTGTGCAAAACATACGGCACCAAAGGCATGCAATAAGGGCTCAGTGAAATACAATTTCTTCGCCTTTCGCCACGTCGCATCAAGTAAAATGACGCCCTCAATCTCAGCCACAGAGTCTGTTCCTAACGATTCGATAAAAACAGCGCCCTCTGCTGGAAACACCAAACGCCATTTCGCTGGGTCTTTGTGCGCCAAAACACGTCTTAACCTATCTTGGTTTGCTGTCGAAATACATTCCACTGACGGCAAACCTAAAGACAGTAATGGCACGGTATTTTTGGCGTGTCGCGCTTCTTTCGGGTCTTGCAAAACCAAGACTTGTAAGCGTGTAGCAAGCTCCGGGATCCACTGGCAAACACACTGCCCCACTAAAAAATCACACAGCTCACACTGTGATCGTTTTGCGTCTTGCATACTCAAGTCTCAAACCCAACCATTGCGTTCTCAAGCCAGTTTTTCCAGATAAGCTTTTACCACATTATTCCAGCCCAGATCCAACGCCTCTACGGTCAGTGCATGGCCAATGGAGACTTCCATAATTCTACCCGGCTCACATAAAGCCTGAACATTTTGCAAATCTAAGTCATGTCCCGCATTCACTTCTAAGCCAACATCTAAAGCGGCTTGAGCAGCTTGCTGGTAAGTTTCAAGTACTTCATCAAAACCGTCTTTACCAAACGCATTGGCGTACGCTTCCGTATAAAGCTCCACTCGATCAGCACCCACGTCTTTCGCTAATGCCATGTTTTCAGCTTCTGGATCCATGAATAAAACCACACGAATTCCTTTCGCTTTAAGTTTAGCAATAACGGGGCGTAATGCATCTTGATCACGAGCCATGTTCCAGCCGTGGTCAGACGTCAGTTGATTTGGATCATCCGGTACCAAGGTACATTGATCCGGTTCTACGTCCAGCACAACCTCTAAAAACTGCGCATCTGGAAAGCCTTCTATATTTAATTCGGCGCCGGGAAAACGCTTCAACAAGGTCTTTAAATCGTAGGCATCTTGGTAAGTCGCATGACGCTGATCAGGTCTTGGGTGGATGGTAATACCAAACGCACCAAGCTGTAACGTACGCTCCGCCATAGCAATCAAATTTGGGTAATCTCTTCCACGAGAATTTCGAAGTAAGCCAATTTTGTTCAGGTTAACGCTTAAGTGTGTCATTCAACTTCTCTCGACAGGGGCATTTATTGGCATTATAGGACAAACACATAGCGTCCATCACTAAAATACCCAACAAGTTATTCGCTCAGCCATTATATAAGGCAAAGCTTATGGTAAACTGGCCGCCACAAAATAGGAGTCCAAGATGAAATACGAACTCTTTCAATCCATTTATGACAGAGCCGCCCTTCGACATGGTGGAAAAAAACACCTAGAAAGTATGCTCTCTGTGCCGCTAAGCCCAGCACAATTGGACCAACACACAGACGATAGGTGGCTAGCTGCCTTCTCTCAGAAAGTCTTTCAATCTGGCATTAATTGGCAAGTGGTTCGCAACAAATGGCCCGGCTTTGAAAGCGTTTTTTTTGGTTTCGATATCGAGAAAATGTTGCTAATCCATGACGAAATGTGGGAAGAGAAAGCCAAGGACACTCGCATTATTCGCAACTTCGGCAAAGTAATGACGATTAGAGAAAACGCTTTAATGATCAGCGAATGCCAAGCCAGCCATGGATCCTTCTCTCACTTTGTTGCTAGCTGGCCAAATGATGACATCATTGGTTTGTGGGCTTATTTAAAAAAGCATGGCGCACGCCTTGGTGGTAACACTGGCCCCTATACATTAAGAGCCATGGGCAAAGACACCTTCATGCTTACCAGAGATGTAGAAGGCTATTTACGTCATCATGAGATCATTACCACAGGTAGGGACACTCAGTCCGCCTGGAAAGCAGCACAAGCTGCGTTCAATCATTGGCACGAAGAAAGCGGACGCTCTTATACTGAAATCAGCCAGTGCATTGCATTAAGCGTCAATTAAATACCTTATAAACTCAGTACTTTATTCTTTAGGAGAACACATGGCCGATCTGCGTATCGACATTATTTCAGATGTTGTTTGCCCTTGGTGCTATTTAGGCTACTCTCGCCTTAAACAAGCCATTGAACAATTGGGGGATGATTACCGTATCGACATTCGTTGGCAGCCCTTTGAACTGCATCCAGATATGCCAATAAAAGGCGCTGACCGAGAACGCTATTTAGGCGAGCGGTTTGGCAGCCCTGAAAAGCTCAATGAAGCCACGCATGCCATTCAACAGGTAGGTATTGAAGCGGGTATACAGTTCAATTTTTCAGAAAAAGACCGCATCCCAAACACCAAGCTTGCTCATCAATTTGTACTAGCAGCGACAAAATCAAACCTAGCCACGCCCTTTGTATTAGCCTTGTTTCACGCCTATTTTACCGATGGGAAAGACATAGGGAATCAAAGTATTCTTGAGGACGTTGCCTTAAGCATCGGCATGAAAACCTCTGACTTTGAATACGCCCTTAGTGACGAAGCCAAGGCACTCACACAGAAAAAACTACAGCATTTACGTAGCCTAGAGATTAACTCGGTGCCTACTTATGTCATTAATGATAAATACATGGTTCAAGGCGCGCATGATCCAGAGTCCTTCCTGAAGGTGCTGACTGATATCGCCGAAAAACAACACTGATCCACCCAACCCTTCCCTTATAACCAATCAGATCCAACCTATTAGCTGATCTGATTGGCTATCCCCTACAGAAAGCAACAAAAAAACTATCAAACCAAGCAAACAGATAAATTATTACCTATTGATAATCATTAGCATTAAAAATAGAATCGCATAACTAGAATATTGGTGAGAGTGATTTTCATTTATGTACGTTTGTATTTGCAATCAGGTATCAGACAAAGCTATCAAAGCGTCCATCCAAGAGGGGGCGACCACCATGCGTGAACTTTATCAAGAACATAGCATTGGTAGCCAGTGTGGAAAATGCTGTCAGTGTGCTAAAAAGCTACTGAACAATGAGCTTCTTAAAATAGCAGAAACTCAAGTTCAGGTTGCTTAAAATCCGTTATTGCACGCTAGCAATAACGGAGTGATTACATTTGTGATTGAAGGTAATTTTCAATTCCAGAACTAGCAATTAAATGTTGCTGCGTTTCAAGCCAATCAATCTGTTCCTCTTGCTCTTCTAGGATTTTCTCCAGAGCGTCACGACTAATAAAATCTTTCTTTTGCTCACACAAATCAATGGCGGCTTTTAGAGTTGGCAAGGTATCCAGTTCAAACTCTAGGTTTGCTGAGATCATCTCTTCACTGTTTTCACCAATACGCAAACGACCAAGATCTTGCAGGTTCGGCAAGCCTTCCAAAAAAAGCACGCGCTCGATCAAACGGTCTGCGTTTTTCATTTTCTGAATAGACGTTTTATAGTCAGCTTTGTCCAGTGCGCTAAAACCAAAGTCCTTAAACATTCGAGCATGAAGAAAATATTGGTTAATACCCACTAATTCATTGGCCAATACTTTATTTAAACTCAAAATGACTTCACGATCTCCTTTCATAACGCCCCCTTAATTTGCCATTTGAGATTGATAATAATTTTGCATGCCAATTTTTTCCATTAGGCCAAGCTGTTTTTCTAACCAATAAACATGGTCTTCTTCCGTATCAAACAACAAACGCTCAAGCGTCTCACGCGTTTGATAATCACCTTCTGACTCACACACCGCAATGGCATCTCTCACGCTGCTAACCACTTCTAGCTCAAGAGTTAAATCGTTACTCATCATGGAGCGAACATCAGATCCTATTAGCAAGTCGCGGCGTTTCGTCATACAAGGCACACCTTCCAAAAACAAGATACGCTTGATAAGCCAGTCCGAATGCTGAGTTTCTTCTTCCATTTCATGATTGAGGCGCTCATAAAGCTTATTAAGCCCCCAATCTTCATACATACGAGAATGAATAAAATACTGATCAATTGCCGCTAACTCATTTGCCAGCAAAGAATTTAAGCTGTCTATGACTTTTTTACTGCCTTTCATGTTCATTTCCTCTTATTGGGAGTCCATTCATTTTTGCATCACAAGGTGATAAGTTTATGACCTCAACGCTAATATATCCATCACTCGAGTAAACTCGGAGTCGTCGGTTCTTCTATTTTTGCCAACTTGCCTTCGCCAATCTTAACTTCAAGGCTATCAATTCGCTGTAACCCTCGTGGCAGCTTTAATCCCCTACGGCCACGTTCACCCACATATTCTTCAAGCTCTTTGGCTGCAAAAGAGATAAAGCGCTTACCAGCATGAGCCAGTAACAAATCGTCAGGCTGTACACAAGCCAACGCAACGACCAATTCCTCTCTGTCCGCAGCGCGTGCGCTTGGAATACTGATCATCTTATTCCCTTTACCTTTTGCCATTTGGGGCAAAGAAGCCACATCAAAGGCCAGCATACGCCCTTCATTGGAAATCGCTACCACACGACCTTGCTCCGGATTTTGAACAAACACAGGCGCCATCACTTGGGCACCTCTTGGTAACGATAAAGTGGCTTTCCCCGCTTTATTTTTCGCATATAGCTCTTTAAGCTGAGCAACAAAACCATAACCTGCGTCACTGGCCACTAAGTAATAAGCCTCTTCATTATCCAATACAGCAGAGACAATTGTGGCGTCTTTTTCTAGTGAGATACGCCCCGTAATAGGCTCACCCTGACCGCGAGCCGATGGTAAAGTATGGGCTTTAATCGAGTACGTTCGACCATTAGAAGCCAGTAAAACCAAGGTTTGGTTCGAGCGCCCCTTAGTACTAACAAGAAATTCATCACCCGATTTATAACTCAAACCATGGACATCAATATCATGACCTTTCGCGGCACGAATCCAGCCCTGTTTGGATAAGACAACAGTGATCGGATCATTAGACAATAAATCTTCCTCACTGAACGCCTGAGCTTCTTTACGAGCAACAATGGGGGTACGACGATCATCGCCGAAATCATCAATGGCTTCTTGGATCTCATCGGTAATCAATTTTTTTAATTTACGATCAGAAGACAACAACCCTTCTAGCTGCTTACGCTCTTTTTCCAACTCGTCTTGTTCACCCTTGATGCGCATCTCTTCAAGCTTAGCAAGGTGACGCAACTTCAGCTCTAAAATCGATTCAGCTTGCATATCACTCAAACCAAAACGTGCCATCAACTCCACTTTAGGCTTTTCTTCCGTTCGAATGATGTCAATAACTTCATCAATGTTTAAATAAGCAATCAGCAAACCTTCTAGAATGTGCAGACGGTTCATGACTTTATCAAGGCGGAATTGCAAGCGACGGCGAACAACATCGATACGGAAACGCAGCCACTCAGATAAAAAGTCCTTCAATGGCTTCACTTGCGGCAAGCCATCCAATCCAATCACATTCATATTGACGCGATAGGACTTTTCCAAATCCGTTGTAGCAAAAAGGTGCGTCATCAACGCATCAATATCAACACGATTTGATTTAGGCACAATCACTAAACGAGTCGAGTTTTCATGGTCAGATTCATCACGTAAATCGACAACCATAGGCAGCTTCTTGGCCTGCATCTGCGCGGCAATTTGCTCTAATATTTTGCTACCTGACACTTGATGAGGCAGCTCATTAACAACAATCTCGCCTTCTTCAAGAGTAAAACGGGCTCTTGCTTTAATCTGTCCTTTGCCCGTTTCATATAACTTAACTATATCGCTTCTTGGCGTGATGATTTCGCCGCCTGTCGGAAAGTCAGGGCCTTGAACAAAGTTAAGCAAATCCTCTAATTCTGCGTTAGGATTATTCAGTAGATGAATACAGGCACCGCCGATTTCGCGCAAGTTATGCGGCGGAATATCCGTCGCCATACCGACGGCAATACCTGTTGTACCATTAAGTAATAAGTTAGGCAGGCGGGACGGCAAGACCGAAGGCTCTTGCAACGTTCCGTCGAAGTTGAGGGTCCAATCAACCGTACCTTGACTGACTTCTCTCAATAACAGATCTGCGTACTTTGATAACCGAGATTCGGTGTAACGCATGGCGGCGAACGATTTTGGATCATCTGGTGCGCCCCAGTTACCTTGACCATCAACCAAAGGATAACGGTATGAAAAGGGCTGGGCCATTAACACCATGGCTTCGTAACAAGCACTATCACCATGAGGGTGAAATTTACCAAGTACGTCACCCACGGTACGAGCGGATTTTTTGTATTTCGCGCTGGATTTCAGCCCCAATTCACTCATCGCATAGATAATACGTCGCTGAACTGGCTTTAACCCATCACCGATATGCGGCAAAGCTCGATCTAAAATAACGTACATGGAATAATTCAAGTACGCTTTTTCTGTGTAGTCTTTTAATGAAAGGGTTTCATTCGACTCGAAATTTGACAACTCACTCAAGGAAACTTTCCTTCTACTATCGTTTGCATGGACAAATGATCAGCCATGCGGTTTTCATAAATAAATATGGGCTCAACTATAAAGAAACACCCTAACTCACTGCAACATTACCATTAAGATTATCATGGAAAGCTCACTATTCTCGTGTTTCAATACACGTGACAATTAAAAAGGCGTCTATTGATGAACGTATCAGATCAAAATACCCTCGGCTTAATGACCTACAGTCTCGGAGAGACGAGTAAGCGCTTCATCATTTGCCAACAGAATGATCTTTTTATTGCACAAGAATCCCTTTTTCAAAATGCCACCCCCACACGCTTCTATCACCACCCAGCCGACACGTTTGTTTTTATCATTAAAGGTGACATCTACCTACAACAGACAACACAACAGAACGCTCATCTCACTGAAAAAGAAACCGTACTAAAAACACACCAAGGAATTTGGCTAGCCGCGCGCACAATCAATAATATTACCTTGCTAACCCCAACCGTTGAACTTTGCTTGATACGCCTGAGCTCAACCAAACAGATTGAGGAAAATGACGTATTTCAAAAAGTGTCTTCTGGTACAGTTGAGCTCATCCCCGGCAGGAATCACATAAAAACTTGGCCGCTTTGGCAAGGCGCGTCAGGAAGCATTGCTCTGGAGCTATACCCTCCACACTTTAAAGAAACACTCTACTATCAAAAAAATGCCACTCAATACCTGCTTCCGTTAAACGGTGTCGCCTTTATATCGAATGGTAAAAAACCGCCAGAAACCTGCCCTACATTTGGAAAAGTCATTATCAAACAAGAGCGTCGAGCCGTTTTGAACCCAAGCAAAGAAAGCATCACTCTATTGTCTGTCATGACGGCACAACAAAGCAAAGGACGAATTTTGGTGCTAACAAAGCCTAATTGAATAATAAATTTCGTTAGCGCAACACTAAAGCGGTTAAAACATGATCTTCCCAACGACCGTTGATCTTCAGATAATCTCTCGCCATCCCTTCTTTATCAAAGCCGAGTTTTTTGAGCACCGCCGCACTCTTAGCATTTCTTGGCATGTAGCTGGCTTGAATTCGATCAATATGCAACTCCTTATGAACATACTCCAAACCCGCGCTAAGAACCTCATGCATAATACCCTTTCCTTGTTCGCTCTCACGAAGACTGTAACCAAGATTACAAGCCTGAAAAACACCACGGATTATGTTCGAGTAATTGCTATAAGCTAGCATTCTGTCTTCATTGGGCGACAAAAAACAAAACACGACCCCTTTATCCTCCAAGAAGTCTCGGCGCATTTCTCGAATGCGTAACTGACACGTCTCAAGAGAATAATAAGCGTCACTACGTTGCGGCTCCCATGGGGAAAGAAAGGCTTTTTCTTGATTGACATAGTCACGTAAAAGCGACGCTTGAGATTCGTCTAATATCGTCAACACCCCCCTTTTGGTGACAATTTTAGGGAAACGAGACGCACGCAAGGACCGATTAGAGCACTTAAATGACATATCACTCATCACTTCAGACAATTTCAACGAATATTCTTCATACCAAACATTTTCACCTATAGAGAGAATCCTGCGCTGCATATCATGATTCAACCAAGCCTCTGCTGCTGCTTTAGTTTGCCAGTAGGTGACCAGCAAATCCATCTCTCCTGCACCGTATTCGGTGCCAAGAAAACCTGGCTGAGCTCGCGCTAGCTCAAGCACATTTTCAACCATAATACGATAAGTCACATCGTTCGATACCAGTTTGCTAGACAAAAAAACAGCAAAATAAGGCAGTGCACTGGAGGAACTAAATACCTTCATCGACTCTCTAAGACACATACTAAATTGTTTAATAACGATACAAATTTAAGATTATATCCGCATTTTTTCAAATATCGGACTATAGTTAGGATAGATCTACACTGACAGGCAAGCGTTCAAATCTCGTATTGCTGTATCCATACAAGAAGACATATAACTTGTCATCAGTGACATTTAGGATTGCACTGTATTACTTATCATTTTCTGGCTTATTAAAAAAGCCAAGTGCAAATAGATCTCCCTTATTGATGTTCCCCCCTTCAGTCAATAAGGATAAGGACAGTTTGTGCCCGCATAATGCGGGCACTTTTTTATACTGTCTGTGCTATTTTTCCCAAGAACTCCCTGCACCGGCAGTAATTGCTTGGTACTGATCTGGGCGACGATCACGGAATAAACCAAAGGAACGACGAGCTTTACGAATGGCTTCTAAATCGTATTCTGAGTACAGAATGGTACTCTCATCACGACCTGCAACACATTTCATTGCTCCCATTTCATCGGTCATAAAGGAAGAGCCATAAAACTGAATAAAGCTATTTTCGCCCTCTTCTCGGCCGACGCGATTTGCGGCAATAACAGGCACCATGTTCGCCGCGGAATGACCTTGCATGGTTCTTTGCCAATGATCTTTAGAATCCCACTCTGGATAAGGTGGCTCAGAACCTATTGCGGTAGGGTAAAAGATCAGCTCTGCGCCCTTTAACGCTAACTCTCGAGCCAGCTCAGGAAACCACTGATCCCAACAAATACCACAACCGATGCGACCAAACTGAGTGTCCCACACTTTCACTCCAGTATTACCAGGTGTGAAGTAATATTTTTCCTGATAACCTGGGCCATCAGGAATGTGTGTCTTACGATACAAATCCATGACATCGCCATTTGCATCGATCATCACTAAAGAATTATAAAAAACATTGCCATCGCGCTCAAAAAAGCTAATTGGCAACACAACACCCAATTCTTTAGCAAGTTTGCTCATGGTTTGAATTGCTAAGCAATCGTTGACCGGCTGAGCCCAATCAAAATATGCAGGCTTTTGATCAATACAAAAATACGGCCCCATAAACAATTCTTGCAACAGAATAATATTGGCCTGATTCGCAGCGGCTTCTCTTACTTGTGCCACTGCATTGTCTAAATTTGCTTGAAAATCTGTACCGACCGCCATTTGAACGCAGGCCACTTTTACATTACTCATCCTCTACTACCTCCAAAAAAATCTCGCACAACGAAGCAAAATACCGATTTTATACTTGATTCAAATAAGTGCTACCTGCTAGCACTTTTTTATAGGTTGCCAGCAAAGTAACTTGCTCTTCTTGACTAAGCGGACTTGCAGCGATCTTATCTTCATAGCTTTTTAATAATTCCTGCTCATTATAGCTAACGGATTTAAGTACATCCTGAACACTGTCGCCTTTCAATACATGGTCAATTCTAAAACCGTCATCCGTTAAGTAAACGTCTACCGAACAAGTATCGCCGAATAAGTTATGCAAATCGCCCAATGTTTCCTGGTAAGCTCCCACTAAAAAGAAGCCCATCAAGTAGTCTTCACCCTTAGGTGGTGGCGGAGGCAACGGCAGGGACGACTCTATACCTTGACCATCCACGTAGCTGTACAAACAACCATCCGAGTCACAAGTAACGTCTTGTATCTTGCCTCTAAAGGAAGGCGCTTGATCTAATCCTTGCAGTGGCAATACAGGGAACAATTGATCGATACCCCAAGCATCTGGCATAGATTGAAACACGGACAAATTGACAAATAATTTCTCAGCCAATCGCTCATTCAGCTCATCAATCACCGCACGATGACCTCGATTGCGATTGTCTAAACGCGGCAATAAATTGCGGCACGCGGACAAAAACAAGTTCTCCGCTTGCGCCCTTTGTGACAAATTAAGCTGCCCATGATTGTAGAGTGTTAGGCTATCATTAAAGTCATCGAGCAAATCGTGATAGATTTCCACCAGAGAACGACTTTCTTCTTCGTTCTGTCCTTTCAAGCTTTGATAACACGCCCAAAGACGTTGTAACTCAAGCTCACTGTCTTCTGCGGGCTCTTCAATGGGTAAAAGCTCAGCGCCGTGAGAGAAAACATCCGCGATCATCATCGCGTGATGGGCCGTAACGGCACGACCCGATTCAGAAATCAAATGTGGGTGCGGAAGTTCATATTGTTCACAGACGTTGTGGAAAGCAAACACCACATTATTAGCATATTCACCAATGCTGTAGTTCGCCGAAAAATCGTTTTGACAGCGCGTTCCTTCATAGTCGACGCCTAAACCACCGCCCACATCCACCCATTTTACTTTCACATCCATTTGATGAAGCTCAGCATAATAACGAGCACATTCTTTTAAACTGTTTTGGATGTCTCGAATTCGAGTAATTTGCGAACCTAAGTGGAAGTGAATTAACTCAAGGCAATGCAGTAAATTCAACTCACGCAGGCGCTCAATTGCACGCAGCAATTGCGACGTCGTTAATCCAAACTTCGATTTCTCACCACCGCTGTTGCCCCAGTGAGTCGTGCAAGTAGACGCCAAACGAATCCGGATACCAATACGTGGCTGCACCCCAATTTTAGCAGCCTCTTCTAAAATCCAATCAAGCTCATGCATTTTTTCAACAACAATAAACACTTGATGACCCATTTTTTCGGCCATCAAGGCAAGATGAATAAATTCACGATCTTTATAGCCATTACACACAATAATGCCATCTGCATTTTTATGCATAGCCAACACGGCCATCAGTTCTGGCTTACTACCCGCTTCCAAGCCAACTGTAGACGCATTATCAGGCTGACATGCCGCAATTTCTTCCACGACACGACGCTGCTGATTTACTTTTATTGGATAAACAATGGCGTATTTTGCCTGATAGTCGTAATGCTCTATGGCTTGCTGGAATGAATTGGTAATTTTTTCTATACGTGAGTGAAGAATATTCGGGAATCTAACCAAACAAGGGTAAGGGATGCCTTGCTGTTTTAGCGCGACAGACAACTCTGTTAAATCGATGCTATTTTCCCTATCAGGTAATGCAATAACACGCCCTTTATCGTTAATTGAAAAAAAACCACTGCTCCAGTGACCTACGTTGTAAAGTTCCATTGAGTCTTTGATTGACCAAGGCTTCATATCATCTCCAAAAGTCTAAATAACTATAAAATAGCGGCTGTTTCTAATCAGACAATCATAGTAAAACACGCACATGTTATACTTTTTAGATTTAGTTAAAATAAAAAAAGCGGTGCTAAGAAACCTCTTAACGCCGCTTTATTCTAACGAACGAACAAATTAAGAAACGCGTTCACCATGGGCTTGCTTATCCGCATGGTACGATGAGCGGACCAAAGGACCACACGCAGCATGCTTAAAGCCTAGTTCTTTTGCCACTTGCTCATAGCGCGCGAACTCTTCAGGCGGCACAAAGCGAGCCATAGGAAAATGATGCTTTGAAGGCTGTAAGTATTGCCCGATTGTTAACATATCTACATTATGAGCTCGTAAATCTTTTAACACCTCAACTATTTCTTCAAATGTCTCGCCCATACCAACCATCAAGCCTGATTTCGTTGGTACATCCGGACAACGATCTTTAAAGTTTTTCAAAAGATCTAAGGACCACTGATAGTCAGATCCAGGTCTCACTTGACGATACAAGCGCGGAATGGATTCCAAGTTGTGGTTGAACACATCTGGCGGTGCTATTGACAGTGTATCAATTGCTACTTCCATACGACCACGGAAGTCTGGCACCAATGTTTCGATTTCTATATTCGGGCTTGCGGCACGCGTTTCTCTAATACAATCAACAAAATGCTGAGCACCACCATCACGAAGATCATCACGATCTACGGAAGTAATAACCACATATTTCAGTTTCATATCACGAATAGCAGCCGCCAATTCTTTTGGTTCATCAGCACTAAGCGGATTCGGGCGACCATGTGCCACATCACAAAAAGGGCAACGACGAGTACAAATCTCGCCCATAATCATAAAAGTCGCGGTACCGTTACTAAAACACTCACCCAAGTTTGGGCAGTTTGCTTCTTCACATACAGAGGCAAGCTTGTGCTCACGTAAAGTCGCTTTAATGCGCGCGATTTCAGGTGACGCAGGCATACGAACACGAAGCCAATCAGGCTTACGTGGAATTTCTTCTGTAGGAACAATCTTAATAGGGATACGCGCCATCTTATCGGCACCGCGTAGTTTTTCCCCTTGGACAACGCGTTTGCGTTCTGCTGTCATTCTATTTCCACCCTTGTTGGATAGCCGGATAACTGTATCCGAGTTGCTCAGCTAACTGATTCGCCAACTGAACCTTTACATTTGATAAAATAGCGTCTTTATTAAGTCGCTTCATATCCACCATCTGCAAGCCTTGATAGCCACACGGGTTGATACGATTAAATGGGGTGAGATCCATATCAACATTTAAGGCTAGCCCATGAAAGGAGCAACCTCTGCGCACACGTAAACCCAACGATGCAATTTTCTGTTCATTAACATACACACCTGGCGCATCAGGCTTTGGATACGCTTCTATTGCGTTCTGTATCAAAGTGCCGACCACCGCATGTTCCAATACGCTAACTAGATCACGAACCCCTATGCCCAAGCGTTTTAAGTCTACCATAACATAGGCCACTAATTGCCCTGGCCCATGGTAGGTAACTTGGCCACCACGATCAACCTGAATGACAGGAATATCACCCGGAGCCAAAAGATGCTCTTCTTTGCCCGCTTGGCCTTGAGTAAACAAAGAGGGATGCTCTAGCAACCAGATTTCATCAGCATCGTCTTTAGAACGAGTCTGAGTAAACTGTTTCATCCGCTCCCATGTTTCCGTGTAATCAATAACCCCCAAATCACGGCAAATTAAATCACGTTCCATTTACATGACCATCTTAACGGCGTCAATTGACATTAAGTCACGATGCAATGCCGATAATTGATCCTCACTTTGAGCCACAATACGGAAACTAAAACTGACAAACCGACCTTTGCTAGAACGATTGGTGTTTTCAGCTTTTGTATCCATTTCTGGTGCATGTACAAGCAAACATTCTGTTATCTCGGTATGAATACCATCAACATCAAGTGAGACCACTTTGATAACATAATTTTCGCAAGGAAATTCAATTTTAGGTGCATCGACCGCTTTCTCAGCTTGATCACCATCTTTTGTAATTAACGCCATTAATTCAATCTACCATTCGCCTATCGGGGCTTAAAACAAGTTCATAAAGAATAGTTTAATTTTATCAAACATTCGTTTAAAGAAACCACCTTCTTCTACCGCTTCTAATGCAACCACTGGGCGCTCTAGTAGTACACCCGCTTCGGAGCCAACCACGATTTTACCGAGCACATCACCAATCGCAATAGGTGCGACGATTTCAGGCTGCATGTCTAACGTTGCTGTCATGGCATCACTTTGCTGACGAGGCATAGTAACAAGCACATCTTCGGCAAAGCCAACTTTCACACTAGACTGGCTACCACCCCAAACCTGCGCATTATTGACTACTTGGCCACGGCTGTAGAGTTTGCGAGTTTCATAGTATCTAAAGCCAAAATCTAATAGCTTTTGCGCTTCAGCCGCTCGCGCAGCATCCGATGCCGTTCCCATAACCACGGTAATCAATCGTGTGCCGTTACGTACAGCAGATGCTGCCAAACAGTAGCCTGCCGCTTCTGTGTGTCCCGTTTTCAAACCATCAACCGTTTTATCACGCCACAACAAACGATTACGGTTAGGTTGGCGGATATCATTGTAGACAAACTCTTTTTCCGCATACATGGCGTAATTTTCTGGAAATTGCAAAATGGTCGCACGCGATATTTTGGCAATGTCATGAGCGCTTGAGTAATGATTCTCAGCAGGAAAGCCTGTCGAATTGACAAAATTTGTATTTGTCATGCCCAATAGCTTGGCGTGTTGATTCATCAAATCAGCAAAAGCCGACTCACTTCCAGCAATATACTCTGCGGCCGCGACACTGGCGTCATTACCAGATTGAATGATAATACCACGGAGCAAATCTTCTATAGACACTTGCGTCCCTTCACGTATAAACATACGTGACCCTTCCATACGCCAAGCGTTTTCGCTTACCGTCACTTTGTCTTCCATAGACAAATTTCCACGAGCGAGTTCATATTCAACAATATAGGCTGTCATCAATTTAGTCAGACTCGCTGGCGGCAAAGCCTCATCAGCATTGTGCTCTACTAAGACATCGCCCGTATAAGCGTCCATCAAAATGTAACTGCTTGCCGATAATTGTGGAGGCGTCGGTATCAACGCAGGTGCAGCGAATACAGAGCCGCCAATAAAGCCAAACACGAGGGATAAAGTAACCAGAAGTTTTTTCATACTCAAAAATATCGTCTTCTTAAAAATGTTGGTGAATAATACTAGAGCATTCTATGAATCTCTAGCCCAAACAAAATAGCACTAAGGCAATAAAGCCACCCTAACTGGGCTGCCAAAACCTTCTTGCTGTAATTTTTGTTGCCATTCAGCTAATGATCCTTGGCTTTCAAAAGGTCCAGCCAAAACTTTATACAAGCCGTCATCCTGCTTATGAATGGTAACTTTAATACTGGTATCAAACGCCTCAAAGAGACGCTGCTTTAGTTTATTCGCCGATTCTTCTGCACTGAAAGCACCAACTTGAAGATGAGAAAAAACTATGTCAGATGATGCACTTGTGGACCCTTTTGACAACGACGAAACGGTAGGCAAAGCCTTAGCTGGCAAGCCTTTCACTTGTTTAGCTGGCGTTTCAAGAACGGCTTTAGAGGGGCGATAAACATCACCTTTTGCTGGTGTGATTGCCTCAACTCTAACCCGTGCGACGCCTTTCTTGTGATAGTCCAATCGTGCCGCTGCGGCATAGGAAAGATCAATCAAACGGTCCCCATGAAACGGCCCCCTATCATTGACTCGCACTATAACAGAACGATGATTATCGAGGTTGGTTACTTTGACATAAGTGGGTAGTGGCAGCGATTTGTGTGCTGCGGAAAAGCCATACATGTCATATGTTTCCCCATTTGACGTCTTATGCCCATGAAATTTATTGCCATACCAAGAGGCTTTACCTTCAGCAACGTAACCTTGAGCTGAAGCCATCACCCAGTACTGATTTCCCCAAACCTCATAAGGACTCTTGTTTCCGCCTCGACTTTTTGGCTCCCACTTGGGTACCGGCTCAGGAATATTATCGGTATTAAAATCCCCAGTCGGACCATGATCTTGCAATATAGTATAGCGCCCCCCACCAGACGCTTTTTCGTAGTCAATTTCATCTTTCCCAAGCACATGACGCGTACTCATACACCCATTCAATACTAGCAAGCTTAAGCCAGCAACAAATAGCATATTAATGATTTTCATAGCTACCTATACTCTCAGCGAGTTCCAATACCGACATGGCATATCGCCTACTAGGGTTGTAATCCATAATGGTAAAAAAGTTCTTATAACCTAACCAGTAAGACATCTCTTCAGGCCCAGTTCTCAATGCAATCAAACCTGTTTTCTGAGGTATAAAAGACTGAGTAGGCAGCACAGTCAGTGCCGACCAATCGACCATGTCTTTACTGGGCTCTCTACCACGATTGATTTCATCTTTTACTTTCTCTGGATCGCCAACAGAGGCCATCACAAACCACGGCTGGTCTTTCTGCCAACCATGATGTTTAAGATAGTTTGCAACACTGCCAATGGCATCCGCAGCAGAACCCCATAGATCGATATGACCATTTTTGTCGTAATCTATAGCCAATTTTTGATAGTTACTGGGCATAAACTGCACCATCCCCATCGCCCCACTATATGACCCCTTTGTTTGCCCAATGTTCCATCCTTCTTGACGAGCGAGCAATAAATAAGCTTCAAGCTCACTTTGAAAGTAAACTTTACGTCTAGGATAATCAAAGGCTAGAGTAGTCAGTGATGTAAAAACATCTCTAGAACCTGTGATACGCCCGTAATACGTCTCCACGCCAATGAGCGCAACAATAACATTTGGGTCAACACCAAATTCTTGCTCAGCTTTACGTAACCATTCACGGTTGCTCTGAGCAAACTGATAGCCAAGCTTGGCTCTTTCCTCGTTCACAAAACGCGTTTTGTATTCATAGTAGGGTATCAAAACTTCCGGCTGATTATCGGACTTCTCAATCACCTTAGGGCGCACCTTGATGCGAGAAAATGCCAATTCCAGACGGTTTCTATCGTAATCATGCTCTTTTACAAGACGCGAAATAAAACTCTGCACCTCAGGATTACCCGCGTAAGAATCTGCCCATTCTGCTGGCATATCTTCCAAAAGCGCTTCACTAACGCCAGAATTTAAAGGCAACTCCGAATGATCCACACTACTACACGCAGTTAGACCAAGCGTTAAAAATACCACTGCAGCTTGCTTAATCATCATCTCGCTCTTTTATGTGTTTGTACTGACATTAAAATTCCGAATGTCGCCATGATAGTAATAATAGAGGTACCACCATAACTAACCAGTGGTAAGGGTACCCCAACAACTGGCAGAATACCTGATACCATGCCAATATTTACAAACATGTAAACAAAAAAAGTCAGTGTCAAACTGCCTGCTAGCAAGCGCGCGTAATTATCCTCAGCATTTGCTGCAATATATAAGCCCCGAGCGATAACAAGACAATAAGCCAGAATCAAAACGCCGCAGCCCAGCATTCCAAACTCTTCAGCCAAAACAGCAATGATAAAGTCCGTGTGGCTTTCAGGTAAAAAGTCCAACTGAGCCTGAGTCCCTTCTAAAAAACCTTTACCATACAGACCACCAGAACCAATAGCCGTTTTAGACTGAATAATGTTCCAACCAGACCCAAGAGGATCACTCTCCGGATTCAAGAACGTCAATACTCGCTGACGTTGATACTCGCGCATAAACTGCCACAATATATAACCAGCAATAGGCGCCAAAGCTGCTGCACCAATAATATAACGCCAGCCAAGTCCTGCAAGAAACAGCACAAAAACCCCAGACACAGCTACCAGCAAAGAGGTCCCTAAATCTGGCTGTTTAGCAACCAATACCACAGGAAGAGCAATAAGCACCATCACGGTGACGATTTGCTTGAAACTCGGCGGCAGCTGCTTATCAGAAAAATACCAAGCAATCATCATAGGCATCACAATTTTCATAATTTCTGAAGGCTGAAAACGCAACCCTCCAGGCAAGGCCAACCATCGCTGAGCCCCTTTTGCCCCGACACCAAACAACAATACCCCAACCAATAATAGCGTAATAAAAATAAACAATGCCGGCGAAGCTCGACGCATATATTTTGGTGGTAGCTGCGCCAATATTAGACAAACAAACATCCCAACCGCCAAGCGAAACACTTGCCGCTCGACCATAGCCACGTCTTGCCCTGACGCGGAGTACAGAATAACCAAGCCGCCACTAATCAGTAATAACAATGATCCTATCAACAGAATATCAACATGGACCAATAGCCATAAACGCGCATTGGTGAAAGCTATTGCCCTGCGATAAAAGCTATCCTTCATTTTTATTACCTTTTAAATAATCGTATTCGGCAGGGTAATCATCGTAGAGATAAGCATCGAATAATTTTTTGGTCAAATCCGCTGGTTTCGAGCTGCTTCCACCGTTCTCAAAAATAGCAAATACCGAAATTTTGGGCTTATCTGCCGGAGCAAAACCGATAAATAACGCGTGGTCATGCAAACGTTTTTCCAACGAATCCGCGTCATATTCTTGATCCTCTTGAAGACTGAATACTTGTCCAGTGCCCGTTTTACCCGCGATTTCATAAGGTGTGCCCTGTAACCGCCGCGCCGTTCCTTGTGAGTCGGTAATGACTTTGCGCATCGCTTCAACCATTCGCTCCCAATTACGCTGGTCCTTCAGAACAATATCGTGCTCTTCACCAAGCCCTTCTGCAAACTCAGCAGGCTTATCCCCTATCATCGCAGTCATTCTAGGGTAAAAATAGTGGCCTCGACTGGCCAATGCAGACGTCGCCGAAGCAATTTGGATGGGCGTTGCTACCATGAAGCCTTGACCGATACCAACGTTAACGGAGTCTCCCGGATACCAAGGCTCTTTGTATTTTGCTTTTTTCCATTCATTTGATGGCAATAAACCAATACTATCGCCATTTAAATCAAGCAAAGTGCTACGCCCAAAACCAAAGCGTGATAAAAAATTATGAATGGGCGTAATACCCATTTTATTGGCTAGCTGGTAATAATAGGTATCAACTGACTCAATAATAGAACGCTCTAAATCAATCCATCCATGTCCTGTACGCTTCCAGTCACGATAGCGACGACCATCTGGATTAATTTGATAATACCCTCTCGCAAAATACCGCTCTGTCCAATTGGCAAAACCATATTCTAATCCGGCCAGCCCCATAAAAGGCTTAATGGTTGACGCAGGCGGATAACCACCACGCAAGGCACGATTAAAAAGCGGTAATTTGGTAGATTTACGAAGTGCGGAGTAATCATCATAAGAAATACCCCGAACAAATAAATTTGGATCAAATCCTGGTTTAGAAACAAGAGCAAGAATCCCGCCTGTTTCAGGATCTATGGCTACGACAGAACCGGTATAGTCACCTAAAAGATCATAAGCGTACTGCTGAAGCCTAGCATCCAAATACAAATGCAAATCTTTACCAGGTGTAGGGTTTTGTCGCTCAAGTTCGGACATAATGCGACCACGAGCGTTTACTTCCACCTTGCTAAGACCGGCTTCCCCAAAAAGTGTTGTTTCGTAAAAACCTTCTATACCTGTCTTACCTATGAACAAAGCACCTTGATAAGCCAACCTATCAACTCGCTCCAAATCATCGGTTGTGATTCGTCCAACATAGCCAATAGCGTGGGCAAAAGCTTCACCATAGGGATAATAGCGCGTCAATTGGGCTTCTACTTGAACACCATCAAGCCTGTAGAGATCAACCGACACTTTCGCCCATTCTTCATCGGTTAATTGTGACTTCAAAGTGAGAGATTGATATGGTCGACGGTACTCTTTAAGACGACTCTCAAAATCTTCCCACTCGCTATCACTAATAGCGACTATCCCCGAAAGCATTTGCTTTAATTTAGCAAAATCTTCAACCCGTTCAGGAATCACAGTCAAGCTGTGTATCGGCCTATTATCAGCAAGTACCAAGCCATTACGATCGTAAATCAGACCTCTAGGGGGGGGCTCGGTAACCAACATGACACGGTTATCATCTGCCTTGGTTTGGTAGAGTTCATGCTGTACCACTTGCAGATAAAACAATCGCGCCATCAGCACAAGCGCCATTAACAGAACAAAAATAGCGGACGCAATAACACGACCTTGTGTCAGTCGCTGCTCTTGACGATAATTTCGGAAGTTTTGATGTCGACGGCTCACCAGGTTTACCTTATCTGTGATACGGATGGTTATTCATGAGCGTCCAAGCACGGTAAATTTGTTCTGCCAGAATCACTCTCACCATAGGATGCGGCAATGTCAAACGGGATAAAGACCAAACTTGGTCCGCACGAGCCGTACATCTGGGATCTAGACCATCAGGTCCACCCACGAGCAAACTCACGTTATGACCATCCATCCGCCACTGTTCAGTCTGATCCGCCAGCTGATCGGTGGACCACTCCTTGCCAAGCACTTCCATGGCGATGACTTTGTCTCCAGAAGGTATAGCCTCTAGCATGCTATCTCCTTCTTTGCGAATGGCTTTTGGTATATCCGTATTTTTCCCACGTGACGACATAGGAATTTCAACAAGTTCTAAAGAAAAATCCTTTGGCAAGCGTTTAGCATACTCATCGTACCCCTCAGTCACCCACTTCGGCATTTTACTACCAACAGCAATCAAACGAACGCGCATTAAAAGAGCCTTACATTTTTTCTGGCTTAATATCCCACAGCTTCTCGAGATCGTAAAATGCTCGAGCTTCGTCAGTCATCACATGCACAACGACATCATGTAGATCGACTAAAACCCAATCACTGCCCATACCACGACCTTCAGAACCTAATGGTTGAAGACCCTGTGTTTTCAAATGTTCAAACACATTTTGACCCAAAGCATTCACATGACGTTTTGATGTACCAGTACAAATCACCATGTAATCCATCATATCCGTATGATTACTTACGTTTAATACGGTGATTTTATCACCTTTCACATCTTCCAATGCTTCAACAGCAAAAGCCAAAATTTGTTCTGCCGTTAAGTTAAGCTGACTCATATAATTACGTTACCCTATCGATATAATTGATGTTGTTCTATATATTTTTGGACTGGCTCCGGCAATAGGTAAGCAATCGACTCGTTTTTACGAGCCAGCGCCCTGATCATGCTAGAGGATATCCCCAAAGGAGTAAGAGTCTCAAACCAGACCCGCCCTGAGGGCGCGCATTGTAACTCATGCGACGATGCGGCACGATAGTTTTCGCAAAAACCACTCAATTCAGAGATTAAATCAGGCTCCCAACCAGGTCGAGAGACAACCAGTAAATGCGCATAATCCATTATTTGCTGCCAATTGTGCCACGTTGGCAAAGATAAAAAGCTGTCCATACCCAACACCATGATAAGTGACTCATCTGGGCCAATTTCAGATCGCAGATCCCGCAATGTATCAATGCTATAACTGGGACCTTTTCTATCAATCTCACGAGCATCAACACTCAGACGAGCATCACCAGATATCGCCAGCCTTGCCATGTCAAGTCTTTGCTCAGGCAGAACACTGGGTCGATCTTTATGAACAGGCTGAAAGCAAGGTATTAGCTTCATTCCCGAATAGTGATAACGATCTAAAATTTCAACCGCGGTTCTTAGATGACCATTATGAACAGGGTCAAATGTACCGCCCATAATGGCCAAACCTGACGTTGAAGCAACATTTCTCAGACTATTAATTGTCACGAGTATGACCATCTCCAAGAACAATGTACTTTTGACTGGTCAACCCCAACAACCCAACCGGTCCACGAGCGTGAATCTTGTCGGTAGATATGCCAATTTCTGCCCCAAATCCATATTCAAAACCATCCGCAAAAGAGGTGGACGCGTTCACCATAACGGATGAAGAATCTACTTCGGTCAAAAATGCACGTGTTTTAGAATAATTCTGCGAAACAATCGCATCGGTATGATGGGAACCATACTTATTAATGTGACTGATCGCTTCATCCATGTCCGCCAAAACCTTAATGGACAACTTGGGCGCTAAATACTCTGTATACCAATCTTCCTCTGTCGCTAACTCAACTGAAGAATCAATAGCACGAGTTTGCTCACACCCTACTAAAGACACACCCTTCTCTTGCAACGCAGCCATTAACTTAGGCAGAAACTTTTCAGCAACAGCCGAATGCACTAGCAATGACTCCATCGCATTACAAACACCGTAACGGCGTGTTTTTGCATTCATAGCAATAGCAAACGCTTTTTCCAAATCAGCCTCATCATCGACGTATACATGGCAGTTGCCATCTAGATGCTTTATAACAGGGACACGAGCATCCTTACTAATGCGCTCTATTAAACTCTTACCGCCTCGAGGAACGATCACATCAACATACTCCGACATGGAGATCAACATTCCAACCGCGTCTCTGTCTGTCGTATTAAGAACTTGCACAGCGTGCTCAGGCAGTCCAGCCGCGACAATACCGACCGTTACAGCCTCGGCAATGGCTTGGTTGGAATAGAAAGCCTCAGACCCTCCACGCAAAATAGTCGCATTACCCGATTTTAGGCATAAGCTCGCCGCATCAATCGTCACATTGGGACGGGACTCGTAGATAATGCCAATCACACCTAAAGGAACGCGCATTTGCCCGCGTTGAATCCCAGATGGCAAATACACCATATTTGATATCTCACCAATAGGATCAGGCAAAGCCGCTACCTGCTTTAAACCTTCAATCATACTATCGATGCGTTTATTATCTAAAAGCAACCTATCAAGCAACGCTGAGTCCAAACCCTTGATACGGCCATTTTCCATATCTTTAGCGTTCTCGGATATCAATCGAGGTCGAGCATTTTCCAAAGCCTCAGCCATAGCAAATAATGCCATGTTTTTTTGCTGGGTGGACGCTTTAGCAAGCAGACGAGAAGCCGCCCTAGCTTGCTGACCAATTTGATTCATATAAGATTCTAAAGACATTTTCACTCTCTGATAACAGTTAAAAAAATCACAGCAACCGACCACCAAATAAGTCGTGATCTGTTTCATCTAGGCAGTATACTATCACAATATTTTTATTCATTTAGCGCAGTTTTA
Organism: Marinomonas arctica; assembly: GCF_003259225.1. Taxonomy (GTDB): domain Bacteria; phylum Pseudomonadota; class Gammaproteobacteria; order Pseudomonadales; family Marinomonadaceae; genus Marinomonas; species Marinomonas arctica. The sequence goes on along the minus strand of NZ_QHJF01000009.1, from coordinate 191,666 downwards.
CACGAAAGGATAGCTCATTGTCATCCCCCAATTCTTTTAACCTAGCCACTATTGGCGTAGTTCACTCTTGCTACAAAGAAAAATTCGGCATCCCACGCCAACCTGGGCTTGTCACAGAAGCCACAGCACGCTTAGAGCTAATCCCACCTTACAACCGATTAGACGCCCTAGAAGGATTAGATGGGTTTTCTCATATCTGGATCCAATTTATTTTTCACGCCTGCATAACAGAAAACTGGAAAGCCAAAATACGCCCTCCACGCCTAGGCGGAAAAACAAAAATGGGGGTATTTGCGACCCGAGCCACACACAGGCCCAACCCTATTGGGCTCTCTGTCGTAAAAATCGGTCGAATTTATCAAGAAGATAAGAAAATCTTTATCGATCTACATGGTGCAGATTTATTGGATGGAACGCCCGTTCTGGACATAAAACCTTACCTTCCTTACGCAGACAATATTGTCGATGCAAAAGGCGGCTTTGCTCCGACACCAGCACAAACAATGAAAAAGCCCGTCTTATTTTCCGAACTCGCAAAAAGCCAATGCACGCAATACCAAAACTTGCATAACAAAGAAATAGCCACTTTAATAAAACAGATTATTGAACAAGACCCTAGGCCTTCTTATTTATCAGAACAACTAGACAGAGAACACGGCATCAAGCTTTGGAACCTCAATGTGAAGTGGTGCGCAAGAATTGATCACTTCGAAATACTTCGAATTGAGCAAACATAAGAGAGTAAGAAATGAATAAAAAACAGCTCTTAAACACTTACAAAAAAATCGATGCTCTTGAAAAAGAAAAGGCACAAACGATCGAAAAACCAACACTTTATCGCTCAGAGTACGACGAACGCCTTATAAAAGACTTCCATTACGCAAAGTTTCAAAAAAACCTTCACAATGCACAACAGAGCAAAGCCCTAAAAGCATTACTGGAAAAAGATAACTGGACAGAAGAAGACACCGAAAAGCTACTGAACTCACTGCGCTAGAAAAACATACACCGGGTCTATACCCATGGTTATCCACATGTTATGTGTATAGTTTTCTTGTCAATAAATTCGGGAAGAATCGACAAAAAAATCAAAAAAAAAGCGGACCTAGGTCCGCTTTTTATCACAACTAAAAATCAAATCTTAGTTTTGGTTTTCTAGTTGTGCTTTGATCAAATCGCCAATGGTAGTAGGACCATTTGATTCCGCTTGTTGCTTCTCAGAGTGAGATTTCAACGCAGCTTTCTCTTCAGTCGCATCTTTCTGCTTGATAGATAGAGCGATAGTACGAGCTTTACGATCAACATTGATGATCGCTGCTTCTACTTTATCGCCTTCTTTCAATGCAGTCGTTGCGTCTTCGATACGCTCACGGCTGATTTCAGACACTTTCAACGTCGCTTCTACGCCTTCAGCAAGAACAACAACTGCACCTTTCGCATCTACTGATGAAACAGTACCGTTTACGACAGTGCCTTTGTCATTTTCTGCAACGAAAGCAAGGAACGGATCTTCTTCAAGTTGCTTAACACCCAAAGAGATACGCTCACGTTCAGCATCGATAGACAATACAACAGTTTCTAGCATATCGCCTTTCTTGTATTGACGTACGGCTTCTTCACCTGTTTCGTCCCAAGATAGGTCAGACAAGTGAACAAGACCATCAATACCGCCGTCAAGACCAATGAACACACCAAAGTCAGTGATAGACTTGATTGCGCCAGAGATTTTGTCGCCTTTGTTGAAAGAAGTTGCAAACTCTTCCCATGGGTTCATTGTGCACTGCTTGATACCCAAAGAAATACGACGACGCTCTTCATCAATGTCAAGAACCATCACTTCAACTTCATCACCGATCTGAACAACTTTAGATGGGTGAATGTTTTTGTTAGTCCAATCCATTTCAGAAACGTGTACTAGACCTTCTACGCCTTCTTCAAGCTCTGCGAAGCAGCCGTAATCAGTCAAGTTAGTGACTTTCGCTGTCACTTTAGTATTTTCTGGGTAACGGGCTTTGATAGCCACCCATGGATCTTCACCCAACTGCTTAAGACCTAGAGACACGCGGTTACGCTCGCGGTCGAACTTAAGAACTTTAACATCGATTTCATCGCCAACAGCAATGATTTCGCTTGGGTGCTTAATGCGTTTCCAAGCCATGTCAGTGATGTGTAGAAGACCATCAACACCACCAAGATCAACGAACGCACCGTAGTCAGTAAGGTTCTTAACGATACCTTTAACTTCTTGACCTTCTTCAAGAGAAGCAAGTAGCGTTTCACGTTCAGCGCTGTTAGTCGCTTCCATAACGGCACGACGAGATACAACAACGTTGTTACGTTTTTGATCAAGCTTGATAAGTTTGAACTCTAGATCCACACCTTCCAAATGAGATGTGTCGCGAATTGGGCGAACATCTACCAAAGAACCAGGCAAGAAAGCACGGATATTAGCGATATCAACTGTGAAGCCACCTTTGACTTTACCATTGATAACACCGTGAACAATGGCGTTTTCTTCGTAAGCTTTTTCTAGAACAGACCAAGTTTCTGCACGTTTAGCTTTTTCGCGAGACAATTTAGTCTCACCGAAACCATCTTCAACAGCATCAAGCGCAACTTTAACTTCGTCACCGATTTTTAAGTTGAACTCACCACTTTCCGTTAGGAACTGAGAACGAGGAATTACGCCTTCAGATTTAAGACCTGCATGAACAGTTACCCACTCACTGTCAATATCAACAATGATACCAGTAACAATTGAGCCTGGCGCCATTTCGACGGTTAATAGGCTTTCTTCAAACAGTTCTGCGAAGCTTTGAGTCATTGTATTTCCTATATAGTCGGCCCATATAAAGAACTAGGCCATATCCACATTGCCAGCGAATGCGGGTCAGTTTTTTTGGATGATGCGATAAAAGCTTGCTGGCACTTTTACCGACTTGAATAACATTTAAACTATTATAGCACATTCTTGTTGCAAAAAAGTAGACGCAAAAAAGAACAGATTAGACAAGACCCGCCTTCACAGCTTCTGCAAAAACAATCTCAACAACCTGCTCTATGGTTAACGCTGTACTGTCTATTACCAAAGCGCCTGCAGCAGGCACAAGGGGGGCAATTGCCCTATTCGCATCCCGCTCATCTCGCTCTTTGATGGTCTTAACCAGTTCATCCAGATTAACCGTCTCACCTTTTTGCTGCAATTGCTGCAACCGACGCTGTGCACGCTCTTCTGCGGAAGCGGTTAAGAAGATTTTAATTTGCGCGGAAGGAAACACTACTGTTCCCATATCTCGACCATCCGCAACCAAGCCCGGCGCTTGCGAAAAAGCACGCTGACGCAACAACAACCCTTCTCGAACTTCTGGAATAGCCGCCAATTTTGACGCACAATTTCCAACCCCTTCGGTGCGAATAGCTTGAGTCACAACTTCGCCTTCAAGAATAATTTCAACCTTACCCTCTGCTGATTGTTGAAACTGTATATCCAAATGCTCAGCCAACACTTTTAAAGTATCAACATCGTCAGAAGACATACCATGATGAGAGACAGCCAGCGCAAGCAGTCGATATAAAGCACCGCTATCCAATATATGCCATCCCAGCTTTTCTGCGATTAACTGACTTACAGTGCCTTTACCCGCACCACTTGGACCATCAATCGTAATAACTGGGCCTTGGTTGATCATAACTATTCCTCTTAAAAAACTACTGCGTCACCGAACAATGAAAACCTAATTGCACCGTAACACTCTCCAACTCGTTAAATTCTTCTAATAATCTTTGGCAATCATGGACTTTTGTTATGGATTGACTGCGTGCACCAAGCGCCAACATAGCAAGCGCCAATTTATCATCACCCGCACAATCCAGCTCACCACCCTGCGGAAGCCCACCCTTGATGAGCAAATCACCATTCTCATACACACACGTTATTTTCATATACTCAAGCGCGTCAACAAAAGCTAATACTCTGTCTTCATGATAATAAGGCAAAGAACCGACACCCTGAATAAAACTTTCGCCTCTCGCGTATGCCGCCACAACACACAACAAAGGCAGCTGATCTCTAAAACGATAGCTTTGCTCAGGCGACAAATGAAACGCGCGAAGCTCAGCAAAACCGACTTGCACTTTACCTTTAAATAACCCAGAGCCACTTTGTGCTGGAATAGTCACATCAGCACCAATTGACTGCAAAAAAGCCAATAACGCAAAAGACACTGAATCCAAACCCGCATTTTCGATCGACAAATCCGAACCTGGCAAAAGACTGGACAACAACACGAGCCAAGTCAATTCGTATTCATCACCCGACAGCACTATGTCTGCACCGACCAATGGAGCAGGAACAACCTTAAATCCTTCGACATGATCCAATATTGTCACACCAAAATGACGCAACAACACTTCACAATGAGACAACTCTTTAGACAATGTTGTCACGACACCCTCAACAGGCGAATACAAGGCAGCCAAAAAAGCAGACATACGCAGTCGCTCAGAGCCAGTCTTTAAATTAACCGACACATCCAAAGGCTTACCTGGCAACAGATTAACAGGCAAACAATCCGCCATTTCAGATAGGACACTCCCACCCATTTGGCGCACCAAAGAAAATAAATCCGCCATTGACTGATTGAGCAGCTTGCCTTCGGCAATAACAGAAACGGGGAACGACTGCCCAGCCAAAACTGGTAACAATAAATACAAGCTCTCTCTGGATTGATGAACATTAATAGGGGCAATCGGTGCTTTTAACCCTCTAACCCCCACACCATGAACACGCAAATGATCCACCGAGGCTTCTTCTATGACAACCCCCATATCTCGGAAGGCTTGCATGGTAATGCGCACATCACCCGTTAAATCAATATTCCTTATTTCACTCACACCTTCTGACAGCGCGGCTATGGTAATCGCTTTATGTGACAAAGATTTGTCACCCAACAAAGACACCTCACCTTTAATCGCAGAAGCAGGCAAAACGGAAACAGAAACCGGACGAACTTCCTTGGTGGAGCCTATTGTACGCTGCTCTAACAAGCGAAGAAAATGATCTCGCGCAGATTTTGCTCGAGTAAACACACCAAACATACTAGCGCCATCACCCTGCTCTATGGCGGCTCGCATATCGGCCAGCCGATCAGTAAAGTGATCTAGGGTCGCTAACGTTGCGTCTTTGTTGGCTAAAAAAACATCTCGCCACATAACCGGGTCACTGGAAGCGATGCGAGTAAAGTCACGAAAGCCACCCGCCGCAAACCGAAAGATATCCTGACTACGCTCCCCATTGGCCAGCGCATCAACCAAAGTATAGGCCAGCAAGTGAGGCAAATGACTTGAGGAGGCGAGCACATGATCATGGTGATTAACATCCATGCTCACCACATCAGCACCAACCGCACGCCAAAGACGATGCAAGCGATCCAGTAATACAGGATTGCTATCCGCTAAAGGGGTCACTATCGCCATGTGTTTTTCGAAAAGCCGTGAATTAGAGGCCAACACACCACTTTTCTCGGCGCCGGCAATAGGGTGACCAGGAATAAAATTAGCAGGAACATGCCCAAAGACACGACGCACAGCCTCAACCACGCTACCTTTTGTCGACCCCACATCCGTCACTAGCGTCTGCTCAGACAAAAAAGGCTTGAGATCGGCCAAAACAGACTCCATTGCTCTAACAGGCGTTGCCAGAACAATAACGTCCATTCTTGAGACAAACTCAGCAGACAATTCGGCAGGATAATCAATCACCCCTGTCGACACACCCAAAGCCAGCTCGCCGTCACGACGATCCACCGCATATAGGGTCGCTAAGCCGCGCTCTTTCAACGCCTTAGCGAACGAACCACCTATCATGCCAAGACCGATGATCATGACATTGCCAAACTTCTTTTTTTCCTGAAACGTCATATCAACGGACGCCTGAAAATCACTTTCACCAATCAAAGCATAACACTCTTAAATAATTGCTAAAGCACAGCTACTGGATAGGAACCCAACACTTTCACTTCCGAAGCTCGTTCACGTAAATCATCAATCACAGCACGACAGTCGTCGTCCAAATAATGACCCACGAAGTCAATATAAAAAATATAACCCCATCGACTCATTAAAGAAGGACGAGTCTCCAAACGTGTCATATCAACACCGTGACGCTCAAAGGCTTCAAGCAATCGATACAAAGCGCCTGGCTCATTTTTAGCACTAATGAGCAGCGACGTTTTGTCCTTACCGCTGGGCGGCACATCCTGATTACCGACAATCAAAAAGCGCGTCGTATTATCAGGGCGATCTTCAATATTAGAGGATACTTTTGATAAGCCATATAATTCACAAGCCACTTCACCTGCAATAGCCGCAATCGCTCGGCCACTTCGCCCCGCGTCAGCCGCAAGGCGAGCCGCCTCAGCATTCGAACTCACCGCAACACGCTCAACGTGTGGCCAGTAACGATCTAACCACGCGCGACATTGCGCCAAAGACTGCTGATGGGAATAAATGTGCGTCACATCATCCGCATTAATATTTGGGCTCACCAAAAGATGGTGATGAATGCGCTCTTCTACTTCACCACAAATCTTTAAACGTGAATCTCGAAAACTATCCAAGGTATGGTTAACCACGCCCTCGGTAGAGTTCTCAACAGGCACAACACCATAGTTGGCTGCACCAGACTCAACTTCACGAAACACTTCATCAATGGCCGCCATAGGAGCACTGATAATAGACTTACCAAAGTGTTTTAATGCAGCCTGCTGTGTAAACGTTCCCTCAGGCCCCAAAAATGCAATGCGCATTGGCTTCTCAAGCGCCAAACAAGAGGACATCACCTGACGAAAGATCTTCGCCATTTCTTCATTGCCTAAAGGCCCTTCGTTACGCTCCATCACTCTGCGCAACACTTGCGCTTCGCGCTCTGGGCGATAAAAGACAACCGCTTCCCCGCCCTGTTCAGCCAGCTTTACTTCCGCCACTTTTTGAGCGCATCTAGCGCGCTCATTGATCAGCATTTGTATTTGCGAATCAATAGAATCGATACGATCACGCAATAAAGGCAGCGTATCGGGTACTGCTTGCTTAGAGTTTGACATGCTATTAGTTATCCGTGGTTCTTATTGCCTATTAGGTATCTATTATCCGTGACGCTTCTCAAAGGCACGCATAAAGTCAATCAAAGCTTCAATCCCTTCCATCGGCATAGCGTTATAGATACTGGCTCGCATGCCACCAACTGAACGATGTCCAGCCAAGGTGCGCAGGCCTGCCGCCTCAGACTCTTGTAAGAAAAGAGACTCTAATGACTCATCCGCCAAGATGAACGGCACATTCATACGGGATCTGTAAGCAGGATCAACAGGGTTTGAATAAAAATCACTTGAATCAATGAAGTCATATAAAGCTTGCGCCTTACGAATGTTAATGGCCTCGATCGCCTCAACACCACCCTGAGCTTCCAACCACTCAAACACCAAATCCGCCAAATAAATCGCAAACGTTGGCGGTGTATTAATCATGGAATCATTTGCCGCTAAATTGGCAAAGTTCCAGATAGATGGCAACTCATCACTGCTGCGCGCCAGTAAGTCTTTACGGATGATACAGATAACCACGCCCGCTGGACCGACGTTCTTTTGCGCACCAGCGTAAATCAGACCGTATTTACTGACATCGATTTTTCGAGACAAAATAGTAGAAGACAAGTCCGCAACGATAGGAAGATTGGTCTCTGGCAGATCAGAAAACTCTAAACCGCCAATGGTTTCGTTAGGACAAAGATGTAAATATGCGGCACTTTCATCCAATGATAGAGTGGAAAAGTCAGGAACAGTAAGATAGTTCTGCTCCTTTGATGAGCCAACCACATTAACGTTCGTGTATCTTTTTGCCTCTTTAATGGCTTTTGAAGACCACGCACCCGTGTCTAAAAAGCAAGCAGAATCAAATCCGTTTACTAGGTTTGCAGGAATTTGAGCAAATAAAGTAGACGCACCACCTTGAACAAACAAGATTTCATAGTCGTCACTGATATTCATTAAACGCGACAACCGTGCTTTAGCCGACGCCAGAATAGACATAAACTCAGCACTGCGGTGACTCATTTCCATCACAGAAACACCCGCACCATGCCAATCTAACATTTCAGCCTGTGCTTTTTTCAAAACCGCTTCTGGAAGCGCTGCTGGACCAGAACAAAAATTATATACTCGGCTCATCCTGCTTATTACCTCTAGTATTTTCAGGACCTATCTACAACAAAAGCGACGCACCTAGGTGCGTCGCTTTATTTTCTATTCCGTATCGGAATCTAGATTATCGGGTGACTCTTCGCCATCATTCGGCGATTGATCGATGACAACATCGTCTGTCTCATCTATCTCAACATCGCCCGTCTCACCTATCTCAACATCACCTTCATCGTGCTCAACAACACGCTCAATACCAACCAGATGCTCATCATTGGTCAAACGAATCAAGGTAACACCCTGAGTATTTCGACCCTGACATGACACTTCCGTCACACGAGTACGAACCAAAGTACCTTGATCGGTAATCAAAATAATTTCATCTGTCTCGTCGACCTGAGCAGCACCGATAACGGGACCGTTGCGTTCAGACACTTGAATACCGATAACACCTTGACCGCCACGACCATACACTGGGAAATCTTCTACCAAAGTACGTTTGCCGTAACCATTTTCACAGGCCATCAATACAGCTGAACCGTCTTGAGGGACAATAAGCGACACTACTTTAGCATCCTCACCCAAACGAATACCACGAACGCCTGCTGCAGTCCGCCCCATGGCGCGAACATCAGACTCTTTGAAGCGAATGGTCTTACCAGAAGAAGAAACCAACATAATGTCGTTTTCACCATTGGTCACAGACACACCAACCAACTCATCGGTTTCATCCAAGCTAAGTGCAATCAATCCCGTCGAGCGAGGACGAGCAAAATGCTGCATCGCCGTTTTCTTCACGGTGCCATTCGCTGTCGCCATGAAGATGTAGCTACTTGCCTCAACAATAGCATCGTCAGCAACCTCATCGTCCGCATCCGAATCTGCCTCAACCGCTTCCACTACAGGCAAAGGCAATAAAGCCGAAATAGACTCACCTTCTCTCAAAGGCAGCAAGTTGATGATAGGACGCCCTTTCGCACTGCGACTCGCGACCGGAATCTCAAACACACGCAACCAATACACTTTGCCAAAATTACTGAACAGCATGATGGTGTCATGACTACTGGTGACCAATAAATGTTCAATATGATCTTCGTCTTTCATGCTCGCCGAAGATTTACCACGACCACCACGACGCTGCGCTTGATACTCAACCAACGGTTGAGATTTCGCATAACCTGTGTTCGAAATAGTCACCACCATAGGGGCTTCATCGATCAAATCTGCGATGGTCAAATCCTGACGAGACGTTAAGATCTCAGTACGACGTGCATCACCAAACGTGTCTCTAACTTCTTCTAATTCTTCGCGGATGACTTCCATCAAACGATCAGGATTAGACAAAATATTCAGCAATTCACCAATGGTCTCAATAAGCGCTTTGTACTCACCAAGTAACTTGTCATGCTCTAGACCAGTCAAACGGTGTAAACGTAAATCCAAAATCGCTTGCGCCTGATCTGGTGATAAGTGATAAGCACCATCAACAAAGCCATAAGCGGCATCTAAATCATCTGGACGACAGGCATCCGCACCAGCACGCTCAAGCATGGCCATGACATTGCCTGGTTGCCAAGACTCATTCACCAACTTCTCTTTTGCTTCAGCCGAAGTTGGCGACGTGCGAATCAATTCAATAACACGATCAATATTCGCTAAAGAAACAGCCAAACCTTCAAGAATGTGGCCGCGCTCGCGCGCCTTACGCAATTCAAAAATAGTACGACGAGTCACCACTTCACGACGGTGTTTGACGAAGCATTCTAGAATCTGTTTCAGATTGAGCAGTTGTGGACGGCCATCAACCAAGGCCACCATATTAATACCAAACACTGACTGCAACTGGGTTTGCGTAAAGATATTATTGACGACGACATCAGGATTTTCCCCACGACGCAGTTCAATAACGATACGCATACCGTCTTTATCAGACTCATCACGCAGCTCACTGATGCCTTCTAGTTTTTTCTCTTTTACCAGTTCGGCGATTTTTTCGATCACTTTCGCTTTATTTAACTGATAGGGAATCTCTGTGAAAACGATGGATTGGCGATTGCCCTTTTCCATGTCTTCAAAATGGTGGCGGGCACGCATATAAATACGACCACGACCCGTTTTGTAAGCTTCAATAATACCGGCACGGCCATTAATAAACGCCCCTGTTGGGAAGTCTGGACCTGGTATATGATCAATCAGCTCATCAATGGTGATATCAGCGTTGTCGATAATCGCCAAACAACCATCAATAATTTCACTCAAATTATGAGGAGGGATATTAGTCGCCATGCCTACCGCAATACCCGCCGAACCGTTCACTAACAGTCCAGGAACACGCGCAGGCAGTACTTCTGGCATAAACTCCGTGCCATCGTAGTTGGGCACGAAATCAACGGTTTCTTTCTCAAGATCCATCAAAAGATGATGCGCAATTTTCGCCATTCGAATTTCGGTGTAACGCATTGCTGCAGCACTGTCACCGTCGACAGAACCGAAGTTACCTTGACCATCAACCAAGGTGTAACGCATTGAGAAAGGCTGCGCCATACGAACAATCGTATCGTATACAGCGGAATCACCATGCGGGTGATATTTACCGATTACATCACCGACGATACGCGCCGACTTTTTGTACGGTTTATTCCAATCATTTTTAAGTTCATTCATCGCAAATAGAACGCGACGGTGAACAGGCTTTAACCCATCTCGTACATCAGGTAATGCTCGACCGACAATAACGCTCATTGCGTAATCTAGGTAAGATCCCTTAAGTTCATTTTCGATACTGACGGGAATAATTTCTTTGGCTAATTCACCCATAGATACAATCGATCCTTATGCCTTGGAGTCAAAAAGACTCCCTAATATCTTTTTATAAGCGCCGCATTGTAACATAAGGAAATAAATAACACCCCTTTGAGGAGCATGTTTTGTGGCTCAATCTAACAATTATGCTCTTCCCAATCTCAATTCAACGCCTTCCATTTCACCCAAGCGCGCGAAGTGGTTATACTATTAAGACAAAAGAAGTTTACTATTGGTCACCTGCGGGGTTGGCGCTATACTGTAAAAATGAACTTTATCCATATACAACATCACTTTACTCCAACCTCAGCAACACTGAAAAACGGAAGCCAAACAAATGACAAATCCTCAGCAAAACAATGTAGATCTAGATGAAGTTGCCAAGTTTGAAGCGCTCGCGAGCCGTTGGTGGGATACAGAGAATGAATTCAAGCCGCTGCATGACATTAACCCTTTGCGTACCAACTATATAAATGAACGCTCAGAAGGCTTACAGGGCAAAAAAGTCATCGACATAGGTTGTGGCGGCGGCATTTTATCCGAGGCAATGGCAAAGCTAGGTGCCGATGTCAAAGGCATCGATATGGGTGAAGCTCCTCTAGCTGTTGCCAAACTACATCTGACAGAATCCAAGCTCAATATTGATTATGAGAAAATCACCGCCGAAGAAATCGCACAACGGGAAGCTGGTCAGTACGATGTCGTCACTTGCCTAGAAATGCTAGAACACGTACCAGACCCTTCCTCGGTGATAAATGCCTGCATGGCGTTAGTGAAACCGGGTGGTCACGTATTTTTTTCTACCATAAACCGAAATCCTAAAGCCTACCTATTCGCGATCATCGGGGCTGAATACATACTCAAAATGCTGCCTAAAGGCACCCACGATTATGCAAAATTCATCCAACCGGCTGAACTCAATAATTACGCAAGACAAGCGGGACTCGACGTCATCCATATGACCGGAATGACTTACAACCCCCTGAGCAAAGTATACAAATTGAATGACAAAGATGTGTCAGTCAATTACCTAATGCATACTCAAAAAACCAAAGTCTGACAAAGACACAAGGAGGAGATATGTTTGATTATAAAGCCCCGAGTCAACTACTCAAAGACAAAGCAATCCTTGTTACAGGCGCAGGCGATGGCATAGGAAGAGCGGCCGCCATTACTTATGCAAAGCACGGAGCAACCGTCATTCTGTTAGGACGAACCACCAAGAAACTTGAAGCGGTTTACGACTATATAGAAAAGCAGCAATATCCGCAGGCTGCCATTGTCCCACTAAACTTGGATGGTGCCGCAGGACACGACTACCTAGAGCTTGCCAATACCATCGAAAGTGAGTTTGGCCACCTTGATGGTATTCTTCATAATGCTAGCCTACTCGGTGAACGCACTAATCTTGCAAACTATGACCCAGTATTGTTTGAGCAGGTAATGCGCGTTAACGTCACCAGCCAATTACTGCTAAACCAAGCCCTACTCCCTCTTATGCAGAAAGCGGATAACGCATCTATTATTTTTACCTCCTCAGGCGTAGGGAGAAAAGCCAAAGCCAACTGGGGAGCCTATGCCATCTCTAAATTCGCCACGGAAGCAATGATGCAACTGCTGTCTAGTGAGCTACAAAGTCTTTCACCAAATGTTCGAGCAAATGCCATAAACCCTGGCGCCACAAGAACCAACATGAGGGCAAGCGCCTACCCTGACGAGGACCCAACAACGCTGCCTGAAGCGGAAGATATTATGCCACTTTATCTTTATTTAATGGGCGACGACAGCCTCAATGTAAACGGACAATCTCTAGACGCTCAATAGAGTTGATCTATTTTTAGCAATGGACAAAAACTTGTCCATTGCATCTCATCACAGGCTTAAGTAATCTGAAGCCATGATAAACACTATTAGTAAAATCATCCCCTATTTGTTTGCAATCACTCTCGCACTTGCCTGTCTTTCGATTCAAGCAAGCGATTCTATCTCAACAGAAACCCACCTTCAGCCAACTATAAGCAACGCCATCATGACAAGCACCACACTAGCCCGTACAACACAAATCAGCAACGAAATAAACAGAGCAAAAGGCGATGATCTCTCCACTCCTCCAACGGGCATGAACATGCTAGAGATCCCCAATAAAAGCCTAACAGACAAAAATGACTATCGCCTTATAACGCTGCCTAATCACCTCAAAGTATTACTGGTCAACGACCCTCAAGCAGAGCGCTTCTCAGCCTCGTTAGCCGTCAATGTTGGCAGCTTTCAGGACCCAGACAAACAACAAGGTTTGGCACACTTTTTAGAACACATGCTGTTTCTTGGCACCGAAAAATACCCAGAACCGGGCGACTACCAATCCTACGTAAACCATCACGGTGGCTCAAATAACGCCTACACCAGCACAGACACTACAAACTATTATTTCGACATTAAACCTTTAGCATACGAAGGAGCACTGGATAGATTTGCACAGTTTTTCACCGCCCCCCTGTTTAGCGAATCTTTAACACAAAGAGAGAAAAACGCTGTTGACTCTGAGTATAAAGCAAAACTGAAAGATGAAAGTCGCCGTAACAATCAAGCCTTTAAAACATTACTCAATCCCGAACACCCGTACAGCCGATTTACCGTTGGCAACCTTGAAACACTAAAAGATAGACCCGAGAACCCCCTAAGAAAGCAACTCCTAGCACTCTATAACGAGCATTATTTCAGTGAAAATATGGCCCTTGTACTCGTTACCAATCTATCCCATCAAGACATGGCCACCCTCGCTAAGCAATATTTTTCTGATATCCCCAACAAACAGACACCAACAAAACAACATTACCCAACACTAATTAAAGCAAACCAACCACAGCTACAATTTATTGAATCCCTAATAGACAGCAACACACTGTCTTTTCAATACCAAATTGACGCCCAAGAAAATCATTACAAAACCCGACCCACTCGCTACTTATCGTATATTTTAGGCAACGAAAATGAGGGTTCTCTGTACGCCTCACTCAAAGCAGATGGACTGATCAACAGCCTCTCTGCGGGCGTTAGTCCAGACTATGGAAACAATGCTTTTTTCACCGTTACGGCACACCTAACAAACAGCGGATTAACAAATATAGATACGGTCGCGAAACGCATTTTCGCCACAATAGGCCTATTACAATCAACGCCAATCAACCCCATGTATCAATTAGAAGGGGTGCAACTTAGCCAACTTATGTACAACAATCAAAACTACACCGCCCCGCAAAACCTTGCCCGCACACTCTCAGCAAAACTGCTTAAAATTCCGGCTGCTGATATACTAAGCAGCTTTCGTATCGAAAAAGCCGCCGACAATCAACAGGTTCGTCAACTCCTAAAACAACTCGATACAAAGCATCTATTAGTGCAAGTTGCTACCAACAAAACCTTCCCTGAACACTGGGCAAAACAAAAACCAACATGGCAGACTGAACCTTGGTACCAAAGCACCTATAGCAACAATGAGTTCAGTCCTGCATTTTTGGATCTCATCAATCTATCTGTAAAAAATACCCATGTTAGCCTTCCAGAAAAAAATCGCTTCATTCCAGAACACCTAGGCCTAATCACCGAAAAAGACTTCACACCAAAGATTGTCTTTGATCAGCAAGACTTCACCTTCTGGCACAAATCCGACCCAAGCTTTGGCAAACCTACAGCAATGAATTTTATTGCAATACGTTTTAACCATGCAGCCGACTCCCCCCAAAATGCCCTACTAAATCAACTATGGAGCCGACTCTATAACGACAGCATAAGCGAATTAACCTATTCACCCTATATCGCTGGATTAGGCTACCAATTTTACCCACATGCCAACGGCATCACGTTACGCACAAGCGGCTACTCAGATAAGCAAAACACCTATACCACTTGGCTAATAGACCAAGCGTTTTTATTCCGTCCAAGCGCCGAACGCTTTGCTCAAATAAAAACCCAATTAGCCAAAGACTTTGCCAATCAAAAAAGTAGACAGGCCTACACTAATGCCTATAGCGCCCTTAGCACTCTCATTACAAAAGACAGCTTCACCATAGAGCAGCTAGAAAACGCCCTGACACCACTGTCATTTGAAGACTTACAACAGTATATAAAAGCGGCTCGCGCAAACTTTGATCTGGTTGGCTACAGCACCGGCAACGTCACCAAAGAGCAAACTCAGGCCCTCGCTCACTCCTTGCATCAGCGCTTTATTGGACGACTGATCCCCAAAAAACCAATCGAAATACAAACCAAACCCATCCCAGCAAATCAAAAAATGCATTATTCATTTGCATCAACTAGCAGCGACAATGTGATGCTGTATACCTTGATAGACACAAGCCCAGAAACATCGAGCAAGGCCATCACTGAAAAAGCGTACTTCGCCATGCTAAGAAAGCTCATCAACAGCCGATTTTACCAAGAGCTTAGAACCCAAAAACAACTGGGCTACATCGTTGGAACACAAGATCTAAGCGTTCGAAACACCCCTATTCTAGGGCTACTGGTACAATCACCAAACCAAGACATGGCAACCGTCATCAGTGCCATTGAAGACTTTTTAAAAGAAGAGGAAAAACGACTTCTCGCCTTAACCAAGGATGAATTTGACAACACAAAAATTGCACTGCTAGACGAACTCAATATGACCGCCAAAAACCTAAGCGACAACGCCTTAGAAGAATGGCATCAAATAGCCAAACCTATTCCTGATTTTCACACCAAGAAAGAATGGATAGAGAATGTCCAAGCCATAGACAAAACAGACTTCATTGACTTTTTAGAAAACAAACTGCGATCAGAGAGTATCAGCAACATCATCATTCACAACAAAGCCTTTCCAGCCGAATTAACGTCACAAGGCTGGATAGAAACCTCTCCGGATAAATTAACCACCGATTAACTGCTCAAGCCTCTCTTTATCCGTAGCGGGTGCACTTTTTGCCCCATTAGGCTGATCTGACCCTCCAGACGGAACTGACCCGCTAGATTGGCCAGAAGAGACACCTTTACCGATAGGAGAGAAATCACCAACATTGGGGGCAGAGCCATCTACAGGCTCTTTTTTAGGTTCAACTTGGTCACCAAAAATCCCAATTTCAGGCATCATCCGAAGACGCTTCTCTTGAATCTCTTCGGGAATATTGCCAGTAAACAAAACCGTAAAAGGCGCCTCTTCGGTTCGCTTATTTACTTCATCGTAAATAGCTTGCTCGCGATCAGCGATCGCGTTTTCTTCCAAATAAGACAATCCCTGACCATCCGCCGTTATGACAATATTTGGCCCCAAACCATCTCTTACCTTTTCTGCCGGAATAACGGCCACTTCGTCTTTTGAGCTCACGACAACTTGATGTTGAGTGCGGATTACCTGATTACCATAAATAATATCCACTGGTTGACGCTCAATTGTCTGAGCATTCGCAAACATAGAAACAGCACAGAACAACACCATTGAATATCTCATATACACTCCAAAGCCTAACCCCCTTCACTATAGGAGATAACAAGCCATAAAAAAAGGAGCTTAAAGCTCCTTTTAGTCTTTACTATCTAAAACTCACAACACTTAAAGTGTAACAACATCAAAGTCAACTTCTGGATTGACATCGGCATCATAATCAACGCCATTCAAGCCAAAACCAAACAACTTCAAAAACTCGTCTTTGTAAAGTTGGTAATCGGTTTCGGCAAACAGATTAGCGTCATTTACCTGCGGCCAAAGATCACGACACGCTTGCTGAACATCTTCACGTAATTCCCAATCATCCAGACGAAGACGGTTTTTATCATCGGTCAATTCTGCTGGATTGTGGTTGTTGTACAAACGCTCTGAGAACATGCGATAAATCTGATCCATACAGCCTTCATGAAGGCCTTTTTCACGCATCACCTTGAACACCATCGCCAAGTACAAAGGCATAACAGGAATAGCGGAAGACGCTTGCGTCACCACTGACTTCAATACCGCCACATTCGCGCCACCACCAATCTTAGCCAATTGAGCATCGATAGCCGCAGAAGCACGATCTAAATCTTCTTTTGCCTTGCCAAGCGCACCATGCCAGTAAATCGGCCAAGTAATATCAGAACCAATGTAAGAGTAAGCCACTGTGCGAGCCCCTTGCGCCAACACGCCCGCTTCTTGCAAAGCCGACATCCAAAGCTCCCAATCTTGACCACCCATTACCGTCGTTGTTGCAGCAATCTCTTCTTCAGTGGCTGGCTCAATTTCCGCTTCGATGATCACATCTTTGTTCGTATCAATCGCAGTAGAGCGGTATGGCTGACCAATAGGTTTAAGAACAGAACGGATAACTTCGCCTGTCTCAGGCATTTTGCGAACCGGAGAAGCCAAAGAGTAAACCACCATATCCACTTGACCAAGATCTTGTTTAATCAAGTCAATCACGGTATCACGCGCTTCATTTGAGAAAGCATCGCCATTAATGCTTTTAGCGTACAAGCCTTCTTCTTTCGCCACTTTATCGAATGCTGCAGAGTTGTACCAACCCGCTGTCCCCGGCTTTTTATCTGTGCCTGGTTTTTCAAAGAAAACGCCAATGGTTGCCGCACCAGAACCAAATGCCGCTGCGATACGAGAAGACAAGCCATAACCACTTGATGCACCGATTACGAGTACTTTTTTAGGGCCATTTTCAATCGCCCCTTTGCTTTTAGTAAAAGCAATTTGATCTCTTACATTTTGCTCACAACCTACTGGGTGTGTTGTTGTACAAATAAATCCGCGAATCTTTGGTTTTATGATCATAATATCTTCTCAACGTCATGTTTTGCTTACGTCTTGCCTGACTATCCCGTCAAATGAGGTAGGCAAGACAAATCTGTGGGTCATGATACAATAGCCAGATGAATATGTCCTGATTCTCGTTAAAATACAGAACCAAAAGCTCACAGAGGCCAAGAAAAATCACCGTGCACCTACTTATCATCGGCTACGTCTGGCCTGAACCCAACTCTTCTGCCGCAGGCAGTAGAATGCTGCAACTACTGCAGTGCTTTTATAAACAGCAATGGCAAATATCCTTTGCGAGCCCTGCCCAGCAAACCGAGCACATGACAGACCTCTCCAAATTAGGCATAAAAGCCGAACACATTGAGCTCAACAATGCCTCATTTGACGCCTACATTGCAGACAAAAAAGCAGACATTGTAATATTTGACCGCTTTATGATGGAGGAGCAATTTGGCTGGCGAGTAGAAAAGTTTAGCCCAGACTCATTACGCGTACTAAACACGGAAGACCTTCACTCGTTACGGCAAGCCAGGCATGATGCGATTAAACAAAATAGGCCATTTGCGTCAGAAGACCTTTTCAGCGACCATGGTATTCGTGAAATAGCCGCTATCCACCGTTGCGACTTGACCTTGATGATTTCCGAAGTCGAGACAAAATTGTTAATCGATGAATTTCACGTACCAGACACTCACGTATTTCATCTGCCATTTATGCTGCCGAAGCCACAAGACATCGATTCTTTACCCTGCTTCGAAGAGCGCCAACACTTTATTAGCATTGGCAACTTTCGCCACGCCCCCAATTGGGATGCCGTTTTGCAGTTAAAAACGGAAATTTGGCCAAAGATTCGCAAACGTCTGCCAAAAGCAGAAATGCATATTTACGGCGCTTACCCTCCGCCCAAAGCCACGCAGTTACACAACACAAAAGAAGGTTTTTTAGTAAAAGGTTGGGCCGAAGATGCTCAGACCGTCATGAAACAAGCCAAACTTTGCTTAGCCCCATTACGTTTTGGCGCTGGGATTAAGGGGAAATTAGTCGAAGCCATGCAAATGGGCACACCAAGCATTACCACAACGATTGGCGCCGAGTCGATGCACGGGGGATTGCCTTGGAATGGTGTCATCACCGATGACATGGAGACCTTTGTCGATGCCGCCGTCTCACTCTATCAAGACAAAGAAAGCTGGCTACTGATGCAACAAAATGGCAATAGAATCCTACAAGCTCGCTATCAAGCAGAAGAATGGGAACCGACATTAATCAATCGATTGAAACTGCAATTTCAGCTAAAGGAAAGCTTGAGAAAGAAACACTTCTTGGGATTAATGCTGCGACACCATAGCCTTAAAAGCACACAATATATGTCGCAATGGATAGAACTCAAAAACAAAAATGAAAAATAAGAAGGCTAATTCCGAAAGGCGCTAATCAGAGACAAAATGACTCTTAGCTTCCCGCTCGCGCACTTTTTTCATCACCGCCTGCTGGGAGGCTTTATTCAGGCTTCCCCATTGACTGATTTCCTTGCCGGTTCGATAACAACCAACACAGACATCTTCATCATTCAAAAGACACACATTCACACAAGGGGATTTAAGCTGAGGCTTAGGCTTGGTCATTTTTTACCAACATACAAAAAGATAAAAGGCCTTGGAGAAACTTCACCAAGGCCTTTGATGCTAATATTCAGCGTTATGATAAACGCGCTGAACATCGTCCAAGTCGTTCAAAAGATCCAAGAAGCGATCAAACTGCTCAACTTCTTCACCTTGAATTTCTGTTGTATTTTGCGCGACGAACTGAATTTCATCGACCTCAAATTCGATATCGCCAAACGCATCGGTCAACGCCGTTTTTGCTTTACTGTAATCAGTATGAGGGGCAAAAACTGTCACTTTGCCGTCTTCTAGCTCAATGTCCGTCACATCCACATCAGCTAACATTAAGGCTTCTAAAACAGCCTCTTCATCTTTACCCGCAAAAACAAAAATGGCGCTATGGTCAAACATATGACTCACACTGCCTTGGCTGCCAATTTTGCACTTCACTTTGTTAAAGCACGTGCGCACGTCACCAAAAGTACGGTTTGGGTTATCAGACAAGCAATCCACGATAACCATAGTATTACCAGGACCAAAACCTTCATAGCGAGCCGTGTCGAAATCTTCGCCACCACCACCTTTCGCCTTATCAATCGCTTTGTCGATAACGTGAGTTGGCACCTGATCTTTTTTCGCACGGTCGATCAGTGAACGCAACGCCAAATTACCATTAGGATCAATACCACCGGATTTTGCACATACATAAATCTCACGGCCGTACTTACTGTAAACCTTGGCTTTTTGGTCAGACGTTTTTGCCATGGACTCTTTGCGGTTTTGAAAGGCTCTGCCCATTACATATTCCTATTTTATAAAGTCTTAAAAGTAAGATTCTAACGTGTCGCCCAAAAAGAAGGAACTGCTAGCCAAGCATAAATACAATAAAAAGCCAGCCCAGCCCTCACAAAATTGCACCAAAGCAAAAAACTGAATCGATATTGACATACAGCCCACAGTACTCAAGTGTCCAATAACTAGGCTAGCTGTCGAATAACTTTTGCGAGCACCTTAATCGCTTTAAGGATCTGAGTTGGTGAAACACGTGCAAAACTCAATCTTAGAAACGCATCTTCAAGTGAACTCTCACAGGGGAAAAATGGCGTTCCAGGAAGCACCAACACCTTATCCTTTAATGCTTCAGTTAGTACTAATTGCGATGAAACACCTTCGGGTAGTTTCACCCAAAAGAACATACCACCAGCGGGAAGCGAAAACTCAATGAGATCTCCAAGCTCTACATTCAATGCGTCAGCCATCACATCACGTTTTTCCTTATAAGCTTTTTGGAGCTTAGTAACATGATCTGGATACTGTCCAGACTTGAAAAAATGGGTAATCATGTTCTGAGCAAGACGGTTGGTATGAAGATCCACCGCTTGCTTTACTTTCACCAAGTACGGAGAAAATGCGTCGCAGGAAACAATATAGCCAGTTCGCAACCCCGGCCACAAAACCTTAGAAAAACTTCCCATGTACAACCAAGGCGCTTGTTTTATCAAAGTTGAAATAGGCGTAAGGTCGACACTGTCATAACAAAGGTCACGATACGGATCATCTTCAATAAGCAATATATTTTGCTCGTCAAGCAAAGCAGCTATCTCGCGTCGACGCAGCAAACTATAACAATGCCCTGCTGGATTCTGAAAATTAGGAATCAAATAAACTGCTTTCGGACGATATTTTTCAATTGCATCGCGCAAAGCTGAAACAGACATACCTTCTGCATCCGACAAGACATCTTGAACCTTTGCTCCCTGCAATTTAAATACCTGACAAGCAGCAAGATATGTTGGCTGCTCGGTTAAAATGGTCGAACTGTCATCTAAAATTAAACGACTAACAATATCCAAACCTTGCTGCGAACCGTTGGTTACCAACACATTATCAGTAAATGTCTCAATGCCTCGATCCGCCACAATCGACACAATACATTCGCGCAGGTCTTTTTCGCCTTCGCTCGGTCCATATTGTCGACTGTCGGTTAGTGGCTTCAATTCTGGATAAGCTGGCATCAAGCTTTCATCTGGCAAACCACCAGCCAAAGATAGAACGTCTGGCTGTTGACTATAATGCAGCAACTCACGGACCAAAGAAGCCTCCATGTTTCGTGAGTGTGGAGTCAATAAATGAGAAATGTCCATATCAAACGCCTCGATAAATTAAGAGTAAGAAACAGGGTCAGACATTTCAATAAAATAGAAAAGATACAATTCTCAGTTGATTGAAGGATACAGAAGAAAAATATGTTATTTATTACTTAGGAGCTTTCGCTTCATCTTGCATTAGACGCTCAAACTGTTGATCTTTTTGCTGCCAAAGATCATTAACCCACTGCTGAAAATATGACCGATATTCTGCATCATTTTGATAATCACCCAGCAAAGCACTCTCAATCGGCATAATTCTGACGTGTACCCTTATTAAGGACACCTTGCCACAAAGGTAATCAAAAAAGCTCGGAATGCCATTGGGATAAACAATGGTCACATCAATCAACTTATGCAGTTTTCCATCCATAGCGTTTAAGGCAAAGGACAAACCTCCCGCCTTGGGCATAAGAAGATGTTTATACTGATTGGATTGCTGACTGTGCTTATCAGCCGTTATGCGTGTCCCTTCTAAAAAATTCATGATTGATACCGGAAAATGTTGGAATTTTTGACACGCTTTTTTTGTTACTTCAATGTCTTTCCCTTTCAAGTCAGGCCGCTTTTTTAGCAATTCAGGATGGTAGCGCTTCATAAACGGAAATTCTAATGCCCACCAGGCTAAGCCAATAAAAGGTACCCAAATCAGTTCACGCTTCAAAAAAAACTTAAGAAAAGGAATACGACGATTAAAAAGGCGCTGTAAAACAAGAATGTCCACCCAAGATTGGTGATTCGCCGTTACCATATACCAATCATTCAACACAAACTCATTGACCCCAGACACATCAATAACCGAACGACCAAGGTAACGCTGGTTAATATTATTTACCCCTATCCAGAACGTGGCAATGTTATCCAACACCCTATTTAACAACGCGCGTGCGGATGCCAATGGCAAAACACATTTCAGCAGGGCCAGAAACATAACTGGCACAAAACAAACCAGAGTGTTTAAAACAATCAACGCAAACGAAACCGACCCTTTGAACACGGTAAAAACAGCCATAAATAGACCTAAAAATACAAAATTGACGCATAATACTAAAGGAAGCGCTTGATTGGAAATCCTCATTATTTACACTCCAAGCAAGTAGCCAGCTTTCATTCAAAAACTGTATAGTAAACAGACGAGTAGAATTGCTCACAAATCTACTTTGGGTGAGCAATTGTTTATCGATTTTTTTCATTCCCTGTCTGCGACACCTCAACAGGACACAATAGGATTTCAGCCCCAGCCATGACCATTACCAAAGGGTTAAAGATTCGTCATAAACTATTCGCTGTATTTGTTTTGAGTAATATTTTGCTTATTGTTTCCATGTGGCAAGTCTTTCAATGGAGCTTTGACAGAGGATTTGTATCCTATGCAACAGAACGCGACCGTGACTTTTTAGAACAAATGGCCAACAGAACGGCCAACCTATACATCTATTACGATGATTGGTATTTTCTGGTTCAAGAAAGCCGCATGGAAAGCGAATGGCATCAAGCCAAGCTGGACAATTTACGCGATCTTATACCACCACCTAGCACACCGAATTTGGATTTGATTTATCCATCACAATACTATCGTCAGCGTTTCCTGCTCTATGATAGCCAACAAAAGCCTATCATTGGCAAGGTGCGTTTCACCGATGCTGAAACGCATGCCGTAAAAGTAAATAAAAAAATAGTGGGCTATGTTGGACTACGCTCTATTAGAGAGCTTGTACAAGATCAAACACTACGATTCGTGCGTCAACAAGGTGAAGCATTTTTACTGATCTCTGCGTTTATGCTCGCTATTGCGGCCCTACTTACTTGGCCTTTGGCGCAATGGTTAAGTCGTCCTATTACGTCTATGCAACAAGCGACAAAAAAATTGGCCGCAGGAAAATTTGAAACGCGAATTGCGGTAAAAGGCTCTGATGAGCTGGCAAAGCTAAGTTGTGACTTTAATAACTTGGCTTGCACTCTTGAGCATACCCGCGAAGCCCGTAAGCGCTGGGTAGCTGATACGGCCCACGAACTAAGAACCCCAGTGGCGATTCTTCGTGGTGAAATAGAAGCGATGCAGGATGGCATTATAAAAGTCACACCGGAAAGTCTTGCTTCATTGCAACAAGAAACACTTCACATCGCGCGCCTAATTGATGACTTAAACCAGTTATCCATGCATGATATGGGGAATTTAAGTTACCAAATGGAAGACACGTCGTTAAATGAGATTATTGAACAAACCGTTCAATCTATGACGTTACCCTTTAATGAGGCAGGTTTAGAATTAGCGTTTGAATATTCGCAAAAAAGCCCTATTGTTATGAATGGTGATTCGGACCGATTGCATCAGCTTTTTGCGAATTTGATGAATAACTCATTAAAATACACCAACGCACCAGGGAAGCTTACTATTAAGCTATCCAAAAAGAATAAAAAAGCCATTATCCTTTTTGAAGATACCGCTCCAGGCGTTGATGATAATGATAAAGACAAGATTTTTGAACAGTTTTTCCGTGTCGAAAACTCCAGAAACAGAGCAACAGGAGGCAGAGGTTTGGGCCTTGCTATTTGCTCTAATATTGTCGATGGGCATCAGGGTACGATCAGTGCTTATCACTCCCCAGACGGTGGCTTAGGAATAAGAATAGAATTCCCTTTAAACTAGTCCCTTAAAATGAATAGGAACGAATAAGATTATGAGCAAAGTACTGATTATTGAAGATGAACCAAAACTAGCGGAATTAATGGCAGCCTATTTAGATCAAGCGGGTTACGAGCACCATCATCTTGATCGTGGAGACATCGCCGTTAATTACATCAAAAACAACCAAGTTGATATTATTTTGTTGGATTTGATGCTTCCTGGCTTGGACGGCGTAGAAATATGCAAACAAGTTCGTCAATTTAGCGGTGTTCCTATCATTATGGTGACCGCAAAAGCGGAAGAAATCGATCGTTTAATTGGCTTAGAAATGGGCGCCGACGACTATGTATGCAAACCTTTCAGCCCACGTGAAATCGTAGCGCGTGTCAAAGCCAACTTGCGTCGCGTTGAATTGGATCAAGCTGAATCACCCAGAACAGATGGCTTTGATCTAGACGTTGATCGTCTACGCGCAACCTACAAAGGTGATTTGATCGACTTAACGACCGTTGAATTCCAGCTACTTCAGCTACTGATCAAAGAACCTGGCCGTGTATTTGGTCGAGATCTGATAATGAAGAGTATTTATGCCGACAGTCGTGTCGTCAGCGACCGCACTATTGATAGCCATATCAAAAAACTGCGTAAAAAAATCTCTGCCGTGGCACCTGAATTAAATGTTATTCACTCTGTTTACGGCGCAGGCTACCGCTTCGAAAACAACGATTAATATTTTTTCGTAAGGAATGGCGTTGAACAACTTTTTAGACGTACTGGTATTTTCCTTCTCCATTACTATGCCAATATTCTTAATATTGGCATTAGGGGTCGTCCTTTACCGAGTAAGAATTATTAATGATAATTTCATTGATATTGCCTCTAAGCTGGTGTTCAACGTCACCCTTCCTGCACTGCTTTTTATTAGCATATCGAAGACAGATTTAACCCGTAACACCGATTTTTCTTTAGTGCTCTACGCGATGATTGCGGTTACCGTCACCTATATTGCACTCGAGCTCCTACTGCCTATCTGGTTTTCAAACAAAGCCGAACGTGCTGTTTTAGTACAAGGTGCTTTTCGCTCTAACATGGGCATCATCGGTTTAGCGTATTGCGTAAACGCTTATGGTAATGACGTTTTTGCTGTCGCATCTGTCTATCTAGGCGGTGTCACCATACTGTTTAATATTTTGTCCGTGATTGGCTTAAGTCGCGCTTTGGGCGCCAATGCCAACCTAATTAGCATTTTAAAGGGAATCGCCAAAAACCCGCTCATCATTGCCATTTCAGCGGCTTTTATTACCTCTTTCACCGGCCTTTCTCTGCCGTCTACACTATATAAAGCAGGGGATTATTTCGCACAAATGACGCTACCATTAGCACTACTTTGCGCGGGCGCTTCTTTGAGCTTCAGTTCCTTAAAAAATGGTATGCTAGGAGCCATTGTTGCTTCCGTTGGTAAGCTTATCTTTATCCCTTTTGCGCTAACACTTGGCGGCTATTTGCTCGGTTATCGAGGCGTGGAACTTGGCGTACTTTTTTTAATGTCATCCGCCCCGACGGCGTCTGCCAGTTACATCATGGTTCGCGCAATGAAGGGGAACTCAGTACTGGCTGCAAACATCATTGTTATTACCACCATCGCATCCTTGCTAACCACCAGCATCGGGGTGACTTTATTACGTACCTTTAATCTCATCTGATTGACTAAGTGCGTTACAAAGCCATGGCTTTACTATTATTATGTGAAAAACAACAACGATAATAAAAGCCTGCGAGATTTTTTTGATTTCACAATTCCGTAAACATCGTCTATTTTTCCTATCAACTGGCTGCACCATACTGACGGCTTTATTTTTTGCTGTTAACAGCATTGCTTATCAAGCACTGATTATCGACAAACACTCGGAGGGACAAGATCAACTGCTCAGTTATGTTATTGAACTGCGCAATGAATTAAAAAATTATCATATACTGCCTTACGCATTAGCAGACAACCCTACCCTGCTGAACTTTATGAACAATCCAGACGACAACAAGCTAACGCAGCTATTGCAGCGTCAACTGGAAGATTTGACCCACGTATCTAAGACCCAAGATTGGTTTATTCTCTCGGCTCAAGGCGACCTGCTTGTTTCAAGTGAACAATCTCCCAACTTTGAGTTAGACGACTATTTCAGCAAACAAAATCTAAGCAATGTACTAAAAGAACAACAAGGTGAATACATGCTGATCTCTGGCTACAATCCTGTGCAGTCCAAATCAGCCCACCTTGTACTGGCACCTGTATATACTTCAGCAGGATTGGCGGGGGCTGTCGCCGTTCGAATTAATGTCAGCAACTTAATAGAACGCTGGAATCTTTTAGAGGATCTTGTGGTGATGACAGACCAAAACAGCCTGCTGTTTTTAGCCAGTAAATTAAACGGCCTGTTAGTCAGCAACTGGTTAGACAACCACACAGACATTGAATTTCTCAACAATACTCGTTCTAAAATTTATCACCTAAAAGACGAAAACTACCTGTTACAAAATGTCACTCTAGACGACCTTAAATGGCAAATTCACTATCTGTCTAATTTGAAAGGCATTCAAAAAAAAGCACAAAATATTGCCTTTATCAGCTTGGGGATATTTGCCTTACTGTTTCTCTTCTGGCTCTACCGTCGTGAACGAGCCTTAAAAATTGCCTCGAAACGAGAAAACGAAATACTGATAGCGAACAGTGCCCAGCAACAGCGTGTGCTCATTGAAAACACGCATGTAGGATTGCTGCAACTGACGAAATACGGTGAAATTTCCTTTGTTAATCCAATGGGAATACGCTATTTCGGCCAAAGAGCACAACTCAATACGCATTATCTCTATGAATTTTTGCCTGACTGTCCAGAAAACCAAACCGCTTTGTCTTTTATAAAATCGTTACAAATGCAGACACTAGACAATGCTCAAACACGCAATTTACTTGAACAAGAAGTCGTCTTACAAAAAGACAATGGTCAAGTTTTCCCTGCCCTGCTATCGGTCTCCTCTTTAAAGTGGAGCGGTTCACAAGGCTATCTCGTCACGCTACTCGACATCAGCAAGCGTAAAAAAGCAGAGCTGAATTTATTAGAAGCGAATACTCGCTTAGAAGAACGAGTATTGGAAAGAACCCAAGCCCTAGAGGTCGCGCAAAAAGAACTGTTAAGAACCGAAAAGCTGGCCGCCATCGGACAGATGTCAACGGCCATTGCCCATGAACTCAATCAGCCTCTCACCGGAATCAGGACATTGGCTTACACCGCCGAGCTTTTATTAAAACGCCAAGATGCGGAGCAAGCGCTAAAAACACTCATTGACTTAGAATCCTTGGTAGTCAGAATGCAAAAGCTTACCAGTGAATTAAAAGTGCTGGCCTACCGCAGACCAGAACAACTGACGTCAACATCCATCAAGCATTCTGTACATAAGGCAATAGAGAGCCTTGGCGAAGATGCACAAGACATAGAGTAGCAAATAACACTCAGTGATATGGACAAAGTGATGGCCGAACCCACTCGGCTCGAAAGAATCTTTTCAAACCTGATTAGCAACTCAGTACAAGCCTGCACTGAGCATAAAATCCTTCCTAAAATTCGCATCGCTATTCAGGCGCAACACGACACAATAACCATTTGCTATCAAGACAATGGACCAGGCATCGAAAAAAGCAAATTGACTCATATTTTTGAGCCTTTTTTCACCACTAAACCTATTGGCAAAGGCTTGGGGCTTGGGCTTGCTATCAGCGCAAATTTAGCAAAAGATATGAACGGGACACTAACCGCGAACTATAACGGAGACTCGCAGCTGGTCTTCCACTTAACACTGTTAAAGGCCTAATATGGAAAACCGTAATACTGACCAACAGGTTGAAATCTGGTTACTTGACGATGACGACATCGTTCGCTCAACCACCGCACAATGGCTGCGCTTATCCGATTATGTCGTAAAAGAATTTCACCACGCTCAGGAGCTCATTAACACATTCAGTATCGGCTTACCCTGCATCATTGTCAGTGACATTCGCATGGCACCTATTGATGGCTTAACACTCATGGCGGACTGTCTGACAAAAGAGCCAGAGATCCCGTTTATCCTGATAACAGGCCATGGCGATGTAGACACTGCCGTTAATGCTCTGCGTGATGGGGCTTTTGACTTCCTCGAAAAACCGTTTGACCCCAATCGACTACTCAAAACCGTCGAAAAAGCCATTCAGCTCAGAAAAGTTCAACGCCAACGTGCCAATCAATCTCAGTATCTAGGGGATTTACACGGCCTAGAGGAAACCATCATCGGACAAAATGAACAGATCATTCGGGTCAGACAGCAAATTCGAACCTTTGCCAGTATGGACACCCATGTGATCGTGTATGGTAAAACAGGCTGTGGCAAAGAGTTGGTGGCAAAAGCGCTGCATGATTGCAGCCCAAGAAGCAGCCATCCCTTTGTCGCCATCAACTGCGCAGCCATTCCGGCGGATTTATTTGAAAGTGAACTGTTCGGCCATGAAGCAGGCGCATTTACCAGCGCCAACAAACAACGTATCGGCAAACTTGAGCACGCCAGTGGTGGCACCTTATTTCTGGATGAAATAGAAAGCATGCCACTCGCCATGCAAATAAAATTATTGCGTGTTCTACAAGAAAACCAATTAGAGCGAATTGGCAGCAATAACACCATTCACATTGATTTGCGTGTCGTTGCAGCCGCTAAAAACGACTTACAAACTTTGGCGGATTTTCGACAAGACTTATTTTTTCGCTTAAACGTCTCACAAATACATTTGCCCGATTTACGCCACCGAGGATCGGATATTCCACTACTATTCGAGCATTTTTGCCGTATAGCGGTCAAAGAGCGCGGCAAAGACTTTAAGCAACTCAGCCCAATAGACCACGAGACACTTACCCTTTATGGTTGGCCTGGCAATGTACGCGAATTAAGAAACGTCGCACTGCGTTATGCACTAGAACCGAATACCAGCGTGGCAAAAATATTAGCAGGCTATCAAGCACAAGACGACATCGACACCATCACCCCGCTGCCACTTAGTGTAAAAGTTCAAGAATTCGAACGCAGCCTAATTGAAGCAAGCATACGACAGCAAAAAGGCAATATTCAGTTAGTCTTAGAACAACTTCAACTGCCGCGCCGTACTTTAAACCAAAAAATGCAGAAGTACGGCCTTAACCGAGCAGACTATTTAGACTAATCTTTACTGTCTCCGCACTGAATTAACACCTTCTCACCACAAGGCATCAGAGAAAAATATCAAAAAAGTGATTCTCATATAAAATATTTAATGAGAATCACTTGCATTGAATGGCAAAAAACTCTTTAATGATAACCATTATCAGATTAGAGGCGACATACGATGCAAATAAGCATGCGCGATGTGTATGACAATACCGGAAGAATCAAAGAGGCAGTCGCACCATGGCTATCCGGTCATAAGCAACTGCTTGCCCTTCTCCCAAACCTGTACTGGTTAAACCAACATTTAAGTAGCAATACGGATCTATCCATACAGGAAGAAGCACCATCAGGTTTGTATTTTTCTTTTTTAGGAAACGGGCCAATCAAATCGGCACAAGACATACACTCTGTGCAAATTGCTTACCAGCCGAAAAATATTAGCGGTCATTTTTTTGTCGCGAAGGACGAACAATACAGCCTTTTACAAGCCCGTATCAGTCCTGCACATTTGGCGGCAATCTTGGGTGAAACAGAAGATCAAATCATTCAGCATTTTGTGACCATGCGAGACAAACTTGGTAACGACAATGCCGTCATTCAGCTACCCGTGACCGAAAAAACACTGAATGCTCTTGAGCCTATCCTCGCTCATAAGGGGCATTCAATAAGTCTTGCAGGGCATCTATATTCACTCATATTCACGCTCATTGAACAATTACAAATACTCAGTCATCTATCGCAATGTGAAGACTGCCAGAGAAAACTGTTTCATGCGCAAAATCTCATAGAAACGCCGCAACACGACGCACTGAATATTCAACATCTAGCCCAACAAGTTGGACTCAACATAGAAGCCTTGGCCATTGGTTTCAATCTCATTGTTGGACAATCTATTGAGAGCTATTGCACTCGCAGTCGTATTAAATCGGCTGCCGCTAAACTCAGGCAAGACCCTGCGGCAAAACCCTCTATTGTTGCGCAAAGCGGTTTTTCCGAAGACCAATTTGAAGCGGCATTCATACAACACTTTGGTGTCAGTAGTCACCAATACGGACAAATCCATTAGTAATAGGAAAACCATGGCGAATTCATCCATAGCCCTTATTTACGGCACAGACACAAATAACACCGAAGAAGTTGGCCATAAAATAGCCAAACAATGGGAAGAGCTTGGCGAACAAGTTGATTTATTTAACATTAAAGACATAGAGCTGGGCCAACTTGAACAATATTCTATGCTTATTCTGGGCATACCGACTTGGGACTTCGGTGGCATTCAGTCCGATTGGGAAGATATTGGAGACGACCTAGCCAATTTGACGTTAGAGGATACTGTTATTGCCTTGTATGGATTAGGTGATCAGTTTGGTTACGGCGACTATTTTGTCGACGCCATGGGATGGTTATACGAAAAACTACTGCCAACAGGCGCAACCTTTATTGGTCAGTGGTCAACAGAAGGCTATGAATTTGAGGCTTCCAGAGCTTGTGTTCATAACAAAGAACATTTCATCGGGCTAGCAATCGATGAAGATCAACAGTTTGAACTTACTGATCAACGTATTGAACAGTGGGTTATTCAACTTTACGCAGAAAGAGCAGTAGAAGCCGCATAAATTATCACCTGACTGGCCATTGGACTTAAGTAAACGACTCAAATTTGGTTCCCACACATTCGCTGCCCCGAATGCCCAAATTTAACTTATTTTCAATGCGATAATTATGGGACTTGCTCAATATTGCGTGAAGAACGTGGCTACCTCTCCTTTCTCTCCTGCTTGGAGGTAGCCACGTATTTCTTTTCTTAACCACAATTCGTTATGATGCTATCACTTTGATTGATTTAGCATTGGCACCTATGAACCTACAACTTTCTGATATTGTTATTATCCTTATGCTTGCCGCCGGCGTTTACTCATGGTGGCGTAATACGTCCATTCGAGAACAAGCATTGATTAGCGCAAAAAAACACTGTGAATCGTTAAACTTGCAATTGCTCGACGACAGTGTAGCCGGAGCGGAATGGCGACCCATATGGTCTCAAGGTCAAATTAAAATAAGAAGGAGCTACAAATTTGAATTCAGCTCCAGTGGCATAGCACGTTACCAAGGGAAGGTGACCTACCTTGGAAATCAACAGCTAGACATTTGGCTCAGCCCTCATGATTTTTAGAAAAAACAGACCAAGCGAAGTAAAAACAGTCCAATAATACCTTTCTTAACAAAGCCTAACTTGCAGATCTATCAATTCGCTGCAATGATATAGATAAGTGCCATATTTTTGTGTCATTTAATTGCAAATAAGACCATAGTAGAAATAGAATGCTTACGTAAATATTTGTAACGCTTTAGTTAGGCTAGGTCATAAAAAAATAAATGCTTACTGATTCGTGACCGAATGCCTATCGGTTCAATTTATAATAAAAAAATGCAGGATATAATATGTTGGCAAATCTTAGTTTTCGTACCAAGTTACTCTCTTTGCTCATCGCAGCTATTCTTGGATTCGTTGTTGTAACTGCTGTTGCTTTACAAGGATTGAATGTCCAAGAAACCTCTTCTGCAAAATTTGAGCGCCTCACAAAAGTAGACAAAGACCTATCCTCTCTTATCATTACCTTAATGGATGAATATGAGTCTTTATCAGGTATTGATAACAGTACCTATGCCGCCTTTCTTGAGCAGCTTAACACCAACAATGAAAACTTCATGGCGACTCTCAGTGAAGACACAGAGCTTCTGAAAGAAGACCCTGAAGCGCAAAAGAATTTAAGCAATATCACAGAGTCTTTAACCAACTACAATGCCGCGTTAAAGCTGCTCGTTAATCAAAGACAAAAAGTGGGTTTTAACGGTTCTTCAGGCCTAAAAGGTGAAATTTCTCAGTTAGGCGAAAAAGTCACCGAAGAGATCTCTTTTCTTAGTCTAGTAAAGCAAGAGTTTCTGCCTGTACGAGAAGCAGAAAAGAATTTTATTTTTGAACCCGTTCCTGATAACAAAGCGGCCTTTATGGATCGCTACGACAAATTCTATAAGCGCGTTACCAATTTTGGTTTAGAAGAGCGCTTTGGTGAGGTCATTAATCAGTACTTCTCCGCTGTCGAAAACTTCGATAAAGAAAACCAGCAGCTTAGAAACTTACAATCACAGTTTATCGCAAGCAAAGAGAACTTTAGCCAGGCTCGCTTAGCCGCTGTAGATTACATGCAAAATGCGGTAATAGAAGCCCGCCAACAAGCCTCTGCCAGCTCTCAACAAGCCAGCATTAGTTTAATTATTGTGAGTATTGTGGTGGCTATTATTGCTGCACTTATGATGATGGGCATAGGCAGCAGTGTTAACAAAACACTTAACCAGATCATTAAAGACCTTGGTAAAGTGAAAAGTGGTGATTTAACCGCTCGCTTACATGTAAACAATAAGCGTAATGATGAATTCGATTCGCTGTGTAGCTCAGTAAACGAAATGACCAATGGGCTTGGCTCTGTTATTGGCGAGGTGGTCAGCACAACCCAGGGCGTAAATAACATGGTTTCAGAGCTAAACATCTCTGTTAGCAACATCGCACAAAGCAACCGCTCCGTCAGTGAACAAACCAACTCACTCGCGGCTGCAACAGAAGAAATTTCCACCACAATTTCAAGTATTTCTAGCACCACAGAAGACCTAAGCAGCCAATCACAGAACACTTACGAATCGGCAAAAGTAGGCGCTGAAACCATTAAAGGGGCACTATCCAACCTCTCTAGTACGATCAATGTGGTCAATAAAACCAGTGAGCAATTAAACGAACTTGGTCAATTGTCAAAAGACATTGATAATGTAATAGGAATGATCAACGACTTAGCAAACCAAACTAACCTTCTTGCACTGAACGCAGCGATTGAAGCAGCACGAGCAGGTGAAGCTGGTCGTGGCTTCTCTGTAGTCGCAGATGAAGTACGCTCTCTTGCAGAAAAAACCGTTGATGCGACAGCGAAAATAACAGATATCGTCAGCACGATTCAATCGTCAACACAAACGGCTATTGAAACCATGCACAGTGGTCAAGAAAGCTTGCATTCAATTGAAGAGTTTAGTGAAAAAGCCGAATTGGCTATCCGCGAAATTGAGCGAAATGCTCAGACAAGCTCAGCGTCTTCCATTGATATGGCGCGCTCCATTCAAGAAGTGGCCAAGACAGCTGTTCACATGAGCGAAGAAATGGACAAAATTGCCCAACAACTCCAACGAGACAATAGCTATATCATTAGCATTGAAGGCAATACCCGTGATATTCACAACCAAGTAAGCAGTTTAGATAAGAAAACCAGCGTGTTTACCACTCGCTAATTTAATAAGCAAAAGCAACTTATAAAAAAACCGGCTCATAGAGCCGGTTTTTTTGTTAAGCGTTTGCTTAATTATGAACGCTTAGCGCAGAAACGCTGATCTTTTATAGATCAGCGAATTCTTTTTCCCAACGCTTAGCTTCTTTTTTAGAAGGCCCGCCTAATACATTTACCGCGGTACGCATACGAGCTCGAGAAATATCCGACCCTAGAATCGCCATCGAATCAAACACAGATACCGACGCTGTGGTACCAGAAATCGCCACAAACAACGGAGCAAAGAAGTCTTTCGGCTTAATCTCCATCGCTTGCGCTAAAGTTTTCATCTCATTAAATATGTCGTCTTTTTCCCATTTGCTCAATGCTTCCAAACGCCATAAAGCAAATTGCATAGCCTTACGAAGCGTCTCTTCCTCCATCTTGATGGAGGCAAAGTTTTCTTTAGTAATGGGCAACAAGCCTTTTAAGAAAAAGCCAGCCACATCCGCTACATCAGAAAACGTTTCAACGCGCGGTATTACCAAAGGTAAAATCTTCATCAAGTATTGAGGATTAAGTGCCCATTCAACGTATTTCTGTGCAAAACTTTCTGGGGTTAAGTTTTCACGAATCCACATACCATTTAACCAGCTCAGTTTTTCAACATCAAAAACGGGACCGCCCAAAGAAACACGTTGAATATCAAAATGCTCAACCATTTCATCTAATGTGAACTTTTCACGCTCGTCAGGCATGGACCAGCCCATACGACCAAGATAATTGATCACCGCTTCCGCCATGTATCCCATGCGCTGATAATATAAGATACTGGTTGGGTTTTTACGTTTTGATAACTTGGATTTATCTGGATTACGCAACAAAGGCATATGACATAACGTTGGCATGTCCCAACCAAAGTATTGGTACAACAAAATATGCTTAGGTGCCGAGTTAATCCATTCTTCGCCACGAATAACATGGGTGATTTTCATCAGGTGATCATCTACCACGTTAGCCAAATGGTAAGTCGGCATACCATCCGCTTTTAGTAGCACCTGCATATCCACTTGCGCCCAATCAATTTCGATTTCGCCGCGAAGCATATCTTGTACAACACAAGTCCCCTCTTCAGGTACTTTCATGCGAATCACATAAGGCACACCCGCATCTAGTTTTGCTTGCACTTCTTCAGGCGTTAGTGCCAAAGCACGACCGTCGTATTTTTGCGGCAAGCCTTGCTCTTTTTGCTCAATGCGCATTTGATCCAATTCTTCTGTTGTTTCAAATGCATAAAAGGCATGCCCTTTATCAATCAATTCTTGAGCATACTGACCGTAAATATGGCCACGCTCACTCTGACGGTAAGGACCATATGGTCCACCGACATCTGGCCCTTCTGCCCAATCAAGACCCAACCAACGCAACGCATCCAAAATCATTTTTTCAGATTCTGGTGTACTACGCGTCTGGTCCGTATCTTCAATACGTAAAATAAACTTACCGCCCATTTTACGGGCAAAGGCCATATTAAACAGTGCAATATAAGCGGTCCCAACATGTGGGTCACCCGTTGGTGATGGCGCAATACGTGTTCTTACCTCTGACATAAAACTCTCATTTATCCGTTGCCTGAAATGCCGTTATTATAAGCCTCTCGCCACTCATGGGTAAGAGGCTCAAGTCAACTTTTGTGTTTAGATGTTTGATATTCACTCAACTTTACGTGGGTTATATCGGAGTTGTGAAAGGCGCACCCCAATATCCACATCGGTTTTTAAAGCAACCAGAGAGCGAGATTGCAGACATTGCTCGTAACCACCCGCTAGCAAAGATTGAATACGCTCTGAAAATGACGATACATTGGCGTAAATTTCTTCTATTGTCGGGAAAGCATTGATAATGGTTAATGCCGTTTTAGGTCCGATTCCTTTAACGCCGGGAATGCGATTTGTGGTATCGCCGACCAACGCCCAGTAATCCACTAATTGATGAGGCTCAACACCATATTTTCCTGGTACCCAAATTTTGTCATAACCTAACTTAGCAAAATAATCGTACTGCAGAATGCGTTCGTCGCCCAACAATTGAGTAAACCCTTTATCGGTTGACACAATGAACGACTTCACATTATTGCTCGCAGCCTTAGCAGCCAATGTGGCAATTAAATCATCCGCCTCCCAGCCATTCATTCTCAGACAGGGTAAGTGGTTAAAGCGAAAGACACGAGCAAAGTCAGGCAAAGACTCCAATAGATTATCATCCATAGGAACACGACCCAATTTGTATTCGGGGTACACTTGGTGACGCCACGTTTTGCCATTTGAATCAAACACAACCACAGCATAGGAGGGAGAGAACTGATTGGTTAATTTCGCCAACGCTTCAACCGCAATGCTTTGAGTACGCTCGACCCTTCGTGCTGAGTCTTGTTCGGACTCTAAGGCCGCATAAAGCCGTCGAATTAAATTCAAACCGTCAATTATGAGTAATTTTTTCTCCACTCTAAGCCCTTATTTTTACTACATTGCATTGCTGTTAAATTGTCTAGTTAGGATATCATGTAGCAAGACTCATCACGACCACTAGAGACTTTTATACTGCTTTACAGTACAAGGTTTCAGCGAACATAGTATTGTATAAACAAACAAGCAAGAAGGACGCTATTATGAAAAATTCAACTTATTTCTGCTTTGGTATTCTCTTAGGCACAGTCGCACCTATAGCGTTTGCCTCACCCGTTAATGCCGTTATCGGCCTGAACAACAGTCAGGTCGTACAAAACAGCGCACAGCTAAGCTTTCAGCCAAACCTAGGCACATTACTCCCGTTACAAGAAAGCTTCTCTCCCATTACTCACTTACAAAACAACCTTGACTCTCAATGGTTCGATCAAATTGGCCAAAAAGTGAGAGTGGAACACAAGCAAAGAGACTTAAATTATACGGGGACACTGACAAGTATTGAGCAAGATAACCGCACGTTTTTAGTCTCGATCGATGAGCGACCAACCACCCTGCCATTAGACGATTTTTATCTCATTCCGTTAGAAAAAATGGGCACTGCGACCACGCCAAAGACAGATTTAATGGTGAGCTACCAGACCAATCAACTGTCCTGGACACCGCAACTCAGTCTCATTTTTGAAGGCGACAACGTCAGCGTCTCTCAGCAAGCCCTCTTACACAACCGCTCTAACACCGCCGTTACCATACAGAATAGTCTGCTCCACTATGCTAGCAACTCACCCACTAGACTGTTTAAAGCAGAGCGAAGTAGCCTAGCCATGAGTGCTGACCAACAGTCAATAGACTATCAGGATAACGAAATCAGCTACCCACTTGGCAACAAGGATCTTAAGATGGCACCCTATTCTAATGTCCTAATTCCTTTACCAAGTAGTGCGAGCAAGGTAGAAAAACAAACTCATACCGCTCAACTGTACACCCATGAAAACAGCTCAGGAAAAATGGAGCTGAGTTTTTACAACAACATCCGCTTCACTTTCCAAAAAGATGGATTACCAGGAGAATACAGAACCTTCCAAAAACGAGGTAATTTGCTGATCCCAAGCAATACTGTCTTCTTAAAGACCGTACGCGCGGGTTATCCAACGAATGTTGTCGCAAACAAAAGCCAAGATATAACAGGCTCACTAACCTTAGTTAACGCCTCCTCTCAAAAATTACCTGCCACACAAACTTGGCAGGCCACTATTGAAAACCTCTCGAACCAAGATCAAGATTATTCAATAGAACAAAATACCAACGGTATCATCGACACATTGAAAGGCAATGAGGCCAAAAAACTCTCGGCCAATAGCCTAACTCTAGACGGTAAAATCAAAGCCCATTCGAAAAAAACCATCACATACACAATTGAGTTAAAAAATTAGTTGGGACAAAACCTCTGCATTGAGTCGAAAACGTTCGGCTCTTGCATTAATTTTCCACATTAAAGGCCTATTTAAAATATTTCGTTATGATATGGTCAATAGTCATAATAGATATAGCGAGAATAGCACTGCCACAAGTGAAAAACTTGAGGTAGTATTATAACTATATTTCATACTACGAGCCCACAGAGATCTATGAAAAAGCATATTATATCATCACTTATCGCTGCAGCCGTCCTAAGTAGTACGACTGCCCACGCAGAAAGCATTTACGAAGTATACAAGCTTGCTAAACAACACGATCCAGGCTTAAGAGCGGCGGCCGCTACTTATCGAGCTGAAAATGAAGGTGTCACCGTCACCAAGGGTAATCTTTATCCCAATATCAGTTTCAGTGGAAACTTAGGCTACACAAATACCGATGCGGATACAGGCAATAGCGACAACAACTCGAATTCTTTGGCGATTTCATTAGATTATCCCATTTATTCTCCTGCGCTTAATTATGCGGTAGATGCGGTAGAGCTCAGCTATGAAAGCGCCGGTATTAGCTTTGACAATACAGAAGAAGACCTTGCATTAACTACCTTGACTGAATATTTCAATCTATTGATTGCACAATCTACATTGCAAACCACCGAGGCTTTAGTAAAAAGTACTGCAAGCCAACTTGATCGAGCTAAAAAGCA
Source organism: Marinomonas arctica (assembly GCF_003259225.1). GTDB lineage: Bacteria > Pseudomonadota > Gammaproteobacteria > Pseudomonadales > Marinomonadaceae > Marinomonas > Marinomonas arctica. The sequence continues at coordinate 153,406 of NZ_QHJF01000009.1, read as the reverse complement.
ATATGAAGTGGGTCTAGCATCCATTACTGACCTACAAGACGCTCAAGCGGAATACGACTCTGTCCGTGTAACAGAACTAAGCGCTCGCTCTGATGTATCTTATGCACAAAAAGCACTTTATCAAAGAACTGGGCGAGAAATACAAAGCATTCCTCAACTGGCAAAAGATTACCCTATTCGTCTTGACCCGGCTATGACAGTGGATTCTTTGATCGCAAAAGCCCACCGTGACAACAAAGAGCTGCGCATTTTGAACCTCTCTGTTGCCAGTGCTGAAAACAACATCAACATTCAAAAAGCCAATGGTCGCACGCCAACAGTAAAGATCACAGGGGAATTATCACGTAAAGATAGCGACACTAGCCCAGCAAACCAAAATCAGGATGGCGTTACCAACACCTCTTCGATTGGACTAGGCGTTAGCATTCCTCTTTACAGCGGTGGCGCTATTAATGCTTCTGTTAGACAAGCAGTCGCCGAAGCAGAATCTGCCACAGAGCAAAGAGCAAGTTCATTACAAAGCATTGAACTGAATATTCGTAGCCTTTATCTTGACCTGCAAACTGCTGTCGCTCAAATCGAAGCGCAACAACAGTTAATTCGCTCACGTGCCAGTGCACTTGAAGCGACTACAGCAGGCTATGATGTTGGCACACGCAACCTTGTTGAATTGCTTGACGCACAATCAAACCTGTTCGATGCTCAAAATACTTACGAGCAATATCGCTATAACTTTGTCGTGAAAAAACTCAGTTTGTTGGAAGCGACAGGGGATCTAACCGAAGATAAGATCAAAGAGTTAGACAAGTGGTTAATCGCAAAAAACTAATACTACGTTCATAGAAAAAGAAAAAGCCGCCAATCAAATGACTGGCGGCTTTTTTATTGACCGATCCATGCCAATTAACGCGTCATTAACTTCTCTCGCTGAGTAAAACGGGTCAATACCTTATACAAGCCGTAAGCATCACGACTACCGGCCAGTTCACGAATAGAGTGCATACCAAACGTCGGTAAACCAATATCAATCGTTGGCACGCCAATCTCACCAGAGGTAATTGGCCCAATAGTACTGCCGCACGCCATATCACTACGCACTACAAAACACTGCACTTGATAGTTTTCTTCCGCTGCAATATCACGATAGATACTGGCGGTTTCGCTGTTGGTCGCGTAACGCTGATTGGCATTGACTTTAATCACGGCCCCTTTATTAATCGCTGGTGCATGATTTTTATCGTGCTTATGAGCATAGTTAGGATGTAAGCCATGGGCATTATCGGCAGACACCAGCATGGAGCGCTGAATGGCTTGCACATACAGCTCTGGATTAGGTGTTAAACGACGTAAAACATCGTCTAAGAACGGGCCATTTGCCCCACACGCCGATAAACTCCCAATTTCTTCATGATCCGTACAAATCAGCAAACTTGGACGCTGCAAATCAGAACTCAGTAACGCTTGCAAGCCAACATAACAACTCAACAAATTGTCCAATCTGGCCGAGCAAATATACTCTTTGTGCAGTCCCACCAAAGCCGCTGGCTGAGTATCGTATAGGCTCAACTCGAAATCCAAAATCATCTCAATATCCAAATCAGCATATTGCTTTTGAAGCTGAGAGGTTAATAACGCATGCAAATCAAAATCGTTTTCAGCGCCACATAAAATCGGCAAGATCTCTTCTTGAGGATTAACAGAAAAACCTTCATTTGCCTGACGATTCAAATGAATAGCCAAGTTCGGAACCACCGCAATAGGGTCTTTGAAGTCCACCAGACGACTCACAATGTCACCAGACTGCGTTTTTAAGGTAACACGACCGGCGATAGACAAATCTCGATCCAACCATGTATGAAGCAAGACGCCGCCATACACCTCAACACCCAACTGATGGTAACCAAAACGGTCCACCTGCGCATTGGGTTTTAATTTTAAGCATGGGCTATCGGTATGGGCCCCAATCATTCGCCAGCCACTTTGACTAAAACTAAGCTGCGGCGTTGTAAAAGCAATCAAAGAAGATTCATTGCGTGTTACAAAGTATCGCCCACCCTCTTCGATGACCCAATTATTCTCTTCCAACAACTCAACAAAGCCTTCTTTAAGCAAGGCATTACGCATACTATCTGTTGCATGAAAAGGAGTGGGAGATGAACGAAGAAATGACAGTAAAGCATCATTAAAATGTGAAAATTCCATAATGTCCTATAAGCACAATTGCTTTAAAAAAGTGACTTTTTAACACTTAAGCTAGCCTTACAGCCCAGTGTCTAATATGATTTTACCAGTGACGTATAAAACAGACAGAGAGAGCCCATACCGGATGAACTATAAACGCCTTTTGCTTTGCCTTCTAATTGGCTACACCTTTACCTCAACATCGGCGTCGGCTTATCAGGAGCTACAACCTCCTCATGAATACGACAAAGTCTCCAAAGAGCTCGTTGAGATGATAGAGGGCATACATTATAACAGACCTCACATTGACGATGCCATTTCGGCCAAAGCGTTTGACTACTATATTGACGCTCTAGATCCGAGCAAAAGCTTCTTTTTACAAAGTGACATCGACGAATTATCACAATACCGCGGTAGCTTTGACGATGCACTCAGAAATGGTAATACACAAGTTGCCTTCACAATTTATAACCTCTATTTAAAACGCTTGGAAACCAGACTCGACCATATCCAAAAGCATTTGCCCGATATGGTAAAAAGCTTTGATTATGACGTCGATGAAACACTCAACGTCGACCCAGACGCGCAAAAATGGGCAACTACTCAAGCCGAGTTAGATGATTACTGGCGTAAACGCCTTAAAAACCGTGCATTAACATTAAAACTAAATGGCGAAAGTGAAGAAAAGATCATTTCGACCATTGAGCGTCGCTATAAAAACCAGCTCAAGCAAGTAGACCAAACCAATGCCACCGACGTGTTCCAAATTTTTGCCAACTCGATCACGGCAGCGCTTGATCCTCATAGCAACTACTTTGCCCCACGCGCCTCAGAAACCTTTAACATCAGTATGAGTTTGTCTCTAGAAGGAATTGGTGCGGTTCTGCAAATGGACGATGACTACACCAAAGTCGTTCGCCTTGTACCTGGTGGCCCAGCCGCGACACAAAGCGACCTAGCTCCTAATGACCGTATCATTGCCGTAGGACAAGAAGGCAAACCCATGATTGATGTCGTGGGAATGCGTCTCGACGACGTCGTCGATATGATTCGTGGTGAAAGAGACACCACCGTGATATTGGAAGTTACCCCAAGTAAAGGCGACACTCAAACCAGCAAACGCATCAGCATTGTTCGCAAAAAAGTAAAACTCGAAGACCAATCGGCTAAAAAAGAAGTGGTTGAAATTGAGCGTGATGGTGAAAAATACAAAGTTGGCGTTATTACATTGCCCACTTTTTATTCCGACTTTGCCGCCATCCAAGCGGGCGACAAAAACTATAAAAGCTCAACCAGAGACACCAAACAGTTAATTGATGAATTACGCGAAGAAGGTATTTCTGCCCTGATTCTCGACCTAAGAAACAACGGAGGCGGTTCTTTACAAGAAGCTAATGCCTTAACGGGGCTATTTATTCCCTCCGGCCCGACGGTACAAATACGTGATCAAAGTGGACGCGTTACCCCTTTAGGCGATACCGATACCGCCATCGCTTACAGTGGCCCTATGGCGGTTTTGGTTAACCGCATGAGTGCCTCTGCCTCTGAAATCGTGGCCGGCGCACTGCAAGACTACGGGCGCGCGCTGATTCTTGGCGACCAAACGTTTGGTAAAGGCACCGTGCAGGTATTACAAGAGTTAGACAAAGGACAGCTTAAAATCACCCAAGCGAAGTTTTATCGCGTGTCTGGCGAAAGCACTCAACATAAAGGGGTGATGCCAGATATTGCCTTCCCTTCTTTAATCGATAAAGAAACCATAGGCGAAAGTGCTCTCGATAATCCGTTACCTTGGGACAAAATCCATGAGACTCGTTATCCTGTGTATTGGAACATACCAGCTTACTTGCCGATTTTAGAACCGCGTCATGAAGCCAGAATGGCCAAAGATCCTAACTTTGTGGCAATAAACGATCAAATCAGTGAATTTAAATCACTGGCAGAAAGCTATAAGACCGTATCATTACAGGAAAGCACTCGAATACAGCAACGAGAAGAAGGCAAAAAAAGAGAGCTAGAGAGAGAAAATACGCGTCGCAAAGCCCTTGGCTTAGAACGGCTAACATCGGTTGAAGACATAGTACCAATCGAAGAAGACACCTATGCAAAAGAGGCTTCTGAAATACTGTTGGACTTCATTGCTACCAATCAAGTCGCACAACAGCAGGCCGATAAACAAACCGCGCAAAAGTAAGTCACTAAGCCAACAACAAAATGCGCAAATCGCGTTTTGTTGTTGGCTTTTTTTATATAAAATCCCCCTTCCACATTAATACGAATTACATGCATCATGGCAAAAGCGTCATCCGATCGGAATACAATTGATCTATTCGGCAAATCCCCTGGCCGTCCTCGCACGCAGCCGCTTACCAGAAAAGATCAGCTAAAACTGAACAAGCGTGCCCAGCGAGAAAAAGAAAAAGCTCAAGGCTTAAAACGTTTAGAGCTTATTGTAGAACAAGACATAATTGATAAATTAGATGAGTTATGTGAACTGAATGGCATCAAGCGCGCAGAATGGCTAACCTTACAAATAACCAAAAGCCTCGCCAAGTCAAAAACCATAAGGCCCTCTAAAAAAGCCACCAAAGCAATAGACACTCCGACAAACGCAAAATAAGACAACGGCACTCTTCTTACAAAGATCTCTCATTCACAATAGTGATTTGCTATACTAATTGGCCAAATTCACCAGTGAACAAATAAACAGACCTGATATGGCTAAACTGTACTTCTACTACTCGGCGATGAACGCAGGAAAATCCACCGTTCTATTGCAATCCGCTCATAATTATCGCGAGCGAGGCATGCGAGTTTTACTCCTTACAGCATCAATAGACGACCGGTTTGAAACAGGGCAAATCGCTTCCCGCATTGGCATCTCAGCAAACGCCAGCTTATTTGATAACCACACCAACCTCATCGCATTAGTCAAAGAGGAACATCAAAATAAGGCATTGAGCTGCATACTAATCGATGAAGCACAGTTTTTAACCAAAGAACAGGTTTACGACCTTTCTGAAATCGTCGATCAACTACACATTCCTGTTCTTGCGTTTGGTATTCGAACCGATTTCCAAGGCGAACTATTTGATGGCAGTAAGGCATTACTCGCTTGGTCAGACAAACTGATTGAATTAAAAACCGTGTGTCATTGTGGCAGTAAAGCCACCATGGTCATTCGACTCAATGCACAAGGAATCCCAGTTAAAGAAGGCGCACAAGTAGAAATCGGCGGCAACGACCGCTACTTGTCCGTTTGCCGAAAACACTTTAAAGAAGCCGTGAGAGACTAATTATGTGGTTCAAAAATGCCCAGATTTTCCAATTAAAAGACACCGAATCACTAGATACGAATGAATTGATCAATAAAATTCCTGAGTTTCCATTAAAAGAATGCGGCTCTCAGGAAGAGTTTTCTTTCGGCTGGCTGCCGCTTATCCGCAACAGCGAACAATGGAGTCTAGCCAGCGACCGCTGCTTATTGTTCCGTGCAGGCAAAGAAGAAAAAGTCTTGCCTTCTGCTGTGGTGCGAGAAGAACTGGAAGCCAAGGTTGCCGAAATCGAATTGATCGAAGGTCGTAAAGTGGGTCGTAAAGAAAAATCCGATATGAAAGATGAGTTGGTTTTTACCCTGCGTCCAAAAGCCTTTTCGAAACGTACCGATATTTGGGCATACATTGATCTACAAGCTAAAATTTTGGTTCTCAACAGCACCAATGCCAGCATGACAGAGCTGCTCTTTAAACATTTACAAACTACGCTTGGCAGCTTCCCCATGACACCTTTGCAGGCGCAAGTTTCGCCTTCTTCATTGATGACAGATTGGTTAGTCAAAAATGAAGTTCCAGCCAGCCTAGAAACGGGTGACGAGTGTGAAATCCAAGATTCATCCGAAGACAAAGCGACGATCCGCTTTAAATCCCTCGAGCCGTTATCTGAAGACGTGACACGTCACTTACAACAAGGCATGGCGGTCAAAAACCTTGGTCTTCGCTGGACAGACAAATTAAGCTTCGTTCTGCACGATGATCTAACATTACGCAAAATTAAATTTGACGACGCCTTAAAAGAAGCCGCCTTTAATGATTCACAAGGTGGCGGATTATCTGACATGGATGCCAATTTCTCTCTAATGTCATTGACTATGAGAGAATTTTTCGGCTCTTACTGCTTGTGGTTTGAAATCAATTAAACCCCGTCTTTTCTTAGCTCCCCAACCTTTTCCACAGATATCGTGGATAAGGTTGGGGAGAACATCGGGTAAGCTAGACAACAAGGCGCTCTTGCCATAAAGCCTCAAAATGCACCAATTTAAACAGACATTAATTCATCTTATTAGTAAAGCAATATTGCACAAAAAAACCTATACACTTTCCATTTAGTGTGGCTTAAATTCTCCTGCGCTTAATAAAAATTTAAGCAAAATTAAGTAAGCTCTATTGTGTTAACTAATTTGCGTCCTTAAACATTCACTACAGGTTAAAAAAGCCTAATGACAAAACAGAAGCAAGAACAAGACATCGCAATAAGAGTCACCCTTGTCGGCGCAGTATGGGATGCCCTACTTGGTCTGGCAAAGATTGTGGCGGGGTATTTTTCTCAATCACAGGCCCTAATCGCGGATGGTATCCACTCTTTATCCGATTTGGTCACTGATGTCTTCGTCTACTTTGCTTCGGCTAATTCCCGTCAAGGGCCAGATGAAAATCACCCTTATGGCCACCTGCGCTTTGAAACGTTGACCACAGTATTTCTTGGCATGGTGCTTATCATTGTCGCACTCGGTATTGCTTATGAGTCGGTTACTGCACCCGCATCACAAGCACAATTTACTTGGTATGGCCTCGCGGCATTGATTGCAACCATTGTCATTAAAGAAGCGATTTTCCATTACACAAAAAAAGCCGGCGATGAAATTGGCAGCAAAATGTTGGTTGCCAATGCGTGGCACAGCCGTAGTGATGCGCTTTCTTCAGTAGCTGTGTTAATAGGCTTGATCGGTGTTTACTTTGGTTATGGCTGGGCAGATATGGTGGCGTCTATTGTGGTTGCCCTTCTGATTGGTAAAATGGCCATCAGCATGGTGTGGGAAAACTTGGCGGAACTGGTAGACACGGCACCCGATCCAAAGCTCATTGCACAAATCAAAGAAACCGCTAACAGCCTCAAACATGTCATGGCGCCTCATGATGTCAGGGCAAGATCCATGGCAGGCAAAATTTACCTAGACATGCACATCCACGTACCAAGCCATGCCAGCGTCAGCGAAGGGCACTACCTTGGTGATTTAGTCGCCTACACTATCAAGAAAGCCCATTCGCAAGTGCAAGACGTGATGGTGCATATCGATACAGATGACAAAATTCAAACGGAAAGCTTCCTCCATGAATCCGGCAAACCGCCGCATTTGAAACTGCCTGCGCGCCATCAAATACTGGCAGACTTGGGCTTTTTACTACGTCAACACACGACCTATGTGGATATCCCCAACACTCGACTGCACTACCTAGACAATCGCCTTGATTTGGAAATCATCGCCAATTCAGCCAAGATTCCAGAAGGCACTGACTTGCAAAAACTGACCACTAGAATTCTTCAGGAACTGCAAACCACCAACTACATAAATAAGGCCACTGTGCTTTGGATTTTCCCAGAATAATAAGAGATCACTAATAAGCTAAGACTTTTGTAGGCCTGATTACGGTCATACCGACCTAATCAGGCATTAAACACTTTAGTTTCAACTAATCACTAGACTCGTCAGTGAGAGTATCGTCATTGAGATACTCCACTGGCAACGCCTTACTGGTCTTCGCGCCCATCAATTTGAGTTTTTCCGCTCTTGCTACCAAGTTTCCACGTCCTGCCGTGAGCTTTTTCAAGGCCGCATCGTGCGTTCGACTCACCGCGTCTAATTTACTGCCAATGTCGTCCATATCCTGAACAAAGCTCGAAAACTTGTCGTACATAGCGCCAGCCTGACGGGCAATTTCAATGGCATTTTGACTTTGCTTTTCATTGCGCCAGATATTCTGAATGGTGCGCAGGGTCGCCAATAAATTAGACGGCCCAACGATAATAATATTGTGCTCAAACGCCTCGCTAAACAAACCATTGTCAGCCTGAAGTGCCAAACCAAAAGCGGCTTCAATGGGGATAAACAACAACACAAAATCCAGCGAAGTGACACCCGGTAAATCGTGATAAGACTTGGCACTCAATTCCTTCATATGACGACGTACAGCGTCTAGATGCTGTTTCAGCGCACGATTTCTATCTTCATCAGTTTCTGCTTCCATGTAGGCCAAATAGCTGATCAGCACCATTTTGGAATCGACAATGATTTGTTTACCTTCAGGCAAATGGATCACTACATCTGGCTGCAAGCGTCGACCTTCTGCGGTTTGATAAGAGGCTTGCGTCTCATATTCACGGCCCTTTTCTAGTCCTGAGCGTTCTAATATTCGCTCCAGAATCACTTCACCCCAACCGCCCTGCAGTTTATTTTGCCCCTTTAAAGCATGGGTCAGACTCACCGCATCGTCGCTGATTTTCTGATTCAGTAGCTGCAAACCTTTGATTTCTTTTACCAAAGAAAAACGCTCACGAGCTTCTTCTTGATAACTCTTCTCGACACTTTCTTGAAACTTTTGAATTTGCGAACCAAGCGGCGTCAATAACGAACCCAACTGACGCTCGTTTTCTTTGGCCAATTGTTGACCTTGCTGACTCATAATCTCGTGAGCTATTTGCTTAAACTCAGTGGCGTTTTGCTTTTTTTGCTCCCGATAAAAAGCTTCCTTTTCTTGCCAAACACTTTGTGCTGCCGCAAATTGTTGCTCTAAAGTCAGGGACTCTTTTTCCAAATAATGAATCTGATCTTTCGATTGCTGCAAAAGACGCTGTAATTCCTCATTTTGTTGCTGCATTTTTTCTTGTGTGTGCTGCCACTGACGGCGCATAGCCTGTACAATAGCGCCAGCAATACCAGAGAGAAGAATCGCGCCGATACAAAAGCCCGATAACACCCAAACTGATTGCGAAAGCCAATCTGTCATATAAATTAAAACTCGCTATTTAACTGTTTTAAACAAAGTGAGGTCTTTACATGACGTCGCGAACAAAAACAAAACGAGTCTATTTTTAACACTGTATTGGCGCGCGCAGCGGTCATGCTAAGGTTTCGATAAGTTTACATGGATTACTACCTAAGCCCAACACACACGCAACGCTTTGATCTAGAAATAAAAAACAGTCAGTTTATTACGACCGTTTGCCGTACCAACGGCCGTGATGCGGCCAAGGCTTTTATCGAAGAGACACGCCAGCGTTACCCTGATGCGAATCATCACTGTTGGGCGTTTATTGCCGGCATGCCGCATAATGCCCATTTATGGGATCAAAGCGACGACGGCGAGCCAAAAGGTACCGCAGGGAAACCCATGTTAAATGTGTTACAGCATTCGAACTTTGGCGAAACCACCGTGGTCGTAACACGCTTTTTTGGTGGCGTAAAACTGGGGGCTGGCGGCTTGGTCAGAGCCTATAGCCAAGCGGTACAAGAAGCACTTTCGCAGACCAAATATGAAAATGTGTACCCACGCTGCCCCGTTCAGCTAAAAATCGCCTACCCTTTATTAGGCAAGGTTGAATATTGGCTAGAACACAGCGATATAGAAATAACCAACAAAACCTACAGTGACAGCATTGTGATTGACCTTGCTGTCATCGAACGTACTTGGCCTGAGCATAAAGTCACATTGACTGATTTATGCCAAGGCAGTTTAACTTTAATTGAACCGGACAACGCATAACTATGTACCAAACTGGACAAAGATGGAGTAGCCGCAACGAGCCTGATCTCGGCGTAGGCATGATAGTAGACACACAAAATAAGTCTTTTACCTTGCACTTCCCAGATGCGGAAGCGGATCGTCAATACTCAAATGACCAGACCAGTCTTGTTCGACGCACCTTAACCGTCGGCGATCAACTGCACTTCCAAGATGAAACCTTCACCGTTTTGGAAGTAGAAGAAATTAACGACCTGATCGAATACCGCATCAGCGAAGACGACGATTGGTTAGAAGAATCGGTTATTCAATTTCCACGCAACGACAAAAACGAGCTCGATTCATTATTGGCATTGTCGCCCGCTCGCCGTATGTGGTTTGACTTGCGTCGTCATACCCTCGAACACCAAGCAGCCAATGCCGCATCACCAGTACGCGGTTTGATGGGCTTAAAAGCCGAACTTCTGCCACACCAGATTTATCTGGCGCATGACATCGCCAACCGTCCGAAAGCGCGCGCCCTTTTATGTGATGAAGTGGGTATGGGTAAAACCCTAGAAGCCGGCTTAATCTTGCATCAACGCTTACTAAATGGCCTGTGCAAACGCGTACTTATTCTGACACCAACCAACCTGCAACATCAGTGGTTGGTTGAAATGCTGCGTCGCTTCCACCAGCCATTCTCACTGATCAACGAATCCGTGTACGAAGACTTCATGGAAGGCGACGACAACCCGTTTGAACAACAACCGTTTGTGATCTCACCAATCGATTGGGCGAGCCAACACCCAAAAGCCACTCAACACATGTTGGATGCGGAATGGGATATGGTCATTGTCGACGAAGCCCACCACCTTGCCTGGCATCCAGAAACACCCAGCATTGGCTACCAAGTCGTGGCACGTTTGGCCGCCAAAACAGAATCGATCTTATTGCTCAGTGCAACGCCGGAACAAACGGGCGAGCGCGAACACTTCTCTCGCCTGCAGCTATTGGATGCGGATCATTACCATGATTTCGACCACTACCAAGCCCAGCAACAAGCATTCAAACAAGCGGCAGAATTGGCCGAAGCATTACTACCATTTAGCCAAGAAAACAGCTCACCAGAAGCGCTTGATTGGAACAATGCCTTCGGCCCTTACTTAAAAGAAGTGAACGCCAAAGAATGGTTCCAAACACTCACTACCAAAACAGGGACTGAGCAAACACAGGCAGCAAAAGAAGCCATTAGCTGGTTAATTGACCGCCATGGCACAGGTCGTGAAATGTTCCGTAACACACGCGCAGCTGTGGGTGGCTTTCCGGATCGTTATCTGCATTCTTACCCATTGGACAATAACGAACACTTCGAATCGGCTAATCGTCATGTGCAACCAGAAACCGAAGTCGCTGATGGTTTATGGGAAAAAGATCCACGCTGGGTATGGTTAAAAGAGTTCCTCGAATGCCAAGCCGACAAAGTACTAGTGATTTGTCATACTGCCGACATGGCACAATGGCTAAACGACCAACTGACTTTTGCCGGCTTCCAAAGTGCCGATTTCCACGAGCAAATGCCACTGATTCACCGTGACCGTGCTGCGGCTTATTTCGCCGACGAAGACGGCGCACAAATTTTAGTGTGTTCTGAAATCGGTAGTGAAGGCCGTAACTTCCAGTTCAGCCATCACATCGTCATGTACGATCTGCCAGAACACCCAGATTTACTTGAACAGCGTATTGGCCGTCTTGATCGTCTCGGGCAATTAAATGACGTGCAAATTCACGTACCGTACATCAAACAAAGTGTACAAGAACGCTTGTTCAACTGGTATCACCATGCGTTAAACGCATTTTGCCGTACCACCGGCTCTGGCGACAAGGTCGAAGAAGCCTTTGGTGACAGCCTACACGCCTATTTGCACGGCCAAGATGACGATGCGGATTTGCTAAGTGAAGCCCGTGTTTACCACGAAGCACTGCTAAAACAAATGGAAGAAGGTCGTAATCGTTTACTAGAAATGAGCTCGTGCCGACCAGAACAAGCTCGTGCGTTAATCGATCAAATTAACCACCAAGCCACAAAAGGCTTACATCACTACATCGAGCAAGTGACTCACGCCTTTAATATTTACGCAGACTGCATCAACGACGATCCAGAACGCGCAGCTTGGTTCATCCGCCCTTCTACCGACATGATGCTCGAAGCACTTCCTGGCATCGAAGAAGAAGGCAAAATGCTTATGCTCGATCGCCGTCAAGCCAGCCAACGTGAAGACGTGGCGTTCGCCACTTGGGAACACCCGTTAATCACCATGCTCATGGACGAAGTGCAAGGCTTTGACTCTGGCAAACTTACCTCTGCTATTCTGCCTATCGCAGCATTACCAGAAGGCACCGTCTTGGTAGAAAGTATGTTCGTCATCGAAGCGACGGCCCACCCACGTTTGAAATTGGCGCAATCCCTGCCAATGACTCCCATGTGGCAACTGTCTGACTCCAATGGCAAATTCCTCCACCAGCAATTTACCGCTGACAAATGGGCGGAAAAACTCAAAGGCGTGCCAAACCGCGTCGCGGAACAATGGGTAGCCGCCTTGCGCAAAACCTTGATCGAAGTGCTGCAAGCTCACCAACTGAAAGCCCAAGATCAAGCACGCCCTATCGTTCAGGCCGCGAAAACGTCTTACCAACATCGTTGCCAAAATGAAATCGAACGGTTAGTGGAATTAAAAGCCTTCAACGACACCATTCGCGATGAAGATATCGAACGGCTTGAAATCAACATGCAAGAAGGTTTGACGCGCATCGACGAGCACCAAATCCGCTTGGATGCGATTCGTATCATCTTAACCACTAAGCCGGAATAACACCCTGTGCAGGATGTTGTGCCGAGTTTAGAGCTATCTCGCTTAGAGATATTGTACGAAGATGAATGGTTTGCTGTGATAAACAAACCTGCTAACTGCTTATCTGTGCCCGGTCGAGGCGCAGATAAGCTCGATTCTATCTTGCATCGAGCAGAATGCTTATTTGGCGAAGCCTTTGCGATTCACCGCTTGGACGAAGCCACTTCAGGCTTAATCCTCGTGGCGAAAACCCACGAATGTCAAAAACGCATGTACGCGCATTTTCGTGAACGAGAAGTCCAAAAAGAATACCGCGCCCTACTGCGCGGTCATCTTTTGGGTGAAAAAGGCGAAGTGCGAAAACCACTGCGCTGCGACTGGCCCAACCGACCCAGACAAATCATCTGCACCGACGAGTGGAGCAAAGATTCCGTCACCTACTGGGAAAAAATGGCCTACGAAAACAACACCACCCGTGTTCGACTCGTGCCCTTTACTGGCCGTTCTCACCAACTGCGTGTCCACATGCAAAGCCTAGGACACTCGATAATTGGCGATGAATTCTACGACCCAGAATATCAGCGCGATCCTCGCCTGCTACTCCACGCCTACCGGCTGGAATTTAGGCACCCGTTTACAAACGCCTGGGTGGCGTTTGTCGCGGCCTGTCCTTTCTAGATCCCCCCCGCTATAATCCAAGCAACGCCCTTCCCGCGAAAGCGGGAATCAAGCTCGGTAGGTCTCAGCTTTAGCCCGACACGGAATTCACATTCCATTCAAATGCTTTGAGCAAGGAGCTTTTTTCCGCTCTGCTGAGCGGGTAACTTTTGCCCAGATCCGCAAAAGTAACCAAAAGGTCTCTTTAAGATCTTTAATGCCTGATTTTTGTCATCGAAGAATAGCTTTACCGACGCTCTAGGGCAGTAAGGCATAGATTGTTTTTGATGCTTTTAGAAAGCCTATTTTTAACTGACCCTGAAACGCCATAAAGTCGCGCAACTTCGTCGCGTCGAACTGACTTCTTCATAGAGGCCGATAATGTTGAGGGACAAGCACAGAAGGTAACGTCTACTAATCACCAAGTCCCTTCCCCTTTTGTCTTTTCCAAGGGGAAGGCGGAGGATGGGGTGCTCTTTGGGTCTTCAAGTGTTTTTATTTCCTCTCAATGGCTTTTAGCTGAAAGAAGCGAGTGAAAAAGAGGAAATGATTATTTTGTTAATATAGGTATACTTATTTTCAAGAAACCGAACAAAGGAGCTTGGTATGTTGATTGACACGAAAAAAATTGCAGAACTGCCATTCGATGGTCAAATTGAATTAATGGAAGCCGTAATGAGTGCATTGGCTCAGAACCAAGCTGAATTTGACTCACCCAAATGGCACCTGCAAGAATTAGAAACGCGCAAGCATGAGCTTAATGAAACTGAAAAATGGCGCAGTTTTGAAGAGGTACGAGAAAGACTTAAATCGTGATATTTAACATTTTCTTTACGCCATCGGCCGAAAAAGATTTGCTCAATGCGAAGCAATTCTATGCAAAAATAAATGCGGCACTTGGTCAATATTGTGTTGACAGTTTGATGTTAGATATTGAACGGTTGCGATTTTTCGCAGGTATTCATCCTAACATTAATGGCAGATTCCGAGTTCTTGCCCGCAGCTTTCCTTTTTCAATCTACTACCAAGTTATAGACGATCAAGTCTTGATTTTAGCCGTATTAGATAATCGTCAGAATCCCAAAAGCATTGAACATAGACTTACCAATGGTTAAATCCAATACCGTAGACCAGATGAGAAGCATAGATTGGTTTTGTTGATGTGCGAAAGGATATTTTGGAATGACTCTGAAACGCCATAAAGTCGCGCAACTTCGTCGCGTCGAACTGACGTCATCGTAGCTACTCGTAGGGCGTGATAAGGGAGGTACGACCGCAATCCGCCGCTGAAAGCGAAGCTTTCATAATCCGCAGAATCCATCAACACGTCGCTGTGCCTTGTGAATAGCTAATAAGAAACTAGACAGATATACAGTCTATTTTTACGGTTACCAATTTTTCGCTTGGTTTGTGTAAATAATAATCATAATTTAGCCCGTTTGCACTGGTAGAGAATCAGAAAGTCTTTTAGTATCAAAGAATAAGATTATCATCAGCGGAAATAACCCGCTGTGGATAAAAGACGTAACCCGCAGCAAGCTCGGATTTCCAACTAACCAGCCTGTGGGAAAGATTAAAACGTGCCATTGAATCAGTTTTTTATAGGGGTTTAAATGGAAATTAAAAACAGTGTAGATACGCATGCGCACTATTAAAATGTTAGGTGACAAGAAGGCATCAGAGCATGAGATGTTGTCGAAAAGAACTTTCTAATCCAGATATTGTTGATGGAACGGCTTATTTTGTTTGCCCTGAATGCGGAAATGTTCGTCGGGTTGAAAACTATCGTGTTTATTCAGCCGAAGAAGCTCTTAGTTACTTCGCAGAAAAGTACGGTTTTTTGCTACCTAAAGAATATGTAAATTTATCTAAGTCGGAAGAAACTAAAGTAGTTAAGTTACCGCCTTGTGATAACGAAACCTTGCAATATTATTTTGGTGAAGGGTTCTATGAAATTGGTACTTTTTCAAATCTTGATCCGAATGCCGAGAATTCCATATTTAGCTCTATGAGTTCTGGTAGGGAATGGGGGCTTCCAAAAACATATGTGCCGCTTGAAGGTAATGGCCATACTTGGTTAGCTCTAGACTACAGCGATTCCCTAACTGATCCCAAAGTTATTGTCACAGAGACTGATGATGGTAATAGCCTCGTGGTAGCAAATACTTTTAATGAATTTGTATCAAGCCTCCTCCAATATGAAGAGGTTTATGATTTAGATGGTAATATAATCTACAGTGAATAAATCACCTAATCGGGTAGCCGGAGGTCTCTAACCTCCAGCCCCCACAACACCCTGCATGCGGCTCCGCACAGAACCGTTCATAAGACACGCACTTTAGAAAGTCAGTATTTACAAGGTTTTTAACATGTGTGTCCTGATAAAATTCTCGTCGCGTCGAACTGACTGCATAGTGAACCAAAGACCGTAGGTCTGATGAGACGAGGAACGAGGCGTAATCTGACGATGAAAGCGAAGCTTTCACATGTCGCACCTTTAGGACGACAATCAGCTGATTATGACTGTATATACAGTTTATTTTTATAATGATCCCTATTTTGCGCGTTTAGCCATTTTAAATAAAACAGTTGTGCGCATTTTGTACTAGCAGGGAGAAAGAAAGTTCTCTAATATCAATGAATAAGGATTCACAGAGCAGAAATAACGCGCTGTGAATAATGGGAATAACGCGCATGCTCGTTTTTCCAGTTTTTACTTTTGTGAATAGTTTTATAAAACTTTTATTATTCAATTGTTTATAAGGTTTTTTGGACAGTTTTGAAATTGTCTAAACGAGCATGCGCACTATTAAAATATTAGGCTCTCGGAAGGTTCAAAGTCATGAATAGAAACTGGGAGGACGACTTCAATTTTGACGACTATGATGACTATAAAGAGGCATCATGTGAGTGGGAAAGGTTGCGGCAAGAGAATTCCATTAATGGATGGATATATGTCGGCCTTGATACCCGCTATGACAACATGGCTAAAATTGGACTAACAACAGGGCAGCTAGGCACACGAGCAAGTGGAAGCCAAAATCCTTTTTATGCCTTGCTTTGCGCCTTCAAGATTAAAGAAGGAGTGGCTCCTTTAAAGGTTAGTGAAATTGAGAGTGGCGTTATTGCTTTGCTGTGTCAGTACTACGAGCGAATACGTCATAGAACCTCCGGCAGGCTTTCGGAGTGGTTTTACGTTAATCCTTTGGCAATGAGGGAGTTGGTGCATGACTTTCTTTATGAAAAATATAGCTGGGAAATGTACAGCTACCACTGTTCCGACAGGGATATTGGTGTCATATATTCATGGGAGAACAAGCAATTGCTGTCTGGAGCGCCCCGTAATCCGTACCAAGCAAATGATTTAAGCTCGCCTCCTGTTGATTTTGCTTGTTATATGCCTGGAGGGTGCGGGGCAGATTGCAATTGCTGGGATTAACATGGGAACAAATGAACCTAACAAGTTGCATCAGTTCGCGCCTACGGCGCTGGACGCTCGTACCTCGCGCCGCTGTGCAAAGCGTTAGCTTCCGAAGTCGTACACGAATAGTTTAAATAAGGAAATTTCTATGTCGCTGCTACAAGAAATTCTGAATTGGTCGCAGAGCCTTCCTGATTGGCAAAGCGACGCGGTTGCTCGATTACTTGCTAAGCAAACTTTAACGGTCGAAGATCAAGAAGACCTATATTCTCTACTTAAACTTGCACATGGCATTCCAGACTTTAAGAATCGTAAACCCAAACGACTTGTAGCTGATCAAATCCCAGCCCATGTAAAGCCATCAACACACGTTGAACTTCTTGCCATTAAAAATATGCGATTTGTAAACGCTATTGCCGAAAACCAGCATCTGCCGTTTGGTTCAACAGGATTGACGGTAATCTATGGTGACAATGGTTCTGGAAAATCAGGTTACTCTCGTGTGTTCAAGCGTGCATGTCGTGCACGCGATCAGATTGAAACTATTTACCCGAATGCCGCCCTTCCTAAAGAAAAATCTGGGAAAGCTGAAGCTGTTTTTGAGATTAACATTGATGGCAAACCGCAAGAGCTTCGATGGATCGACGGGCAGGCTGCTCCGGAGGTATTATCGTCGTTCTCTGTCTTCGACTCGCGCTGTGCGCGTGCATATTTAGATAGAGAAGATGATTTTTCTTACGTTCCCTATGGGCTAGATGTGTTCGAAGGGCTCGCTAAGCTCTGCAAGCAATTAAAATCAAAGATTGATACTGAATCTGCCCAGTCAGATCCGAACCTTTCCGCCTTCATACCTCTGCACGGTGAAACCGCAGTTGGCAGACTGATTTCAGGACTTTCGGCTAGAACGACGCCTGATCAAGTTAATGCATTGGCTGCACTGTCACAGGAAGAATTAGCCCTGCATGCGGATTTGGATAAAAGCCTGAAAGAAAACAATCCAAAAGAAAAGGCGGCTCAACTTCGTTTGCAAGCTCGAAGAGTATCGAGCATCGTAAACAACGCAAACAAAAAGAGCGCGTTAGTTGATCAAGCAGTAGTAACTAAATTTCGAAGACTAGCGGATAGCTATCGCACTGCGCAATCTGCAGCTGCACTCGCGGCAAAGAAGTTCGAGGAAGGTGAAAGTTTGCTACCTGGAACCGGAGGAGAAGCTTGGCGAGAGCTATTCGATGCGGCTCGAAAGTTCGTTTTAGAGTCCCATCCTGATAAGAATTTTCCTGATTTGGGAGTGGACGCATCTTGCCCGCTTTGCCAACAACCTCTAGCGGAAGGAGCTTCCCGTTTACAACGATTCGAGGCCTTTATTCAAGAGGATGCTGAGAAAACTTCCCAGCAGCGAAGGCTTGCTTTATACGCCGAGTATAAGCCATTCGTAGAATGCAATTTGAATTTAAATATCGACGATGTGACCTACAGTGAGATTGAGGGCCTTGACCCACATTTGGCGAGTGATCTAAGAACCTTTCAGCAATCATTGATGGCTCGCCAAGAATTTATTAAGGCGGCAGTTATTTCTCACGAATGGGAAGGCGCTAATCAAACTTTCGCTAATCCTGCTCCGCGGTTTGAAGTTCTTGCTAAAAGACTGAATGCTGAAGCCGAAACTCTTGAAAAAGCATCCGACGAAAAGGCGCGCGCCTCAGTTCAAAAGCAGTTTGATGAATATGATGCGCGAGCGCGCCTAAACCAAGTCAAAGATGCAGTACTTTTGGCCATTGACCAACTTAAACATCAGGCAAAACTGAAACAGTGCCTGTCGGCAGTAAACACTACTGCCATTTCTCGAAAGGCTTCAGAGCTTGCTGAAAAGGTCGTTTCACAAGAACTAGCTGAGTCGCTTAATCGTGAATTCAAATTGTTAGGAGTGGGCTCGCTCCATGTTTCTCTGAAAAGCCGCTCGGACAGGGGTAAGGCGCTACATAAGCTGAAACTCGAGTTGCCACAAAGCCGAAATCCCGCTGAAGTTCTTAGTGAAGGTGAGCAGCGGGCAATCGCAATTGGTTCTTTTCTCGCCGAGGTCGGGTTGAGTGGTGGAAAAGGCGGCATCGTATTTGATGATCCAGTGTCCTCTCTGGATCATCGCCGCCGTGAACGGGTAGCAAAGCGATTAGCTAGCGAAGCTTCTCAACGTCAAGTAATTGTATTTACACATGATATCTATTTTCTTTGCCTACTTGCGGAGGAAGCTAAACTAGCGGCTGTACCCATTATTACGCAGAGTCTGACACGACGTGCCGAAGGTTTCGGAGTTGCAGATCCAGAGCTACCTTTCGAGGGAAAAAGCACTGGTAAGAGGATTAAGGCCTTGAGAGCCCAGCATCAAACTATCGCTAAACTGCACAGGGATGGAGAAGAGCAAGAACATCAAAGACAAACAGTCGATGCTTATTTTAGGCTCCGTATGGCGTGGGAGAGAGCGGTCGAAGAGGTTCTTTTACGCGAGGTGATCCTGCGTTTCCGAAAAGGTATTGAGACTCAGAGATTAGTAGGTGTTGTTGTGGAAGATGGAGATTACACACGAGTATATGCAGGCATGACCAAGTGTTCTAATTACGCACATGATAAAGCCCTCCAAGGAGGTATTGCTGTTCCAGATCCCGACGAACTACTTGCTGACATCACGGAATTAGATACTTGGAGAGAGACCATTGAGAAGAGAAGTAAGGCCACTGCACAGGCACGAAAAGCGTGAATAAAGATATTCTAATCTACATAAAAAGCTAACAAAGCTCTGCACACCGACACCCAAAGCTCCGCGCTTTTTGTGTGCTTCGTTTCGCTCAACTTTAACACAAAAAACCGCTCCGCAATTCGGTCCGGTTACAAAGGCGTTGAACTAAGCCGCTTCGCGGGTCTTTTCTCAGTTTCCCCAATTCCCTCATTTAGAACCACACTTAATCTTCCACTCAACAATGGAGGATTAGTTATGACACCTTTACGTCAGCAAGTCATCACACTTAACAAGCCACCCATCTCTATAACCCAGTAAAATCAAGGAATTGGCTTTATCACTCACGCAAGCGTTACATTCCCACCCAACAACAATCACTGTACTGATCTAGGTTCAAGTCTATCAAGCAGTTTGATATTGCCACACCCTACTTTACTGGAAGCAGCCATTATGGGCATGTATCAAAAAACCATCACTCTGACTGAACAGCAGGATAAGTAGAGAAGGTAAGCCTATTAATATAGCCGTTATCAAAGCGGTTGGCAGCAAACAAACGAAGACTGAGTCGTTAGACTGGCCTTCTGGATTAACGAATCATACTTTTCATATCAAGGGCTAAAAAACTAGATATAAGGGATACATGTATAACTTGTTATGCATGCAATCCTTCTTTCTTACCCACCACCAAAAGCTTTACCCGTTTCGCCTCTTCTTGGTAGCGGCTTTATGTATCCCAAAGATCGACGGCGTGCTGTATGTTTAACTAAAATTCAGGTGTATTGCCAAAGACGGCTGCCAGTTTTATTGCGATTGGTGCGGTTAACACACCACCGTTAATAAGGCTGCTGACGGTATTACGATGCACGCCCGTGGCATCTGCCAACGCTTTGGAGGTAATGTTCATCGGTTCTAGAAACTCAATTTTAAGCATTTCACCAACGCTAACTGGTCGGCGTTTTGTTTTACGCATTTGTTGGTACCTCAATATTTGTGTGGATCAAGGTAGGTGTTTAAACTCTAATGACATTCGCACTTCCTTGCTGTGCATTAATATACAGATCATATCGCACAGCATTGCTATGCAAAACTACCCAAAAATTAGTCTAGTTAGGCTAAAGGGCTCAAACCTAATTAAAGAAGTCTGCCCCCCCCTTTTAACATCCAAAAACACTGCTACACTCTGAACGATGCTTTTTCATAGTAAGGAGGCTTTGCTCCATGTCTGACGTAAATTTAAAGTGCGCGTGTGGAACGGTTAGAGGAAAGATCTCTTCCGTCAGTTCAAGGATTGGCACTCGGATTATTTGTTGTTGCCATGACTGCCAAGCATTTGCTCATTATTTAGGACAAGGTGAGAGTGTTTTAGATCAGTACGGTGGAACAAATATTTTTCAAACCCCTATGTCGTCTCTTACGATCACGGAAGGAAAGTCGCAGATTGCTTGCCTAAGGCTTAGTGCTAAAGGTTTGCATCGCTGGTATGCAAGTTGTTGCAATACACCGATTGGCAATACTTTTGGCGCCGGTGGGCCATTTATTGGGGTAATTCATAGCTTTATGGACAACTCACAAACACAAGATGTGGATTTGGGAAAAAGCAGAGGGTATGTTTTTAGTCAGTTTGCTAAATCGTCCATTCCCGAGGATCTCAAAGCATCCCCTATCAACATTAACTTTCGAATGGTGACAAAAATCCTTGCATGGAAATTAAAAGGTTTCAGCAAACCTTCTGCCTTTTTCAATAACGCTGGCGAGCCAATTTGCGCACCTCATGTCCTTGAGAAAAAGCGGGAGGAGACATAAACCTATCAAAAATATTCCTGCCAGACCTGATTCGCGGCTTGGTGCAGCAAACTATGTCGCCATGCGACTCTCTCTTCCTGTCTGTCGTAACCGCCACCAATGACACAAGCAGTGGGGAGTTTGAGACCGACACAGGTTTCGATGACGTATTTATCTCGCTCTAAAATACCTTGATCAGTGAGATTAACGTAGCCGAGTCGGTCGTCTTGATGGACATCGACGCCCGCGTCGTAGAAGACAAAGTCAGGCTGATGTTCCGCCAATATCGCAGGCAAGGTGCTTTTCAGAATGGATAAGTATTCCTCGTCGTTGGCGCCCTTGGGGATGGCAATATTAATGCCGTCGGTTTGTTTGATTGGCGGGTAGTTTTCTTCGCAATGCCACGAGACGGGCACAATGTCAGATCTGTCTTTGAAGAAAGCAATGGTGCCGTCGCCTTGGTGTACGTCGCAGTCTAAGATAAGAATTTTCTTGGCTCGACCCGATGCTATCATCGCGAGCGCTGCGACAGCCAAATCATTAAAGATGCAAAATCCCGAACCATGAGAAGGATGGGCATGGTGCGTGCCACCTGCAAGGTGACAAGCTAAGCCATGTTGGAATGCGAGTTCGCTGGTGAGTATGGTGCCAGAGACAGCGCGCAATGTTCGTTCAACCAGCCATTCAGACCAAGGTAAACCGATTTCTTTTTCTTCTTGCTTGCTCAGCTCCCCACGAATAAAGCGCTGTACGTATTCTTTGTCATGGGCCGCCATAAGCACGTTAAGGGACAAGGGTGCGGGCGTATGCTCGTTTCTGTCCGTTAAAATCCCCTGCGCTCTCAACATCTCTGCAAGCAAGCCAAACTTTGCCATTGGGAAACGATGCCCTGCTGGAAAAGGAATGCTGTAATGGGGATGGAAAACAAGCGGTAACAAAGCGGCCTTCATAAAACAAACAACTTAACATTCTGGAAAGGTCTCTATGCTAGCAAGGGTCGCTAATATTAGGCTACTTCCTTTTACTATTTGCTCTTGGCAACAAGCACTTTACGAATCGCACTATTAAAAGACTCAACAAGATGTGGCGGAAAACCTTTACCACTTTCAAAATTCACCATCTGCACAGCACGCATAGCGCTTTTATTGTATTCGCTGCCCGATTTCCCCCAAACAGCGTCAATAAACATCACCGCCATGGACAAAATAAAAGCCCCTTGCGGGATCAATGAACCAACCAAGCCTTCAGGAAATCCCGTACCATCAAAACGCTCTTTGTGGGTTTTTACCATGTTAACCGCCTCCTCCCATCCTTGATGTTTGGCCAATAGCTTAGCGCCCACCATGGGATGATTATGCTCTGCTTGACGTCTTGCTTCCTCGTCGTCCTTGCAGTTTAGAATAACCGCCATACCCATGTTATGCATATAAGCGGCCGCACTCAGTTGTGCACGATCGACGGGCTTTTTACATTCGACATTAATTAACTGGCAAAGCTTCAAAATACGTTCACTACGCTCAGAAGAATACCCCAACAAACGGTTAAGTTTTTGACTAAATCCAATAAAGAGCTCTATGTCATGTTTTTGTTCTTCTGTGAAGTCAACTTTCACTATCACCGACGTCGCCACGACTGGCTCTTCTTTCGCGGCTTCGACTATTTGATGACTCTTATTCAGTAATGCCGCCGCCATTTCTGGTCGTTTGCTGTCATCTTCTTCAGCGTAAATATTGTCTAAACCAAGCTGCAATTCGTCGCGCAAAGCGCTCTCTGCCACATGAGAACGATAAATCTGTTGCAATAAATCGTACACTTTTTCAATAACGACAATAATCAATTCCCCCAAATAGGGGTGATATTGAATGTACCCACCGCGCATACCGTCGACGATTTCTTCTAGTTTATGGAGTACCCCAACTAAAGGGTCAAGAAAACATACCGAACAGTTACCCTTCATGCTGTGTAACGAACGAAAGAGCTTATCTAATTTATCAAATGAAAAGCCATCCCCTTCAATACTGTTGATGGTTTCTTCAATTTCTTGCTGTGCCTCTACATAGCACTCTAATAAATCATCCTTGAGCTCTTTCTCTAACGCTGAAAACGCTTTACAAGCAAAGTGGCTCATTCTTTTCTTCCATTACAAGGAACGATATAGCCTAAAAAAATATTGAGGCCTGTTACGTCATTCGGTAGTCTCAGATATGACTCTACTCATTGTAGATAGATTTATTGTAAGCATGAACACATAGAGTGTTTCTTTGTGTAGTATTTTCCATGGCACTGTTGAGGTCACCATGCCAAATTACTGGTTAATGAAATCAGAACCTGATACGTTTTCAATCGACGATCTAAAACGTTTAAAAACATCTCCTTGGGATGGTGTTAGAAATTATCAAGCTCGAAACTTCATGAAGGATATGAAGAAAGGCGATCTGGTGTTTTTTTACCACTCAAGCTGCTCCCCTCCGGGAATCGCTGGGATTGCCAAAATTTGCAAGGAGGCCTATCCAGATCATTCTAGTTGGAATCCAAACAGTGCTTACTTTGACAGCAAGTCCACAGAAACAAATCCAAGATGGTTTATGGTGGATGTGGAGTTTGTTGAAAAATGGCCAACTATTTTAACATTAGCAGAATTAAAGCAAAGTCCTGCCTTAGCCGATATGTTATTAACCAAGAAAGGTAGCCGACTTTCCGTCATGCCAATCACAGAAAGCGAATGGGAATACATCGTCACCCTGTTAAAAAAATAAACTCTCATTGGCGGCCAGTTAGCAACTTACTAGCAACAATAAGCCGCCCTCTAATGTATGATGGGAAGAAATATACATGATGCAGCAAGCACAATAAGAATGACCTCAACCATTGCGCAAACCACTCTTATTTTTTTTGCCTTAGGCAGTAGTCTGGTGACTGGGCAGATATTGCCTCAAACCGTGATTGAGTCATTAAGAGACTCAGACAAAGATGGTGTTATTGAGGCTAGAGATTTATGCCCAAATACGCCACAAGGGACAGATGTTAATAACGATGGCTGTCCCTTGACTGAACTGGAGTTTGTTCGCTTTAACTTTGCCGCTCAATTTGAAATAGGTCGCTATCAGTTTAAAGACGAATTTCACTCATCACTTCATAGTCTTGCTTCACTCTTACAAGACAACCCAGAAACCCTGGTGCTATTAGAAGGCCATACGGACAACATTGGCACGGAACGATTCAACATTCTCCTCTCTCAAAAACGCGCCCACGCGATTGCCAATACCTTAATCTCCGTTTTCGATATTTCACCCGAGCGTATTAGAACCTTTGGCTACGGTCCAAACCGTCCCATTGTCTCCAATGACACAGACTCTGATCGATTACTTAATCGTCGAGTCAGCGGTGAAATTGTCAAACCTTTGCCAAGCAAGAATTTGGAAGCGACCATTCTTTTTAGAGTGAATCATGTCAACATAGCCAAAGAATATCGCTCATTGCTAAAGGACTTAGGAGAACAACTGCGAGACAATCCTGACACTCTAGCACTTATCGAAGGGCATACAGACAACATGGGAAATCAGGGCAAAAACGCCCTATTATCAACCGTACGAGCCAATAAAGTGGCTGACATTCTCCATACTGAGTATGCCATCTCAAAAGAAAGACTAAAGACCCTAGGCCACGGAGAGGTGTATCCTATCGCCTCAAACAACACACTAGAGGGCAGGCAAAAAAATCGTCGCGTTACCATTAAGATCCTTACCCCGTTCAAAGCAACAACTGAGATTTTGCTACCTAAATGGACTATCTGGAGTGTCGATCAAACTCAATAAATAGAATCCGCCTTAGTGAAACTCCCGCTCACGTTGTTTCAAAGAGGCCGCATGATCGAAATAATACTGCACCACCATACCTAAATAATCGAAGTCTTGCCCTGTTCTTGCTATGACACCTACGCTGACCATTTGATGATATTTCTTAGGCTGAAAATGGGTTTCAAAACGCCAACCAATTTCATCCACATTGTATTTTTCTCGATATAAAGACGTTCGTAGATCCTCGTTAATATAGTAGCTCAACCCCATCCGAGAACTGGTGATATTACTCAGTGTTGTGTCTGTTGATATGTAATTCGTCGTCAAAGAGAATGCGCCCATAAACGCTTCTCCAATAAATTGTCCAATAACATCACGCTGCCCCTCTAACTCATCGTCCATGGGCTCAAGCTCGCTAACACCAATTCCCAAGCCCAGGCGGCCGTACTCATTATGCAAGAACCAGTTAGAGGAAAGCTCAGACTGGGCAAAACTGTCCTGCGACGATCCTGTAATTAAGTAATTACTGTTCAATAGCACTTGCGTGGAAAAATGCTCACTAATAGGAATATTCACTTTAAAATCAATATTCAATAATGATTTTTGATTCAAAAGTCCATACCCCAAGCCAAAGACAAAATTAGGGGCGTTGTCTGCATCGGGTGCCGTATCCTTTGCCTGTACAACACCACTCAGGAGCAAAGACGAAAGGAAAAAACGAGACAATACGTTCAAAACACATCCTTACTAAATTTAAAATTATGGAACTATTGTGACGGGTCTTGAGCAAAAGCTCCAGTAGGAAAAAGATGTGGCTATTTCGGGTTACTTTTCACTTAAAATGACAGGGAATTGAGAACACCCCTGTGATTCGAGAGCAAAGCCCAATATAATAGAGCCAAAGTCGATTAGACGAACACATTTTAGGTTAATACGTTACATGGCAAAAAAACTCTTTATCCAAACTCATGGCTGTCAAATGAACGAATACGATTCTTCTCGTATGGCAGATTTACTTGGCGAAAGCCATGATATGGAACTCACAGACAATGCAGAAGAAGCAGACGTTTTGCTGCTTAACACCTGTTCTATTCGTGAAAAAGCCCAAGACAAGGTTTATCACCAGTTAGGACGTTGGAAAAAGCTCAAGCAAAAGAACCCAAATCTTGTCATCGGTGTTGGTGGTTGTGTCGCAAGCCAAGAAGGCGATGCGATTCGAAAACGTGCCAAACATGTCGATATGATTTTTGGCCCTCAGACGCTGCATAAATTACCTGAGATGGTCAATGCGGCAGGAAAACACATCCCAATCACGGATGTTACCTTCCCTGAAATCGAAAAGTTTGACCACTTACCCGCGCCTCGTGTTGATGGCGCAGAAGCGTTTGTTTCCATTATGGAAGGCTGTAGTAAATACTGCACTTTCTGTGTGGTACCTTACACTCGCGGAGAAGAAGTCAGTCGTCCTTTCGATAGCATATTGAAAGAAGTAATGCAGCTTGCTGAACAAGGCGTACGTGAGATCCATTTACTTGGGCAAAACGTTAACGCCTATCGAGGAGATACTGCCGAAGGGGACGAAGCCGATCTTGCCGACATCATTCATGCCGTAGCACAAATTGATGGCATCGAACGCATCCGCTTCACAACGTCTCATCCAGTGGAGTTTAGTGATAGCTTAATTGAAGCTTTCCGTAACGAACGGAAACTAGTGAGCCACTTACACCTACCAGTGCAAAGTGGCGCCGACAACATACTGAGTGCAATGAAACGTGGCCATGACCGTCAATATTACATTGACAAGATTAAGCGCATAAAAGAAGCTCGACCCGGTATTAGTTTGTCCTCTGACTTTATTATTGGCTTTCCTGGTGAAACGGATGAAGACTTTGTCGATACGATGAATTTAATTCAAGAGATCGGTTTTGATCACTCGTTCAGTTTTGTTTACAGTCAACGCCCTGGTACGCCTGCGTCGAATCTAGAAGATGACACGCCGGAAGACGTGAAAAAAGAGCGCTTATCGATTTTACAGCGTCGCATTAGTCAACAGGCTTATGACATTAGTTTGTCCATGGTTGGTGAGATACAACGCATTTTGATCAGCGGCTATTCACCTCGTGATCCTGGACAACTTCAAGGTCGAACAGAAAACAATCGGATTGTTAATTTCCGTGCGTTCGATCCACAACTGATTGGTAAATTCGCTGATGTCGTCATCACGGATGCCTACCCTAACTCCCTATTAGGTGAGTTGGTCAGCTCCGAACTCGACTCCGATTTTGTACTACAATAAAAGCGTACTTCAATAACAAAGGTAACTCTTGGAAACCACACAGACAACTCAGCAAATCCGTTTAGCCCCAGCCGAAGCCAACGCTTTGGTTGGGCTATGTGGACAACTCGACGAGAACATCAAGTTAATCGAAAAAAGACTGGATGTGACTATTAAATATCGCGCCGAACTCTTTGACATTACCGGTGACAATTCTGATCATGTGGCGGCTACTAAAACGCTGCTTCAGAACCTTTACAGGGAAGCGTTAGCGAGTAATGACATCACGCCTGAAACCATTCACCTCTATCTGCAAGAGTCGGCGATTGAGTCACTCACTAATAGCAAAAGAGAGAATACAGATCAGCTGGTGATTAAAACTCGCAAGGCTTTTATCAAGCCCAAGGGTAAAAATCAGCAAGGTTACGTCAAACAAATCCGTAAACACGATATCAATTTCGGCATCGGCCCTGCTGGTACGGGTAAAACCTATCTCGCCGTTGCTTGTGCCGTTGAAGCATTAGAAGCGGATCGAGTTGAACGCATCATGCTCGTTCGCCCTGCGGTAGAAGCTGGCGAAAAACTGGGCTTTTTACCGGGTGATTTATCACAGAAAATCGACCCCTACCTACGCCCGCTTTATGATGCTTTGTACGAAATGCTTGGCTTTGAGCTGGTTGATAAACTGATCGAAAAAAACGTCATAGAAATTGCTCCGCTTGCCTTTATGCGTGGCCGTACCTTAAACAATGCCTTCATCATTCTGGATGAAAGCCAAAACACCACACGCGAGCAGATGAAAATGTTTTTGACGCGGATTGGCTTTGGCTCAACGGCCGTTATTACTGGCGACACGACACAGGTCGATTTGCCTCGCGGCACCACATCTGGATTAGCGCAAGCTATGCACGTTTTAAAAGACGTGAGTGGCATCAGTATGACTTTATTTAGCTCATCTGACGTGGTTCGTCACCCGCTGGTTCAGCGTATTGTCGAAGCCTATGACAAATTTGATGTAGAAGTCGAAGCGGAAAAAAAAGCCCGCTCTGAAGCTCGTTTAACCGCACAAGCAGAACAGTCTGCAGGTAGCAAATAATGGCGTATTTAGAACTTGACCTGCAAATTGCCACAGAAGACACCGCCCACTTACCCAGCGAGGCGGATTTTAGGTTGTGGGTTGAAAAAGCCCTACCCGACTCAGATGAAGAATTTGAAGTGACTATTCGTATCGTTGACGAAGAAGAAAGTCACGCACTGAATCACGAGTATCGTGGCAAGGACAAACCAACCAATGTATTGTCCTTTCCATTCGAAGCGCCACCAGGGCTTGAATTGCCATTATTAGGCGATTTAGTGATCTGCGCGCAAATTGTGGCAAAAGAGGCAGAAGAACAAAATAAAGAATTACTGCATCATTGGGCACATATGACCATTCATGGGATCTTGCATTTACGCGGCTATGATCATATAAATGACGATGAAGCAGATGAAATGGAATCGATAGAAACAAAGCTACTGGCTTCCTTATCGATTTCCGACCCTTATTTGATTAAAGAGTGAGCTAATACCCTAATGAGTGATGACCGATCGAGCTTATCCAACGATCAACAAAAATCTTGGTTTGAACGCTTAACCCAAGCATTTAATGATGAACCGCGTAGTCGTGGCGATATCGTTAAACTTCTAGAAGCCGCTGTAAAATCCGACATTATTGATCGCGATGCCTTCACTATTGTTGAAGGTGCGCTAGAGGTGTCGGAAGTGCAAGCGCGTGACATTATGATTCCGCCTTCGCAAATGGTGGTTATCAAGTCCGAAGATGACCCTAAAACGTCTATCCGTAAAATTATAGAATCCTCACATTCAAGATTCCCTGTCGTTGGTGAGGACTCGGATGAAATTCTCGGCGTCTTACTGGCCAAAGACTTATTGCCTTTATTATTCAAAGATGGCGTCGTCACTATAGAAGACATTTTGGCGCGTCTTCGCCCAGCGAACTTTATTCCAGAAAGCAAACGCCTAAACGTTCTGCTCAATGATTTCCGCACCAAGCGCTATCACATGGCATTGGTACTAGACGAATACGGCAGCGTTTCTGGCCTAGTCACCATAGAAGACGTGCTTGAACAAATCGTTGGCGAAATTGAAGATGAAACCGACAAGCTCGATGACGAAGGTATACAAGTCACCGCTGAACCAGGCGTGTATCTGGTACCGGCATTGTACCCTGTTGAAGACTTTAATGAGTTTTTCAAAGTCGAACTGAATGAAGAAGAATTCGACACCATTGGCGGCATATTGGTGCAACAATTTGGTCACGTTCCGCTACGTGATGAAGAATTGTTATTTAATGACTTTCATTTTCGCGTGGTTAAATCAGATGGCCGTCGCATCAAGACCATTCAAGTAACCAAACCCACTTTAAACACCAACCTATCAGATTGATATGACCATGCCTCACCCCGACTTTACCAATATCAAAACGGGGTGGGAGCCTCGTTTTAGCGCAAAATTGTCTCAGCTTCCTCCCATTATTGTTGGCGTCATTGCCATCATTGCTGGTGCACTAGGTGTCACCAGTTTTGCGCCATTTCATTTTTGGCCTGGCTATTTCATCAGCTTAATCGTCTTCAGCCTTCTGATGTTAACCAGTACCACGTCAAAAGCCGCTTTCTGGCGAGGCAGCGCTGTCGGATTAGGCTTCTTTGGTGCAGGCGTCTCTTGGGTCTACGTTAGTATCGCCGAGTATGGTCAGGTTGGCAGCCTTATCGCAGGGCTTATTACGTTTGCTTTCATCTCAATATTAGTGGCTTTCTGGGCCTTTTCCGCTTGGGCATCTTGGCGATTGAGTCGGCGCTTTTCGCAAATACCAAGCAGCCTGTGGATTACCCTTGGACTGCTTTTGGGTGAGATGGCGAGAAGCTCGCTTTTTACCGGCTTCCCTTGGTTATTACCAGGCTACGCAATAGAAAACACTTGGCTGTTTGAGCTTTTGCCCATTGGTGGCATCTGGCTAACGAGTGCTTGTGTGGTACTCACCGCCAGCGTTATTGCCAGTTTATTAATGAGACAAAACAATCAACTTAGCCTGATTCTGGTCGTGATTATCGTCTGGGGCGGAGCGGCTTTTTTACACTATGCGCCTATTTCATGGGTGCAACAAACCGGCACACTCAAAACCACGCTGGTACAGGGCAATGTAAAACAAGATGAAAAATGGTTAGCACAATCGGCTGGACAATCTCTTGCCTATTATCAGCAAGCCACCATTGAGCATTTGGATAGCGAGCTGGTCGTCTGGCCTGAAACAGCCATTACCTACACCTACCCTCAAATAAAACCCTACTTTGCTTCCTTCAGCAAAGAACTGGAAAACACGAACACCACACTCATCACTGGCATTCCAGACGTCAGTGCTGATAAACAGAACTACTATAATGCCATATGGGCAACCGGCAATGGCTTTGGCCTGTATTACAAACGCAGACTGGTCCCCTTCGGCGAATATATCCCCTTTGCAGAATACATAGGTCCGATCCTCGATGTCTTCGGCATGCCCATGTCGAGCTTTAAGTCAGGTGATGAAAACCAGCCTGTACTGCAAGTTGGCGAATGGGGAGTCGCCCCCTTTATTTGTTATGAAATTGTTTACGCGGAACAAGTAAGACGCATGGTAAGAGACAGTGATTTCTTAATTACCATTAGTAACGATGGTTGGTTTGGTACCTCTTTTGGCCCTTGGCAGCATTTGCAGATTGCACAATTTAGAGCAAAAGAAGCGGGTCGTTATGTTATCCGCGCGACGAACACGGGTGTAACCGCTTTTATTAACGAGAAAGGCGAAGTGGTGGCTCAAGCACCACAATTTGAAAGAACTACATTAACCGCAGAAGCCAAAGCGTTTACGGGCAATACGCCTTATGTGCAATGGGGCTACTGGCCAACACTGTTACTGCTGGGAATTTGCGTGGTATTTACCTATTTAAACGGCTTAATTCTAAACCGCAAAAACAGATAACCAATAAAGAAATGAACCTTGGTATTTGATTCACGCTGACGCGTTGAGCTTGCGAAACAGGCGCAAGTATTTTTTATTTTAAGACCTGAATACCAAGGTTCATGGTATGCATTACCACGTGGGAACAATGAATTACTCAGTTTTATTAGTCTGATCATCATGGGTCGACATCAAACCATAATGACAAATTTCACAGGGCGGCAAAGCCTGCTTAGTTTCGATGAGATTATCGTGCCCACAAGACATACAGTGATAAGTACCCGGATCAACCATAGCACCAACAACATGACATTCTTCCAGTGGTACAGGATTGTTGTTAGCGTGGTTGATTAACCATAACAAAGCAGCATCTTCTTTTTCATCTAACTCTTCGACCAGCTCATGCCCTTCATCAAGCACATAATGCCAATTTGCCTCTATCCAAGCTTCGGTATAGCCCATTTTGTCATGCCAATAGGCTTTCATCAGCGCAACGTCTTCTAAAAACCAATCTTTTGCTCCAAGCAAAGTTTTGCGTGCTTCTTCAACCAAATTAGAATCGGTTTCACTTTTTGATGGATCTTTTTTCATAGATTTCATAACTCCCTCTCTATGCAGCTTCTAATTAGAGCGTCATCTCTATAAAATAGCGGATATTTTCAGACTCTGTTAGTCAAAGCACTGGTATCTTGTGCTATGTCGCTATAATAACACCCCTCTTTACAATAAAGAGAATACAGGTCTACCAACCTTACGTCGATCACGGGATAAGAATACATTATGCAAGAGCAATATAATCCGCAGCAAATCGAACAAGCTGCTCAATCTTTTTGGGACAAAAACAAAGTCTTCAAAGCTGTCGCGGACTCCAACAAAGAGAAGTTCTACTGCCTTTCTATGTTCCCTTACCCAAGTGGCCGTCTGCACATGGGTCACGTACGTAACTACACCATCGGCGATGTGATTTCCCGCTACCAACGTATGCAAGGCAAAAACGTACTGCAACCAATGGGTTGGGACGCTTTCGGACTTCCTGCTGAAAACGCGGCCATCAAGCACAAAACCGCACCAGCAAAATGGACAACCGAAAACATTGCCTACATGAAAGGCCAACTGAAAGAACTTGGTTTTGGTTATGACTGGGACCGCGAGATCGCTACTTGCACACCAGAATATTACAAGTGGGAACAATGGTTCTTCACTCAGTTGATTGAAAAAGGGTTAGCCTACAAAAAAACCGCAGCGGTAAACTGGTGTCCAGAAGACCAAACGGTCTTAGCAAATGAACAGGTAGAAGAAGGCTGCTGCTGGCGCTGTGGTACAGCCGTAGAAAAGAAAGAAATCTCTCAATGGTTTATCCGTATTACCGCTTACGCAGAGGAATTATTAACCGACCTTGATACTCTAGATGGCTGGCCAGAAAAAGTAAAAGCCATGCAGCGTAACTGGATTGGTCGCTCTGAAGGCTTAGAATTTAGCTTTGCGGTAGAAGGCAAAGAGGAGCGTTTGTCCGTATACACGACTCGCCCAGACACCATCATGGGCGTAACTTATGTGGCAGTAGCAACACAGCACCCACTGTCATTAGAAGCGGCACAAAACAACGCAAGCCTTGCGACTTTTATTGAAGACAGTAAAAAAATGTCCACCACGGAAGCCGACATGGCAACCGTTGAGAAAAAAGGCATGGATACTGGCTTCAAAGCAATCCACCCCATCACTGGCGAAGCGGTTCCTGTTTATGCCGCCAACTTCGTATTGATGGATTACGGTTCCGGTGCCGTTATGTCGGTACCTGCTCACGATCAACGCGACTTTGAATTCGCGAAAAAATACAACTTAGCCATCAAACAGGTCGTTCAGCCTGCTAACGATGAAATCGTTGACCTAGAAAAAGCCGCTTTCACTGAGAAAGGCATTCTGTGTAACTCTGGTGAATTCGATGGCTTAGGTTTCAAAGAAGCTTTTGATGCGATTGCTGCTTGGATGACAGAACGCCATTTAGGTGAAGTGAAAGTAAACTACCGTCTTCGCGATTGGGGTGTTAGCCGTCAGCGTTACTGGGGGACACCTATCCCTACTATTAACCTAAAAGACGGTTCGGTTGTGCCTGTGCCAAAAGACCAACTGCCTGTCGTACTTCCAACGGATGTGGTCATGGACGGTGTGAATTCACCGATCAAAAACAACCCTAGTTTCTCATCTGTTATGTTTAATGGCGAAGAAGCAGAACGCGAAACCGATACCTTCGATACTTTCATGGAGTCGTCTTGGTACTTTGCCCGTTACTGCTGCCCAGATTCTACGGATGCCATGTTAACCGAAGAAGCAAACTACTGGCTTCCTGTTGACCAATACGTGGGTGGTGTTGAGCACGCCATTCTTCACCTGCTGTACTCACGCTTCTTCCATAAGTTGCTTCGTGACGCGGGCCTTGTGAATTCTGACGAGCCGTTCAAACGCCTACTGACGCAAGGCATGGTGAATAAAGATGGCACCAAGATGTCTAAATCTAAAGGCAACACGGTCGATCCTCAAGAAATGATTGAGAAATACGGCGCTGATACGGTTCGCCTGTTTATGATGTTCAGTGCGCCACCAGAGCAGTCTCTTGAGTGGAATGATGCCGGAGTAGATGGTGCATCACGCTTCCTACGCCGTTTGTGGGCATTGTGTTACCGCCACACCAATGCCGGCAAAGTGGGTTCTCTGGACATTGCTGCACTCAATGGCGCACAAAAAGCGTTACGCCGTAAAGCCCATGAAACCATTCAGAAAGTCACTGACGATATCGAACGTCGCCAGACCTTCAATACCGCCATTGCCGCTGTTATGGAGCTTTGTAACGACATCAGTAAATTCGAAGACGCGTCTGAACTGGGTCTTGCTGTACAACAAGAAGCGTTAGAAGCAGCGACCTTGTTGTTGTCTCCAATCGTGCCTCACATTGCCCATCAGTTATGGAGTGAATTAGGTCATGATGACAATATCGTAAATACACCATGGCCAACCCTAGACGAAGACGCCTTGATAAAAGATGAGTTGACTATTGTCGTACAAGTACTGGGGAAAAAACGTGCTGAACTCACCGTATCTGCCAACGCTGACAGCAAAACGATTGAAGCAGAAGCGCTTGCTCACCCAAGCGTTGTCAAATATCTTGAAGGCAAAACAGTACGTAAAGTCATTGTCGTTCCAGGTCGCTTGGTCAATATTGTTGCCAACTAATCCAAGCACAATAAGGGATGGCCTAGCCATCCCTTATTCTTTCACTCGATTACAGGGATTAAGAATATGACAGTCTCCTTCACACAAACCACTCGCTTATTTCTATTTGCCTTGCTAACCATGAGTCTTGTCGCTTGCGGCTTTCACCTTCGAGGCAACGCAAGTGTACCAGCCAAACTTAAAGTACTAACGCTCACCTCTGAAAGTGGATCTGACAGTTTTGAAAGATCCCTGCGCATTGCCTTTAACAAAGCAGGAATTGTTATTGTCGAAAAAAGCGAGGCCAAGGGGAACGTTCTCAACCTCAAAATCACCCCTATTACAACAGCTGATACCGAGCTTGCTAGAGACGGAAACAATGACATCTCACAAATTCAGCGCCGTTTAAGCAGTTCTTATTTTATTCGCCAAGCGGATGGCAAAGCGGTTTACGGTCCGCGCACTATTTCCACATCAAGAACGCTCACTAATCAGAATGCGGATGAAAGTGCTAAAATATCCTATAACCTAGCTCAGGAAGAAAGTATGAGTGAAGACCTTGCTCGACAGCTCATTTACGACCTAAATTATGCGCCATTTTAGTCGTATTGTGGTTAGGCCAGTACAATGAAAATTAAACCTGAGCAACTAGAACAGCAGCTCAAAAAAAACCTCGTCCCCATTTATATTATTTCTGGTGACGAGGTGTTGCTATGCCAAGAAGCGGCCGATCACATTCGCAAAGCCGCTCAAACTCATAGCATTGATGAACGCCTGCGTTTTGTTGCTGACGCACAGTTTGATTGGCAAGATGTCATAAATGAAAATCAAAGCTTATCGCTGTTCTCTTCCCGTCGCATGTTTGATATTCAAATAGACAAGATGGGGGAAAAACACACCAAAGCACTGACTCAATTAAGTCAATCGCTTAGCGAAGACAACGTGATTCTGCTGACGTTACCTAAAATCGACGCGCGAACGCAAAAAGCCAAGTGGTTCACGCAACTCGAATCGCAAGGTGTATTTGTTCAGGTCTGGCCAATAGACGCAAACCGTTTACCGGCATGGGTACAACAAAGGGCACAAAATCTTGATTTATCACTCACCCGTGACGCTGCGAGCATTGTCTGCGAACGCGGCGAAGGCAATCTACT
The DNA here is from genome assembly GCF_003259225.1 of Marinomonas arctica. GTDB lineage: Bacteria > Pseudomonadota > Gammaproteobacteria > Pseudomonadales > Marinomonadaceae > Marinomonas > Marinomonas arctica. The sequence continues at coordinate 117,577 of NZ_QHJF01000009.1, read as the reverse complement.
TGCTTTGTCTCAAGAATTAGAAAAGCTCGCACTATTGTATGGGCGAGGCACCAAAATTGATGCGGAAAAAGTGGTCGAATCTGTTGCGGACAGCAGCCGTTATTCCATTTATGATCTTAGCGACCGACTGCTAATGGGAAACACCAAAAGCGCAATGCATTGTCTAAACCAGCTCATTGGCGAAGGTGTGGAAGCCAGTATCATTCTTTGGTTATTCAATCGAGAAATTCAAACACTGGCAAATCTACTGCAAGCCATGCAGTCTTCTAGCTTTAGACAGGCTTGCCAAACAGAAAAGATTTGGGACAAGCGAGTCCCTTTCTATGAAAGCGCCATGTCACGACACAACAAAGTCACCCTGCCTTACATGCAAAACTATTTAGCATTGTTAGATAAAAGCATCAAAGGATTGGATGGCCCAGACAGCGAAACGGGATTTCGCAATCTCGTCATGATGTTTTGTGGCTATAAGCCAACGATAACAGAACTGGACATTCCTGCTTAACCCCGATCTTATTCTGCTCCTTTTGTAGGGAAAATATATATGACGAATGCATCAATCATCGAAGAACTCACCGTCTGGAGCACACCGCTCTTTGTCACACAAATGCCAGACCATGACTTTCTAAAAGAAGCGTTACTTGCTGCGGTTTATCAACAAAAGGCGACTCAAACCACCGCCATTGAAAGTAACATCGCCCCAAAAGCTAAATATGCCTTACACGAAAGTACCTTGGATTTTTTAGACTTGGCTGACGCCAATGTGATGGAAGCTAAACGCACTTTAGAAGAATTGATTCTAGAAATTGCCGCTTCCGTCAACCACGCCTTTTGGCCCGAAGACATGGAAGCCGACGCGCATATTATCGAGTCTTGGTACCATGTAACGCAAAAAGGCGGCTACCATGACGCACACTCTCACCCAAATTGTTCTTGGTGCGGCATCTACTATTTAGAGCCAGGTGACGCTCACATCGAAGGCAACGGTGGCCTAAATCGCTTTTATGATCCAAGAGTGAATGCCGAACACTACGCCGACCCAGGCACGGCTTACCTTGGTGGTCACGGTGTTTGGGACTTTACGCCAACAGAAGGTCAAGTCATTATCTTTCCCTCATACCTAAAACATTCTGCATTACCCTATTTTGGTGATAAAGATCGTGTGGTGATTGCCTTTAATAGCATCATTGAAGCCTATTAAAGGTACATACAAGACACTGCCAACAAGGATGAGCCTTCACTTCCTATTGAACTGGCTCATCTCTTCGTACGTATTGATATTCTCGTTGTTACAATAAATTTCATAAGTTTCCATTCAAAGATTCACAATGGAATGCAATTTGTAGTAATTTAACAAGGAATGTTTCATAACCATGGGGAAGTTTATGCGTTTCCAGTTTGATCAACTCAGCGGCAGTCAGCGCTATCACCTGATCACTCAAACTATTACACCACGCCCCATTGCGTGGATCATGACAAAGAATGAAAACGACAGTTTTAATCTTGCTCCATTTTCTTACTTTGCTCCGGTTTCTTCTGATCCAGCCCTTCTCATGGTGTCTATTGGTAACAAGACCGCTGAAATAAGCAAGGACACAAAATACAACCTACAGCGAGAAAAGGAATGTGTTTTGCATATTCCAAGTGGGGATGTCATGAACGCCGTTAACGAGAGTGCGGCAACATTATCTTACGGTGAGTCAGAGTTACCCAGGACAGGCTTGTCTCTGACCGATTTTACCGACACCTTGCCTCGTATCGCACAGGCAAAAGTGGCATTTCATTGCAAACTATTCGACCTGCATACATTAGGACATTCATCATTCAGTGCGATTTATTTGGAAATTATGGCCCTATATCTTGATGACGATCTAATGATGCAAAAAGACAATCACTTTGTCATCGATAACAAAAAGCTTAACCCCCTTTCACGACTAGGTGGCCATGATTATGCCCTCCTAGGTGAGACAGTCACGATCAAACGTCCTAGCTAGGGCAATACAGATTTGAGGTACTAAAGATGGACGTAACAAAACAAGTACACGCTTTCCCCTTTATGGCAAACGTTGACGCAGAATTAGCAACGGCAATGACCAATATGGCGAGCATTAAAACGCTCAAAGCTGGTGAGATTCTTGCCAAGCAATTTGAAATTGGTCAGCATCTCTATTTTCTTATTGAAGGTGAAGTGGCTATCTCTGTTCCACTACAAGACACAGGAAAGTCTTACAATGTGGGCCTAATACACAATCCGCTTTCTCCAATAGGTTGGTCTGCATTCCGACACCCATCGCGCTATGCCACGACATTCACTGCGACCAAATCCTCCACTTTACTCTTTTGGCCTATTATTGAACTACAAAAAATTCTCGACAACAATTTGACCTTTGCGAACACATTTCTGCAATTTGTGTATCAAGAATCTCTACCTGTTCTCGCTGACATTCAAAACCAAACGCGCCCTTTTTTCTCTAACGAGTCTTTGGCATTTGAAGAAACGCGCCCACTGGTTGATTCAGAAACACAAACACATGCTCTCAAAGATGCCATCAGCTTGCTCAATTACGCACCATTCTGCGAAACATTTACCCAAGCAGAAATACATGCGTTGGCGAAAAAATCTTCCATCTTATTAGCTCATCAAGGGGACATCATCAGCCAGCAAGATCAGCTTGCTGATGGCTTGTATCTGCTTATTAAAGGCAAGGTGGTTATCAGCTATCAGACGGAGTCTGGGGATATAATAACAACGCGCACAATCGCACGTGCGGGTACTGTGTTAGCCTGGGCTACTCAAAATGGCAATATGAAAAACCGCACGTCGATTATCTCCTCACGAGACAGCAGCATCTTGCGCATTAAACGAGAGGATTTGTTAGACATATTTCAAGATAGCCCTAAATTTTCAGTGAAATATCTCTATCGACTCATTTGGTTGGTCGGCGCCCACCTGCTCGCTGCCCGCATGCGGTATCTTTCTCAAATAGCCAATGACGAAGTGCTCGCCGTCAGCAATGTCATCGAACAAAATGCCGCATTATTACCCGTTAGCTCACCTTTATATAAAGTTAGTGAACTATTAAAAAGCGCTATTACCACAGATGAAGCCTTTGGCGTCCTCTACAAATGCCTACATTTTGGCTGTGTACTGGAACGTACTATCTCTGGTATGTGCTTGGATATTTTGAAAGACTTACAGCGTGAAAACGCTTTTTATCGCCACCTGCAAAATGTCTATGACACCATCAACAACTTACCTAAAGACACACCGGCCCTAGATGCGAGACGTTTAGGAACAGAGCTGTTTAAGCAAGCATTTCAGCAAGTTCCCTATGTGATCAAAGGACTAGAAAACTTACCGAAAAAAGCGGGATCTTTATTTATTTATAACCACCTACTTGGCTCCCCGACCAACCGCCTACCAAATGGCTTCCGTTTTTCTATGGACGCGCAATTTATCAGCGCTATGATCATAGACAAAGAATACGGTATTTCTGGACAACGAGTCGTGCGTCGAAGCAAAGAAAGTGAATTTTGGCGTGATGATTTTTACGGTCGATTTGGCAATATTTTCATCAACAGCTGGGACAATCTCACTAAAGACACGCCAGAATACGATGAATTCATTAAACAATCTCAGCATACCTTACAGCACAATTTTCCGCTGATGATATCACCGGAAGGTCAAAGTTTTGGTACACACCAATCACCTGGTGCCTTTTTGCCTCATGCTTTTGAGCTCGCCGGCTCAATGGGCTCTGACGAGCCTTGGATTGTTCCTATCGTGGTTGCGAACTTTGATAAACGGGCGGATCACAACCTATATACCGTCATTATCAAACCCGCGTTTAAATTGTCTAGCCGAGTCGACTACAAAGATAAAGCCGCTTTAAATCAATTCCTTATGGCCTATCAAGAAGAATACAAAGGCTACGTCGAGGAGGCGGTTGAACTATCAAGGGAGATACGCCAATACCCTATATTCAGCGGTAAAAATGGCTATCGTTCTAACGTAATGAGCTTAAACCAAATTGATATTGAGTTCGAATCCGATGTTCGTGAACTAGAGTTTCACCTAGCTTATCAGAAATACAAAGAGCAACCCGTGGCGTTTTATGGCTCATCAACCATGCGTTTATGGCACGATTTTGCCCATCACTTCCGCGACAAGGATGGTATAAACCTTGGCTTTGGAGGGGCGACTCTAGAAGCCTGCGTGTACTATTTTGAACGCATCATTTTGCCTCATAAACCTCGTTCTATGGTGATTTATGCGGGCGATAATGATATTGGCAACCATTGCGACAGCAATAAAGTGGTGGATCTTTATATCGAGCTGTTACAAAAAATAGATCGTCATTTACCTGGCATTCCCGTCACACTGATTAGTATAAAATGCAGCCCGGTTCGCTTGAAAATGCGCAAAACCATAGAAATAGCCAATCAGCAATTAGTTAGATTGGCTAAAACTCGTCCTAATACGCAATATTTGGACTTATTTTCTACGCTGTTAGACAGAAAAGGAGACATAAAGGAAAACCTTTTTGAAGGCGACAAATTGCATTTGAACCACAAAGCCTATGAACTTTGGACCCATAAATTGCTGGAAACAGAAGACTTTATCTTTAAAAAATAACGCCTTCTACTGACGATAAAAACGCTCACTGACTGTTTGACTACTACCCTGCTATTGGGTAAACAGTAAGCGAGCGTTTTTTATTGCGAAAAAGACACTAGATAATGCAGAAATACCATGCAATAAAAAGCAGGCCATGTATTGACCTTTCGCGAAAAAAAGGTGAGCATAGAAAAACACTCGATTTTAAGAATTCAAATTAATTTATGTATAACAATATCTTAAACAAACATAACGGCGATAAACGTAAGGCGAAGAAGCTTTGCGGCGCTGACGTGTGGAAATAAGATTCAAACAACTCCCCGGCAGCATTCTCGCTGACGGTTTACCTATCTTTTCAGCAGAATGCACACCGGCCTAAATGAGGCAACAGTATGTTTTACGGTGCAATCACAGCATTAGTCACTCCTTTTCGTAACGGTCAATTAGACGAAGATGCCTTGCGTAATATCGTACGCTGGCAAATTGACCAAGGTATCAATGGTCTCGTGCCTGTTGGTACCACGGGGGAATCGCCCACATTAAGCGAGCACGAACACAAGCGTGTTATTGAAATTACGGTACAAGAAACCAATAAAGCCGTGCCCGTTCTTGCAGGGGCAGGTTCAAACAACCCTGTCGAAGCCGTTAACTACTCTGAGTTTGCTTATCAAGCTGGGGCAGATGCAACACTTCACGTTGCGGGCTATTACAATCGCCCAAATCAAGCTGGCTTATATGAACACTTCAAACACGTACACGACAACAGCAAACTTCCGATCATTCTCTATAATATTCCACCACGCTCCGTCGTCGGCTTGGAAGTGGCGACTATGGCTCGCCTTGCTGAATTGCCAAGAATCATTGGCGTTAAAGATGCAACCGGTGATTTAACACGACCTATTCGTGAACGCGCCCTAATCAACAAACCTTTTAATTTCTTAAGCGGTGACGACATTACCACAGTGGCTTATAACGTTGGCGGCGGCAATGGTTGTATTTCAGTGACATCAAACGTTGCTCCCAAACAAATCGTGGAATTACAACGCCTGTGTCGAGAAGGAAAATATGCAGAAGCCGCCCACTTGCAAGACAAGCTATTTGCGTTGCACACCGCCCTCTTCATCGAACCCAATCCCACAGGCCCAAAATACGCCATGTCGTTGTTAGGTCTGTGTACAGAAGAGTGCCGCTTGCCCATGGTTCCTTTGCAAGACAGCACAAAAGCGACAATTCGTCGTATCATGGAAGAGTTAGAACTGATTTAACAACTCACGACGGAATATGAAATCAATAAACAGCCCCCCAAAAAAGTTGGGCTGTTTTATTATCTCCTTGACGTTAAGACTTCGCCAAGCGAACCACATACAGCAGAATAATGGCTCCCACGGTTGCGGTGACAAGCGACCCTAAAAAACTACCAGAATACAAACCTAAAAGCTGAAACGTAAAGCCACCAACAAAAGACCCGACAACACCAATAACAATATTACCGACCAAGCCGAAACCCGCTCCTTTCACAAACTGACCAGCCAACCAGCCAGCTAATGCACCAATCAACAAAAAAGCTAAAATTTCCATAAAGTCATCCTTATATTGTGTATAGCATAGTCTTTTAGACTAGCATCTATTTGTTTACGTACCTAGAAAAGCACTTAAATTCTCCATACTGCTACCGTGTTTATTCTTTTTTCTGTTACTTTGTCATGAAAGCATCATGCTTTTTGAATAAATATTGATACAGTGTCTACGGGTTACTCGAACCTTTTTTTAAACATGGTTATGTTAAGCTTTGATGAGGAAATCTAGATGGGTAAGGTACATTTTGTTGGTGGTGAAAAAGGCGGTGTAGGCAAATCCATGACCGCACGCGTATTGGCACAATATTATATCGATAACGATCAGCCTTTTTTAGGATTTGACTGCGACGCCTCTCACGGTACTTTTTCACGTTTTTACACTGAATTCGCCTCCCCTATTTTAATTGGCGAAGAAGACAGTTTGGACGGCATGTTAGCCGCTATAGAAGAATACCCTGACCGTGATTTGATTATTGACCTAGCCGCTCAAGCGGCACAGCCATTAGGAAAGTGGATTGAAGAAACCGATGTATTTGGGTTACTAGACGAAATGGGATATCAGGTCTGCCTATGGCATGTGATGGACGATGGAGCGGACTCCGTCACATTGTTAGACGATTTACTTGATCGCTACACGCAACCTTCTGTGGACTTTGTTGTTGTACAAAATCTCGGACGTGGCAGTGACTTTTCTCGCTTCCAAAAATCAGAGACGTATAAGAAAGCCGTGAGTCGTGACGCCTTGATCATCGAATTACCCAAACTGCAAAGCAAGCTAACACAAAAAATTGATTTCAATAACAGCAGTTTTTGGGCAGTAGCAAACGATAAAAGCATCATGAACATCGCCGAACGTCAACGCATGAAAGTCTGGCTGCGCAATACTTATGAGCAGCTGGCACAACTTGGCTGATAGTTGTCGGTTTAAGTACCACAAAAAAGCCAACATGACGTTGGCTTTTTTGTTTTAACTATCGACAATAGAGGGAATTACTCTTGAACATCCATATACTTATTCGCCCAAACACGGTTTTCTTCTAGTGTAGAATAACGCGTGGAAAGCTCAGAAGCATTCAAGGTCCCCTCAGCAATACCGCGCTGTTCGCGTAAGCAATCGTAGGTCGCTTTGATCGCCGCAAAATACGCCGCATGGCCGTTTACTACGATACAAACACCGTTCGCGGCAAGACGCTCACGATCACGTAATTCTGGGTTGTCGTAAGCCACCAGCATAATTGGAATAGAAATATGTTGGCTGATCTCTTCCAGATGAGCGAAATCACGGATGCCCACCATACAGATACCATCAACCCCAACGGCCTGATACGCTTTGACGCGTGCAATGGTTTCTTCCGTCGTCAACTGACCGGCATTCGTACGCGCAATGATACTCATAATCGGATCAATACGCGCTTCTAGAGCAGCTTTTAATTTACCAACCGCTTCTTCTACTGGGATCAAGTCTGTCGACTTATGACCGTATTTTGCTGGCAGCAAAGTGTCTTCTATGGTCAATGCTGCCACACCAGCACGCTCAAGTTCTACAATAGTACGCATCACGTTAAGCGCATTACCATAGCCATGATCCGCGTCCGCAATGATTGGCAAACGCGCAACGCGCCCAATTCGAGTCGCTTGTTCCGTAAACTCACTCAGCGTAATCAATGCAAAATCAGGAGCCGCCAAAACTTGTAAAGATGCAACAGAGCCACCTAAAATCCCTACTTCAAAGCCAAGATCTGCAGCAATACGAGCCGACATAGGATCAAATGTAGAAGCGGTGTAATAGCACTTGCCGCTTGCTAATAATGCTCGAAAATCATTACGCAAATCATGCTGGGAAGGTGTTGCCATAAATATACTCCTAAAAGATGTCACTAAATGTCATATTGAGACCTTTTCACGATGTCACGAGGAGAGGCAATACGAGGCAAAAATAAACGAGAAAGCGGACACTTACATGGATGTGAGTGATATGGCGTCGCAGGACGCAAAAGCCATACTCATGAGGTATAAATGAGCATTTCGAGTTTGTTTTTCACAAAGTATTGACGAGTGCGGCAGTCGTACAAAGATCTCGTATAGTGTAAATGCCGCGGATTATACTCTCCTTCGGCCTCTGCTTCATCAACAACAAACCAATTGGTTAGGTTTTGTAAGTAAATTACCACCTAAAAGGGACAAAATACCCTGTGTTGAAAAGAATTTACAAACTTTGAAAAAATAAGGGATATGACTATTACTAGAGATAGGGTCACAAATACAATGTTTCTTGATGTTGCGAAGTCCAACGAAGTTTATGAAAAAAACCAGTAAGTCACGAGCAATAAGCAATAAGAGGGGAACGTCATTCCCCTCTTATTTGTAGGCAACAGGCAACAATCTTGCTATCGATTAGGTATCGCACACACAAAACTGTTGGCACTTTCAATATTCCCTTTGCCATCATAAGTGGCAACACTAGGATAAGGACACAATGGACGCGTTCGCGTTGCACTCCATGAAACGGGTAACTCTTCGTTTACACCACCCGGATTGCCTTCGCCTCGCGCTGTAGCAATAACCTGCTGTGGTTTCTCTCCCCTTTCCACCCATGCAACTAAGGGCGTCAACATATCGAACTGGTCTGTCGACTGTCCGCCGCGACAATGGCCCATACCAGGTACAGGATAGAATTGAGCGAAATCGCCAGCATGTCCGTTATTTTCAGCGTTTAAGGCCTGATACCAAGCCTCTGTATCTTGAACAGAAAAAATGGCATCTGACACACCATGATACACCATGATTTTGCCGCCCTTGTTTCGCAACGCAGACATATCTTCAGGTACGGGTGGTGTCATAAAAGACATCGCAGATTCTTTATAAACCGCGGTTGTGCTATCCACTTTTGCTACTAAGTCGTCAATATTGGCATTCCAAACAAAATCTGCGCCATTGAAATGGCGAATACTGTAGTCTTTTAATTCAACTGGCGGCGTATTAAAAATCATTGCCACCGCCCCTGAGTCTCGCTCAATGGGTGACGAATATTCCCACACCATTTGGTCACTGTTATTGATACCAGCGTCATAGGGGAAAGGAGAATAAATACGTTTTCCATCACTCGTCGTCACACCGTTAAAAATACGATCAACTGCGTCTTTCTGAGGCTGTGTGAGACACATACCGTCGCGTTCACCTTGGCAAGTGGCCACGTCGGTTTGAATACTAAACGCCGTTTGACACGCTTTAAAGTCTTGGATCATGTCATCTTTAATACCATCAAGCGCATCGCATTTAGCCAAAATAGCGTTTGAAACAGTGGTGCGTTCTGTCAGTGTAAAAGCGGTTTGCAAATCCACTTTATTGGTATGTGGGATCGAAGCATAGACATGCGCCCCCGCAATACTAGCTACCGCCGCAAGTGGTAAGCGATAACCTGGTGCACCGACTAAAATGCCATCATATTCATCAGCATATCGCGTTGCTGCGATCATGGCGTGTCGACCACCATTAGAACAACCCGCAAAATAACTGCGATCTGGCCCTTTGCCATACACTTGGTTAATGACTGTTTTGGCCATCGGCGTTAACTTCGCCACGGCCTGATAACCATAATCGAGCCGTGCTTGTGGATCATACGCAAACGTTGGTAATGGTTTATCATGGCCCGCATCGGAACTAATCACCGCAAAACCCTGCAATAAGGCCCCCGTTAATGGCCCCCCTCCCAAGGCGCCATCCGCCGTTCTAACCGCGCCATCTAAACCACCGTTTGCTTGGTATAAAAACCGCCCATTCCACGCTTTAGGTAAACGTAATTCAAAACCAATAGCATAGGGCTTGCCATCGACTTCACCGACTCGTTCATGCATTTTACCTTTCACCAAACAATGCTCTTCTATATCGTTGTCGCCCTGTTTCAACGTACCTTTCAACACAGTTTCAATCGAATCTATCACTGTGTCGCTTGCGACCAAAAGCGAAGAAAGCCCTTCACAACGGGTCGACAGAAGAGAGGGCTTAGCTTCACTCAGCGATGAGGTGTGAACGACAGTCGCCGCGTTCGTAAGACCGCTATAGACAGTAAGACCACCGAGAGCGATCGCCAGTAAGCTAGGTTTGTACAAAAACGAATGCATGGTTGACTTCCTTATAGTGTTAATAATTATTGTTTTACTACTTTATTGTTTTCCATATAAACAGAATATAAGAAAGTCACCCAAAAAACGGCATAATTTTTTCGCTCAACACATTCAAAAAACGCACAAAGCAAAGGGTTTTATGTGGTAATTTTCCTACATAAAAAAACCTAAAATGGAGTTGAAAGTTACTTTTTGAAATAAAATTTCTTTTTTTATAAAAAAACGCTCTATTGAGGGCTAGTTTTTATACAGTGAAGCAGTGACAGAGACAAATTCTAGGGATAACATACTGCCCCAGCATCCCCCGTGCGCCCTTTTATGGTTTTCAATCCTATTGATAATGTTAAGGTTCTCGAATGAACGCTTGGTATCTCATCTGCTTCCTCTCGGCACTAGCGGTTTTCATCGCTTTTACCAACCAATATATACTCAAAATGCAAACAACAATCGCCATTACCACAGGCTCCGTTGTTATCTCTTTGCTGCTGATTCTTGCGGTCAAAATGCTCGGTGATGAAACCGCTGTGTTCATCACTCAAGTGGTTTCTGACATAGACTTTAATCAGCTACTACTAAAAGGCATGTTAGGCTTTTTATTATTTGCAGGGGCCTTGGAAATCGATCTTGCCGCTCTAAAAAGACAACGCTGGGAAATCACTATCTTAGTGTTGTTTTCCACTTTAGCGTCCACTTTCATTGTCGGTTATCTAAGCTATTACGTGTTTGCTTTACTTAGCTTCCCAGTACCACTCATCTACTGCTTACTGTTTGGCGCTTTGATTAGCCCTACTGACCCGATTGCTGTGTTAGCGATTATCAAGCAAATGAGCGCACCACAAGGCATCTCAATTCAAGTGGAAGGTGAATCATTGTTTAATGACGGTGTCGGCTTGGTCATTTTTACCACCATCTTTGCCGTTGCTTTTTACGGCACAGAAGCCAATTTCCAAGAAGTCGCTGAGCTCTTTTTGGTCGACGCCATAGGTGGCATTGTGTTTGGTCTCGTCATCGCCTTGGTGGGTCACTTTGTGATTATCAATTGCAAAGACATTAATACCCGTCTATTGGTCACACTCACGATTCCCTCTGCAGGCTTTGCGTTGGCGAATATTTGGGAAATATCCGGCGCACTTGCCATGGTGACCAGCGGTATTCTTCTTGGCAACATCACTCGTGCAAAAGCATCAAAACGAAGCGGACCAGATGGTACGCGTTATGTGAAAGACTTTTGGCATGCAACCGACAGCTTTTTAAATGCTCTACTTTTCCTAATCATAGGTATGCTGATCGTGACTATGCCGCTCACATGGGAAATTATCGGTTTAGGCTTGGTTATGGTGCCAGTCGTTCTTCTTGCTCGTTTTATTAGTGTTGGCAGCCCTTACCTCATTTTCAAACGCTACCGTGAGTATGACAAACACTCCGTGAAGATTTTGACCTGGGGTGGTCTACGAGGCGGTTTAGCGCTTGCGATGGCTGCGGCTATACCAACCAATAAAATGGTTATTGAAGGTATGGATTTGCACGATATCATGGTCATCATTACCTATGTTGTGGTGATATTCTCCATCATAGTACAAGGACTGACCATTTCGCCTTTGATTCAGAAAAGTATCCTAGCTGCGAAAGAAAAAACAAAATAACGTGATGCCCACAGGGTAACCGTCATAAGGCCAGCCCAGTGCTGGCCTTTTTGTTGGCTCTGTTTCTGTAAACCTTGCTCTAGATCATAAAAAACCTTAACAAACTAATATAAAATGATGTTATAGCAATAGTTGAAATCTACTTTGGCGTACGTATTTCAATAGCCATCCAACTAGGAAAAAACCCTTAATGTCACCTAAATCAAGCTACATAATGCAACGTAATAATGTCAAAATATCTGGTATAGGAAAACAAACCATGATGCTGGCGCACGGTTTCGGTTGCAATCAAAATTTGTGGCGCTTCATGCTTCCCTATTTAGAAGAAACATATCAAATCGTTTTATTTGATTACGTTGGTAGTGGTAATTCGGACTTTTCAGCTTACCAACAAGATCGCTATGCGCATTTAGAAGGTTACGCCCTCGACATCATTGAGATTTGTGACACCCTGAATCTTAAGAACATCATCTTTGTTGGTCATTCGGTTAGCAGCACTATAGGTTGGATTGCGGCGAAACAACGCCCGGAGCTTTTCTCACACCTTATCGCTGTTTGTCCTTCCCCTTGTTTTTTAAACATTGGAACAGAATATCAAGGTGGTTTCGATAAACAAGACTTAGAGCAGCTCATGCAATTGATGGATAAGGATTACATTGGCTGGGGCAACTATTTAGCTCCCGTATTAATGGGCACTGACTTATCCCCTATCGGGCCAAGTAAAGATGAAAAAGATGTATTGGTCCACGAATTACTCAACAGTTTTTGCTCGACCGATGTCACCTATTCTAAACCTTTTGCGCAAGCCACTTTTTTTTCCGACTATCGCTCTTTATTGCCCGAAATCAAACACCCTTGTCTCATCTTACAAAGCTCAGAAGACTCTTTGGTTGCCATTAATGTCGGAGAATACACACACAACCACTTACAAAATGCCGAACTGCAAATCATAGAAGCGAAAGGACATTGTCTGCATATGACGCGCCCTATGGACGTAATCAAACATATGAAAGCCTTTCTTATTAACAATAAGTAATGGCAACTTGCTAATAATATTTCAATTGTCGTCTGTAACTCAATTTGTCATTGAATACTTAAAAAATCCGTCTAAAATCACGCCACACTCTAAAATAGGATAGGATTGTTATGACTTCATTCACCATTCTTGATGGCGGCATGGGCCGAGAACTTGAGCGCCGTGGTGCACCTTTTAAACAGCCAGAATGGTCGGCTTTGGCTATGATGGAAGCGCCAAGCATAGTGAAAGCAGTACATCAGTCTTATATTAATAGTGGCTCACGCGTTATTACGACAAACAGCTATGCGCTTGTTCCCTTTCACATCGGTGAAAAAGTCTTCAAGGAACGCGGCAAAGAGCTCGCTATCTTGTCTGGAAAGGTCGCCCGTGAAGCAGCCGATGAAAGTGGCACAGATACCAAAGTGGCAGGCTCACTTGCCCCTTTGTTTGGTTCCTATCGTGCTGATCTTTATCAAGCCGACCGTGTTGAAGAACTTGCTGTTCCATTAATCGAATCCCTAAACCCTTACGTGGATCTTTGGCTATCTGAAACACAAAGTTTGATCGATGAAGTGACGCGTGTAAAAGCGCTCGTGGATAAAATCGATGTTGATAAAAAACCGTTCTGGGTATCTTTTACACTTGAAGATTCAGAGCCGACTACAGAGCCTTTATTGCGCTCCGGTGAAGCCGTCGTTGAAGCGGTGAAAGCGATGCAGGCCATCGGTGTGAGTGCTATTTTGTTTAATTGCAGCCAGCCCGAAATCATTGGCGAAGCCATTCAAGTCACGCAAAAAACGTTAGCCTCTTTGAATGCATCGTCTATACAAATCGGCGCTTATGCTAATGCGTTCCCACCCCAACCCAAAAACGCCACGGCCAATGACGGTCTAGACGAACTCCGCGCGGATTTAACACCGCCTGCGTATCTCACTTGGGTAAAACAATGGCAAAAAGACGGTGCCACCTTGATCGGCGGATGCTGCGGAATTGGACCAGAACACATTGCCGCTATTTCGGCCTATTGCGCAACAGAGTAAATTGACTGACTCAAAAGATGACGTTTTTCACGTCATCTTTTGAGGATGATTATTCCTGCAAGACTTGAGCAACCTCTAGCACCATTGGGTTAAGTACTTGGTCAAACCAGCTTCTCGAAAGTGCTTGTACCATACTGCCATAGCCATCTGACTGCAGTTCCGTCTTAACATTAAAAGTGTTCGAAGCCGACAGCTCACCTGAGGCTGAAATAACCTGCCAGCGCCCTGATATATGGATAATGCCATTTAAATCTGCGTAAAAATTATCCACTTCAATATTTAATAACGCTGTCGCACTCGCGGGCAAACGTTGACCACCAAACCATGTAATATTAGGCAACACCTTCTCAAAGCGCTGTTGAGTCAAACGGGTTAATTGACTCGATAAAGACTCCGCCCACAAGTTATTCTGCGAACGATAGACCTCTCCACTCTCGGTAACCAAGACAATCTCATTTCCAGCTAGATAATGAGCAACCACAATAGGCATCAGCCTTACTGCACTCTCTTTTGTCGGGTGAATCTGTCCTTTTTGCCGTCCGTTATCCATTAACAAATATTCATTGCTGGGGACTGTCGGTGTGGCACAGGCGGCCAACATCCCACTTAGGACCACCAACAACAAAACACGCTTAACCATTCTCATATGTCTTCTATCCCTACACTATTTCGCCGCTTTTGGTTGAACATCTACACGAGGCTTACTATCAAAAATCAACGTATTCGGATTTTCTCGCACTTGACGAAGCAAAGGCTGCAACTCATTTAATGCACGTCCTAGCGACTCCATATTTTCTTTTAATGGTCGGCCAATCTGACCATTCGCCTGATAACTCTGTAAGGTCAAGTTTAACTCATTAATAGTGGCAACCAAGTCTGCTGGTAACTGCTGTGTTTCTGATTTATCGAGCAACTGTTTGACACTTTTACTCAGCGCTTGCAATTCACGTAATGTTTCATTCGCTTCTTGCATGGTTTGACCAAGCTGCTTAAAGGTACTATCTAAAGGCACTTGCGACAAATTATCCAAAATCGTCACGACCTTGTTTTCTATATTCGCAAAAGCATCTGGTGCCGTAGGAAAAATCTGATACCCCTCAAACTCTTTCCATACTATCGGAGACGGATTATCAACAAAATCAATGTTAATGACTTTTGCCGCGTTCAAATAGTTGCCAATTTTTAGCGATGCCCGTAGACCTTTATTAATACGCTCTTCAATAAGTTCATTCCATTTTTGTAAAGACATCGCCCCCGAAGTGCTAGCTGCATTTAAACGCTGAGGCTCAATACGAGCCCTAACAGGAATCAGAGGAGTATCCAGAGAGGTCAACGCATCCATTGAGATGCCATTAAAAGGCACATCCAACACGGTCCCAATTCGCACACCTCGAAACTCTACCGCAGCACCTGGCACTAAACCGCTCACATTACTATCAAACAAAAAGACGTAGTTGATAAACTCATCATAAACATTGTTATTCGCGCTCTCTTTGCTGGAAAATAACCGAAATTGCGCCATATCTGAAACTGGGGCTCCAGGTGGGCGCCCTACAGGCAAACCAAATGAAATGCCGCCCGCCAAAAAGGTTTCTAGTGAATCTAGACGCACCTCAAAACCGCTGGCCGAACTCTTCAATGACAGACCTGGTGTCATCCAAAATTGCACGTCACTGTTTATCAACGCATCATAAGGCGAGCGAATCACAATGCGATAAGTGATGGCGCCTTTATCGGAATCAAAACCTACTTTCTCGACGTAACCCACTTCATAGCCGCGAAAATGCACCAAGGCCCCCACATCCAACTTAGAGCCTTCCGTACTCGACAACATAAGCCGAACGCCCTCGTTCTCCGTAGACAGTGGAGGTTGGTTCAATATGGTAAAGTCCGTTTGCTGCTTTCCCTTTACTCCGGGAGTCATATCGATATAGGCGCCCGATAGTAAGGTGCCCAGCCCGCTCACGCCTTCTTTACCAATACGAGGTTTCACGACCCAGAACTTCGCATCATCACGCAGCATTTGCTCGGTACCATGATTCATGCGCACTTTAATGACCGCACTTTCATAATCCTCACTAAGACGAATATCAATCACCCTTCCAACGTCCACGTTACGGGATTTCAGTCTCGTTTTGCCCATCTCCAAACCTTCTGCATTTGAAGCAATGAGCGTAATAACAGGGCCTTGAGTCGACCAATTTTGATAAAGCATCCAAGCCGCCACCAAAAGCGCGATCAAAGGCACCAACCAAATAGAATTAAACCGAACTTGTCGCATATTCTCGATCTGTTTAATGGGCCTGCTCACTCTTCTCTCCTCTCAGAAACAGACACAGTGCGTGCCTCGTCTTTATCCCATAATAACCGTGGATCAAACGTCATCGCTGCCAACATGGTCAAAACAACCATAGCGGTAAATGACAACACCGCAGTCCCCGGTAAAATCGACATAAAATTGCCCATTTGTACCATACTGGTCAAAATAGCCACCACAAACACATCAATCATTGACCAACGCCCTACAAACTCCGTAATACGGTACAGCTTGATTTTTTGTTCCGTTAATCGCTTGCTCGGAAAATGACACTGCCAGCAAAGCCAGCTCAGCGACAACACTTTCGCAAGCGGAATCACCACACTTGCCAGCAGAATAATCAGGGCAACAGGATAAGAACCTAAGGACCAAAGCAACAACACCCCACCCATGATAGTGGATGGTTCTGTATTGCCTAAAAAAGTGGTTTCCATGATAGGAAAGACATTCGCAGGGATATAAATCAGAAGAGACGCCACCAGCAAAGCAGCCGTTGAACTTAAGCTCTTTGGGCGACGGCTGTAAACAGAATGACCACAACGATTACAGTGGCGTTTGTGTGCCGCTAAAGTCGCACCACAGAAATGACACCCTATCACCCCCTGCTCCTTCGCGGTTCCTGTGACAACAGACTGATCATCGGCTTTTCCAGCGACTTTATTCCATAGCCATCGTTTATCGACCAAACTCTCTGTTTTCAGCAACAAGATGACATAACCACAAAACGCCCAAAAAGACAGTTCAAATGAAATATCCGCTAGGCTGTTCATCTTCACTAACGCGACCAAAATACCGACTAAAAACACATCCACCATTAACCAAGGCTGAATCACCACCACCCAACGAACACAGTAACGCTGAGCAAAATTCAATATAGGCTTATGCTGAAAAGACCAAACCAGAAATAAAATAGAGAAGAGATACACCAATGGAAACACAAACAAAGCAAGGCTAATAATAGACCCTAACACCAAATGACCTTGGCTAAGTAATACACTCAAGGTATGAAACAAGGTCACAGTACGCTCAATACCATTCGTGGAAAAACCAAGAAAAGGGAAGCTCATTGCCAGAGCCAACATGAGTAACGATGACAGACCAGCCGCCATAATCCTTGCAGCAACCTGTCTATGGACACTAATCAGCACATGACCACAATGTTGACATCGAAAACGTTCACCGCTCTTTAAAGGTGGGATTGGATTGATAAAATCACATTCTTCACAAGCCGTCACATTTTCATAAAAGGCAAAATGACTCATCTCAACATCGCGACGCAATAAAACACTCCAGCAAACAACTCTAAAGAAGTATCTAACACGAGAACACCAACGATAATCAAGCTATCAAAGATATTCACCACAGAGCAACTCATCCACAATTTACGTTAAAAAGGTTACCTTCCCCCCCTTCGATTCAGCCTTTAGCGAGATGCGAAACGCACCAACACATCTCCATTATTGTTGGTCAGCTTCGTATCACTCTAGATCAAACCACATCGCCATGAATAGACAACACAAAGCATTAACAATAAATAACCGTCAACTAAACCAAATCGTTAGACACTAAACTTACTACGAAAGGCAAAATACACTGCACCGACTAAACACAAACCAGCCCATAAGTAATCAAGCTTTAATGGCTCTTTTAGGTAATAAACAGAAAACGGTACAAACACCATCAGAGTGATTACCTCCTGCATGATTTTTAACTGCCCAACATTCAGTGCCGTGTAACCAATACGATTGGCAGGCACTTGCAACAGATACTCAAACAGAGCAATACCCCAGCTTATCAAAGCGGCAATAATCCAAGGTTTATTGTTCAGCTCTTTTAAGTGAGCGTACCAAGCAAACGTCATAAAAATATTACTGCAAATTAGCAATGAAACACTCAACGCAATGGGATGCATAGGTTTTACCAGATAAAAATAAGACAACGTACAAAAACAGCTAATTAAAGCATATCACTAGAATAAACGCCCTAGGAACTTACTCATGGACAAGGTTAAATATGCTTAATGGTATCAAAATTAACTGACTTAATGAGGCATTGTTGAACCTTCCCTGTCAGGCACGCCATAAGGACTGCATAACGCATAACGCAATAAACAAAAAATTAGCATAGACAAAACTGTGCCATGGTTACCAATAAATATTTTTGCTCTAAACGAATACTCCCCCTTTACTTGTTCAGTAATAAGCACATACTGAACCTGCTACATGACAATTTTTTTTACACGGTTTGTAGCAACAGCCCTTCAGTTGATGCCAATCGACTAAGGTTATATGTAATGGCTAATGGTGGATATCATGAGTAAAAGTCAAGACAGTAAAAAAGAGACCAAAAAGAAACCACTTTTAACACCAAAAGAAAAGAAAGCAGCGAAGGCAACGAAAAAATCTCCAACCAACGTTTTAGGTAATTAATACCTCCAGCCAGCCACCATCTTGTTATGGTTGCGTTGAATTCGAGTCATCTAAGCCCTAATTTAATTAGGGCTTTTTTATTAGAACTACAGCGGCAATAAAAATCAATCACTATGGACGCGAAGACTTCTGCGATCCTCTACCCGCTGGCGGACGCTTACCATTTGCAGCTGGCTTGCCATTGTTTTTTGGTGATCCGTTCGGTTTGCCTGTCGGTCGTTTACCACTTCCCGCTCCATTACCTGCTGGCTTCTTACCATCACCAAAAGGTCGTCTATCTTTGCCTTTAGAACCCGCAGGCTTTCTAGAATCATCCTTAGGGTATTTGGTGTTCCCTTTTGTAGCAGTCGTAGGCTTAGATAGTGTATTAGGGCGAGCATTTTTACGCGGTGCATTACGGGATTTTTTTGCAGGCGCATTGGCTTCCGAAGAAGAATCTTCTACTGATTTAAGCAGCATAGATAACTCTTTTTGCGTAAGATCTCGCCATTCTCCAACAGGAATCCCCTTCAGACTCACATTCATAATCCGCGTACGTTCTAGCTTCATCACCTCGTAGCCAAAGTGCTCACACATACGGCGAATTTGTCGATTCAAACCTTGCACTAACGTAATATTAAATACATTTGGTGCGACTTTCGTCACTGGACATTTCTTCGTCATGGTACCCAAAATCGGCACACCGCCCGCCAAACCGGCAATGAAATCATCGGTAATGGGCTTGTTAACCGTGACCAAATATTCTTTCTCGTGATTATTACCCGCTCGCAATACCTTATTAACCAGATCGCCATTATTGGTCAAAAAAATCAAACCTTGGGAATCTTTATCCAAGCGACCAATCGGGAAAATACGCACCCCATGACTAACAAAATCAACAATGTTATTTTTCTCCGAACTTTCCGTGGTACTCACAATCCCCACAGGCTTATTTAACACAATAAAAACAAAGTCATCGGCGTCCTGGGGTTCAATAATCTGCCCATTTACCCGCACCGTGTCACCGGCCACCACTTGATCACCCACTGAGGCACGCTTGCCATTGATGAACACATTACCTTGCTCAATAAAGCGGTCAGCGTCTCTTCGAGAGCAGATACCGCTTTCGCTGATGTATTTATTTAAACGAGTAGAAGAAGCGTTAAACATAAAGTGCCGTTTTACCTAATAAGAAGCTTTTCTTGCAGAGAAAGAGCCTAAAAAATGAATCGTCAACAAGGATATAGCGATCATTATATAGGAAACGTCGTAAGCATTTTAGGCAGGAGAGTCAGAAAACCTAGAATTTTATCTCAATCCCGATAAGAGTTAAGAAAGCCTTAATCTTGCCTGCCTACACTCCATACATCAGACAACATCACCATGGAGAGTCATCAATGCACACAACAAAGCGATCCTATAATACCGCCCAAATTCTATTGCACTGGGTTATTGCAGCGTTGATTATTTTCAATTATTTCGTCAGTGATGGAATGGGACGCGCTTTTCGTCAACACCTAGACGACAACAACGCAGGCTATAACCTAGTGTCATCGCTGCATGCATATGTTGGTCTGGCTATTATCGCTCTGGTCGTCATCCGCATTATCGTCCGCTTCATGTCTAAAAAAACCAAAACAGCCTCAACGAACTTATTCGATCGTGTGTCTCGTATCGTCCATGAATGCCTGTATTTACTGATGTTTTTAGTACCTGTATTTGGCGCCATCTCGTGGTATTTAGGTATTCACTTTATGGGTGATGTCCATGAAATAGCGATGAACATCATGATGACATTGGTCCTGCTGCACGCCGCAGCCGCCCTGTTCCATCAATACGTATTAAAAGACGGGACTCTGCTGAAAATGTTTGGGCAAAAATAGCGACCAATAAATAGTTACTGATAAAGAGTCACTGATGCATCTCTAGATAGCATTTCTCCTGTTCGAGAATACGATCCGTATTAAGAGACACCAAACTCACGTCATGTGAGTGCGGCAGCATACCAATGGTTTGCAAATGCAGATAACGCATGGCACAAACTCGCAAAAAAGACGTAAAATTATCCAAATCGTGACCAGCGTCTAGAGCTTCATGATTGAGCTTGGCAATCATCTGCGACAAAGACAACTTGTCGCGCTGAGCGATCTCTTCCAGCGTAAACCAAAAGAAACTTTCTAATCGAATACTGGTGACCATGCCATCAATACGTAAAGAACGAGTGACATTTTGCCATAGGCTAGGATCTGAATTCACAAAGAGCTTACACATTGTATTTTCCCTACTGAATAACGTATTTTTATTATTGGAATGAAATGGCTCAACGCAAACAGTCTAGCCCAAGATACGGAAAAATAGTCGGGTGAGTTGGTACTTTTACACTTACCATACTCGCCCGAATTCACTCTGTGCATTCGATTTAGTTTTCTAACAACACATAAAACTGAGCAAGCCAAGCTGGATGCGCTGGCCACGCTGGTGCTGTGACCAAATTGCCATCAGTCACCGCCTGATCAACGGGGATATCCATAAACTCCCCCTTAGCAAGCTCTACTTCAGGCTGGCACGCTGGATACGCAGAACATTTTCTACCTTCCAACACACCTGCTGCCGCAAGCAACTGCGCACCATGACAAACCGCCGCTACTGGCTTATTCGTATCAAAAAAATGCTTCACCATCGTAATCACCATTTTATTCAAACGCAGATACTCAGGCGCACGACCACCGGGAATCACCAAAGCATCGTAATCTTCCACCTTAATATCCGCAAACGTCGCATTCAACGCAAAACGATGCCCCGGCTTCTCCGTATAGGTTTGATCACCTTCAAAATCATGAATCGCCGTCGCCACCGTATCACCAGACTTCTTATCTGGGCAAACCGCATGCACCGTATGACCAACACTCATCAACGCCTGAAACGGCACCATAGTTTCGTAGTCTTCCGTGAAATCACCCGTGATCATTAAGATTTTTTTATTCGACATGACACCTTCTCCTGTTTTGGTTAAAACGTCCTATGTTGTAACAGCTAGAGAAAGCGAAAAGGTATTAACGGGTTATTACATTCAGCCCCATACCCTTTTAGGAACCAAAGACCGTAGATCTGATAAGACAAGGAACGAGGCGTAATCTGACGCTGAAAGCAGTATTAACTAGGACACACACTTTAACTAATTAACTAGGACACACACTCTAATAATAAAAGATTACTACCAGAACACACTGCATTAACTAGGACACACACTTTAACTATTAACTAAGACACACACTCTAAAAATCAAAGATTACTACTAGAACACACAGGTAAAATAGCGACAATTGACGATATAAATAAGCGAAACGTGGGATGACAATCTTCAAGCCTAGAAAAAGTACATTTAATAGGATTTCAGACAAGGCAAGACTAGGCTGTTTAGAAAACAACCCTAGTATATAGTTGGTAGTTTAAGATTTTATTTAAGCAAGAAGCTTAGTGCTGCCTCGGGGTTTACGCTGTCGCTGATGCGCTTCACAATAATAGGCGATTGAATGTTCCTTACCGACGACATGACCTGTTTTTTCACCAAACTGTGTCGTAATACTAAGCCAATTCTCTGATGATATATTGAGCCGTTGAAGAATGGGCAGTAATGACCCATCTATTACACCTCGTTTATCATCTCGAATGATGCGTCCCGTCGTATCGACCAATTCTAGGTAATCACATAAGAAAAATGGCAAGCCATTAGGCATGTTTTCTCTCGGATTACCAATAAAAGGTAACAATCGCTTTGGCTGCCTTTGCATCTTAGCTGAGTCCACACGTTTTTTAAGACTGGTGAAGTCGGCCTCTTCTGGTGTATCGTTTACTTTGGCTCGTATTGGGTTGAGGTCCACGTAAGCCATACAGGCAATCAATGCCGCTTCATCCAGTAACGCTTGAGATTTAAAACGGCCCTCCCAGAATCTTCCCGTACAGTTGTCTTCGGCGTTAGCTTGCCGTGCAATTGGCTCATTAAGCTCTTTCATAAACCAACTGATGTCCATCAGCCGATTGCGAAATGTCTCTGCTGAAGCCTCGACTAGGCTTAACGCAAACTCAGGCAACACCTCACCTTTTACGTATTGTTGCGTAAATACAGTGCCTTTATGAAGCTTATGCCAACGCTGTAACACCTCTAGTGTCGACCATTTCGCCGCTTTTTCAACGTTGACATGCAGCACCACATGAAGGTGATTGCTCATCACAGCATAAGCGCAAATGTCGATAGAAAAGAGACCAGCTAAAAACAGCAACCTGTTTTCAACCCAGCCACGACGGTGCTCGAAACTGTCCCCTGAAACCGGATCCTCACCACACAAAAAAGCCCGTCGCACACAACGAGAAACACAATGGTAGTAAGGCGTATCACTGATACTGATTTGCTGACTTCTTGGCTGCGGCACAACGGCCTCCTCTTCCTGAGAAAATATACTGTGATTATATACAGTATACTTATGATTCAGCAAGTCAAAACTCAACCCCTTGATTTGACTGGCTTGCAAAGGTGGGTGGCTAAATTAAAAACCGAAACCGCAAGTCAAAACTCAACCCCTTGATTTGACTGGCTTGCAAAGGTGGGTGGCTTAATTAGAAACCGCGCCGGGCTAAAACCGCGGCCTACCACACAATGAAAGCTTCGCTTTCAGCGTCAGATCACGCCTCGTGCCTCGTCTCATCTGACCTACGTTCTTTCGACGAAGTTGCGCGACCCTATGGCGTTTCAGGGCGGAATAAAGGTCGGGAATACAAGGCCTTTGAATGGAACCCAAAGAAAAACGCCTTCCATTTCTTCAAAGGGAAGGCGCAAAACACGTTTTGAACGCTTTTTTAAAAGCGCTACTCGCCGATGTGCCAGCCATTGGTTATCGGGTAACGACGATCTCGTCCAAACCCACGGGCGGTAATGCGAACGCCGGTTGGGGATTGTCGACGTTTGTATTCGTTGACGTCGACAAGGCGAAGCACGCGATACACGGTTTCTCGGTCAAATTTCTGGGTCGCGAGAATGGCTTCGGCGCTTTGATCTTCTTCGATGTACATGCGTAAGATTTCATCGAGGATGTCGTAGCTTGGCAAAGAGTCTTCGTCTTTTTGATCGGGTGCCAGTTCAGCCGAAGGTGGACGTGTAATCACACGCTCCGGGATGACGTAGCCCAAGGTATTGCGGTAGCGGCAAAGCTTAAAGACTAAAGTTTTGAAGACGTCTTTTAGGACGGAGTAACCGCCGACCATGTCGCCGTAGAGTGTGGCATAACCAACAGCCATTTCGCTCTTGTTGCCTGTGGTTAGGACCATGTAGCCTTTCTTGTTGGAAATCGCCATTAAGGTCACGCCACGGGTGCGCGCTTGTAAGTTTTCTTCCGTGGTGTCTTTACCGTAGCCTTCGAACTCTGGCGCAAGCACTTCAGTAAAAGCGGATACCATGGTTTCAATTGGCAACACGCTGTATTTCACGCCCAGCAAGTTGGCCTCCTCTTCGGCATCGTGCAAACTGATAGACGAAGTATACGTATAAGGCATCATCACCGCTTGAACACGCTCGGCACCGATAGCATCTACGGCTACGGCGAGAGACAAGGCGGAGTCAATACCACCACTCAACCCCAATACAATGCCTTTAAAACGATTTTTGGTGATGTAGTCGCGTAAGCCAAGCACCATGGCTTGATACACGCTGGCTTCCACTCCCAAGGCTGGAGCAATAACACCAGCAACTGGCTCAACTTTATTAGATTGGCTTTCATCAACAATCATATCGATGCTGTAAAGACCGGCTTCAAACCAAGGCGCTTGCATGATCTTCTCGCCTTTGGCGTTGACCACAAAAGAACCACCTTCATAAACCAATTCGTCCTGCGCGCCCATGTAATTGACATAGACAATCGGCAAAGTGACTTCGGTCGCACGCTGATGAAGCAGTGCTTCTCGCTCGCCCATTTTCTCAATGTGATAGGGCGAGGCGTTTAGGTTCAGAATCAATTCTGCGCCAGCCGCTTTGGCTTGCGCAATAGGCTCAGGATGCCAAATATCTTCGCAGATACTTAAACCTACTTTAACGCCTTTTATATCAACAAGGCCCGCTTCGCGGCCTTCACTGAAATAGCGTTTGTCATCGAACACCAAAAAATTAGGCAACTTTTGTTTGGCGTATTCCACCAGCAAATCACCTTGGTAAATCACACCCGCGCAATTAAACAGTTCGCCATCAATACGGCGAGGATAACCAACAACGACATAAATATCGCGGATCTCGGCCAATAATGTCGCCAAGGCCGATTCGATACGCTGATCCAAACTTGGACGCAATAATAAGTCTTCTGGTGGATAGCCAGTTAAGGTTAATTCTGGAAAAACCACGACATCCGCGTGCTCTTCATCACGGGCTTTACACGCCGCATCGATAACGGATTGGGTGTTTTTTGTAATGTCGCCGACCAGCATATCCAGCTGGGCCATTGCAATTCGTAATGTCATACAGTTGCTATCTCGTGAACTCTGTTAGAATATGCCCGTTATTGTCTGGAATTACCCAAGCTAGGTAAAGTATATGATCGTACGTTTGATCGTTTTTGTTGCTATTTTCTTTATTGGTTGGTGGTTGTACCGCCAGTTTGTCGCTTTTAAGCGCAGTCAGTCACCCGAGGAAGTGAAAAAAAAGGCGTCTAGCAAAAAAGATGAGGCACAAGAAAGCATGGTTAGGTGTGCAGAATGCAAAACGTTCACGCCGCGCTCCCATGCGATTCATGACCAAGAAGCGCGTGCATTTTGCAGTGCCGAGCATTTAAAAATCTTCAATCAGAAGCACTGACCCAACCGCTGGCAAGCAAGCGATGTTCGTGCCACCACCAGCAACGGTATTGTTGCTGGTTTTGTGTGGCGCACAGTCGATAGGATCTTTGGGTATTGTCCATTTCGTCGGGAGCAGAGGTGTAGCGTTCCCAGCGATAATACAGTTGTTGATTACGGGTTTGCCAAATAGACTCTAACCTCGACTCGTGTAAAGCACAAAAGCCGATACATGTGCTCGCTTGCGCGGCGGAAAAATGGGCAGATACCACCCAAGCTTGATAAAAATCCGTCCATATTTTTTGCTCTTCTGTCACATCATTCAGCTGACTACGCCATTTAAAGCCTGCCTGTAATCCTTGTTGGTAATGCGCAGATAACGTCGACAATGCTAGTAACAAAGCAATAATCGGCAAGGACACCCAACCTCGTTGGCCGCTAAGATAAATATTCGTCATATCGGCTAAAGTCCCTTTAATACAATGATTTGATTGCCAACCCCCTGACAAGGCGAGAAATAACGCCACGTTTCTCCGCGCATAGAGCGATAATCTTGTGCCAATTGTGTATCCCGCTCAGACTTGCAATCATGAAGTCGATATTGATACTCCACCCATAGGCCACGGACCTTAGCAAGAGAAAATTGCCCATAGCCAGCATCTAAAGCGTCGACCCTTCCATCCAGGTTGTCATCTAATAACGGAAACACAGACAAACGCTCAATCCCACTCCATAACTCTAGTGAATTTCCACTTTCTCTCGGTGTCCGCCAAAAAGCATTTTGCCCGCCCTTACCTTCAGAAATATACCAGTAGAACTCATCTTGGCTTTCTATGATCCCAGATTGCCCAATCGCGTCTTCCACAAGCTCACCGCCGATCAGCTCAATTCGGCTATGTTGTGCCGAAACACTTAATATTTGGCCGGGGAAGTAAGACTCACAAGAGGAAAATCGCACACTATCCCCCGCTTTCCAATGGCAGGACAAAGAGGTGTCTAAAGGATTGCCATTCACCCTTACTGTACCGCGGCACAATCCATAATCTACCGCTCTTAACCAATCGGATTCTTTATCAATCGTCCGGGTTGCTAAACGAAGGGGTGGCGACATGCCCGATTCAATGATTAAAAACAAGGATTCATCTATCAGACAGCTGGCGGGTCTTAAACGTGACCATTGGGCCTGGAAATGCGCATCAATTGCGGCCTTGATCACTTGCTGATCTTGATACGTTTTTATCAATAAATGACGTTCTTGCATGCGAAGCAAAGCAACGACTAAAAAAGGCAATAAGAGAGCCACTAAACTACAGACGACTAACAGTTCAATGATAAGGCTGCCATGTAAGTTATGCCGTTTACTCACTTTCTCCCTCCTCAGACGACAAGCTTGAGTGTCGATCTAACGTATCCGTCTGGGAGCTATGAAACCATTGCGCTAATTGATCTCCCGTGCATTTTTGGCAATCGGGATACCCTTGCTTTGTGGTTTCTTGCTGATGATTCAACCACGCCACAGAACCCACTAACTGTATCATCGCGGCGTGTTTCTGCTCGTAATCGGATTGTTTACGGTGTTCTTCGGTTTGCTGAAATAAGTGCCACTGTGTCTCACTCTGACGCTGTAATACATTTAATACTACCGCGAACAAACTCAGACACAACATGACCTCTAACATAATCCAACCCCGTTGCCGTGGCGCAGCTAATGGACGGTAAACAGTCTGTTTCTTCATCCGCACAACTCACTATTCAGACGTTGGGGGTCGGTTAAATAAAAACGTCCACTTTGGTTCAATACCACATCCGCCTGCCATGCCCCCAAGCAAAACTCAAACGTCCCATTTTGATAACTTGATAAGCCGTTGGATTGAAATTCGATCTGTTGTTTTTTAATGGGAAAACCATGCCAAGAAACCGCCAAGGCGTGATCAAAAAGGATTTGCCGATAGATTTTTTCAGCGCCGTTTGTGGATGCCATTTGATAAAGCTTAAAACCGTCAGACCAATGCCCATCGCAATCGACACCACCACATAGATAACTGCTTTGTCCGCTTATCACCGCCAGTTGACGTGCTTGCGTCAGCGCCTGCGCTAGGCGCTTCATTTCACTTTTGAGAGTATTTTTGTCTCGGGTCTTTTGGCTAACGCTAAGAAACTGCGCCGCGCCTGCATGGGCTAAAATACTGAGTATGGCGAGAACACATAGCAATTCTAGTAACGAAAAGCCACGTTGATGATGCATGGAAAACCTCCTTGTTTTGTTTGGTCAGTCGCTAGACATCCTGTCTAGTGCATTTTTATATTCGAATAATTCTAAGACTAAACTGTCTTGAACCATTTGTTAATATGATTTGCAATTTGTCTTGGTTTTTGAAATGGCAAAGAGTGATCACAAGCACTAAGGACCTTGTGTTGCCACGCTAAGTTGCGCTCACTTAATAAATCATAATGCTGACGCAGAGCCTCATGACTTAATTCACCTGAAAACAAAAACACATGCTCTGAGGCATCGACCATCGCCTGACGCAAAGATGGCTCCTTTGCCATTAATGCCACATGATCTGTCACCGCATCCAGCGCATAAGCAAAACCAAAGGGTCGATGAGCAAGACGAGATTGCGTGGTGGCTTCCGCGACAGGATGTTTGCGTCGATTCGGCGAGACCCCATCCATAAAACTCGCTACACCAAGCTCTACATCTCCCGTGTCACGAATCAGTTTCGAGGCATGACGATACTTTTGACGCACTTCCATCAAGGTTGCTAAGTCTTCACGATCCAAAGAGGCAGGCTCTAGCAGAGCCATTTTCATTTTCTTTTTGCCTTGCAAGCTGCGCTGATAATTCAGGTTTAGCGCCACCAAGCCACCAAGGGAATACGCCACCACATCAAAATCCTCCCATTCCACATGGGACAATAGCGCTTCCACCTCATCGGTTAACTCACCTATCGACACCGCCCCCTCTTCACCATGATGATGAAAAGAGTCCCCCATGCCTTTTAGGTCAGGCACCAGCATCCAACGCCATTGCGTAAAATACGGCAACATAGGTGAATAAGTAATGCTACCGGCCACCCCAGCACCATGTAAAAGCAAACAAACACGCTCGCTCTCAGACTGCGAATTCTCGTAAAGACGATACGCAATACGCGCATTGGGCAAAGAAAGAAAAAAAATGTCAGACACTTGTAATTAACCTGTGAGGACCCTTATTAAAAGCATACAATGTTTGCTCGTTGTGAAAGCAACCAAACCACGTCTCGTTTATATTTTGGGTATAAACAGGATTGGTAAGCGCAGACTTAATATTACTAGGTATTAAAATAAATGTCAGAAATCAAAAAAGTAAATCTCCCTTATCAGGCGTCATTACTGTCTTTCTTTTCTGCTGTACGAGACTTACCCTATCCTGCGTTACTCGACAGTAATCACCAACATTTTCCAGACACTAACTTTGACATTTTGGTTGCCAACCCACTGGCTCGAATTCACCCTGTCGCGAATGGACAACCCATTAGTTGGTACACCAAACCTTTTTACTCACTTAGCGCAACCCATAATCCAATGGCGCTAATGAATGAATTAATGAGTCTAATTTGCCAAGAAGCTTGGGCTAAGTCCGCCCCAAAGGATTTGCCATTCGTTGGTGGTTTATTAGGTTATTACGGGTATGAAAGCGGCCATTTTGTCGAGCAACTACCGGATACCGTAGAACATGATGTGCAATTAGACACCTTGAGTGTTGGTCTTTACAGCTGGGCGGTCATTACCTGCCATAAGAAAAAAACCACGCACTTGATCACCTCGCCTTGGTGTCCTTCGGAAGAGGTTGCTGATTTGATCAATCGCTTCACCAGTGCTTGTGATGACGTATTGGTAAAACACGACTTAAACGAAGCAAGACCCTTTCGTTTGGAAGCCCCTTTTTCATCGAACATGACGGAGGCGGAATACGCGCAAAAGTTTTGCAAAGTCCAAGACTACATTCAGTCTGGGGATTGTTATCAAGTCAACCTAGCACAGCGCTTTTCAACCCGCTATCAAGGCGACACCTTTACGGCGTATCACAGACTAAGAGAAGCATGCCCGACACCGTTTTCGGCTTATATGGAGCTTTCTGCTACGCAAAGTATTTTAAGCCACTCGCCTGAACGATTCCTCTTGTGTGACCAAGGTCGAGTAGAATCCAAACCCATCAAAGGTACCGTGGCCCGTGGCGCCACAGCGGAAGAAGACAAAGCCAATGCTGACTGGTTACAAACGTCCGAAAAAGATCGGGCTGAAAACCTGATGATAGTCGATTTGCTGCGCAACGACTTAGGGCGTACCTGCTTAACCGGTAGCATCAAGGTGCCTAAGCTGTTTGCCTTAGAAAGTTATGCCAACGTCCATCACCTGGTGTCTACTGTAGAAGGGAGAATTGACCAAGCGGACCAAGCGATTCGAGTGTTCCATCAAAGCTTCCCCGGTGGCTCCATCACTGGCGCCCCCAAAATTCGCTCCATGGAAATTATTGATGAACTAGAGCCTCATGTACGTTCAGCCTACTGCGGCGCCATTGTTTACTTCAGCGCAAACGGTCAAATGGATTCGAGCATCACGATTCGTACACTGGTCGCAGACCATGGCAATCTTCATTGCTGGGCAGGCGGTGGTTTGGTTGCCGACTCAAAATGCCAACAAGAATACCAAGAAACCTTTACCAAAGTGGGCAAATTAACCCATACTCTAGAACAAGACTTTTTGAAATAGGCCGTATCATGTCTGACATAGAGCAGTTTTTGAGTGCTCCTCCCATTGACCTGAACTTGGATGATATTCGCGCAGCATTAGACAACGAACCGTATGCACAACAAATCCATAACCCAGATGAAGAAATGTTCCCCAGTGGTTATGATTTAAAATACCGTTCAGCTGCCGTGCTGATTCCTATTTGGAAAGAACCAGAAAATGGTGAGTTGTACGTACTATTAACGCAACGCGCACTTCACATGCGTAACCATCCGGGCCAAATTGCGTTTCCGGGAGGCAAGCATGATCCAAATGACGCCAGCATCCAATACACAGCACTGCGCGAGACACTAGAAGAAGTTGGGCTTTCACCCGATTGCTTCGACCTATTAGGAGAGCTGGGGGAATACTGCACCATCTCAGGATATTGCATCAAACCTATCGTGGCTGAAATGACGCGCCGGAGCGAGCTCAGTCTCTGTGAAGAAGAAGTAAAGTCCGTACATTGGGTACCATTACGCTACCTATTAACCCCACAAAACTACCGTTTTAAAAAGAAAGCGCTCGATACCATTTCTCGTGGTTATTTCGAAATTGACTACGAAGACATTCGTATTTGGGGCGTAACGGCGGGAATCTTGTATGGACTTTATCAAACATTAGCAAGGCACATTCGTTAAGCGTTTTCGTGCCTTTATGAAACGCTTTCTTTCGTATTATAAGGTTAGTGTTCTTTCGTCTTTTCTTTCGACGCTGCAAATTGTTATGGTACAACCATCGTAACTTAGAACATGGTAAATCTCCCTATGTCAGCATTTGATTTAACGTCTTTCATTGCCAATAACAAAGAAGACGAAGCACAAAAAATCATTCACAACGCGATGAAAGCATTTGACAACATTGCCATCTCTTTTAGTGGCGCAGAAGACGTCGTACTCATCGACATGGCCGTCAAAGCCAAAAAAGACATTCACGTGTTTTCTCTGGACACGGGTCGTCTACATGCAGAGACGTATCGCTTTATCGAACAAGTCCGTAAACACTACAAGATCAACATAGACATTCTGTCTCCAGACCGTGAAGCCCTAGAAACCTTCACCCGCGAAAAAGGCCTATTTAGCTTTTTTGATGATGGTCACAAAGAATGTTGTGGTATTCGCAAAGTTCAACCTCTCAAACGTAAACTGGCCACACTGGATGCATGGATCACCGGACAACGCAAAGACCAAAGTCCTGGCACACGCAACGTTCTCGCCTTTGCTGAAAAAGACAGCGCATTCAGTACGGACGAAAAAGACCTGTTTAAATTCAATCCATTGGCAAACTGGTCTTCTGAAGACGTGTGGAACTACATCAAAATGTTTGATGTGCCTTACAACGAATTGCATGTGAAAGGGTTTACCAGCATAGGTTGCGAGCCTTGTACTCGTCCTATTTTACCGAATCAACACGAACGTGAAGGTCGCTGGTGGTGGGAAGAATCAGAACACAAAGAATGTGGCTTACACATTGGCAATCTGATACCGACAGCCCAGCAATAAGCGCCATTTTGGATTCAAAGTGCCTGTGACGATCAGGCACTTTTTGTTGCAGTGACGACGTCTTCTAACTGACTATCAAGATGACTTTTCCACGATGCCATAAAATTGGCATAGCAAGCCTCCAAATCGTATATGTGTTGCAACAATACTTCCCCTGCAGGCGTCATATTGGTTGTCCGACCATGTCGAATCAACAAAGCCTCGCCCATTTCTCGCTCTAATTTTTGAATATGTTGGCTCACCGCAGGCTGAGTTAAACCCAACAGCTTAGCCGTCTTGGTAAAACTGCCAGTATCAACCAACGCCTTAAATGTAATGAGATGTTGTGTATTAAGCATAAAGATTCCTTATAGTTAATCCCATTATGCCCAATGCCAATCTTATGAACATTGACCTATATCGTGTTTTCGTGAAAGACTGAGAATTATTAGCCCTATGGATTAACAACATGACAAATGCACGAGACGAGATGTTACCCTGGCACGAAAGACAATCTGGTCATCAAGAATCACGCGATAACGATTACCGTACTCCTTACCAACGGGACCGAGCACGAATCATCCACAGCGCAGCGTTTCGTCGCTTACAATCCAAAACACAAATTCTCGCCATTCGACAAAACGACTACAGCCGAACACGCTTAACCCATTCCTTAGAAGTGGCCCAAATAGGCAACGGCATTGTGCATCAACTCAAACACAGCTCCCCTTCGGAAGCGGCTTTTCAGCCTTGGTTGGCCGACGATGCCTTGATAGAAACCGTTTGCCTAAGTCATGACATCGGCCACCCACCCTTTGGCCATGGCGGCGAAGTCGCGCTCAATTACATGATGCAAGCCTATGGCGGTTTTGAAGGTAACGCCCAGTCACTGAGAATCCTCGGTAAACGTGGTTCCTACTCGCCCACCTACGGCATGGACGTCACACGTCGTACTTTATTGGGTATTTTAAAATATCCCGTTCTGCACGCCAGCGTGGTTGGCAAATACCCAGAAAAACCGGCTAACTTCCGCCAATTCAAAGCGTCTAATTGGGCACCACCAAAGTGCGTCTACCAAGAAGAACAAGACCTACTTGATTGGATTATTGAACCTTTTAGCCAAGCCGACAAAACCTTATTACAAGAAGTCCACCAGACCGATAATGACAATCACGCCAAAGCAAAACACGCCAGCTTCGATACCAGTATCATGGACCTCGCTGACGACATCGCTTACGGTGTACACGACCTAGAAGACGCCATCGTCCTCGGCATGGTCACCAAAGACATGTGGCTAGAACACCTAGAACCCAAACTGGCCGCCTTGGCGTCTCCGTTTTTGGCCGAGCACCTAAATGACATTCGCACCCAACTGTTCAGCCGCCAAAGCCATCTTCGTAAAGAAGCCATCGGCAGCCTGGTCAGCTGGTTCATCACCTCTTGCCAAGTGGTCGAAAAAACAGCGTTCGAACACCCCTTGTTACGCTTTCAAGTGGGTTTGCCAGAAGGTCAGCGCCAAGCCTTAAACTTGTTGAAACAATTTGAAATGCAACACATCATCCAGCGCCCAGAAGTGCAAATGCTCGTCTACAAAGGCCAGCAAATGCTATTAGAAATGTTCGAAGCCTACTCCGCCGACCCAGCCCGCTTGCTGCCCAGAGAAATCGCCAAAGAATGGCAAAAAAGCCAAGAACGTGGAGAAAACGGACTGCGTATCATCTGTGACTACATGGCCTCCATGACCGACGACTACGCCAGCCGCATGTACAATAAATTGTTTGTTCCAAGCTTAGGCTCAGTGTTTGAGCCAATGTAGTTGGGTTTAATTACAATTCGATTTGGAGCCAAAGGGATATTTGGCTCCGTTCAAACGCTTTGTATTCCTAAGCTTTTTTCCGCTCTTTAATTCAGGAAAAAAAGCTGGGCGTGTAACTTTTGCCAATCGATGCAACGCTTTCATTTAATAGGAAAGCAAAAAATCTTTTGTCGGACTTTCAGCCCAAATGTCTCTTTCGCGTTGGCTAACTTAACGCTTAACAAGACGACTTATATCGTAAGGCATAGATTGTTTTTGATGTTGGTAGGAAGGATATTTTTAACTGACCCTGAAACGCCATAAAGTCGCGCAACTTCGTCGCGTCGAACTGACTTCTTCGGGATTGCAGTGATGGAAAACAAAGGACGTAGGGCATCATGAGCGCAGCGACTATCTAATCAAAAAAAATGCCGCTGAAAGCGAAGCTTTCATGTTCTAAGGTAGGTCGCGGCTTCAGCCCGACGCGGAATTTAGATTACATTCAAACGCTTTGCATGCACGACCTTTATTCCGCTCTGCTGAGCGGGTAACTTTTATCCAGATCCATAAAAGTAACCAAAAGGTCTCTTTATCGGGCTATCGCCCAAACGTCTCATTTACTTTGGTTAAGTTCATATTTAACAACACGAATTATTTCGAAAGGCATAGATTGAGCTTATTGTTCGAGAGAGTCCTTCCGTTAATGACTCTGAAACTCCATAAAGTCGCGCAACTTCGTCGCGTCGAACTGACTTCTTCGGGATTGCAGTGATGGAAAACAAAGGACGTAGGGCATCATGAGCGCAGCGACTTTCTAATCAAAAAAAATGCCGATGAAAGCGAAGCTTTCATTTTCTATAAAGGTCGAATATCGAAGGTAACGTCTGCTAATCACTAAGTCCCTTCCCCTTTTGTCTTCCGAGAAGAAGGCGGAGGATGGTTTTATTCTTGAAGAATCTAGAGTCAGATAAAAAACACTATTTTTCATCTGCCCCTAAGCCCCAAAAATCGTTTGTTTGGGGATTGTTAACCATCATTCCCAATTCTCAGCTGGAAAATATTCCCCTCACAATCGTGCGCATCGCAGACCTGTCGACCGCCAAACGTCCAATTTTTAGGTGAGAATACAACGCCACCTTTTGCTTTGATCTTTTCTTCAATGAATTCAAGTGGCGTGTTAACAAAGAACGTTGGCTTTAGTGCGGTGTTCTCTCGCGCTTCAAACGCGCTCAACCCCTTTTTAGACACTTCTGTTTCAAGCAACACCAACTCAAAATCACCACCGACCAATAGAGCATAGGAACCGTCACTTTCGATCATCTGCATGTCAAAAACATGAGCATAAAATGTTGCCAATTTTTCTATCGATGACGTATAGATCACCAAACCTGTTTTCATGCATTTTCCCTATCAAGTTTATGAGCAATAAGCACTCTGTTAAACCAAAAAAGAGCGCTATCTATTCATCTGTGTTTTCTATTTTTTCCATGACAAAATTAGTTAATGTCTGACCTCGAACATCAACCTGCTGCGTCTTCACCACCTTAAAACCAAAATGTTCGAAAAAAGGACGCGCCGTGATACTGACATGAGAATAATAACGCTTTATCCCTTGTGAACGCCCTACAGCAAAAATATGCGCCATCAAAGCTCGCCCTATGCCTCGGCCTTGGTACTGATGATGGCAAAAGAAATGATCAATCAAACCGTTTGACTGCAAATCAGCGTAACCTACTATCTGATCATCTATTTCAGCCACAAACGGCGATATTTCTAACATCTCTGACGCCAGACAGCAACATCAAATGATTGTGGCGCCCATGCTTCTACCTGAGCTTGAGAATAATCTCGGATGTTAATATAACGAACTGCGTGAAAATAAATAGCCCACAACACACTGGCGTCAGAGTCTTTATAAGGTCGGATAATACACAAAGCTTACTTCTCTTTATTCAATGGATAGCTCAAAGCACAACGAAAAATGGAGCGCTGCCTAGCCTTATTATGACTGGCTTTAAAAGGTGGGTGGCCTGCTTATTTCTATGATGGGTTCTACACTGTTTCGTCTTCCCATCCAGTTTTTTTTCTTTCTTGGGTACACCGCGTTTTTGACCAGCAACCAAGACTTTAATGTCTTCCACGCCCGATCCTTTATACCCTCGGTCAACAAAACAGGTTTCCGGTTTTTTTCCTGTCAAGGTTTCTACTTGTTGGAGTTGATCTTTCAACGTATGTCCATCATACGGATTACCAGGATAGCTTCTTGCTCCCACGATAAAGGATTCTTTTGCGGTCACGGCGATACTGGCTTTCACACCAAATTCGTAGCGTTTATGCGCTTTGCCTTTGGAGATGCAGTCCACATTGGGTTCATGTAGGCTGTACAGCTTATGTTTGCTCTGGCAAGTTTGTTTTAGTAATTGATAAGCTTAGTTGAGTGTCTCTTCCTGTTTTTGGGTGAGCGTTAATCCTTGTCGTTTTACTTGCCGATCTATGTCACGCAATACTCGCCCTAAAAAGCCTTTGACTTGCTTAATCGCTTTTTTCATCCGTTTGTATTGTTTGGCGTGACCATAACGTCCAATTTTAGGCATTAACTCATGACAGGCTTTGTCATAGGTTTGTCTTAACGTGATGTTTTGTTCTTTAGCGACCTTAATAAGCTGCTGTCGAGCCTTGTTGTAGAGCTTGGCATCCGTTGGGAAGGTGATGTTTTTTTTCTTGTACCGTGGTGTCTACCACGACTCGTTTTAGGCTCGCTGGTTTGATGACTTTTAGTTTCAGTCCTGCTTGTATCGTCTGGGTAAGCAGCCATTCGCAGCCTTCTTCTCCTAACCGTTTTCGCCATTTAACAAGACTGGTTGGATGGCACGGGAAGGCGTGTTGGAAAAAGGTTTCGCCGCAAAAATATTGGTAATAAGGCGATTCAAGCCATTGCTCCAGCACCATCTCATCAGACAAATTATGCAAGTGTTGCAAATACAGCAATCCAGCCATAAGACGAGTCGGCAGAGCCGCTGCGCCAACCGTCGCAAAGTGCACCCCCAATTCGTTATCCAACAAATTCCAATCAATGATCTTAGCCAGTCGAACTAAAGGATGATTGGGGTTAATGATGTCTACGAGCTGAGGTTGGAATAAATCCTTTTGCGGGACGATCTTTGTCTGACGAGGCTTCATAAAACTCACCCATTCTGCAACTTTTTAGGTCTAAAGGCGTATTTATCGTAAGATTTAGGTATTAACTATCTTATAAAAACGCATTAGATTCAATAGGTTGATAGATTTTCAGGGACGACTCCTTAACATTTTAATAGTACGCATGCGCATCTACACTGTTTTTAATTTCCATATAAATCCCTATAAAAACTCATTCAATGGCACTTTTTAACCTTTCCCACAGGCTGGTTAAATTGAAAATCTGATCGTGCGGGTTATTTCATTTATCTACAGCGCGTTATTTTATCTGCCAATACTCTGATCCATTGACACTAAAAGACTTTCTTACTTCTTACTTCTTACTAGTAAAAAAACATCTATTTTTTGTCACCCTAAAGGACGACCTACATTTGAAAACTTCGCTTCAAACGGCATTTTTTTAATTAGAGAGTCGCTGCGCTTATGATGCCCTACGGTTTGGTTTTAGGGGTAGATAAAAAATACTATTTTTCATCTACCCCTAATATCCATTATCCATGGCCTTGTTAAACGTGCCTCATTCT
The DNA here is from genome assembly GCF_003259225.1 of Marinomonas arctica. Taxonomy (GTDB): domain Bacteria; phylum Pseudomonadota; class Gammaproteobacteria; order Pseudomonadales; family Marinomonadaceae; genus Marinomonas; species Marinomonas arctica. The sequence goes on along the minus strand of NZ_QHJF01000009.1, from coordinate 80,248 downwards.
GGCACTTTCTAAGAAATTTCCGCGCGGCTTTTCTATCAAACCCATACCTAGAAATCCCAGAAAAAACCATTCCTGCTCCCACATTAGGAACGGGATCGCCTATTGCTAAGCCTACAGAGCAATTAGTCGTCGAAATGCCGCTAAAGAAACCTGAATTATTTGAACAAAAGAGATAATCTGCACCAATAAGCAACTCTATCCCATTGAAAAGTATTCGGCCTTTCGCTATACGGATTGTATGTGGGGGCTCAAAAACTAATTGAAGTAAAATTTTTCCGTGACCTTCTCGAACTGTCAGTTTTTGACCTACCCACTCTATATCCCATTGCTCTGTTCTATATATCAACTCATTATCTACAATTTCCAACACAGGAACATTAAATTCATTAAATGCTATGAATTGTAGTAGTAACTTACCATCTTCTACGCGAAAACCAACAACAGCCAAACCATCTACAACTAATGGAGCAAAGAAAGCGTTTTCAGGGAGGTCTTTAAACTGAAAAATACTATTTGCCAGAGCAAGCTGGACGTTTTTGCCTGAGTAATGCAATAAGTGACTTTTTGACACTCCAGTCTTTAAATTAAACGGAGTGTTATTTGCCTCAATTACATTTTCTTTTGGCAACAACCCATTGGTTTTCTCTCCATGATGCTGCCTGCATAGTAGCGTAATTTCACTAGCAACATGCCTCTTAACCTCGGCCCACTCGAACATATGCTCATATTCGTATAACGGCATTCCACATATTACACAGCCAAAGCCGCAACGCTTTCGAACTTCTCTTTTTATTTCAGGAGGTATTGGTGGTCTTTGCTCCATATTCATAATTCTCCTCGCTTAACAATTAAGAATTATACAGCAGCGTAGTTGCGGCTATAACCCACTGTTGAACGGCTGCGGTCTATATAGGGGATTTGCTTTTTTCATGGTAGGACTTCCCTGTTATATAACTCGTTAAATACCAAAGCCTGTTTAGACTATGCTGCTTCTGATGGTCTTTGAGCACTGTTATGTTGGTTCTTTATTTGCTCTTTGTAGCGCGATTTGACCCGCGAGGCAAGCGATTCGCTCAGGCCTTATGACCTTACTTACTCCTCTCTGTCGATCCGCAAAGCGGCTTAGCTCAGTCATTAAACTTAATTCAACAATTAATAGTGCGCGTGCACGTTTAGTTTTTTGTCGCCCTGAAGGACGACCTACATGTGAAAGCTTCGCTTCCAACGGCATTTTTTTAATTAGAGAGTCGCTGCGCTCATGATGCCCTACGGTTTGGCTTTACACGATTAGCTACGAAGAAGTCCGTTCGACTCGTTATCTCATCCAATAGACAGCTCAGCAGAGCGGAATAAAGGTTAGGAAAACAAAGCCCTTGAAAGGAAACAAATATACCTGAAGAACTAAAACTCTCTTCCAACAATAAACACGTCTTCTTTGATCTGTTCATTCTGGGCAATGTTGGGCAGTAGCCCCCATTGCTCAAATCCTTGGCGTTTAAAGAAGCCTTGGCTTTCTAGGTTACTTGCATATATGTAGGCGATAAGGTGGGTAAAACCAATGTGATGACGTTCTTTTTCTAGATAATGAAATAGCGCAGTACCAAGGCCCTTTCGGTGCTGTGTTGGCAATACATACAAGCTGATTTCGCTAGCAGAGTCGAAAGCTGGCAGTCCGTAGAAGGGCTCAATTGAGCACCACGCTATTACGTCACCCTGCTCTTCTAATACGAACATGGGATGTTTATCCGTCGCACTTTCCAACCAATCGATAACATCTAATAGGCCGATGTTCAATTGACGATGACCAGAGCTATCAAAAAGATCGCACTGTTGGAATATGCTTAAAATAGCAGGGGCATCGTCCAGTATGGCGCGACGAATTCCCTGACTTACAGTAAATGGCATACGGTGTGATTACCCCTGTTGGAGCAAACGACGTAAATCAATGACCGCGGTGTTAGCACGAGCGATGTAAGAAGCCATGACTAAAGAGTGATTTGCCAAGACACCAAAACCACTGCCATTTAAGATAAACGGCGACCAAATGCTGGCTTGTGTTGCTTCTAGTTCACGGATAATTTGACGCAAGCTAACCAAGGCATTTTTATCTTGCAAGGTAAAAACAAAATCCACTTCTACCGCACGTAACATGTGAATCAAAGCCCAGCTTGTACCTCGCGCTTCGTAGAACACGTCATCGACTTTAGACCAAGGAGTTCTGACATAACGCGTGTTTTCATCCGACTCCAATTGTGGCTTGTCGTCAATAACACTGGCCGATAATCGCTGAGAAAGGCTACCTAACCGAGTACTAACATCCGATAACCAATCAGCAAGATTATCAGCACGGGCATAAAACTGAGCTTTATTATTAGACTCGCTCGACAAGCGATCAAGGTATTCCATTAACTCTTTATTGCCACGACGATATTCACTTTCACTGGATGGCAATGCCCAACTTTTATTATCAAAATTGAATTGCGGCTCGGCTATTTTCAAGTTCACATCCTCTGTGGACTGAGATTGCGAACGGCTAAATTCTTTACGAAATGCTCTGGCTAGATCACGCGACTGGACCAACACGCCAAATTCCCACGCGGGCATGTTATCCATGAACACACCCGGCGGCGTAATATCATTGGATATAAAGCCACCCGGTTTTTCCAATAAAGTATCGACAATAGAATGCAAAGTACTGGCTGTAGTGTAACCAACAGCGAGTTTTTTGCTGTTATTTAAATAACCGCGCTCTGCTGCTTTTTCTTTTGCGACGGCCACAACGTCAAATTGATCTGGCTCACGGCTCCAGTACATACCTAAAAAGCTCAGTAATACCGCCATTATCAGTACAGCAAAAAAAACGACTTTGCCCATACCGGACATATTAATGTTTGGTTTTAAACTCTGCATTTTGCCCTTGAACCGTGACATCATCGACCTACCTTAATCTTGTTGTAATTCCACCATGTTATCAGCACGATTATACGTCATCGCACGAACACGAAACTCTGTAACACGACTATTAATGATCTGATAAAGCAAACGTGCTTCTTTGTCATTGGGCCAATAAATATTAATTGACTGCTGTGTCTTCGCCACGTTATCTATAATAGGCTGAATATTGGCAAGTATTTCTTTTTCACTTAGGCTGAAAAGATTACTAGGCAATAAGTACTGCCCTTCTTTTAGTGCCTTCTTAACGCTCTGCGTGTTCGAATTTCTATTGGTATTTCCACGCTGACTTTTTATGCGAGAAGACATTTCCGTAATAGACGGATCTTCTGGATTAACAGAACGTGCATATTCTAAATACTGTGCAGATTTTGCATAGTCTTTACTCTGTGCCGCTTTCCACGCCCATTGGGTATAAATATCAACAATGGCGCTTATACCTTGACTGGCTCTAAAGTTGCCAGGATCTCGACCTAATGCGGCCTGAAAATATAAATTGGCATTATCATCCACTGGGGTCAAAAGGCGCTCTTCGGCAAGAGCCTCTTCACCCATGGCAATCAAGTTCAATGTAATACGCTCAAAAGCTGTTGGTGTTTTTACCACTTTTTTCGCTTGCTGAGTTAGTACAGCCGCTGACGCTGCTGGCTTGCTTGCAGACACCTGTTTTGGTGCTGCTTGCTGTGATTGTATTTTTGGTACGGGCTGACTTTTCTGTGTCGGCTTTACGTTTCCCTGACAACCTGTCAAGAATACTACAGCAATTAGAAAAGAAACTAGGTTTTTACTCAATTTATCCCCTTGCGATTGGCAACTTAAAGATGGGTTGGTAGTCTACACCTTATACTCAGCGTGATGAAATATGGATTTACACAACTCGCCTAACTTGATTGAAGATATTTATGCGCCCACTCGCTCTACTGTTCTTATTGCTATTTCACAGCCTTTGCCAAGCGTTCACTTTCGGCCCGACGTCAAGTCTTTCAGCACCAGAGTTCTTACCAGTGGATCAAGCCTTTCAATTATCCATTTCCACCCCTAAAGATGGCAAACTCACGGCAACATGGCAGATTCAAGATGGCTACTACTTATACCAAGAACAGTTCAACTTGTCTGGTGAACAAGCTCATAAATTACACTTTTCGCCTTTCCCAACTGGTGAATCTCAACAAGACCCTTATTATGGTGACGTAATCGTCTATCGAGATCAATTAAGCTTGCCGATTTACTACGACATTACGCTGACACCAGGCACAGAAATTAACGCTATATTAACGTATCAAGGCTGTGCTGATAAGGGATTATGTTACGCCCCTCAAGCCATGCCCATTCAGTTTACCGTACCTGCCCTGTCGACTGAAATCACAAAAAATAATACACAAAATCTTCCACGAGGTAACGATGCCTCTGCCGCACAAGATAAACCTCTCCAGCTTTCAGAAGCACAAACGGTAAGCCAATTGATCAGCACCAACACCTTATGGACCACATTGGCCGTAATGTTTGGTTTAGGGTTGCTGCTTTCTTTCACTCCCTGTGTCCTACCGATGATCCCTATCGTTAGCGCCATTGTGATCGGATCTCGCCATTCAAAGCTAGGTGGTTTTTATTATAGCGCGGTTTATGTTTTTGCCATGGCGCTAACGTACGCCATGATAGGTGGATTAGTGGGTATTTTTGGTACTCGACTGAATGTACAAGCTCAACTGCAAAACCCCGTGCTATTAATGATCAGTGCCTTGTTATTTGTGCTACTTGCTCTCGCTATGTTTGGCGTGTACGAGCTAAGGCTACCCAGTGCTTGGCAACAACGTTTGCAAATGTCGAACTCTGTCTCTAACTCTGCGTGGCGATCAAGCTTAAGTGTTTTTGTCGCTGGCGTGCTGTCCACTCTTATTGTCTCTCCTTGCGTATCGGCGCCACTCGCTGGTGCTTTGCTGTTTATAAGCAGCCAAGGCAATGCTTGGTATGGGGCGATGGTACTCTTTGTGATGGCGCTTGGAATGGGGGTTCCTTTACTGCTAGTCGGCGCATTTGGCCCTAAAATACTGCCCAAAAGCGGTGAATGGTTGCAGGACATAAAAGTACTAATGGGGTTTGGGCTACTTGCCATGGCCATCTGGCTACTCACTCGCTGGATACCGTTAAACAGCCATTTGTATCTTTGGGGCGCACTCGCGATAGCAATAAGCAGCTATTTTGTGCATCGAACGCAACAAGCCCACTCTCATCCTGTTCGTTGGTTTTTTGCACTATTGTTCTTCATTGTAGGCAGCCTTCAGTTTATCGGCGCCACCACGGGCAACAGCACCCCCTTATCGCCCTTGAAAAATATATCATCATCCTCAATAACACCAAAAGAACAGGTTGTTTTTGATGCCACCATTACCAATTTAGACGAACTTAATAACATCATTGCCAATCAGGACACTCGGCCGATTGTGCTGGATCTCTATGCGGATTGGTGTGTCAGCTGTCGGGTACTAGAAGAGATGTTTGTGGCTCCTGATGTCTTACCGCTGATCAAAAAGGTGCAATTAATTAGAGTCGATGTCACGAAAAATTCGGCACAAAATCAAGCATTGATGCAGCATTTCCATTTGTTTGGTCCTCCATCATTGGTATTTTTAGACCAAGAAGGTAACGAACGTAAAGCGCTAACCTTGATGGGTGAACCAACAAAATCCACCCTCATAAACAGATTGGAAGCCATCACCTTGCCGTGATTTAGATGGAAAAATGAGGAAGTTTACTAGAGATCACAAAACAACCAAGGCAAACATTTTTAGGTTTTTTTGCCGCATAACTGGACAATATCCTGCTTTTTATCGATAATTTCCAGTTACATGCTTTTACAATTCTTGTTTTTCATAAAAGCGCGATTTGCAGATCACAGCAAACTGTACACAGAAATTTATACATAGAGAATTTTGAACTAGGCCACTAACACAGCTGGATGAAAGCAAAAATAGACGTAGAAGCCGCATTTATAGCAGTATGAATTCGTCTTTCAAGTGTATTTAAGCCATGTCTTAACCGTTAGTGATCCTGTATAAAACCTCTAATAGTCAGTGACTTACGTATCGCTGATATCATCCATACAGACAGAAGAGAGTAACCATGGACATTCGTAAAATCAAAAAACTAATCGAGCTTTTAGAAGAATCTAACGTCTACGAGATTGAGATTAAAGAAGGCGAAGAAGCGGTTCGTATTAGTCGTGGTGGTGCGCCAGTTCAAGCACCTATGATGCATGCTCCAATGATGGCAGCGCCTGCTGCCCCTGTTGCTGCTCCTAGTGCAGCGCCTGAAGCTCCAGCGGCTATTACTGGTCACACAGTGAATTCTCCAATGGTTGGTACTTACTACAAATCTTCTGCACCAGGTGCTAAGCCTTTCATCGAAGTAGGCCAAAAAGTGAATGCTGGCGACACTATCTGTATCGTTGAAGCCATGAAAATGATGAACCAAATCGAAGCCGATAAATCTGGTACGATTGGCGCCATTCTTGTAGAAGATGGTGAGCCAGTTGAGTTTGACCAGCCTCTTATTACTATTATTTAATCCAACGCAAAGGTTTCATCATGCTCGATAAGGTATTGATTGCTAACCGAGGCGAAATCGCACTGCGCATTTTACGCGCGTGCAAAGAACTCGGTATCAAAACCGTTGCGGTCCACTCAAAAATTGACCGCGACTTGTTACATGTGCGCCTTGCAGATGAGTCTATCTGCATAGGACCCAATCCATCGTCTCAAAGTTATTTGAATATCCCTGCGATTATCAGTGCGGCAGAATTAACAGATACCTCTGCCATTCACCCAGGCTATGGTTTCCTTGCGGAAAACGCAGACTTTGCAGAACAAGTTGAAAATTCAGGATTCATTTTTATCGGTCCAAAAGCAGAAACTATTCGCCTAATGGGTGATAAAGTGTCTGCTATCAGAGCCATGAAAGAAGCAGGCGTGCCTACCGTTCCTGGCTCAAACGGCCCTGTGCCTTCTGATCCAGATGAATGTTTGCGTGTTGCAAGAGAAATCGGCTTCCCTGTGATTGTTAAAGCCGCAGCTGGTGGTGGTGGTCGTGGTATGCGCGTTGTTCACAACGAAGGCAGCCTACTAAAATCCATCAGTATTACTCAATCTGAAGCAGGCTCTTATTTTGGTGATAGCACGGTTTATATGGAGAAATTCCTACAGAACCCTCGTCACGTTGAAGTTCAAGTCTTGGCTGACGGCCAAGGCAACGCGATCCACCTATACGATCGTGACTGCTCTTTGCAACGTCGTCACCAAAAAGTATTGGAAGAAGCACCAGCACCAATGTTGAACGAGGAATCTCGTCAAGCGTGTTTAAAAGCCTGTGTTGATGCTTGTATCAAGATCAACTACCGCGGCGCGGGTACGTTTGAGTTCCTTTACGAAGATGGCAATTTCTACTTCATCGAAATGAACACACGTGTTCAGGTAGAACATCCGGTTACCGAAATGGTGACGGGCGTAGACATTGTAAAGGAACAACTTCGTATCGCAAGTGGTTTGCCTTTGTCTCTGAAACAAGAAGACATCAAACTCAATGGCCATGCGGTTGAATCTCGTATCAACGCAGAAGACGCAAGAACCTTCATGCCATGCCCAGGTAAAGTGGAATATTTCCATGCACCAGGCGGTATGGGTGTTCGTGTTGACTCGCATTTGTACAGCGGCTACACAGTACCACCTACGTATGACTCAATGATCGCTAAAATCATTTGTCATGCGCCTGACCGGACGGCTGCACTAAAACGCCTTTCTGGCGCTCTAGATGAAACCTTCATCGATGGTATCAAAACCAATATAGAGCTACAAAAAGACCTAGTAAATGATGCAAATTTCATTGCTGGTGGCGTTAACATCCATTATTTGGAGAAAAAACTCGGTCTATAAGGACTGGAGTTTTGCCCCTAGTGATAAGATAAATCACTAGGGGCAATCATTTTCCTCTCGCCTCTCGCTTCAAGCTTCGCTATTCTATTCCTGTTTGTTTTATTGTTGGACTCCACTTTATGCCTTGGCTTCAAATACGTATTCACACCACGCCCGATCATGTCCCAGCTTTTGAAGATACCCTTCTTGAGTGCGGCGCCTTGGTTGTCACTTTTGAAGATGTCCATGACGATCCGGTATATGAGCCAGACCTCAACACCACGCCGCTATGGAAGCACACCAAAATCACCGGATTGTTCGAGGCGGATGCCGATGTTGAACACATTCGCCCTGTTGTCGAACACAAAGCCGTGTCTCTAGGCGAAACAGATATCGATATGAAAATTGAAATACTGGAAGACAAAGACTGGGAAAGAGAATGGATGGATAACTATCATCCTATTCAGTTTGGCGAGCGTCTTTGGGTATGCCCAAGCTGGCGCCAAGTCCCCGACCCGAACGCGGTTACCTTGATGCTTGATCCCGGCTTAGCATTTGGCACAGGCACGCATCCCACTACCGCATTGTGCTTACAATGGTTAGACAGCATTGATTGCCAAGGCAAGACCATCATAGATTACGGCTGCGGCTCAGGCATTCTTGGCATCGCAGGCTTATTACTTGGTGCTAACAATATGGTGGGCATTGATATCGACCCACAAGCCGTGCAAGCAACCGAGGCCAATGCAGAACGCAATCACATTGACCCAAGCCGTCTAGAAGTAAAGCTTCCGCCTTACGAATCAGACTTACAAGCCGATATTGTCGTAGCGAACATCCTTGCAGGCCCATTAGCAAACCTAGCACCGACTATTTCTGCGTTAGTTAAAACACAAGGTCAACTCGCCCTTTCTGGAATACTGGCTAACCAAGCACAGGAAGTGATAGAAGCCTATCAAGAATGGTTCACCATCGATTCCATTACAGAAAAAGAAGAATGGGTTCGTATCGTTGGCACTAAACACGCTTAATAACCCATTAACCCAATCAAGATTTAAACAGGAAGATAGCACCCCATGGCCAATAGCCTAATAACCCGTTGCCCAAAATGTTCAACCGCATTTCGAGTAAGCGATGACGTATTAAGCATGGCCAAGGGCAAAGTAAGATGTGGTCAATGTTTTCACATCTTTAATGCCAGCGACAGCATCAACGACAAAACAAAAGCCGAGCCTTCAACACCATCAGACAAGGCAGCCACATCTCCCGTAAAACCCACTCTCCCGCTTGCACAAACCAGCACTATAAACGCATCAATAGAAAAACGACTGCCGCCAACAGAAGAAATAGTCAATCCTGATTGGCTAGATACGCTATTTAATGACAAAGACCTCACGCCTTTTGATGAAAAAGACACCCAGACATTCCTAGACACTCGTCAAAATGAAAGCACCATCCCAAATAGAGCAGCGGATAAACAACCCGATCTCCCAAGAGAGACACTGAACGCCAAACGTTCAATGACGGCCACTCTATCTGAGGAACCAGCCCCTTGGGAAGTTGAGCTTGCCGAAGTGGAAGCGGCTCTTAAAGCAGCACCTGCGGTCAAAACCAACGCACAAAACAGCACACCGCCAAACACGAATGCACTGGCGAACAATGAACTTTCAGATGCGCTAAATGCAGTCAAGACAACCAATGCAACATGGCAGACCACTGCAAAGCCATTCAGCAACCAGCCACAACCAACTACACAAAAAGAACCCGACTACATGGCAGCGCTCCATTCGCTTGCCCAAAGTGCAGCGGAACAAACCCGCCCGTCGGATATCAAGAACCAACACAGCATTCTTGAGCAATTGTCTGCCCAGCAAAGTCTGGCCCCTTTACTTGGTGAAAATGAATCTCTCTCACGCCGTAAAAGTGGTCATCCATGGCTGTGGTTTTTTGCCTCCGTGTTCGGCATAGCCTTACTCACTCTGCAAGTTGCGATGCATTTTTTTGAAGAAGGCAGTCGCTCTTCTAACTTTAGATCTCTTTACCGAACCATTTGCTCATACTCTGGCTGCGTGCTACCACGATTTGAAGACGTCAGTACGATCACCATTCAGCATGTGCGGATACAAAGTCACCCAACCTTACCTAATACGCTGTTGGTGAACGCCATTATCACCAACGCCAGTCATTTTTCTCAGCCAATGCCCAAAATTGCTTTAGAATTCTTTGATTTAAATGGTCAGCCTGTTGCCGCTCGCCTCTTTTCACCAACCGATTATCTGCAAAAAGACTTTCTTGATATCACTTATATGCCGCCCAATACGCCCATTCATCTTGTTATACCTATACAAGATCCAGGCGCTCGCGCGGTGACACACCAACTTAAAGCCTTCCCCGCAGACACTCGGTCCTACTAGTTTTCACGTCTTTTTCTATAAAGGGCTAAAAAAGGACAAAAAATAGTCAGTTTTTAGCCTGTCAAGACTTCAAAAACAACGATTGCATAGGTATTATTCACGCCCGCTCGACACTGTCGACGATCTTTAACATTCAATCCAGTATTCAGGAACATCATGGCATTTGCTATTGGCCCATATTGCGTTGACAAACCGGTTATTCTTGCCCCTATGGCTGGTGTAACAGATTTGCCATTTCGCCGCCTTTGTCATGACCAAGGTGCAGGCTTAGTGGTATCCGAAATGGTTACCTCTGACGTTCGCCTGTGGAACTCGACTAAAAGCCGTCATCGTTTAATCCATGATGCGGAAGTCTCGCCGAGATCCGTTCAAATTGCTGGCGGTGATCCCCAAATGATGACTGAAGCGGCTCAACAAAACGTTGAGCTAGGCGCACAAATCATTGATATCAACATGGGATGTCCCGCTAAAAAAGTATGCAACAAAGCAGCTGGCTCCGCATTGCTGAAAGATGAAGCGCTTGTTCGTGAAATACTGGAATCGGTTGTAAATAGTGTGTCTGTTCCAGTCACTCTAAAAATCCGTACGGGATGGAGTCTAGATCAAAAAAACGGTCTTGCGATTGCAAAAATGGCAGAAGACATAGGCATTCAGGCCTTAGCAATTCATGGGCGAACGCGGGAATGCAAATTCCAAGGACAAGCTGAATACGACACGATTGCAGAGATTAAGCATCATTTGAGTATCCCTATTTTTGCTAATGGGGACATTAAAGACGCGCAATCAGCAAAATTTGTGAAAGATTACACCAAGGCGGATGGCATCATGATTGGTCGAGCTGCCCAAGGAAGACCGTGGATTTTTCGCGAAATAAACCACTATTTAGAAACAAACGAATTGTTAACACCTCCCTCTTTATCTGAGGTGAGACAGCTTGTTATTAACCACGTGAACGCCCTCCATCAATTTTATGGTGATTATTTGGGTGTGCGTATTGCTCGCAAGCATGTTGGTTGGTACCTGCAAACGTTAGCGGATAACACACAATTTCGAAGCCTGTTTAATCGTATTGATAATACGCAAGAACAGCTTGATAAATTGGAAGAGTTCTTTGTTTGCCAATAGGCAAACGAACCTTACACTTAATGTTATGAACATCAAAAAAGAAGAGTTAGATCGCCCTTCTATATGATGGTCAATGTGCATTAACAAATGGTTAGCTTTAAAAATAGAAGGTCATTCTGTGGTAGAACAAACTCATACTCATACGTTTCAAGCCGCTTCTTCAGAGCAGTCACAAACCCTACGTGACAATGTTGAAAAAGCCCTACAAAACTATTTCGCTCATCTTGATGGGCAGCCAATAACAGACTTATACCAGTTAGTCTTAGCCGAGGTTGAGGCGCCTTTGCTAGAGTCTGTCATGAGCTACACAAAGGATAACCAAACCAAAGCATCCACCATCCTTGGGTTAAACCGAGGAACACTTCGCAAGAAGTTAAAGCAATACGGCATGCTATAAGCACAAAGAAAAAAAGGGCGAATTCGCCCTTTTTTTCGTCTTATCTTCCCCTTGTTTTTTAGTGTTAAATTAACTGCGAGAACCATGATGGCAAATCAAAATACCGTAACTCCAATCAAACGAGCGTTAATCAGTGTTTCCGACAAAACAGGCATTGTCGAATTCGCGCGCGAACTGACCGCTCAAGGTGTTGAAATTCTTTCAACTGGTGGAACTTACCGTCTTTTATTGGACAGCAACGTTAAAGCAACCGAAGTATCTGATTACACAGGCTTCCCAGAAATGATGGATGGCCGTGTAAAAACACTGCACCCAAAAGTACACGGTGGCATTCTTGGTCGTCGCGACATCGACGGCGCCATCATGAAAGAACATGGCATCGAAGAAATCGATATGGTGGTGGTGAACCTGTATCCATTCGAAGCAACGATTGAGCGCCCTGATTGCGATCTCCCCATGGCGATTGAAAACATCGATATTGGCGGCCCCACTATGGTTCGCTCTGCAGCAAAAAACCATAAAGACGTCGCTATTGTAGTGTCTCCTTCTAGCTACGAAGCAATCTTGGCTTCTCTTAAAGCCGATGGCGGCTTGACGTTTGAACAGCGTTTCGACCTTGCGGTGAAAGCGTTCGAACACACATCACACTACGATGGCGCCATTGCCAACTTCCTAGGTAAAAAAGTGGCAGGCGGCAGCGAAGAGTTTGCACGTACATTTAACCTACAATTCCACAAACACGAAGAAATGCGCTACGGTGAGAACCCTCACCAAAAAGCCGCGTTTTATGTTGAAGCGAACCCGAAAGAAGCGTCTATCAGCACAGCGAAACAAATCCAAGGTAAAGCATTGTCTTACAACAACATCGCTGATACTGATGCCGCTCTTGAGTGTGTCAAAAGTTTTGATAAGCCGGCTTGCGTTATCGTCAAACACGCCAACCCGTGTGGCGTAGCAACCGCAGCGACGCAATTTGAAGCTTATGATATTGCTTTCCAAACAGACCCAACGTCTGCATTCGGTGGCATCATTGCCTTCAACCAAGAGCTAGACGCTAAAACCGCACAAGCGATTGTTGACCGTCAATTCGTTGAAGTGATCATAGCCCCAAGCGTTAGCAAAGCAGCGGCCGACATCATTGCAGCGAAACAAAATGTTCGTCTGCTTGAATGTGGCCAATGGTCTAAAGACAAACCAGCGGCGCTAGATTACAAGCGTGTAAACGGTGGTTTATTGGTTCAGGACCGTGACGATGGCGTGATTACGTTAGACGATCTTAAAATTGTCTCTAAACGCCAACCTAGCGAAGAAGAGCTAAAAGATCTATTGTTTGCTTGGAAAGTGGCAAAATTTGTTAAATCTAACGCCATTGTTTATGCCAAAGCAGAACAAACCATCGGTGTTGGCGCAGGCCAAATGAGCCGCGTTTACAGCGCTAAAATTGCGGGCATTAAAGCCGCTGATGAAAACCTAGAAGTCGCCGGTTCCGTCATGGCGTCTGATGCCTTCTTCCCATTCCGTGATGGTATCGATGCAGCAGCGCAAGCCGGTATTACAGCGGTTATTCAGCCAGGTGGCTCTATGCGTGACGAAGAAGTCATCGCGGCAGCAGACGAAGCTGGTATGGCAATGGTCTTCACAGGCATGCGTCATTTCCGTCATTAATAAGCCGTCACTAAGAAGTCAAGGCTTCTTAGTTCGTCACCGGAGGCTACGGCCTCTGGTTTGCAATACAAAGGATTAGATAATGAAAGTTCTTATTATTGGTAACGGTGGTCGTGAACATGCTCTAGCATGGAAGACTGCAGAATCTAACCAAGTTGAAAAAGTTTTCGTTGCGCCTGGCAACGCAGGCACAGCAACAGAAGACAAAGTCGAAAACGTTAACATTGGCGTCACTGATATTGCCGATCTTGTTGCTTTTGCAAAAAAAGAAAACATCGACCTAACCATTGTTGGTCCAGAAGCGCCTTTGGTCATCGGTGTGGTAGATGCCTTTGAAAAAGAAGGCTTGGCGATCTTTGGCCCCACAGCGGCGGCGGCACAGCTAGAAGGCTCTAAAGCCTTCACAAAAGATTTCTTAGCGCGCCACAACATTCCAACGGCTGCTTACGGCAACTTCACTGAGATCGAGCCAGCGGTTGCTTACATCAAGCAACACGGTGCCCCGATTGTGGTTAAGGCCGATGGTCTAGCCGCTGGTAAAGGCGTTATCTTGGCGCAGACGGAAGCCGAAGCCATTGAAGCGGTTGAAGACATGCTACAAGGCAATGCCTTTGGCGATGCGGGCAGCCGTGTTGTGATCGAAGAATTCTTGGTAGGCGAAGAAGCCAGCTTTATCTGCATGGTGGATGGCGAAACGGTGTTACCGATGGCGACAAGCCAAGACCACAAGGCACGCGATAACGGCGACAAAGGCCCAAACACGGGCGGCATGGGCGCGTACTCTCCTGCTCCGGTTGTGACACCAGAAATTCATGATCGCATTATGAACGAAGTTATCATGCCAACGGTTAAAGGCATGAACGCAGAAGGCAATCGCTACCGTGGTTTCTTATACGCTGGCGTGATGATCGCGCCCGATGGCACGCCCAAAACATTGGAATACAACTGCCGTTTTGGTGATCCAGAAACCCAACCTATCATGATGCGCTTGCGCTCTGATTTGGCTCAAATGTGCTTGGCTGCGGTCAATGGTAAGCTAGACACGGTTGAAGCCGATTGGGATCCTCGCGCCAGTTTAGGTGTGGTGCTTGCGGCTGGCGGCTACCCTGCCGATTACCCTAAAGGCGACGTTATTTCGGGTTTGGACGCCGTCCTTCCTGAAGGTCAGAAAGTCTTTCAAGCGGGCACAACATTAAAAGACGGCCAAGTGGTTACCAATGGCGGCCGTGTTCTTTGCGCCGTTGCTCTTGGCGATACAGTTGCTCAAGCACAAGCGTCTGCTTACGAGGTTGTTAAAACCTTGTCTTGGGATAAGGTGTATTTCCGTACCGACATTGGTCATCGTGCCATTGCACGTGAACAGAAGTAGTCTTTCTATTACTTAAGACAGACTAATTCTTAGTAAAAAGGCCTCGCATGAGGCCTTTTTTATGCTCAGTACTGCCGCACAATAAAGTATTATTTTTTCAGCTGCGCTTGTTTTTTATCTAACCAAGCCTTAAACAAACGCCCTACCTCCAAAACCAACAAACCAAATATAATACCGGCCACCCAATCAAACCCCAGAACAAAGCCCAATGTCGCGATCATCCCGTAGCCATACATGAGATTGGTTCGTGTAGCGGGCTTCGACTGCCTGGCAAACCAGGTAACGCCCAACAGCAACAGACTAAACCAAACATAATGTTCCACCAAAATTGGATATAGCATTCAATCCCCTATCTAGTTAATAATGATAGCCTTCATAGAACTGGTTTGGGCTAGCGTTTTGTTTTATCAATTGATTTTACTATTTTTACTCGGCATCTCCAACACAGTGTGGGGCTCAAACACGATCGCCATTATTGATGATTCAAACAGTGTCTTCAATATTGGCAAAAGTGGCACTTATTTTATTGATACCGATAAAAACCTCTCATTTGACACTATTTCATCGGATCTATACGCGAAACGTTTTCGCCCACTGAATCGAAACTACCTGCAGTTTGGCTTAGTCAAAGGCAACGTTTGGATACGCACAGACATTGCCATCCGGACCACCAGCAACATGCCTATCTTGCTGGAAATAAACACCCCCAGACTACAATACCTTGATATATATCTGCCTAACTTATATGAAAATCAGGTTCAAGCGGAACTCGGTGGCGCACGCCCCTATAACAATAGGCCAATTAAAGCGCCTCACTATGTATTCAACATTCCAGCGAACTCACCGCCTGTTTTCACCTTATATTTGAAGCTTTCTTCTGATTTGCCAATTAACGCTAAAATTGAACTCAAAACCCTTTCACAAATGAGCCTAGATGCCCAAAAAAACCTAACCGTTACGGGCATCTTAATTGGCATACTCATCACTCTCTTTGTTTGTAATGTGTTCTTTTTTATCAAAACCTCACACCCTATGTATCTAATCTACAGCGGTTTACTGATTGGTATCGCTGTCTTGCACCTTTCACTTCATGATCAAATATCCGCCTTTTTTCCGGATCAGATCAATATTCAAGAGCGCATCTACAATTTAGCGGCATTGTCATGTCTGTGCGCTATTGTGTTTTTTTCTCGGCTTTATATAGATACTAAAAACTATCTACCTAAAATAGACAAAGCATTACTGATCATTGGTTCAATTAATGCTCTATTCGCGGTTGTTTTTACCCTTTCTCCAGAACAAATAAACATCACGATACTGTCTTCAATGGTGGTAATCACACTGATTTTACTGACCATTCACGCGGTTGCCGCGTTTATTCATAAAGTCCCCATTTCTGGGTATTATTTGGTTGCCAGACTAACATTGCTTACAGGTCACTTTGCTTGGATCTTGTCCGTTTACGGCATCATACCCAGTGCACTCCTATTTGAGTGGGGACTAACGATCACAATTATCATTGAAGCAATGATTCATTTCACTGGCATCATTGCACAAACCACGCCTTTGTTGCAGCGACATGCTCACAGGACCAAACACTCTCAAACTGAAGTCGCGGATCTTCTGTCGGATCTATCCAGTCGTTTACGCCGTCAAGTCAATATCATTGACGGGGGACTCACACACCTTGAACAAGCCGCCACTTCAAATGAAACAAGGCTGTTTTTATCAAGCAGTCTGACCGCCAATAATAATTTAAAAAACCTGATTGAACGCATTGATCTGCTGAATGATATAAAAGAAAATTCACCACCAGAACAATCTTATCCAATATCACTCGATCAACTCATAGACAACGCCTACAACAATGTTCAACGCTTGGATCAAGACAACGCTCTAATAGAAATCAATAGTAACAAAACCGACCAAGTGGAAATACTGCAGCACGCCTCCATCCTACAGCACCTTATTGAAAGCCTTGCTCAGGAATTCAAACACTTTACCGACCAAGTGCTTACTCTCGATATCATCCGACACGAGATGAATCGTGAAGGCATCACCTTATTAGAGCTAAGCTGCCACCCTTTGCCTAAACGCATCCACACAAGCACCGCAAGCTTTGACCTTGGCATGCACTACATCACACTGCTTATTCAACATATAGAGGGGGAAATACAAATTTCTGAGAACAACCACTATCGACGTCTTGACATTCAACTGCCTATGCGTGCGCACCTTCGTCCAGCAAACAACGATATCAGCCAACAACACCATTTTGACATTATACTTTTAGGCCAAACAGACCATGACTTACAAAAAGCCCTCACACTGTTGCAAAGCCATATCAATAAAATAGAGCACTTCACCACTTTAGAGGGCTTATTAGATTATTTAGAGCAGCCTGCGAAAAGAGAGTCTGGGTCCATTATCTTAGTCTTCGACAATGGGGGACATATTCCCCATGTCACACAACAGAGGCTACTTCCATTAATGCGCCATGAGGATCAGTGCTTACTCATCAGCAACAATGTTAAAATGTCGCTAGATTACGCCAAAAAGCTAGGATTTGATGATCTGATCGCTTGCTCAGAATTAGAGAGCCAACTGGAACAGAGAATATCGCGCCTGATACAAAAGGGAGATAGGCTAAGAAATACATCCTTGTCACGGATCAAGCCTTTGCGCAAAACACCTTGAAGCAATACCACTAACCTTGAATAATACTAATGAAAGGAGATGATATGGACTGTTTATTTTGCAAAATAGTGAACCGAGAGATACCGGCGACCGTTTTATACGAAGACGATGATGTGCTGGCCTTTGAAGACATCATGCCCCAAGCGCCAACGCATTTCCTAGTCATTCCTAAGCGCCATATAAGCACGCTAAATGACCTAACAGACACCGATGCTGCGGTAATGGGAAAACTACCTATCACGGCAGCTAAGATAGCAAAACAAAAGGGCATCAGTGACGCAGGCTATCGCGTTGTGATGAACTGCAATGAGATGGGCGGACAAACCGTTTATCATATTCATATGCATGTACTGGGTGGCCGCGCCATGACTTGGCCTCCAGGTTAAGCAGGAGGAAATACAATGATCTCTTTTTTAGACAAAGCCGTATTACAGTTTGACCGTGCGCTACAAACACTTGTGCCCCATGCGGCCAGAGCATCACGCCCTTCTCCGGCAACGTCGTTCGAAGAAGGCCTACTAGACCAGTCTGAGCGCAAACATGCATCAGGGCTGATGCGCATTAACCACACTGGAGAAGTCTGTGCTCAAGCTCTGTATGCAGGACAAGCCACCACGGCAAAGTTGGCCGCTGTGCGCGAAGAAATGGAGCATGCAGCAGATGAGGAGATCGACCATCTAGTCTGGTGTGAACAACGACTTTATGAGCTTGGTAGCAGGCCCAGCCTTTTCAACCCATTATTTTATGGCGCGTCCTTTTTTATTGGAGCAGGGGCGGGATTGATCAGTGATAAATTGAGCTTGGGCTTTGTTGCCGCAACAGAAGATCAGGTTTGCGCTCATCTTCAAAAGCACATGGCCACCTTGCCAGTACAAGATGAAAAGAGTAAAGCGGTGTTAGCACAAATGCATACAGATGAAGCCAAGCACAAAGCCATGGCTCTGGCTGCAGGCGGATATGAGTTTCCTAAGCCTATTATGGCGATCATGACACAAGTATCCAAAGTCATGACCACAACAACTTATCGGATTTAATCATGAACAGAGATCTTCATTCTATTCGACGCGACTATCAGTTCGATGACCTTCTAGAAGAGCATGCCGGACATGATCCACTTAGCTTGTTTGATAATTGGCTCGAAAAAGCCATAGAAGCCTGCCCTGACGACCCAACGGCCATGGTATTAAGCACGGTTGATAGTGATGGCTGGCCACATTCCCGTGTGGTGCTGTTAAAACAACGTAATGACGCTGGCTTTTCTTTTTTCACCAATTACGACAGCGAAAAAGGCCAACAATTAGCCCTTAATAATAAAGCCAGTATGACTTTTTTTTGGCCGGCATTATCGCGCCAAATTCGAATAGAAGGCCATGTTGAAAAAGTTGCTCGTCATGTCTCAGAGACCTATTTTGCCAGTCGTCCTCGAGGCAGCCAGCTCGCCGCCAGAACATCGAAGCAAAGCGCTGTTATTGCCAATCGCGACGCATTGCAAGCCGCTTTTAACCAAGAAGAACAAGCCTTTGACGGTCAAGATGTGCCCTGCCCTGAAAACTGGGGTGGATATGTATTAAAACCCAAATTTATTGAATTTTGGCAAGGCAGACCCAGTCGTCTTCATGATCGCATCTGCTTCACACAGAAAGACGGCAACTGGATCATCACCCGCAAAGCCCCATAGTGATCCAATAGATTTCGGTCACTAACAAAACTCGCATTTAAAGCAGGAGACGAAAGGTTAAACTCACTCGCTCCTCTTTGATGCGTTTTCTTACAGGCAAAGAATGCTGCCAAAGTACCTGTGTTGAAGCAGACATTACCAGCCAACTGCCATCTTCTAGCTCAAGACTGTGCTTAATCTGGTGATTGGCTTTCAAACGAAACAGAAAAGATCGTTGCGCGCCAAGACTGAGCATGGCTACGACAGGCGCAGGCCCCAATGACTTCTCATCATCGGCATGCCATCCCATGTATTCTTCGCCGTCTTGATACCAATTCAATAACAAAGCATTAAAAGGCTGCTGCGCTAAAGATTCAGCTTCTTCTTTAACTGGCAACAGCCAATCAGGCCAGCCTGTGCCCAAATGATCCTTTCCTGAGTAGCGATAACATACCCCAGCATCCGCAACGAAAGCCACCTGGCGGGGCACTACAATAGGACGACCAAACATCAACAGACTCTCTCGCTCCCACGGCAAATCCACCTTAAGTCGCGGCAATAGGTGCTGTAAACTTGAGCTAGAAAATGAGTATCGGTATGATGGCCGAACTTCCATCCCATTATTTACCTTGGACTTCAATGCAAATCTCTCCTGTTTTTGAACCAACCAAACGCAGCGCATTTTTAGATGTTTATCGTGGCTTTGCTGTTTTGCTGATGATGATATTCCACTTCTGTTGGGATTTACGTAATTTTGGTTTCATGGAGTTTTCCATATACGACCCTTTTTGGGTGTATTTCCGCAGCCTCATCCTCACCCTATTTCTGACTGCGGTTGGCTGGTCCGCCTACATAGTATCCAATCAGTCTAGCAAACCATTCACTTGGAAACGCGACATTAAGCTGCTTATTTCCGCGGGAGCCATTTCACTGGCCACCTACTTAGCTATGCCAAATCAATGGATTTATTTCGGTATCCTGCATTTTATTCTTGTCGCCTCCCTCCTTGTAAGACCTGTCGCTAAATGGCCAATTGCTTGCGCGGTTCTGGGCATACTCATCATAATGATCTACCACTTAACGCCATGGCTGCATTTCCCTAATGCGTTCTCTACCATCACGCACTATGTCCCACTCCCCGATAGAACGCTGGATATCGTTTTTCCATTCCCATGGATTGGCGTTGTCTTTATTGGTCCTTTATTGGGTTATTTAAACTGGCACCAATGCCCAACCCCCAACCATACCGTCACTCGTGTACTCGCTTTTATGGGGCGTTACGCCCTCCCTATTTATCTCAGCCACCAGATTATTTTATTTGGTCTTGTGGCAGCGTTCAAAATGGTGCTTTTGCAATTTTTTTGATCACTTTTCGTGCATACCAAACCGTTCAACTTCATCCTGAAAAAATAGATGAAATTTGATTTTATAGCCTTGCCAATTGCTAACTTTACGCTTCTTCTGGCAAGCAAAGTAAGTGACCACTTAGGCATTGTTTGTTTCTGATTTTAGAGTTTTTTTCAAGCCTTGATTTTCAATTGAATGCGCACTATTGTTCGTGACAAATCATTAGCAAAAATACTACATATAGTGTGTCAGACAAAAAACACACACTATATAGAGTAGTTTACCTCTTTTATTACAATGCACTAATGGGAAGTTAAGGCATGAGCACTCTCACAGTTACTAAGCGTAACGGGTCGACCGAAAACATCAACCTAGAAAAGATCCATAAAGTCATCGCCTGGGCAGCCGAAGGTCTAGAAAATGTCTCTGTATCCCAAGTGGAGTTAAAGGCACGAATCCAATTTTTTGAAGGCATTCGTACCACGGACATACATGAAACCTTAATCAAATCTGCTGCCGATTTAATTTCTGAGCACACACCAGATTACCAATACCTCGCGGCGCGTTTAGCTATTTTTCATTTGCGTAAAAAAGCCTTTGGCAATTTTGAACCGCCACACCTTTATGCACATGTAAAAAACCTAGTCCAACAAAAGCGCTACGACTCACATCTGCTTGAAGATTACTCAGAAGACGACTTCAATCAAATGCACGATTTCATTGATCACTCACGTGATATGAATTTCTCATATGCCGCGGTAAAACAACTTGAAGGTAAATACTTGGTACAAAACCGAGTCACGGGGGCCATCTACGAAAGTCCTCAGTTTATCTACATACTGGTTGCGGCTTGTTTGTTCGCAGGCTATGACAAGCACGAGCGTTTGAACCTAATCCGTCGTTTTTATGATGCCGTCTCTAAGTTCAAAATTTCATTGCCCACACCTATCATGTCTGGGATTCGTACACCGACTCGTCAGTTCAGTAGCTGTGTATTGATTGAATGCGGCGACTCTTTAGACTCGATCAACGCAACGTCCAGTGCCATCGTAAAATACGTTAGCCAACGTGCTGGTATTGGCGTGAATGCTGGCGCTATTCGTGCTCTGGGTAGTCCTATTCGTGGCGGTGAAGCGTTCCACACAGGATGTATCCCATTTTACAAACACTTCCAAACAGCGGTAAAAAGCTGTTCTCAAGGTGGTGTTCGTGGTGGCGCAGCGACGGTTTTCTATCCAATTTGGCACCTTGAAGTCGAAAGCCTATTGGTACTCAAAAACAACCGTGGTGTAGAAGAAAACCGCGTTCGTCACCTAGATTATGGCGTGCAGTTTAACCGCTTGATGTATCAACGCTTAATCAAAGGCGGCAACATCACGTTGTTTAGCCCATCAGATGTTCCAGGTCTATACGATGCCTTCTTCGCCGACCAAGAAGAATTCGATCGTCTATACACCCTGTATGAGCAAGATCCTACTATCCGTAAGCAAACGATCAAGGCAACGGAGTTATTTACTTTGTTTGCTTCTGAGCGCGCCAGCACGGGTCGTATTTATTTACAAAACGTGGATCACTGTAATACGCACAGCCCATTCGATCCAAAGGTTGCGCCAGTGAAACAAAGTAACTTGTGTTTGGAAATCGCCCTTCCAACCAAGCCACTGAACAGTATCGATGACAAAGAAGGCGAAATCGCCCTTTGTACTCTATCGGCATTCAACCTAGGCGCGCTTGAAAACCTAGATGAACTAGAAGAGTTAGCAGAACTGATTGTTCGCGCCTTGGACAGTTTATTGGATTACCAAAACTACCCGATTCCAGCAGCACAACGTGCAACGGAACTACGTCGTACCTTAGGTGTGGGCGTTATTAACTACGCGTATTACTTAGCGAAAAATGGCGTTAAATACTCTGACGGCAGTGCCAACGAGCTAACTCATAAAACCTTTGAAGCCATTCAATACTTCCTATTGAAAGCGTCTAACAAGTTAGCAAAAGAATTTGGCCCATGCTTGGCGTTTAACGAGACAACTTATTCTAAAGGCATTTTACCAATCGATTCTTACAAAAAAGAAATCGACAATATCGTTTCTAACGAATTGTTCTACGATTGGGAAAGCTTGCGTACAGAGATCGTGACTCACGGTCTACGTAACTCAACATTAACCGCCTTGATGCCATCTGAAACGTCTTCTCAGATCAGCAACGCAACGAACGGCATCGAGCCGCCTCGTGGTTTTGTTTCGGTGAAAGCCAGTAAAGACGGTATTTTGAAACAAGTCGTGCCTGAGTTCGAACGCTTGAAAGAAAACTATGAATTGTTGTGGACCATTCCATCAAACGATGGCTACCTGCAATTAGTGGGCATCATGCAGAAGTTTGTTGACCAAGCGATCTCTGCTAACACGAACTACGACCCACAAAAATTCGAGTCGCAAAAGGTGCCGATGAAGGTTATTTTGAAAGACCTACTGACGGCTTACAAACTAGGGGTAAAAACCCTGTACTATCACAACACTCGTGATGGTGCTGACGACAAACAAGAAGACATGGACGATTGCGCTGGCGGTGCTTGCAAAATCTAACCCATTCGTCGTCGTACAAAACTTTTTTGCACGATAGACAAGCAAAGCCTCATCCAAATGAGGCTTTGCTACGTTTATTACTTTAATGACACATCCAAATCTATTAATAACTAAGGCATTTTTATTTTGAAAATGTCTGACGCTTTGAGGAATACCCTGAGACATGAGTTACTCGACTTTCAACCGTAAGCACTTCGATAGTATGAAAGAACCTATGTTCTTTGGCGAAAATGTCAATGTTGCTCGCTACGACCAACAAAAACATCCTATTTTTGAAAAGCTGATTGAAAAGCAGCTGTCCTTTTTTTGGCGTCCAGAAGAAGTCGACCTTTCAACCGATCGCAAAGACTTTCAACGCCTAGAAGAACACGAGCAACACATTTTCTTGAGCAACCTAAAATACCAAACTTTATTAGACAGCGTACAAGGTAGATCGCCAAACGTGGCGTTGTTACCGATTGTTTCTTTGCCCGAGTTAGAAACTTGGATTGAAACCTGGTCTTTTAGTGAAACCATTCACAGCCGTTCTTACACACATATCATCCGTAATATTGTTAACGATCCGACCAAGATTTTTGACGACATCGTTACCAATGAAGAAATTACCAAACGCGCTGACAGTGTGTCTATTTATTACGATCGACTCATTGAAATGGTGAATCTTTATAACACCATGGGCATGGGCACATTCAATGTGCCTGGCAAAGGCGACATTGAAATCTCCATGCCTAAGCTCAAAAAAGCGCTTTACTTGACCATTGCCTCTGTCAACGTATTGGAAGCCATTCGCTTCTACGTGAGCTTTGCCTGTAGCTTCGCATTTGCAGAGCGTACGCTCATGGAAGGTAACGCCAAAATTATCAAACTGATTGCCCGCGACGAAGCCCTACACTTAACCGGTACTCAACATATGTTGAACCTAATGGCTTCTGGCAAAGACGATCCAGAAATGGCTGAAATTGCGGCAGAATGCCAAGACGAGGTCCGCCAAATCTTTATCGAAGCCGCGGAACAAGAGAAAGAATGGGCCACTTACCTATTCAAAGACGGCTCAATGATTGGTTTGAATGCACAAATTTTAGGCCAGTATGTTGAATACATTACCAACGTGCGTATGCAGGCCGTGGGTCTTGAAACCTGTTTTGCGACCAAGCACAACCCTATTCCTTGGATCAACGCTTGGCTAGTCAGCGACAATGTTCAAGTAGCACCACAAGAAGCCGAAATCAGCTCTTATCTGGTTGGTCAAACAGACAATAACTTAGACGATTCAGATTTCGATGACTTTGATCTCTAAATCAACAAATCCTACAAAAAACGATAAAGTTCATCGGGTCTTATTGGGAAAGAAACAGATTCTGGTAACAGAAGAGGAACCTTTGCTAATACAGCTAGAACGCGCTGGTATTCATGTGGAATACCAGTGTCGTGAAGGCTATTGCTCTTCTTGCTCTATCAAACTTTTATGGGGTCATGTCAGTTATCCTTTTGAACCTTTAGCCTGGGTTCAAAGCGGTTATTTGTTGGCCTGCTGTGCGATAGTCAAAAGTGACATTGAAATTGCTTTTTTCGACTAACGAAAACCCCAAATCACAGTATTAACGCAATGTTCGGTAACCTGCATAAATTCGGGTTGCCGTCGTTATCCAACAGATTACACCAAACAAATAGGCCATAACGGCAAAGTAACTAGGTAGTAAGCAAATCAAAACTAAAAATGCGATGGTTTCAGTCCCTTCGGCCAATCCCCCCAGAAAATAAAGTGACTTATGTCCGTATTCTAGACGCTCAATCTTGCGTTTTTCCGCCATAATGGCAAACGCCAGAAAACTGCTGCCCGTCCCCATAAAGGAAAAAATTAAAAAACTCGCCGCCAACGCATTATCAACAGGGTTCATCAGAGCAAAGCCAAAAATCACCGCCGAATAAAAAATAAAATCCAAGGTAATGTCTAAATACCCCCCCAGATCCGTAGGGCCTTGCAGCCTAGCCACCGCGCCATCTAGGCCATCCATCACCCTATTAATAATCACAAGCACCAATGCCAAAGAGGTGTTTCCAAAGTACAAAGCAGGCAATACCATCATGCCCATCACAAAACCCAACAAGGTAATCCAGTTGGCTTTTACGCCTAGCTTATCAATCACAACCGCCATTAAGCGTAAGGGATGCTTCAGGGTTTTAATAAATAATGTATCTAACATTCAGACAACTACCTTGATTCTTTAGGGACGAAACTTTCAAAGACTTGTTACAATATAAACAAAGCCGCGCTAATCGCGCACCTACTTATTCACTTCCCTGCATGATAAGGCTTCTATGATAAACGCAAAACAATACGGCTCCGCAGGCCCTAATCTTATTGTTATCCACGGACTATTTGGCAACGCGGATAATTGGCACTCCATCGCACAAAGCTTATCGGAACACTTTACGGTACATTGCATTGATCTTCCTAACCACGGAAAATCCGATAACATGACAGACGCCAGCTACCCCAAAATGGCAGAAGCAGTACTTGATTGGGCAACTCTTAATAATATCGGCGCTTTTTATTTGCTAGGACACTCTATGGGTGGCAAGGTTGCCATGCAAATGGCAGCGATGGCAACACCAGGCCAAATAGAAAAACTCATCGTCGTTGACATAGCCCCGGTCGATTATCAGCCTAGCCATACTCGCATCTTAGAGGGATTGAAAGCCGTTGAGGAATCGCAGCCAGCGTCAAGAAAAGCAGCCGATGCACTGTTAAGCCAATACGAACCACAGTTAGCCGTGAGACAGTTCCTATTAAAAAATCTGGTGAAAAGTGAACATGGCTTTACATTAGAACTCTCAATAAAAAACATCGCTGAAAGCTACGCCACCATCTTACAAAAACCCATCATTGAAAACGCGATAAACACACCCACGTTGTTTATCAAAGGCGAAAATTCAGACTACATTATCGCCGCATACCAAGAAGAAACGGCCGCACTCTTCCCTAATGCCAGTGTAAAAATAATACCCGGTGCAGGTCACTGGCTCCATGCCGAAAAACCCCTTCCTTTTACCAGTTTGGTAAAACGGTTTTTACAATGATCAATCACACAGTGTTTCGGAACACAAGCCATAGCGGTCTTTTAAGAAAGAGGCCGACGGCGGCACCACGCCATGGGCTTTAATAAGATAGGGATTAAAACTGACTCTTAGCTTTTCGGGGTACACGGCATCCAGCAGTACCCCTTTGGTACGCCACATCGTCATCCGCTCTGCTAATGCCTCTAATTTCGTGTCTGTATCGGAATAAATGGCGAACAAGGAGCCTGCACGCACAAAAGCAAAAGAAGGACCGATCATGACTTGCTGCTTATGAAACAGTAACTTGAGGATGTCTTGTGCAATGCCATTTTTATAAAGCTCAGTGTCTACTAAGGAAAAAATCATCGAAGATTCATCCAAAACAAAATTAACTGACCTTAAAATAGAGAGTCGATCCGTCTCTGTTCTTAAAAACTGAAACTCAAAGCCATATCGCTCAGCCTGACGCGACATGCCCTGTTCATCAACTAAAAGGTGCTCACTATAGATCACGGCCAAGGGTTTTTTATCAAACCAAATCGCTTCTAATAAAGCTAAACGCTTTTCAATAGGGGCACCAGAAAATACACCACTACTGGAAATAGGACACTGTGGGCGTATTTTTAAATACTCTTCCTTACCAATAAAAACCGCTATTACTACACCTTTTGACACCGATTCACACACCTGACGAAAGCTGTCTACACCAACAGAAATCAAAAGATCATCGTCTTTTATATAAGCGACATTTTGTTCAAACAAGGAGCCACGCACTGGTACCAGTGTCATATCAGATGGCAAAAATCTTGCCAATTGGAACGTAAGAGAACGTGCCGAACTTTCTTCTATATCGTGGATTATATAAGCCGCAGCCAACGCCTTAATCGAAGACAACAGCAAAAACACAGTAAATAAAATCCTTTTCACGTTTTCACTAATCCAGCTCAAAAAGTAACATTGGTAAAGACATAAGCAAAAGCGTCTTTAGCCAAATTATTATGCCTTGAGACAAGCGCATTATCATCAAGACGTGCTTCCGTTCCAACCCCCATGGTGGCTTTAGAGTATCCACCTAAAGCAAATTTATACGATAACCATGAGTTTATAAATTCGTAGTCTCTTCCCCCCAGCTCTTTGCCATACCAATAATAGCTATTGATCGCCAGCCTATCCGTCAACGGCACACTGCCAAAAAACGACATCATTATCGGTGTTGTTGCTTGTTTGAGCTTTATATTGTCTGTTTTCGTATCTTGGTAAGCATAGGTGAAACGAGTGATGGCACCAGACTGAAAACGCCAATCCAATTCCAGCTCAGCACCATTAATAATCACATCTTCAACTACACCCTCTTCAACTGGGCTATCAGCAACATAGGCCGTAAATAGCTTTTGGCTTAACACCATATCCCGCACTTTATCATGATATAGCCTGATGTCCGTAGATAGGCCTTGATTTGGCCAATAGTGATAGTAACCTATTTCATAAGAGGTGATTTTTTCCTCTTCTTCGCCATTGATTGCGTAGGTTGTTGGCGACATTTCACCTGTTGACAAAACATAATGCCATTTGAAGTATTGATCTGCTATATCGGGCGTCCGAACCGCTTCAGAGACATTAAAACGAAACGACTCCTGCTCCGATAATTTATAGGTCACACCAAATTTGGGTGACAAAAAACTTCCTCCCATTTGGCTACGTTCAAACATGGCGCCAGTATTTACTATCCAGCGATCACTGGCTCGATATTCCAGATTGCTAGAAAGTCGAAACACCTCATCATTGGCTTTGCCGGATAAGTAATGCTCTGAATCGGCTTCATCCCAACGATAACCTACCGCCGAAATCAAACGTAGATTTTTTGAGGCTTCCCATGTGCTCTGTAGCTCTAGATCATGACGCGTCTCTAATAAATCCACCACGGTAGAAGTAGAGACTGGTACCGTACTCAAAGCGCCAAATAATTGATTATAAAATGATGGACTTAATACCGCTTGATGGTATTCATCCATATCAGACTGGTCATAATAATACTGCACTTTTAGTTCATGATCGGCTGAGACTTGCTGACGATAACTGACTTTAATATGTTCACGATCAATCAATCGCATCGGTTTATTAATATCATACGAATCTAAACCATAGTCTTCGGGCTCTACTTTATCCTTTAAATGGCTCGCTCCGATGTCTAAATCAAAAGAACTATTCACTGTTTCCTTTTGTATAAGCATGTTTCCCATGGATGAGCGATGACCATCGTGCCTATCATTGCCATAGAAATCTTCATCAAAGCCATGAACAGCGCTGGTCGACGCCGACGCCCGATAACTCCAATCTCCATTCAGCCCACTATGCTGCCCGTAAAGACGATAATCCCCACGGGAGCCAGAATAAGCCGACATACTATTGCCCAAGGTTTCTAAAGGCGACCGGGTAATGATGTTCACAACGGCAAAAAAGGAGTTAATACCATAACTGGCCGCATTGGGACCACGGTTGACTTCTACCCGAGCAACATCTTCTATATTCAATGGCAGGGTCGCCCATTCCACTCGCGCGAGTCCCGTGCTGTAAACAGAGCGACCATTAACAAGTACTTGAATACGACGATATTGATCCAGTTGCGTGCCGTGATAGGACGCCACTTTTTGACTCGAACTTTTGTAAGGCACTACTGAAAAGCCAGGGACAAATTGCAGTAAATCTTCCACATATTGCATATTAACACGACGAATAAACTCGCCATCCAATACAGACAAAGAGGAAGAAACATCCACTCGCGGCTGGGGCATTTTAGACGGTGTTATCACAACAGGGATGCTATCTAAAAAAGACTCGTATACTGTCACATCAGACAGTTCGGCAGCCACAAGAAAATTATCAGCCTCGGCACTTGCCGGCACATTCAACGCAAGAAAAAAAACCGCGCACATCCATCGCTTCATAGCGTTTATTTCAACCTATAATCATCAGCAAGATAGGTTCCTAATATACGAACATCTTCAGAGAAGAAGCGCAGCTCTTCAATGGCCGCCTGCATCGAAGAAGATTGAAAATGCGCCTCAACATCGACATAAAATTGCGTCGCGGTAAAATGCCCATTTACCATGTAACTCTCTAGTTTCAACATATTGATCCCTTGTGTTGCAAAACCGCCCATGGCTTTATAGAGCGCGGCTGGTATGTTGCGTACGCGAAACATAAAAGACGTGATGTAAGTTCGCCCTTCTTCATAAACAGGCATTTTTTGCTGACGAGAAAACACCAAAAAGCGTGTTGTGTTGCCGACCGAGTCATTAAAATAGGTTTTCAACACTTTCAAACCATAAAGCTCGGCCGCCAGCTCTGATGAAATCACCGCCAAACCGGGCTCTTCAAATTCTGCAATATGCTTGGCGGCCCCCGCCGTATCATACATAGCTTGGCTTTTTACCCCTAGGGCCTTAATGTTACCGTCACATTGGGCCAACGCCTGTGGATGGCTGCCTATCCGAGTAATTTGGTCTATCGTCATAGAATGGCGCACAATCAAACAATGATTCACTGGTTCAAAATGCTCTTTTACGACATAAAGTTGAGTCCGCTTTAGTTCGCGATATATTTCCTCAACCCGCCCTGCGGTAGAGTTTTCAACCGGAATCATAGCGTAATACGCATCGCCTCGTTCGACCATTTGTAAAGCGTCGACAAAAGTCGCACAATTGACGCTGGTCCAATCAGGAAAGGTATGTTTGCAAGCCAAATGAGAATAAGCGCCAGGCTCACCCTGATACGCCACTATCTGCGTCGCATCCAGTGTTAAAAGTTGGTCAGGCATAATAAAAACGCTCTATCATATATTTCTTTTAGATTAACAAATAGACGCTACTATATACACAAAAATGACATCCACCAATTCGTCAATGTCTCTCACAGAAAATAATATGGTAAAAATGGTCAGAAAAACATTCATTCAACTGGTAAAAGGCTACCAATTCTTTATTAGCCCACTATTGGGAAATAACTGTCGATTTTATCCAAGTTGCTCTCAATACATGATTCAGGCTATTGAGATGTATGGGGTAATAAAAGGCGTGTATCTTGGAGTGAGAAGATTATCTAAATGTCACCCATGGCATGAGGGTGGTATTGACCCTGTTCCTGCATGCCAGTGCAACACAGAAAAAACCAACAAGATAGAAGAAAAAAATTAACTCTAAACCGACGTCATGTGCAGTTTCAAGTCACTGGCAACCAGCACGGCTTGCGTTCTGTTATTGATTTCCAGCTTACGAAAAATCGCTGTAATGTGGGCCTTAACCGTCGCTTCCGAAATGGATAACTCGTAGGCAATTTGCTTGTTTAACAAGCCTTCATGCAAATAACACAGCACCTTGTATTGTTGAGGCGTCAGCTCTGCCACTTTATTTTGCATTGATAGATCGGGCTTGGGTTGATTAGCAACCGCCTGCCTGAGATCCTCCGGTAACCAGATATCGCCCGCCAAAATGGCGTGAATAGCTCGCACATAAGTCGCAGGCTCACTGGTTTTCGGAATAAACCCAAGCGCACCAGCATCAATGACTTTTGCGACCATAGTGCTGTCTTCACTGCCAGAAATGACCGCCACGGGAACATCAGGAAAGTCCTTGCGAATTCGCACCAATCCATATAAATCGCCACTACCGGGCATATTTAAGTCCAGCAGTAACAAATCAAGATCGTTTACATTGCCCAAACATTGCAAAGTGGAATCCAAATCATGGGATTCCACTATAACAATACCTTCTATCTCCGCCCGTAGCGCACCAGCTAGAGCGCTACGAAACAAAGGATGATCATCCGCGATAACAAGTGAAATCACTGCTTAGCCTTTTTAAACATGTAAACGGTCACACATTTAAACGGTTTTCGATTAAATCATCAACCACACTTGGATCAGCGAGTGTACTTGTATCGCCAAGTTGATCATGTTCGTTTGCAGCAATCTTCCTTAGAATGCGTCGCATAATCTTACCAGATCGCGTTTTTGGTAATCCTTTACTCGCCCATTGAATCAAATCAGGCGTGGCAATCGGACCAATTTCTTGACGAACAAATTGTTTCAGCGATTTAGTCAATTCTTCATCCGGCACCACACCTGCGACGGCACTGACGTAGACATAAATACCTTGACCTTTAATGTCATGAGGATAGCCAACAATAGCCGCTTCCGCGACCGCAGGGTGCGCAACCAACGCGCTTTCTATCTCAGCGGTGCCTAAACGATGACCAGACACGTTCAAGACATCGTCCATGCGCCCAGTAATCCAATAATGTCCGTCCGCATCTCTTGAGGCACCATCACCGGTAAAATACATCCCCTCAAACGTACTGAAATACGTCTGCTCAAAACGATCATGATCCCCGTACACGGTACGAGCTTGGCCAGGCCAAGAATCCGTGATAACTAAGCCCCCATCCACTTGAACGCCTTGCTCATTTAGCACAATACCTTGGGCATCCACTAACGCTGGCAGCACGCCATATAAAGGACCAGTACAAGAACCCGGTTTCACGTCAGCTTGGACTATCCGTGGTGACATCATCATGCCACCTGTTTCTGTTTGCCACCAAGTATCTACTATAGGACAAGAAGATTTACCAATCTCACTGTAATACCAAGACCACGCTTCAGGGTTAATAGGCTCGCCCACACTGCCTAGCACTCGTAATGAATCACGATGGCTAGAACGAGTCGCTTCATCGCCTTTTGCCATCAACGCGCGAATAGCGGTTGGCGCCGTGTACAAAATAGTGACACCAAATTTATCAACAACGCGACCAATTCGCCCAGAATCGGGATAAGTCGGTACCCCTTCAAACAAGATACTGGTCGCACCATTCGCTAATGGTCCATAAACCATATAACTGTGGCCCGTAATCCAACCAACATCAGCGGCACACCAATAAATGTCATCAGGCTTAAGATCAAACACCAACTCATGAGTTAAAGAGGCATAAACCAAGTAACCGCCAGTAGTGTGTACCACGCCTTTTGGTTTGCCCGTTGAGCCAGAAGTATAAAGAATAAAGAGTGGATCTTCCGCGTTCATCGGTTCAGCAGGACACTGGGTACTTTCATTTTTAACCTCAGCCGCCCAGTCTAGATCTCGCCCTTCAAACCAAGGCACGTCTTTTTGGGTATAGCGATACACCACAACCGCTTCCACTGATGGACAAGCATTGTTGCTTAATGCCATATCAACATTGTGTTTAAGGGGAATGGTATTGCCAGCTCGTCGACCTTCATCGGCGGTAATCACCAACGTCACTTCGCAATCGTTGAGTCGATCTGCAATAGCATGAGCAGAAAAGCCGCCAAAAATAACCGAATGGATAGCACCAATTCTCGCGCAGGCTAGCATGGCGTATACGGCCTGAGGAATCATCGGCATATAAATAGCAACGCGGTCGCCTTTTTTGACGCCCTGACGCTTTAAGAGATTGGCTAAGCGGCCGACTTCATCGTGCAACGTTTGATAGGTAATCGCTATTTTATCATCACTTTCTTTATCGCCTTCACAGTAATAAGCGACTTTGTTGGCAGAGAGTGCTAAATGACGATCAATGCAATTGTAAGCTACGTTTAGCTCACCATCCTCAAACCATTTAATGCTTACTTGACCACGTTTAAAGGAGGTATTTTTGACTTTGCTATAAGGTGCGAACCAATCTAAACGCTTGCCTTCTCGGCCCCAAAATTGATCTGGGTTTTCAATCGACTCCTGATAGCGTTTTTCAAATTCTGCTTGACTCACATTGGCATTTTTTGCCGCCTCATTTGAGGTTGCGCTATATGATGACTTCATAACCCGCTCCATTGTTAAATTTGTTATTCGGATGCTGAACTACTATAACCCGCCAAGCATGACAATCTATTCCACTTTAGTCTTATGACAAAATAGAATCAGGTAAACCGTCCTGCCTTGACAAAAAATGGCAAACGTACTTCTTGTTTCTTACTCGGCTCTGACCAGGCATCACGAATAATAGGTGATGCGTTGACTAAAAAATCCTCTCCTTGCTCTTGTATGCGTAATTGAGAGGCCGACCAGGTTCGAATAAAATCCAAGGTTTGCGTTACCGTCCAATGGCAATTGAGCTCAAACTCGGGAACATCCATCAAGGCAAAAGGAAATTGAATATCCCGATACTGATTCCATAATAAACGGCTCTGAGGCGGCCAATAAGTCGCCAAATGTGGCAACACAGACTCTGCAATGGCTTTGTCCTCAGCTTCCCCTACTTGCAACCAGTTATACCCCCAGCAAACAAACATCCCACCGGGCTTTAAAACGCGTTTAAGTTCTGTCCAAAAAGCCTCTAAATCAAACCAATGCAGCGCATGTGCAACACAGACCACATCAAAATAATGGTCTGGATAATTGGTTTTTTCAGCCGGACACACTTGATAGTTCACTTTGCGATGAGGCGTCGCCGCGGTGATTTGCGATTCACTGATATCGGATGCTTCGACACGATCAAAATACGCCGCCAGATCGACCGAGGCTTGTCCCGTACCACAGGCGCAATCCCAAACCACACTTGGCGAAGCCACTTGCTGAGATAACCAATAATACAGCTCAGCCGGATACAAAGGCCGAGTGCGTGAATAATACGTAGACGATTGCCCATCAAAAGTACGCATAGAAACCCCAGGACTAAATAGCATTCACACCCCTACTACTCAATGAAAGTTCAAAGCATGATTGCTTTTGCCATTTAGCTATCACTAGATAACTCCATGTCGATGAAGTACATCTCGAGCTTCATCGACCCCCTTAACTCGATAAGCCTGCATACCTAACCGATTCGCAGTATCGATATTCACTTGATTATCATCAATAAACAAAATGTGTTCAGGCAAAACTTGCAACTGTTCAATAACATGCTGATAAATGGCATCATCAGGCTTTACAAAACCCACTAAATGGGAAGCATAATAACTGTGAAACTTACCTGCGAGTGCCATTTCATCCATTAACCTAG
The DNA here is from genome assembly GCF_003259225.1 of Marinomonas arctica. GTDB lineage: Bacteria > Pseudomonadota > Gammaproteobacteria > Pseudomonadales > Marinomonadaceae > Marinomonas > Marinomonas arctica. The sequence continues at coordinate 46,066 of NZ_QHJF01000009.1, read as the reverse complement.
GCCAATGTGCCGCATTCGTATTCGATAAAATAGCTCGGTGATATTCCGGCTTTACCGATTCGACCAATTCAAGCGCCCCGGCAAACAAGCCTCTAGGCCATGCCTTAAAAGACGCCTTAAATGTCTCCTTGTCTATATTACTGTTGACTTCTTTCAATAGTCTATCGGCGAATTGATCAAAGGTAATGTTACCAGAGTCAAAAGCCGCCACGGTGGGCGAGCGTAACCACTTTAGCCAAACATCAGACTCTTCACCTTGAGTATTCAACATAGCATGCATTGCGGAAATGTCGCCTAAATCGACCAAAACATTGCCTAAATCGAACAGTACAACACGAACATTATGGTTTTCTTTCATCATTTTTTACCCTGACCCATCGGCAATATATTGCTCACACAAAAAATAATAAAGGCTTTAATACCCTGCTATGGGCTGTCTTTACTCGCTTTTATCATAAGCAACTTTTTGCCGATATGGAAACCTCACCTATAAGCAACAAATAGCGCATATGTGCATAAAAAAAGAAAGAAAACTGACGAAATAAAAATAAAACCATAAATATCAATAAGATATATATCTGGCATGAAAATCGCTATAGATTTATGTAACTAACCCCACTAACTAGGAGAAAAATAATATGAAATTGGGATTTGTTACCAAAACGCTTCTTTCTACTGCAACGGCTGCAGCAATTACTCTATCAGCAGGAAATGCATCCGCTGCAGATAACCGCAACTACATTTTAGCAACCGCCTCGACAGGGGGCACTTATTACCCTGTTGGGGTCGCTATTGCCACGCTAAGCAAAGTCAAACTCGAGCCTAAATTTGGCCTTTCCGTGTCGGCAATTAGCTCGGCCGGATCGGGTGAGAACATCAAATTATTGCGTGAAAATCAAGCTCAACTCGCCATATTACAAGGTCTATACGGTGCATGGGCATGGGACGGTGAAGGCCCATTCGAAAGCTCTGGCAAACAAAGTGAATTACGTTCCATTTCTATGTTATGGCAAAACGTAGAGCATTTTGTGCTTAAATCTGATTTAGCCAAAACAGGCACAGTCGCTGACTTAAAAGACCTTGAAGGGACAAATCATAAGTTCTCTATTGGGACCAAAAACTCAGGAACAGAAGGCTCTGGTCGCCAACAACTTAAAGGCTTAGACATTGACCCAGACAAATTTGCCCTTGCTTATATGGGCTACGGCGCCAGCGCAGATGCCATGCAAAACGGTAATATAGACGGCATGAATACCCCAGCCGGTGTACCGGTCAGCGCAGTGACGCGCCTTTACGCTTCCATGGGTGATAAAGTCAAAGTACTGGACTTCACCGACGAGCAAATCAAACAAGCAAACGGCAATTACGAATTATGGACTCGCTACGTGATTCCAGCCAATACCTACCCAGGTCAAACCAAAGACATTAATACCGTTGCACAACCTAACTTCTTGGCAACGCGTGCGGATCTATCAGAAGAAGACGTTTATGAATTGACCAAGTCGCTTTATGAAAACCTTTCGTACTTAAGTGCCATTCATAAAGCCACCTCTGTGATGTCCTTGGAAAAAGCCATCGCCGGCCTTCCTGTGCCCTTGCACCCAGGCGCCGCGCGTTATTATCGTGAGCGTGGCATCAATATCCCAGCTCGTCTAATCGCAAAATAACAAGACACATAGGGTTACCGCGTCGTACTCCTGTGCGGCGCGACACTTTTCATCTTGCACAACCCGTTCTTTTGCTCATACAAAGGTAGCCTGTCTATGACTGCTTCATCGCAACCCAGCGCATCTAAAGACATCAATCTTGACGATTTCGAAACAAGATATCGCTCCGGACCTTGGTTAAACCGTTTTGTGTTTACCTTGTCCGTTTTATTAGCCCTTGCTCATATCTACATTAATACCATTGCCACTTTACCCGAGCTTTGGGTTTCCGCTTTTCATTTTGCAGGGTTTGGGATGCTGTGTGCGCTGCTCATACCAGCGTCTCCACAATGGCGAGAAAGTAAAATTGCCCTATTTTGTGACGGCATCCTCGTCTTTGCACTCATTGGCATGGTGTTATATATCGTCTTTTTTGAGGATGCACTTTATGCCAGAGGCGTTACGTTCAATAATGCTGACTGGATTGTTTCCAGTGTCGCCGTATTAATGTCTCTCGAACTGATTCGTCGCACCAGCGGCTGGTTTATTCCTTTCCTTATTATTGTGGCACTGACGTATGTTGTGCTGTGGGGAAGCTGGCTGGGGGGCATGTTTAATTTTCCCGGCCTGAGTCTTGAAACTCTCTTGTATCGTAGTTTTTTCAGCACAGACGGGATGTTTGGTTCCATTTCTAGGATTTCATGGAGCTTTGTCTTCATGTTTATTTTATTTGGCGCTTTTTTGGTCAAATCTGGGGCGGGTGACTTTATCATTGATCTGTCTCGCTCACTTGCCAGCAAGATGATTGGTGGACCAGGTTTTGTTGCCGTACTCGGTTCCGGCTTGATGGGGTCGGTATCAGGCTCCTCTGTTGCCAATACAGTATCCACTGGTGTTATTACCATTCCATTAATGCGCAAAGCTGGATTCCCTGCGCGTTTTGCCGCAGGCGTTGAAGCGGCTGCTTCCACTGGTGGACAACTCATGCCTCCGGTCATGGGAGCAGGTGCCTTTATCATGGCGTCTTACACACAAGTACCTTACGTGACAATTATTAGTGTAGCGGCCATCCCTGCATTACTTTATTTTCTGTCCGTTGGTTTTTTTGTACGCGTTGAAGCGAAACGCAGCAAAGTTATCGCCACCGAAAGTGACGATGCGGTCAATATGTCGCAAGTGCTTAAAGATGGCTGGCACCATATCGTACCGCTTGGTGTGCTAGTCGCACTACTGGTGCAAGGCTTTACTCCGACGTACGCCGCAGGTATCAGTATTCTTGCGGTCGTCGCGGCTTCTTTTTTATCTCCCAGACATAGAATGGGACCGATCGCGATATTGGATGCCATGGCACAAGGGGCAAAAAACATGTCGACTACCGCAGTTTTATTGGTGGGTATTGGCTTAGTCGTTAATGTCATTAGCACCACAGGTGTAGGCAATACCTTCTCTTTGCTCATTACCAACTGGGCCAACGGCAGCTTACTCTTGACCATTATATTGGTGGCCATTGCATCGCTGATTTTAGGAATGGGCTTGCCAGTCACGGCGGCGTACATTGTATTAGGCACACTCTCTGCGCCTGCACTCTTTAATTTAATCGCTGAAAGCCAACTTTTGGAGATGATGTCGTCTGGTAATTTGCCTGAGGCCGCGAGCGCTGTCTTTATGCTGGTTGATCCTTCCACCATCGCTGCTTTGGCCCAAGGCATGCCGATGGAACAAGCACAAGCTTTACTGGCGCAAGTGCCTAACGATTTCAAAAGCATGCTAATGGATCAAGCGTTAGGGGCACAAAGCGTTGCCATGATATTGGTCACTGCCCACATGATCATCTTTTGGTTGTCTCAAGACAGTAATGTCACCCCGCCGGTCTGCTTAACCGCTTTTGCGGCGGCCGCCATTGCCAAAACACCGCCAATGCTAACAGGGATGACAGCATGGAAATTAGCGAAAGGGTTGTACATTGTGCCTCTCTTAATGGCCTACACCCCATTAATTGGTGGCGATCCCGACACATTATTACGCCTATCCTTTTTCGCCATTTTTGGTATGTATGCTTTGGTTGGTGCCATGGAAGGCTACTTAGAAGATAAACTGTCCTTACTACCTCGAATAATTGCTTTGGTCGCTTCTATCATGATGTTATGGCCAGACTTGGCTATTTGGATTCAGTTGATTGGCCTCGGCTTATTCTTAGCGCTGTTTGTGATGGGTAATAAGTCCTACAAAAAAACCACTTAAACGTTTTTTCTAAGCCAATAAAAAAGGCACCTCCTTAATAGAGTGTGCCTTTTTTATTAGTTGACATAGCCGATACGACGACTCGATCTCAATACTATTTTATGTTTTTACTTTCGCCTTCGACAGACATCATAGTTAACCAACGTTTAACGTTCGCATCGTACTCGATCCGTTCGGCTTTAGAGATGGATTGAGTGGTCGGTATTTCAGCGGTCATTGGATTAACAGGACGCCCTCTAATATGCAGTTCATAATGTAAATGTGCGCCAGTTGTCCGTCCCGTATTGCCAGACAAAGCAATGACCTGACCACGCTTCACCTTCTGACCTTGCTTCACTAGAATTTTACTTAGATGTAAAAAGCGCGAACTGTAGGGGCCTGCGTAATCCACCACCACATATTTGCCTGCGTATTTATGAGTGGCAATACGTGTCACAACGCCATCGCCGGTTGCTAACACTTCGGTGCCTGACGGCGTTCCAAGATCCACACCGTTATGGGGTGCTGGGTGACCTGTAATAGGATGTAAACGGTTAGCATTAAAGGGAGAAGTCACTCGATATTGCTTACGTGTAGGCCAACGTAACAAGGCGGGTGTTAAACTGTTGCCATCCTGATCATAAAAACGACCATCCGAGTGCAAAAAGGCACGGTAAGTTTGTCCCTGAACCGTAATTTCCAACGCTTCTAATTGGCTTTCACCCACTTTTACATTGTTAATGCTGCCGTTTTTAACCACAAAATTAAAAGTGTCATTGGCTCGAACATCTTTTCGGAAATCCACCCGACCTTTTAAAACATCATTAATAATAAGAATGTTTGCATCAGACAAACCGGCTTTTTTAGCCGAAAGGTAAAAGTTACCAACTATTTTACTATGAACCACTTTGTCTTTATAAGTGATAGGTTTGATCTGTTCTTCATAAACAAAACCACCACTGTCATGTTGAACATATGAGACACTTTTACTGATATCAATGCGCCGAGTAAGAGAGAGTAACTCGCCATTTTCATCTAATTTAAAGGTAAATTTATCATTCGGTAGTAGAGGCTCCAGCACTAAATACTCTTGATCCGCCTCAAGCACAGCGTACATCGACTCTCTGGACAAGCCAAGACGGGCAAAAATACGCTCCAACGTATCGCCAGACTTAATCACATAGTCTATTGAAGGAAGCGGCGCAGTGACTTTTTCTACGTTTTTCAATGGGTCTGTTGTCACCAAAGAATCATAGTCGTTGTCTTCGTCCGTGTTGGCATTTTCCCTAACAGCAGGCTTTCTAGTTGTTAATTCTTTTTTCGCCGTTATCTCTTTTTTACTGTTGGGCAACGTAAAATCTTTTGCATCCTCTGTGGGCGATACAAGCGATTCATACACAAATAACAAAATAACAAAGACAAAAAATAGAATAGATAACCAAACTTTGGGACCAGACAAGGCCCAACGTGAGAGGCGTGTTATAAATTGCATAAATAAAAACTCATTAAACGAAGATGCGGTTCACTAAGAACCCAACTATGCACTAACCCATAGTTCGGACATACTCTCAAATATAGGACAAAAACAAAGCCATGCTTTGTAGCATATGCTTATTTTCTTGCCACTGGTGGAATGAAAATAATCACAATCCATGCCCTTTTAGCGTATGGTTTTACACATCCCATACGGATAGGACATTTAGTGTGCAATTTTTCGGCGGGCGTAGGATACGGCATTTACCTAGCTAAAGAAATACTTCGCCAATTGAAAGCCGCTTCATACTGTTTTTCCAAGGCGTTTTCTAGTTAAGACATTTAATAGGCTAAATTTCTGTCGTTTTCTTGCATATAACACACGCAAAACCATTGGACGCTTATGGTGACACTACGTAGTATTAAAGGATCGATCTTAATCCCTAACTCAACTGAAACACATTATGCAGTCTTTGTCTTTTGTCAGTTCTCAAAGCGTCTCTTTTAATCGTTGTGACACATCAAACCCATTAGAGTCGACTGACTTAGTGGAAGAAATGCCACTTGCCATCAGTATTAATGATATTTCTTATGCCGTTATGATGGTCACCCCAACGCATTTGGATGCCTTCGTTATTGGTTTTGCTCGTAGTGAAGGTCTAATTGAACAGATTAACGATATACGGGATTTGGATATTCAGCGCACGCAAACACCATCAGGCATTGACAGTATTGCCATCAATGTGGTGCTGAGTCCACGTCGATTTGCTCAATTTAAGCAAAGAAAAAAAGCCCATCTTGGTGCTACAGGTTGCGGGCTGTGTGGAACAGAATCCTTAACCCAAGCCATCCCCAGTTTAGCAGCACTTCCACCCTGCCAAGTCATGGAAGAAACGGCGCTAATCGCATTAAAATCACGTTTGTCTGAATTCCAAATATTAGGCAATAAAACGGGGGCGGTACATGGTGCCCTATTAATCTCACCTGACGGCAGCCCAATAGTCTGCATGGAAGACATTGGACGACATAATGCCCTTGATAAGGTGATTGGCTATGCACTGCAACAGGATATAAACTTACAAAATCACAGTGTTTTGATGTCAAGCCGATGCAGCACAGAGCTGGTACAAAAAGCCGTACGCGTGGGGCTATCTAGATTGATTCACCTAGCCTCGCCAAGCACATTGGCCGTCAAGCTTGCTCAGCATTACGGGCTAACACTGATTCATTTACCCAAGCAAGATGCGCCTCGAGTATACGCATCTTCAATCCCGTTAAAGGACTCAAACAATGAGTAAAAAAACCGATTTTTACACACCCTACAAAGGACCGGCTGGAGGCTGGGGCGCATTACAAAGCACCACCAAACACTGGCTAAAAAGTGAAAATGCCGTACGTAACATTCACACTTTACTAAAAACCAATCAGCCCCATGGTTTTGATTGCCCGGGCTGTGCTTGGGGAGAAAAACACGATCCTGCGAAAATTCGCTTTTGTGAAAATGGTGCCAAAGCCGTTAACTGGGAAGCCACTTCTCGTAAAGTCGATGCTGCCTTTATGGCCGAACACAGCGTAAGCTGGTTAAACACGCAAAGTGATTACTTTCTAGAATATCAAGGTCGACTCACAGAACCCTTGCGCTACAACCGAGAAACCGATCACTACGAAGCCATTTCTTGGGAAGACGCTTATCGACACATTGGCGATACGCTAAAAAAGCAAGCCGATCCTAACACTGTGGCGTTTTATACCTCTGGACGCGCCAGCAATGAAGCCGCGTTCTTATATCAGCTGTTTGCTCGTGCTTATGGCACCAATAACTTTCCAGATTGCTCAAACATGTGCCACGAAGCCAGTGGTTATGCGCTTACCAGCAGCATTGGTATCGGTAAAGGCACAGTGGAAATTGATGACTTTGAACGCGCTGATGCGGTATTTGTCTTCGGTCAAAACCCAGGCACTAACCACCCTCGTATGCTAGAAACCTTAAAAGAAGTCGTGCAACGTGGCGCACAACTACTCACCTTCAATACGCTACGGGAACGGGGTTTAGAACGTTTCCAAAACCCTCAAAGTCCAGTGGAAATGCTCACCAATGGTTCAAAGCCAACCAATACCGGCTACTTCTGTCCAAAAATTGGCGGCGATATGGCCGTGGTGCGCGGCATGGTCAAGGTGCTTATCGACTTAGAAGCAGCGGCTCAACAAGAAGGCAAAGCCGTTTTTGATCATGACTTTATCAAACAACATACCCAAGGCTTGGATGCCTATCTTGAGCAGGTCAAACAAACCTCTTGGCAAGACATTATTGCTCAATCAGGCCTAAGCAAAGAAGACATCACTCACGCTGCTAACGTTTACGCCCAAGCAGAAAACGTTATTCTGACGTGGGCAATGGGCATCACTCAGCACCACCATTCTGTGGCGACCATCCATGAAATGGTCAACTTAATGGCACTACGTGGTAATTTAGGCAAGCCAGGCGCCGGAGTTTGTCCTGTGCGCGGTCACAGCAATGTGCAAGGCGACAGAACCATGGGCATTAATGAGCGCCCTTCTCAGGCCTTCCTGGATGCCTTAGAAAAACGCTTCCACTTCACGCCACCACAAGAACACGGTTTGGCCGTTGTGGATACCATCCGTGCTATGCGTGATGGCAAAGTCGGTGTCTTTATCGCCCTTGGTGGTAACTTTGCCGCTGCCACACCGGACACACAAGCCACAGTGCAGGCATTAAAACAATGCCAACTTACGGTTCAAATCAGTACTAAACTCAACCGTTCTCACCTGATTACGGGCACTGAGGCGATTATACTGCCTTGTCTTGGCCGTACCGACATAGATCATCAAGCAAAAGGCCAGCAAAAAGTCACCGTAGAAGACTCTTTCAGCATGATTCATGCTTCTGGCGGCGTATTAGAACCCTTAAGCAAAGAACAAAAATCCGAGCCAGCCATTGTCGCAGGCATTGCCGCGGCGACTCTCGGCAACTTCCCAATCGATTGGAACGAAGTGGTCAGCGACTACGACCTAATTCGTGAACACATCGCTGCTGTCGTTCCGGGCTTCAATGACTTCAACCAGAGAATTTTACAAGATGGTGGGTTCTATCTCGGCAACAGCGCACGAGAAAGAAACTGGAAAACCCCTTCAGGAAAAGCCATTTGCCATAGCCATGTATTACCTGAGTCTATTTTGCCAAAACGTGCGCAAGACTTGCTGTCAGACAAAACCCTCATATTACAAACACTGCGTTCACACGACCAATACAACACCACAATTTATGGTATGAACGACCGATACCGTGGCATAAAAGGCGAACGCAAAGTGGTCTTTATCAATCCAGCCGACATACAACGTCTCGGCTTTGAAGAAGGTCAAAGCGTGACATTGCGCTCAATTTGGGATGATGGTGTTGAGCGCAAAATCAGTGGCTTCAAACTGGTTCCTTATAGTATTCCAGCGGGCAACATTGCCGCTTACTACCCAGAAACCAACCCATTAGTTCCGCTCGATAGCCATGGGGAATTCAGCAATACGCCAACCTCAAAAAGTATTGCCATAGAGTTAGAAGCTTACGAAGAAGAAAGCAACGGCATCGCAGTTGCTGCGGTTTAAGTAAGACTAACTTGTTTATACGTCACTTCCTCGGAAGAGGTAGTGACGTTAAAGGTAATCACCTGTAGATCAACGGCATTCGTTTTGCGACAGCCTCGGAAGAGGAAGTGACGAAGGGTTGTTAGCGGCAGAGAATTTGCCCTAACAGATGAAAATAAAACACAGGTCAATGACGCCACATAACGGGGAAGAAAAGCACCAACACGGTAAAGTATTCTAATCGCCCCAAAATCATCGCAAAGCTCATCAACCATGTACCAGCATCACTCAATGGCGCAAAGTTGCTACCAAGTTCAGCAAAACCAGGACCCAATACATTTAAACAAGCGGCAGTGGCGCTTAGAGACGCCATAAAGCTCATTCCGGTTGCCATCAATAAAAGCGTAAACACCACGGTCACAATGGCAGCCAAACACATAAAACCCATTATCGAGTGGCGCACAGACTCACTGATGGTTCGCCCCTGAAACTTCATCGCAAACACGCCACTTGGGTGTACTAAACGCTTGATTTCCAAACCGATCGATTTAACCGAGATAATATTACGGATGACTTTATTCCCGCCAGCCGTCGAACCTGCACAACCACCGATATAGCCAACAAAAATTAATACTATCGAAGTGACAGCAGGCCAAGAGCCAAAATCTGTTGCGGCATAACCGGTACTGGTAATAAACGAAATCACATGAAAAAAAGATTGGGTTATCGACATCCAAAAGCCCTCTTCCGACTTTGTTTGGAAGAGAAACAAAGCTAATAGCAAGGCCACAACAGCAATAATCCACAAAAAGCCATGAGTTTCTTCGTCTTTCCAATACAGCTTAATACTGCGGGCAATATAGACACGATAATGCAAAGCAAAATTCACTGCCCCCAACACCATAAAGAGATTACAAATCCACAAAATTAGCGGACTGTTAAAATACCCCATACTGGCATCATGGGTAGAAAAACCGCCTGTAGAAACCGTGGTAAAACTGTGACCAATTGCATCAAACGCCGACATGCCTGCCACGTAATAACTCAGCGCACACAATACCGTAATCGCCAAATACACCATCCATAAATAATGCGTCGTGCTGGACATACGGGGAGAAAGCTTATCGTCTTTAATCGGACCCGGCGTTTCCGCTTTTAAAAGACGCATGCCACCTATGTTAAGCATGGGAAGAATAGCGACCACAAAAATCACCACGCCAAGCCCGCCCATCCACTGCAAAAACTGACGATACATCAAAAAAGTCGGCGGCATATCATCCAATCCAGACAAGATTGTGGCACCAGTGGTCGTTAGCGCACTAATGGACTCAAACACCCCATCCGTAAAAGAGACCTGCGCAATCGTGATAATAGGAATCGCGCCTAATATGCCAACACACAACCAAGTTAAACTGGCGAACAACATCGCCTCTCGAGTGTTAACCGAAGGCAAGGGAATGTTCTTAAAGCCCACCAACAGAATCAAAGAAATGATAAACGTAGCAATAGCTGGCGTAACAAAGGCACGGCCTACGCCATCCTTAAAATACATAAAGGACAGCTCGCCAAACACAAACTGGACCACGCTCATCCAAATACAAGGCATGGTCAGCAAACGCACAATCAACAATGGGCGAATCATCGGAAGCGGCCACTCCTATAAACAATCGACATCGAATAATACGGTAAAACGAACGGCCAAGCCGCCTGACAGAAATGTGATCCACCCCGTGCTTTTTACAAACAAACCAACACTGAGTGAATTGGTGCGCACACTATAAGGCAATCAGACCTTTGACTCTAGACTCAACCTTTTTCATCCACCCAAAACACAAAAAAAACTTAAATATGTAAACAGTGTGGACGAATTGCGCATCCTGTGCTTTTATTAAACAAAATAATAATGAATAAACACTTCAGAAAGGAACGGCTATGGAAAACATAATTCTCGTTGATTTTTTTCACCTCACTGCTCTTGCCACCACGGTTTGCTGTTTTTTAGTGATCAGCGGCAAACGCGTCATTGAATTGTGCTCTCAAACCCATTCGAGCAAATAAAAAAAACCGAGCCTAAGCTCGGTTAATATCACCAAATTGACAGTTAACGGTCTTGTAGCACAGACCGTTATATTATTACTTAAGCGCTATCGCTTCAAAGCTTGCTTGTCATCTCAGGCAGAACCACAAACAGATCCCCCACCAAACCATAGTCGGCCACTTGGAAAATAGGCGCGTCTTCGTCTTTGTTGACCGCCACGATAACCTTAGAGTCTTTCATACCCGCCAAATGCTGAATCGCGCCAGAAATACCAAACGCCATGTACAGATCTGGTGCAACGATCTTACCAGTCTGTCCGACTTGCAAATCATTCGAGACAAAACCCGCATCCACCGCCGCACGAGACGCCCCAACCGCTGCGCCTAATTTATCGGCTAAGGCTTCCACTAGCGCAAAGTTAGCGCCACTGCCCACACCACGGCCACCTGACACTATGCGACTGGCACTGGCAAGGTCTGGGCGAGTTGATGCCGTGATGTCATCCGATTGCCAGCATGACAACCTGTTCTCTACGCTAAAGTCCACCGACTCAATCTCGCAAGCTTGAGCACTTTGTTGAGTCGTTCTATCAAAGGCAGAGGCTCGCACGGTAATGACTTTTTTATCGTCCAATACCGTCACTGTCGCAATAGCATTACCCGCATAAATCGGACGTTTGAATTGCTCGGCACTCAATACCGCGCAAATATCCGACACCTGACCCACATCCAATAAGGCTGCCACTCTGGGCATGAAGTCTTTCGATTCAGAGTTAGATGGAGCAATAATGTGTGAATAATGCTCGCTCAGGTGAACAATGAGATCCCCCATCGATTCTGCTAAAGCATGTTCATAGCAACCAGCGTCCGCACAGATAACCTTACTCACACCAGACAAACGTGCCGCCGCGTCAGCCACTGCCGCGATATTGTTACCAGCAACTAAAACGTGCACGTCATGACCAATCTGATGAGCGGCGGTCAACGCAGACAAGGTAGATGAGGCCAAGGCAGTTGAAGTATGTTCTGCTACTAATAACGTCATCATGAAATCACCTTTGCTTCGTCTTTTAGTTTACGGATCAATTCATCCACCGACGCCACTTTCACACCCGCACTTCGCATGGCTGGCGCTTCGACTTTATCTAATCGACAATGGGCTTTTGCTGTCACGCCTAAGTCTGCTAACGACAAGGTTTCTAAGGGCTTACGTTTGGCTTTCATGATGTCTGGTAATTTGGCATAACGGGGTTCATTAAGGCGCAAATCCGTCGTTACAATCGCCGGCAGTGTCAAAGCAATCGTGCGTAAACCACCATCAATTTCACGCGTCACTAACGCTTGGTCGCCGTCAATAACCAGCTTGGAGGCAAAAGTTCCTTGTGGGCGCTTGATCAATGCCGCCAACATTTGCCCCATTTGATTATTATCTGAATCAATCGACTGCTTACCCAGTATCACCAGTCCAGGCTGCTCTTTTTCGATCACTGCAGCAAAGGCTTTGGCGACATTTAACGGCTCTATTTCGCCGTCGGCCTCAACCAGAATGCCGCGATCAGCCCCCAACGCCATGGCATTACGCAACTGCTCTTGGCTTTGAGCGGTGCCCACGCTGACAACAATGACTTCCGACGCCACACTCGCTTCTTTTAAACGCACGGCCTCTTCGACCGCGATCTCACAAAAGGGATTCATCGCCATCTTAACGTTGGTTAAATCCACATTGCTCTGATCCGCTTTAACGCGCACCTTGACGTTATAATCAATCACACGCTTAACACCCACAACTATCTTCATACTGTCCTCTTTAGCACCAGTCTTTTCAGCCCTAACTCAACATACGCGCTTTAACTGCTTCAGGAATGGCTTTGGCTTTCATCGCTCCTGAGTCATCATGACAGGCCCAAACACGCTTTTCTAAGCACTCCACCGCCAGATCATCACCATTGAATAGCTGATGACGAATCCCAAAACTGGCGCGGCCTACCTGAGTGAACTCACTCTTAATGGTGACCTGATCACCGTATTTAGACGGTTTAAAAAATTGTGATCGAGTATCCACCATGGGAAACCCCACGTCTTTTAATTCATCTCGAATATAACGCAGTGGATAACCCATGGCCTCAAATAACGCCCCTGTTGAGGCATCAAAAAAGGCAAAATATCGCGGGTAAAACACGATATCGGCGGGGTCGCAATCGCCCCACTCGATGTGTAATTGACGCTCATTTTTAAACATGACGCGCCCCCTTACAGACTGATCACCAAATCCGATAGCGGCTCTTGATACAGCAATGCAATTTGATCTTCACGATGCGCTTGCACCGCGCGTTGATTCAACGAGCCTTTATCCGTAATTTCATGGGCATCAATACTCGGTGGCACAGCCTGCAAGAGAATGCGTTCGACAACAGTAGAGCTTCCCGTGCTCTGTTTCGCAAACGCCACCAGCTTCTGTTTAAAAGCATCACGCACCGCGCTATGAGCAATAATGTCTTCGTTCGTTTCCTGCAAATCATGTGGCAGGATGGCCTGACAATGGGCCCAATCAGGAAAAATTAACGCGGTGATATAACCACGGTTGGTACCGCATAACACCACATCTTGCACAAAGGGCGCGAAGGCACTGATGAATTTTGCCCGTAAAGTGCCAGCACTGACCCAAGTACCGCTGTCCAATTTAAAATCTTCGGATACTCGGCCATCGAAGCGAAAACCACGCTGCGGTGCGTTTTCATCAAGATAAGCGATGGCGTCACCTAAACAATAATAGCCTTCTTCATCAAACGCTTTCGCTGTCAATTCTGGTTGACGCCAATAACCCGGCATCACCGTTTCCGCTTTGACACGCGCTTCTAACTTGCCCTCATTTGGCACCAACTTAATGGAAACCCCTGGCGCTGGCACGCCAATCACACCGGATGTGGATTCTTCAACTGAAGCAAAAGTCGCAGAAGGCGCGGTTTCTGTACAACCCAACCCAGTCACCATGGGGATTTTCTTGCCAGTATATTGAATCGCTAAAGCATCCAAATCATCCCAAATATGCTGAGCCAAACCTGCAGCAGCAAAGAAAGTAAACTGCAAACGGGCAAAAAACTTCTCCGCAAGTTCACTGTCGGCTTTTAGATGCTTCACCAACAACTCAAAACCTTTTGGCACGTTAAAATACACAGTTGGCGACACTTCGGCCAAATTGCGTAAGGTCTTGGCAAACAGTTTTTCGGTTGGTTTACCATCATCAAGATACAGACTGCCGCCGTTATACAAGGCAATCCCGATGTTATGGTTGCCACCAAACGTATGATTCCAAGGCAACCAGTCCACCATAATCGGCGGCTGATCTTTCAAAAATTGCATAACCTGATGAATCATCACCTGATTAGCACAAATCATACGCTGGGTATTAATCACGCCTTTTGGCATGCCTGTGGTACCCGATGTAAACAAAATTTTCGCAATGGTATCACCAGTAACCTGAGCGTTCTGAGCATCAACCGCCGCCGATTCTGGGTAATCCCAAGCAGACTGAAAGGAGATAACGGGATTAGCAATCTTTGCCGCCACGGCGTTCTCAAGGCTATTGCCATTCAACACCATCACGGGGATTTGATCATCATGACACACGGCTTGAATGGCAGATTCATAAGGCGCTAATTGATCAACCACTATCATACCGGGGGTCAAAATATCAAAAATCCCCTGCAGTTTTGTATAGTCCGTCGCAATAAGAGAATACGCAGGAGACAGCGGCGAATGGGCAATACCCACATACATGCCCGCTAACGCCAACATTAAATGTTCCAAACTGTTGCCACACAGAAAGACGATTGGGCGCTCAACCGAAACAGGCTGGGTCAATAGCCAAGAGGCGATCTTGCGCACTCGGGTAACCGCCTGTGCATAGGTCACCTTCTGCCATTCACCTTGTTCATCACGTTCTGCAACAAACAGCTGGTCTGGTGTTTTTTCCGCCCAATATTCAAGCTGATCCGTCCAGCAGCGGGCATAGTCATCTAACGCCTTTTGACTATTAATGATTTGCACACCATCCTCTCGTTTCTCAATATCAATAGGATGGGCAACGACTTTAATAGGATGAAATTCACCGTTCATTTTTTGCTCCCACAACCACTTTGGTTATTTTTATGCGGCTAGAGTGTTAGGGCGTGATTTATAAACCACGGCCGAATTATTATTGTTTTCTCGACTTCAGACCTTACGGCCTATTTTAAAATTCATATTCGCTAAGGCCTAAGCCAGCGTTTTCAACGACCTTCAACGCCGCCATGGCTGACGGCAAACGGTAAGCACCATAAAAAGCCACCATGGCCTTAATATTTTGCTCGTAAGAGACGTCATGACTGTCCTGTGCTTGCTGATAGGATAAGGTGCTACAAAGCTGCCACATACAACACAACACACCCATCGCCTCTAAAAATGGCACAGATACGGCATGCAGAGACTCAATATCAGAGTCATCACTTAACAAGCGTGAACTCAATACAGCTTCCACCGCAGCAAGCACTTGCAAGGCTTCTTTCGCCATAGGCGCCAACATCGCGTCTGACTCAAAAGGGCGAATATGTTGAGCCATTTCTGCCAACAACTCAGTTATCGCCTTACCCTGATCACCACGCACTTTTCTAAACATCAAGTCTCGGGCTTGAATCCCCGTTGTGCCTTCATAAATCGTCGTAACCCGTGCATCACGCATGATTTGCGCCACACCGGTTTCCTCCACAAAGCCCATACCACCAAACACCTGAACCACTTGCCCCGCCATCACATTGGCGCGCTCAGTGGCAAAGGCTTTAAAGATCGGCGTCAACAAAGCGACTCGGTCTTTTTTCGATTGACTGTTTTTCGAGGAATGATCAGCCGCCTCGGTCGCATCAATTTGCGCCGCAATCTGATAACCCAAAGCACGTAAGGCAAAGGTTTCCGAACGCATGTCTAACAACATGCGCTTCACATCAGCGTGTTCGACAATAGCGACTTTTTCGCCTTGCTTGTTAGTGCCTTGGGTGCGCTCATGGGCGTAGGCTAAAGCACGTTGATAACCTAATTCACCTAAGGCCACACCTTGCAAACCACAACTTAAACGGGCTTCGTTCATCAACACAAACATCGCCATTAAGCCTTGATTCAGCTCCCCCACTAATTCGCCAATACAATTGTCTTGATCGCCATAACTAATGGAGCAGGTTGGGCTGCCATGAAGTCCCATTTTGTGCTCAATGCCCGTACAACGAATATCGTTGTACTCCCCTAACGCCCCGTTGTCCGTCACCCGATACTTGGGCACGATAAATAACGAAATGCCGCGACTCCCTGCTGGCGCATCGGGGGTTCTCGCCAACACCAAGTGAACAATATTGTCCGTCAGATCGTGCTCACCATAGGTAATGTAGATCTTCTGCCCTTTGATTTTATACGTACCGTCAGACTGGAGAATGGCCTTAGTATTCAACGCCCCTAAATCCGATCCGGCATTCGGCTCGGTCAACGCCATTGCCACGGTCCATCCACCACTCACAATGTTGGGCAAATAGCGGTTTTGAATGGCGTCGCTGGCAAAGTTCAATAGAATCTCTGAACCGCCCTGAGCCAAGGCTTGAAACATCACAAAGGCCAAATTGGCCGACAACCACATTTCATTAACCGGCTGAGCGATGTACTTAGGAAGGCCTTGTCCACCAAATTTTTCTGGCAACGCCAGACCAATCCAACCTGATGCAGCAAATTGCTGATACGCCTCTTGCCAGCCATCTGGTGTGATGACTTTTCCCTGTTGCCCATGGCCGTCTTGAAAGCGACAGCCTTGCACATCGCCAACGGAATTCAATGGCGCAAGCACGCCAGCGGCGAATTTCGCCGCTTCTTCCATCACCGCATTGGCCAACTCAGGATCAAAACCGTCTAGCGACTCCAGCGCCGCTAAATCTTGTTGATGATAGGCTTGTGCCACCAGCCGTTGCATATCTTTATAAGGCGCTAGATAGGTCATCATCGACTCCAGAATACAATCATCAAACTACTTCGCAGCCATACGAATCGCACCATCAAGACGAATCACTTCGCCATTGAGCATGCCATTTTCAATGATATGTTGCGCTAACGCAGCGTATTCATCTGGCTCGCCAAGACGCGGTGGGAATGGCACAGATTCGCCCAAAGACTTTTGCACCTCTTCTGGCAATACATCCATCATGGGGGTTTTGAACAAGCCTGGCGCTATGGTCATCACACGAATACCAAAGCGTGCTAACTCACGGGCAATCGGTAGCGTCATAGCACAAACCCCACCTTTAGAAGCCGCATAGCCTGCTTGACCAATCTGACCATCAAACGCCGCCACAGACGCCGTATTAATAATCACACCACGCTCTAAATTCGCTTCTTGTTCGTTGTGCTGCATCTTGTCAGCCACCAAGCGAATCATGTTAAAGGTACCGATTAAGTTTACTGACACCGCACGCTGAAACGATGCCAAACGATGTGGACCCTCACGACCAACGATACGTTCTGCGCCCGGAATCCCCGCACAGTTGATCAAACCACTGATTGGGCCAAACGCTTCAACGGCCTTGTCAATCGCACTTTGTACCGAATTTTCATCAACGATGTCTGTCACACAACCTTGTACTCGTTCCCCAAGGTCCGCCTTCACACGGGCCAAGCCCGCTTCATTCACATCGGCTAAAGTGACTTTCGCCCCCAAACCATGTAAACGACGCGCAACCGCTTCACCAATACCCGAAGCCGAACCGGTCACCACAAAATGTTTGTCTTGAATTTGCATCTAAATACTCCTGATCTTGCTGTTATTTTTATGACAAAGGGCAGATTTATTCAGTCTTTTCCTTGTTCTTTGATAAAAAGAATCTTGGCATTTGATTCACGCTGACGCGTTGAGCTTGCGAAACAGGCGCAAGTGCTTTTTATTTTAAGAACTGAATACCAAGACTCCCCTCGTTCCTTGATAAAAAGAGCCTTAGTATTTGATTCACGCTGACGCGTTGAGCTTGCGAAACAGGCGCAAGTGAATTGAATACCAAGGCTCATGCTATGCATTGCCACAAGCAAAACCTCTTAACTTTTCTTGCGGTTCAAAAACGCCTCAATACGCGCTTTTACTTCGTCGCTGGTTTGCGTGATACCGCAAAGTAGTGACTCGGTATACAAACCCTCTTGTGCCGACATATTGCTAATACGACTAAGCCCAGTCGTCATTGCCCAATTGGAATATTTCGAGTTTTTGCCAATGCCTTCTGCTATCTCAAAGGCTTTCGCCAAGGCTTCACCGTTACCAACCACATAATGTGCCAAACCTATGCGCAACCCTTCGTCCGCTCTTACATCTCGGCCCGTTAACATCATCTCTGTCATCCGACTCGCACCAATCACATTCGCCACGTTGACAGACGCACCACCACCAACAAAAATGCCATGCTTGCCTTCAGGTAAACGATAGAAAGTATTTTCTTCACTGACTCGCACATGGGCACAAATCGCCAGCTCCAAACCACCACCAATCACAGCACCATGCATAGCGGCGACCACTGGAATACCAGAATCACTAATATGACCAAACACCCGATGCCACATGTTGGAATGCTTCACCACTTCAAACGGCTCACGGGCTTTATGCTCTTGTAAATCCAGACCAGAGCAAAATTCAGGGCCATTTCCAGAAAACACAATGACATTGACATCATCGGTTAAATTCAAAAACACCTGTTCGATTTCAAGACACAAGCGATCATTAATGGCATTTTTTTTCTCTGGACGATTCAGCTGCAAATGCGCGATGCCGTTTTCTACGCTGTAATTAATAAATTGATATGTCATCTTGGATTACCTTTAAAATTTTATAATGAGCGATCTGAAACCTTGATAACCACCGCCATACCGGTATCACCTGCCGCGCAGCCTGTAAACAAACCATAACCGCCGCCTTTTATGACCAACTCTTCAATCAGCTCAATAATGGCGCGCATACCGGTTGGCCCTTGAGGGTGACCCCAAATCAACGAACAACCATAGTTATTCATCGTCATCACATCGATGCCCATGGCTTTCGCCAAAGCCACATCATTCACCGCAAATGGGTTGTGCGTTTTAATAGCGGAGACTTGTTTGATATCAATACCCGCTACCGCTAGGGCGCGTTTCGCCGCCTCAATGGGCGCGGCTGGCATATAAGCCAAATCATCGCGTGCTTGCCCAAAACCTAGCACTTCAATTCTGATTTCAGGACGAGCCGTAAGGGATGCCACGTCTTCTGAGCGACAAAGAATCGCCGACGCATTACCATCAGCGGGATGCGTTTGGTTACCGTAGGTAATGACTCCGCCTTCTTGAATGGGCTTCAGCTTCTGCAAGCCTTCTAGCGTCGTTGGGAACACCCCTTCATCACCCGTAATAACCGTTTCTTCTTTTTTGAAGTTAGCGGTTGGCACAGACAACGGCAGCGTCATATAACGCTTTTGAAAAGCTTGATCGTCTTTTAACGCATCTTGATACTGCTCATAACGACGGAAAGTAACCAGATCCAATTCTTCACGGGTAATATCAAAGCGCTTAGCCACGTTTTCGCCGGTTTGCATCATCGAATGGCCGCCAACACAATCGTTCATCATGTTGTAAGTCACTTGATCTTCTGACGCGCCAGCTGGGCCTTTGGCATTCGGATAATAAATATGTGGGCCATTTGAGCAACGATCTGCCGTGATCAACAAAGACACCTTTGCCATACCACAGACAATTTCTGACGCCGCAGCAAACAAACCACGCGCACTGGTCGCACACACTTGATTCACTGCGTGGCCTGCGGTGTTTACCGCACCAATGTCATACAAAGGCCAAGGCGCACCGTTGAAAGATTGGTACTGGTTCACTGTCATGCCCAATACGCCTGAGTCAAAAATCAACGGATCGATATGACGTTTGGCTAACTCGGCTTTCGCCACATGGGCGGCAAACTTCATTGAATGCAAATGCTGTAATGAGCCTTGCCACTTAGTGAACGGCGTACTCCAATAAGCGCCGTAAGGAATTTCGACATTCTTGATAGACATAAGATTTTCTCGCTTATCGATTATTGTTGTTTTTATGACTGAACATCGGATGCCATGATGCTGGCCAAGCCACCCCATTGCTCAGCAAAAATAGCGGCTGGCATGGTTTTCAGGTCATCGGCGATGATGGGACGAAACGCCATCATGCTCAAAACGTCGGTTTCTAAATCCAATCCGGGGGCAATTTCGGTCAGCACCATGCCTTCTGGGCGAAGTTCCAACACACAACGCTCAGTGACAAACACCACGGGCTGATGATTGGCGCGCGCGACCGCACCACTAAAGGTAATGTGATCCACGGCGTCAACAAACTTCTGCACCTTACCCTCTTCTAGCACTTTCATCTTGCCGTTTTCGAAACCAAGCTTGGCGCCATTCACCAAGGTGCCGCAGAACACCACTTTCTTCGCGCTCTGAGAAATATTGATAAAACCACCTGGCCCGACGACTTTTGGACCAAACTTACTGACGTTTAAATTGCCGTCTTTGTCGGCTTGCGCCAGTCCCAAGAAGGCAATATCCAAACCGCCGCCGTCATAAAAATCGAACTGCGCTTCGTGCTCAATAATGGCGTCCGCATTCCATGCCGCGCCAAAGTCACCGCCTGACGCGGGAATGCCACCGTATGTGCCAAGTTCTGTGGTTAAGGTGAATAAGTGAGAAACTTTTTCTTCCGCAGCAATCGCCGCAACACCATCCGGCATACCTATCCCTAGGTTCACCATGACATTGGCTTTCAGTTCCATCGCAGCACGACGGGCAATCACTTTGCGATCACTAAATGGCATAGGCGGTAAGGCATTTAACGGTACACGAGAGTTACCGGCTAAGCCTGGATTGTAAGTCGTCGTGATGGTTTGTTTATGATCTTCGGCTGGTGCGACGGTAATGTAATCTACCAATACACCGGGAACTTTGACTTCTTTAGGGTGAATAGAATGGCGCTCAGCAATGTATTTCACCTGCGCAATCACAATGCCACCGCTGTTTTTAGCCGCCTGCGCCATCGGTAAGATTTCCGCCAACATGGCTTCTTCTTCCACTGATAGGTTGCCATTTTCGTCCGCGGTTGTGGCGCGAATGACCACCACATCTAATGGGAATTTTTTATAAAGTAGCCACTCTTCGTCTTCAATATTGATGCGTTTAACCAGATCTTCTGTGGTTAAAGACGTGACTTTACCGCCACTGACCAGAGGATCGACATAAGTCCCCATACCAATTTTGGTGATGACTCCAGGCTTGTTACCCGCAATTTGACGCCACATGGTCGTCAATACACCTTGCGGCAGCAGATACGCTTCAATCGCATTGTCTGTGATCATCTGCGCCATTTTGGGCGCTTGACCGGTATGACCAGAGATCAAACGCTTCACCAAATTCGGATGCGCCATGTGTGACATGCCAGCCTCTTTACCATTACCACAACCACAGTCATGAATTAACGTTAACTGTTGTGGGTGACCTGTCTCGATGAAGCGTTGCTCAACGGCCTTAGCAACACCTTCGGCAAAATACGACATACCCACTGTAGACCAAGCTACATTGGCACCATCAGGGATTAAATTGGCGGCTTGCGCTAGGGAAATAACCTTACTCATTTTTACCCTCACATCTGTTTTATATTTGTTTAATTAGTTGGGGATTTTTTAATGTTGTACATTACAACTATTTTTATTACAAACTTTTTTTGAGGGCGTTACTTTTTTTGAATACCTTGAGTGAAAATTCTATAAAGGCGATTGTTGAAAAGCACAACAATTTGTGTCAAAAAGGTATTATTCTTAGGAAGGAATGTGAAAAAGAATGGCAAATATCACTATTTGCCATCGCTTTAACAATGAAAAAAGCACTCATATAACAAAAACAATCAGGTGATTAAAATGAATAAACTCAAACTAAAAAGCTTGGCCCTAATTGCAGGCTCTATCATGTCGATCAATGCCATCGCGGCAGATCCTGAATACACATTTAAGCTTCATCATATGCTCCCTCCCGCATCTAATGCGCACGCCAACTTCTTACAGCCTTGGGCTGAACAAGTTGAGAAGGATTCCAATGGCCGCATTAAGATCGAGCTGTATCCTTCTATGCAACTAGGCGGTAGCCCTCCACAATTATTCGACCAAGTACGTAAAGGCATCATTGACGTTACTTGGACAGTAGGTGGTTATACACCTGGACGCTTCCCCAAAGCCACTGTGTTCGAATTGCCTTTTGTGCCGGTTAACGCCCGTGTGACCAGTATGGCCTTACAAGAATACGCCGAAACCGAAATGCAAGATGAACTAAAAGATGTGCACCTACTTGCTATGCACACGCATTTCCCAGGGTCACTTCACTCCCGTGAAAAAGACATTAAAACATTGGAAGATCTAAAAGGTCTTAAAGTACGTGCGCCGAACAAAATGCTTGCTGACGCCTTGAACATCATTGGTGCCAACACGGTCTTTATGCCAGTGCCAACCATGCCAAGCGCCCTTTCTAAAGGAGTAATTGATGTTACCGCGTTGCCATTCGAAGTGGTCAAGCCACTGAAAATTCAAGAGTTGGCGACACACCAAACCGAGTTTAAAGGCGACCGAGGCTTCTATACTCAATTCTTCATTTTCGCAATGAACAAAGACAGTTACACCAAATTGCCTGACGATCTTAAAAAGGTCATTGATCAAAACTCTGGTGTACCTCTAGCTGGCTTTATCGGCGACGCCTTTGATGCTTATGAAGTGGGAGCTCGTAAAGAAGCGGTTGATCGTGGCAACACCTTCAACACCATTGAAGGGGCTGAATACGAACACTGGAAAACAACCCTTGCCCCTGTCACAACACAATGGATAGAAGACATGAACAAGGAAGGCTATGACGCTCAACGCCTTTTGGATAAAGCTAACGCTCTTATCCAGAAATACCAAAACTTTTAAGCCATCGAGTTGGATGAGTTAGCATGATCAAATTAACTGTAGACATACACAGATCTGTTCTAGGTCGTTTGTCGAATCTATTTGCGCTAACGGGTGGTTTTATCATGTTAATGCTGGCGGTGATCACCGTCGCCAGCATTATCGGTAGAACAACCATTGGTCAATCGATTGAAGGCGATTATGAAATCACTGAAATGGGTCTCGCCATGGCAATATTTCTTTTTCTGCCTGAATGTTACATCAGAAAAGGCCATGTTGTGGTTGATCTATTTACAGCACATTGCAAACCAAGCACGCTGTTTAAATTAGATACGCTGAGCGATTTGATTTTTACCGTAGTCGCGTTTCTCTTTGCCTATCGAATGAGCCTTAGCGGACTCGAAGCCAAGGAATACATGGAGCAATCCATGTTACTCGCCTTACCGACTTGGTGGATATACGTTGTTGGCGTTGTCACCATGACACTTTGTGGCATGTGTGGTCTGTATAATCTGTTCCACGCGATCGTTGGAGGCAAACATGAGTAATATTGAGCTGGCCTTTTTCATGATGGCAGCCCTGCTCGTTCTAATGAGCATCCGTATTCCGATTGCATTAACCATGCTCGTTTGTGGCGCGGTTGGCTATTCGCTTATTGGCGGCTTTCCGGCCTTGTTGGAATACCTTGGCACGGCGCCCATTTCTAAATTTTCTACTTACGATTTGTCGGTCGTGCCTTTATTTTTATTGATGGGAGAACTCGCAACCCGCTCAGGCATCACAGCGGAGCTGTTCCGTACTTGTAATACTTGGATTGGTCGTCAACGGGGCGGTATCGCCATGGCCGCCATTGCAGGTTGCGCCGCATTTGGGGCTATTTGTGGCTCATCTTTGGCAACCGCGTCGACTATGGGTAAAGTGGCGCTCCCTGAAATGAAGCGCCTAAATTATTCTGGCAGTTTAGCAGCTGGTGCTCTCGCGGCAGGTGGCACATTAGGTATCTTAATTCCGCCATCCATGGTATTGATCATTTTTGCCGTGTTAACAGAGCAAAATATTTCAAAAATGTTCATCGCGGCTTTTATACCGGGCTTTTTAGCAGCGGGTGGTTACATTCTTGCCATTGCTATCTATGTGCGTATTTATCCGAATTCCGGACCTCGTGGCGAGAAAACCACCTGGTCTCAGAAAATCAAATCCACGAAAGACGTGTGGCACATTACGGGGATTTTCTTGACCGTATTGGGTGGCATTTACATGGGGATTTTTACCCCAACAGAAGCTGCCTCCGTCGGGGTAATTTTAACCGCTATTCTTGCGCTTACTCATGGCAAAATGCGTTTAGATGGCCTGTTAGTCTGCTTAATGCGAACCGCTGTTTCTTCCGCTATGATCTTTTTCATCGTGTTAGGCGCGGATCTTTTTAGTGTCTTTATTGCCCTATCCAGATTGCCAGACTTAGGGGTTGAACTCATACAGAACTCAGGCTTATCGCCTTATACCATACTTGTCTGCATGCTATTAACTTACTTGGTAATGGGCTGTTTCTTAGACAGTCTAGCCATGATATTGCTGACCATTCCTATCTATTTCCCGATGATAATGGTGATGGATTTTGGTATACCGCAAGCGGACTTGGGGATTTGGTTTGGTATACTCGCGTTGATTGTCGTAGAGGTTGGACTGATTACACCACCAGTGGGTATGAACGTCTTTATCATTAAATCCTTTGATGATGCCCTAAAACTCAAAGACTGTTTCAAAGGGGTCATTCCCTTCTTAATCTCAGACTTTGTTAGGGTCGCCTTGCTGGTTATCTTCCCAGGCATCAGCTTAGGACTGGTTCATCTAATTGGCTAGTGGTCACCTCGACACAATAAGCAACAAAAAGCTGGCACCACGCCAGCTTTTTCACTTATAGAGTCCTAAACAGTTTAGCATTACACCAATATCAATTTTTATATTACAATGCCTGTTTATCCAATAAAAAGAATGAGACCCACATGGCTGACGATACAAAAAATACAGACCAATCGGTAGATTTTGGCATACTCAATAACCTCGTTGGCTATCGCCTACGCCGTGCCCAACTGAACTTTTTTAGCAAGTTCTCCGAAGTATGTTCTGACTTGGGTATTAGCCCGGGTCTATTTGCCATTATTGCCATCGTAGAACGCAACCCTGGCTTAACGCAAACCGCTGTGGCGCAAGCGCTTGGCAATGACAGATCCGCCATGGTCGCTGCCGTCGATAAACTTGAAAAAATGGATATTCTAGAACGCCGACCTGCTGTTAATGATCGTCGCTCGTACGCCTTATTCATGACCAAATACGGCAAGAAGTTTTTCCAAACGCTCAGTGGACGAGTCATGGACCATGAAAAAAACATGGCGTCTCGTTTAGAAAGCGAACAAGAACTCGAGTGGTTACTTAAAACCCTTGATATCTTATCTCAGTAAACAGTAGAAAAGGGGTCAGGACAGGTAAGATGCCTCGCCCCTTTTCTCTTGCGCTACGTCAAGCTTTATAAATGAAACCCAAGCGTTACCGAGGTTTTTAGGATATAAATAACAGACCCTTTTAAACAAAACGACAGGACCACGTTTTATGAAAGTTGCTGTTTTTTCCTGTAAACCTTACGACAAAAGAACCCTCGCCACCTTCACAAACGAAGCTGACTTATCCATGACCTATTTTGAAAGTCGCCTCAGCATGGAGACTATCAGCTTAGTAAAGGGCTTTGATGCAGTGTCTTGTTTTGTCAACGACGACGTCAATGCCGAGGTCATCCGTCTGTTAAAACAACAAGGGGTTAACACCATTGCCTTGCGCTGTGCAGGCTTTAATAACGTCGACCTAGAAGCCGCCAAAGCCGAAGGCATCAAGGTATTTCACGTGCCAGATTACAGCCCGACGTCCGTTGCCGAACACGCTGTCGCACTCATTATGACCCTGAATCGCAAAACCCATCGCGCTTACCACCGAGTCAAAGAAGGCAACTTTGCCCTTGAAGGACTAATGGGATTCAACCTAGCAGGAAAGACCGTTGGCTGCATCGGCACCGGACGCATCGGCGCGGCATTTTGCCGCATAATGAAAGGCTTTGGCTGTCGCGTTTTGTGTTACGACTTATCTCCGTCACAAGCGCTGATTGATCATGGCTGCGAATACATCACATTGGAAGAAATCTACCAACAGAGTGACATCATCAGCCTGCATTGCCCTTTGAACGCCTCCACCCATCACCTCATCAACAAACACAGCCTAGACAAAATGAAAGATGGCGTGATGATCATCAACACCAGCCGCGGCGCCCTGGTCCACGCGCAAGAAGCCATCGACGCCCTTTACACGGGCAAAATTGGCTACCTCGGTTTAGATGTCTATGAGCAAGAAAACAAAATTTTCTTCGAAGACATGTCTTCCCACATCATCCAAGACAGCGTCTTCCAGCTCATGCTCACCTTTCCAAACGTCGTTGTTACCGGCCACCAAGGCTACTTCACCATCGAAGCACTCAACCACATCGCCCAAACCACCGTCGACAACCTACTGCACCACCAAAGTGACAGCAGCGGCGCAAGGCAATTGGCGTAAACCTGTTAAGAAATGAGTTAACAAAAACATCGCAGAATAATCAAGATTCAATAAACCATTCGTCACTCCCATCACGTATAATTTGTGAACCTTGGAGAATGCAAAAGGAGTGACGAAAAATGAACCTCGATAAAGCAACGCAAGAAAGACTGATCAATATCGTCCGTCAAGCTGGCCAAGAGATCGTCATGCCTAATTTTCGTCAATTGAGCGCGGCGGATGTCGAAACCAAAAGCAGCCTCACCGACCTTGTCACCATGGCCGACAAAGCCAGCGAAGCCTTTATTACCAAAGAAATCCAACACGCCTTTCCAGACTGGGACATCGTCGGTGAAGAAGCCGTGGCGGAAGACCCTTCTACCACAGACAACATTGCTACCGCTGACACCTGCGTCATCATCGACCCTATCGACGGTACATGGAACTACGCCCATGGTTTATCCGAGTTTGGTATGATACTCGCTGTGGTGGTGAAAGGTGTGACACGTTTTGGCTTGCTGTACGACCCAGTAAACGATGACTGGGTTTATGCCAATCGAGGCGAAGGGGCGTTTTTTCAACGCAACGCCATGAGTAACAAAGGCACGCATCAAACGCCAACTCAAGCTCCGTTGGCCTTGCATCTCAGCACCACCGCAGAGACCGACCTCGATAAGCTCTTTGGCATCATGTCCGTTAACTCCTACACCGGACAGAAAAAACAAGACTTCGCCCTCAAAGCTAGTCGCTTTGTGCGCATCAATAACCTGCCCTCTTGCCCAGCGTATCGCCAAATCGCCCAAGGCCACTTTCACTTCAGCCTCACCTACAAAATGCTGCCATGGGATCACGCCGCTGGCGTACTGATTTACACCGAAGCAGGCGGAGTTTGTCGAACACTCGACGGCCAAGAATATAACCCAGCCATGCTAGACGGCGAAATGCTTGCCGCCCAGTCAGAACAACAATGGCAAACCTTGGCGGAGTATTTTAGGAAATAGAAAAGGATTTAAGTAGAAGATGAAATGTGATGTGCTTAGTTTAACGAATTAAGCGGACTTTTTCTTTTATCCACTTTTTGACGACATGCTCAACAAACCAATAAGGTTGTGTTTCATTAAACGCTTTCGCCTTAATATCTAGGTAGCCATCCTGCGTAACTTCTGCAATAAATGTCATTTCTGTTGACGAGTTATCGAACAAAAAACCTCGACGACAGATTGTGAGCATTTCATGAAGATTTTCTAAGCTGCGCTGGTAACGAGAAGCAATTTTGTCCTCTGGAACAGTATGACCGCCTTCCTTTACTCGCTGCTCTACACGCGCCTTGTTCAACTCAACTTCAGAAGTACACACATAGTATAAATATGACTTATAACCAATTTTTTTAGCGCCTTCTACAAACTGAATATGACTCTCATGACTCATCACTGACTCATAAGTGAACGACAAACCATCTTTCACCCAGTCATCTCGAAGCCCTACCGAAATGAATTGAGCAAGTTTTGCGGCTAAAAAAGTATTGTCTGGTAAAGTATCATCGATTGAAGAAAAAGAAATGTGTTTAGCAATATCATCAGGATTAAGATATTGGCCAAGTGGAACAGCATACTCTTCCCTGAGTAACTTAGTTAATGTTGTCTTACCAGAACCATTAGGACCAGCAATTAATCTTAGACTTGCCAAACCAGATCCTCAGCATTTAGACGAGGACGATCAGACAGTAATTTAACTTCTGTAATAGAATGATCTGGGTTACGCATGATCAATTTACCGTCTTTTACATAAGCCGCGGACACATGCGATTTTTCAGCCTGCTGAACCGCTCGACGAGAAGCTTGAGCAGCCAGCTTTTGTAAGGTTGCTAAATCGTGCAAAGGTTCTTTTCTGGATTTGCGAGAAATCATCCTGACTTTACTCATACGAAACTCCTTCCATATCACAGTGAAACACATCTATTGATATTAACACTAAAAACCTAAATCTTCACATCAAAATCAACCATACTGCGACGTTTTCGTATTAACCTAGACGATTTAAACAGCCCATATCTGATCGACTTGGTTGATGAAAACAATCTCACCAACCAAGCCTTGCTAGAACAGATAAGAGAGTCTGAGGTGGTTATTTATAAACTCTAATTAATCCTCTGATTTATACAGTCAACTTTACTGACAATTCGAATTGCGGAATCCTTTCTTTATGATTCATCACCAAGGATGCTTGGCAAAGTAGCTTTCCAAGTGGTCGATCAAGGCGCGTACATTGGGCGAAAGGTGCTTTCGAGACGAATACAGTGCGTAGATAATCAGGTCTTTGGGTTTCCATTCTGGTAGCACGTGGCACAAGCTGCCGTCGTTAATGTAGCGATTGGCTAAATAAGTCGGTTGCAGACAAATCCCCATGCCGTTAAGTGTGGCGTGTAACAGTGCCGTGGCTTCGTTGATGCTTAAACGACAATCCAAAGAAATAGATTCAAATTGGTCATGCTGGGAGAGGTGCCAGATGTGACGTTCTAAGTTTTTATACCCCAAGCAATCGTGGTGTATTAAGTCTTGCGGATGTTGAATGTTACCTATGGTTTGGCGAGAGGTTTCAAGGTAAGCCGGAGACGCCACCAGCACAGATTCACACACGGCAATGGGTTTACCAATTAAAGAAGGATCTGGGTTCGAGGCAATGCGTATGGCGAGGTCGATGCTTTTTTCCGTTAAGTCTGCGGTGCTGTCTTCTAAATCAATATCGATATGAACTTTAGGGTGTTGCGCCATGAAGTCCTGAATAGCAGGCATCAGTTGAGAAAAACCAAACGACATGCTCGAGGTGATTCGCACTAGACCAGACAATTCTTCATTGCTATTGGCGAGTGAGGTAATCTTATCGGCTTGCTCCAACCAAAGCTCGACGTCTTTTAAACAGGCTTCGCCCGCGCTGGTGAGGGATATTTTTCGTGTCGTGCGGTGCAACAAACGAATCTTCAGCCAGTCTTCCATGGCTTCGATATAGCGTGTGACCATTGGGCGCGACATATTTAATCGATCTGCCGTACGGGAAAAACTCCGCGATTGGGCAACATCAATAAAGACTTTCGCGGCTATCACTCTGTCCATCTTTTCTCACCTATTTGTACGATATAAGAAACAATCATGCTCATTTTTGTGTATTTTTCCGAGCACGTCAATTCTCTATGATGACCACATGAATTACACAATCACTCTTTGGAGAGAAAGATGAAAAAACTTATATCATTTGCCGCATCAGCCCTTATTGCTCATTCTGTCATGGCGGCAGATACAGCCCCCCTCACCTTAGAAGTCTACAATGCCAATGCAGGTAGCTTTGGCGTGACTTCTACCTTGGTTTATGGCGAAACCGAAGCCATGGTGATTGATGCGGGTTTTACTAAAGCAGACGCTCTGCGCATTGCCGCCAAAGTCTTAGACTCTAAGAAAGAACTAAAAACGATTTTTATTAGCCAAGCCGACCCAGATTATTACTTTGGCGCCGAGACGCTACACGCTATTTTCCCTAAAGCGGACATCATCACGACACCTGCAGTTAAAAAGGTCATTGAGGAAAAACTGACGGGGAAATTGGCTTTTTGGGGACCTAAGATGGGGAGCAATGCGCCCGTCAATCCAATCGTCCCAGCTGCTTACACTCAATCAACCTTAACGGTTGATGGTCAGACTATTGAGATTCGTGGGACTGAAGGGGTTTTGGCTCACCGCCCTTATCTTTGGATTCCGGCAAACAAAGCCATTTTGGGTAACGTAGCGGTATTTGGCAATATTCACTTGTGGATGGCCGATGCGCAGTCCGATGAATCTCAAGCGGCGTGGGCGGCACAGTTGCAAGAAATGCTGGCACTGAAACCGAGCATGGTGATTCCTGGTCATATGACTGCGGGCAGCAATATGGATTCCAGCGCCATTGCTTACTCACTTGACTATATTACAGCGTTCCAAAAAGCGAAGAAAGACAGTAAAAACAGCGCCGAATTGATTAAAACCATGACGGCAAAATACCCAGAGGCGCAAGGTGCGTTGAACCTAGACATCGCAGCTAAAGTCCATAAAGGTGAAATGACATGGTAACGGTACACTACTTTTTCGACCCCATGTGCGGTTGGTGCTACGGCGCGTCTCCTCTGGTAGAGGTGCTAGCCAATACGCCTGAATTCGACATTATTTACCACCCGGGTGGGATGATTCCAAAGCGTGCCATTGACTCGTCTTTTAGGCAGCATATTTTGCAAACTGATAGCCAAATTGCCGCCATGACGAACGTGCACTTTGGTGAGGCTTATAAGGCAAGAGTGTCAGGTGCAGGTGATTATGTGGTGGATTCTTACTCGACAACACGCGCTTTTTTCGTTGGCCGAGAAATGGGCATCGAAGCACACAAAATGTTAGCCGCTCTTCAAGTCGCCCATTATCAAGATGGTAAACATTTGGATGAATGGGATACGTTAGCAGAGCTTGCTGTCTCAATGGGGTTAGACAAAGCCACATGGAACGAAAAAATAGCGGCCTCTGAAGCCAATATGATCGACCAAGTACAGGAAAGCCATCGATTAATGGACAAATGGCGAGTCAGTGGTTACCCAACGTTTATCATAGAAAAAAATAGTAAGTTCATTTGGCTAGAGCACAGCAAGTACTATGGCAAAACACCAGAGTGGAAACATTATTTAACCACTTTTATCTGATCATTCTAATGCCCTACAACCTTCTTTGCATGAGTAAAGAAGGTTTTCTTATGCTTAGCAACAAACCGTTAAATCTGCCAAGCAAAGGTTAACGTGCCATAACGCGTATACTTATCCATTTCTCGATCATGCTCATCGCCACTAAAGCTAAAGGGAGAATTAATGGCAAAAGACAAGGCGGCATCTCCCCAAGAGTAAGTGACTCCGGAAGTGAACATATTGTTGTTATGATCGTAATCTATCGAGCGGCTGTCACGAAAGGTATTTCCGTCGGTGAATATTTGGTTAAAGGTATAACCAGCTTCAACACCCGCAAAAACAAACCAGCCTTTGCCAACGGCAATGGGATTAGACGTTCTAGAGTCAACGAGTAATACAGTAGAAAAAGAGTCATCAAGACTTCGACCATAACGCAACATGAAGCCGCTGCTAACAGAACTTCTTAACGTACCAACACTCATTGCTGCGCCCGTTAATAAGTCTGTATGACCACTATCGGATACCCAAGAACGCCAAGTTCGACCACGCGATAACTCAAATACCACTTCATTTTCTAATTGTGTATCCCACCCTTTTGGCTTTTTAGCACTGATCACCCGATGCACCGCTTTTTGAGTTTGCTCTCCCATTGCGAGAGGCCCAACCAGTCCAATGGTGGTAGCGACTCTGTCGGCATAATCCGGCATAACAGCAATATAAGTATTGGTAAAACTTAATAGAGCTGAATAAGGAAAGGTCCCCTCTGCCGGTACTTCTGCTTCGATATCGTAGGGCGTTGTCAGTGTTTGACCGCCACTGTAGACGTTAACCGAGGCACTCGAATGTTGACTTGGCATACTCCACATCAAAGGCGTCACCATAAAACCAGGGTGCTGCGTCTTATCAGGGGAGTCATTAACGTCAAAATAAGAGACATAGATTCCGTTGGTGTAACCATTGTCTTCATTGACAAAAAAGTCATTGTCTAATGTCGCTGAAAGCCAATGCGTATCAGCGTATGCAGGTACTCCAAACAATAAAGAGACACCTAAAAAATAATGTTTAAACAAGGTTATATTGTTCTTTCTATGCTTTTTTTCACTCTGCATGTCCAACGTTCACTACCTATTCAAATGCAAAAATTTGACCGCATTATAAAAGGGATTCGTGTTAAAAACTTGGGTAATTGGCCTTTATAACATTTAAATCGCAATAGCAGGATTTTCTAAGAATTTTGCCCCTAAACTTACTCGTTGTTTGCAAATAGTCCGCAATCAAATTGGGGAACACACTAGAATTCCCATACCAAGGTCAAAGTTCCAAAACGATTTAGCCGCTCAGTTTGACGACTATACTCTGTATCATCATCTGAAAACGATGAAAGATAAGCAAATGACAAAGAACTATCTCGCCCTATAGTGTAGGTAATGCCTGTCATAAAAGTGTTATAGTTATGATCATAATCAATAGATCGACTGTCCCGAAACGTATTGCCATCAGTAAAGATTTGATTAAAAACATAATTGGCAGAGACACCCGCATACACAAACCAACTATTATTGACAGCAATTGGATTAGAAGCACGAGAGCTTGCCAGCGAAACCGTTGGGTAAGAATCTCTAAGATTTTGGCCAAGACGCAACATTATGGCCGCATTAACCCCACTGCTAATCGTTCCAACACTTAATTGCCCGCCAGCCAACAAATCCATAGTATCAGACCTAGATGCCAAAACGCGTATCGCACGACCACGAGAAAAACCAAACACGAATTCATTTTTTAATTGAGTATCCCAACCCATTGGCTTTTCAGCACCAATCAGTGCATGAAATTCTGTTTGCGTCTGCTTACCCTTTGCTGCGGGTCCGACAATACCAACAGAGGTGCTTACCCAGTCAGTAAAACGGGACCCCACAACAATATGCGTGTTGGTATATTTTAATAAGCCTGAATAAGGTAGTGATCCCTCTGGAGGGTTAGCCTGAGTAATGTCTTCAGCAGTCGTTAACGTTTGCCCTATACTGTGTACGTTTATTCTATTTTCTGCGTACCCTCTTGGCATTGTCCACAGAAGTGGACTTACCCAAAAGTTGGGTCTTAAACCAACGCCCACGTTATAAAGAGAAAAATATAGGCCATTAGTATAACCATTGTCTTTTCCCACGAAGACATCGTTATCGAGTGTAATAGAGGCAAAATTCGTATCCGCATAGGTATTTACTCCATACATAAAAAGAACCACAACCAAACACTTTTTTAGCCGCGTACCTTTAACAATATTAAGCTGTGTATTCTGTTTGACGATCATCAAGCACTCGTTAAGCAATAAAATGATCGTTATTGTAAACGAACTTACACCAAATACTCATGCACATAACATCTATAACATTTCAACACATCCGTACGAGAAGCCACATTATAAATGCCTTGAAAACGCCAAAAGACATGACTCAGAAGAGAAAAAATAAAAGCAAAAGCCACCATTCAGATGCTAAGAATGGTGGCTTTTGAATACGAAATGGAATGCAATGGTACGCTTTTTTAAAAAATTAAGAACCCAAGTGAAATAATCACACCAGACCCGATCAAGGCCATCAAGCAATAACCCATCACGTCTTTTGCACCCAGCCCAGCAATCGCTAACGCTGGCAATGCCCAGAATGGTTGAATCATGTTTGTCCACGCATCGCCCCAAGCAATCGCCATGGCGGTTTTCGCCGCATCCACACCCAACGCTGCGCCCGCTGGCATCATGATAGGCGCTTGTACCGCCCATTGACCGCCACCGGAAGGAACAAAGAAGTTCACTATGCCGGCACTCAAGAAAGTGAATAGAGGGAAAGTCGTCTCATTCGAAATGGACACAAACGCCTGAGAAATTACACCAGCCAATGACGCACCAGAATCTCCTGTTGCCGTCATCATGCCCATAATTCCAGCATAGAATGGGAATTGCAGGAGGATACCTGAACAGTTACGGGCGCCTTGGGAAATCGAAATCAACAAGCTTTTTGGTGTGCCATGCAGCAAAATGGCAGAAAACAAAAAGATAAAATTAACCAGGTTCAAATTCAGTGCAAAACCATTATCGATAAAATAATAAATAATGTAAGCAAAGCCCATTACACCTAATACTAACGACAAAACACGGCTATTTTCCAAACGCTCCGCTGGCGTCATGTCGGCTTTATTGGGTGTATCAACGGCAGGTTCTTTCAACAATTCAGCGTCAATCGTAATGGTGTCTTGTGGCGCTGGGTGCATCAAACGATTTAATAAGGGAATCGTGATAAACATCACTGCCAAAATAGTTAAGTTCATCGTGGAGAAAATAGTCTCAGAGGTTGGAATCGCAGCCGTCACCGCGCCATTAGTGACTTTTTCTATGTTCGCACCGCCCGCAATAGACAAGGGAATGGAACCCGACAAGCCACCATGCCAGAACAAAAAGCCACTGTAAGCAGAAGCAATCAACAAACGATAATCCACCCCCTTTACACGAGCGGCAATTTCTTTGGCGAAGATAGCTCCCACCACCAAACCAAATCCCCAGTTTACCCAGCATGCCATCGCGCTGATCACTGTGACCAAGATAATCGCTTGGCCAGGGGTCGTTGCCACGCCTGCCAACATAGCCAATTTACGTTTAAATGCTGGCGCGCTCGCCATGGCATGACCAGTTACCACCACCATCGCCATCTGCATCGAGAAGCTGAGCAAATTCCAAAAGCCACCCGCCCAAGCGTTCACCACTTGCATAGGGCCCTGCCCAGTGCTTGGCATCACAAAAAGAAAGACCACAAAGGTCAATACAATGGCAAAAATGAAAGGGTCAGGAAGATAACGCTGTAAAAGCGCCACGAAGA
The DNA here is from genome assembly GCF_003259225.1 of Marinomonas arctica. Lineage (GTDB taxonomy): Bacteria > Pseudomonadota > Gammaproteobacteria > Pseudomonadales > Marinomonadaceae > Marinomonas > Marinomonas arctica. The sequence continues at coordinate 10,978 of NZ_QHJF01000009.1, read as the reverse complement.
ACTGACTGACTTTTTGCAAACCGGTTTGTTTTTGTTCGAGAGTATTCATTGATATTTCCTATTTATTATATTTTTTATTGGACAAACACATGAGTTAACGAATGATCAACGCGACACCAGCATCGCCACGCCCATACCGCCACCAATGCACAAGGTCGCCAGGCCTTTTTTCAGGTCTTGGCGTTGCATTTCATGCACTAAGGTCACTAGAATTCGACAGCCAGAAGCGCCTATGGGATGACCCAATGCAACGGCACCACCGTTGACGTTGACCTTGCTGGCATCCAAACCAAGCTCTTTGTTGACACACAAAGCCTGCACCGCAAACGCTTCATTGGCTTCGATCAAGTCCAAATCCGCTACCTGCCAATTGGCTTTGCTTAATACTTTTTGCGTTGCTGCAATCGGGCCGGTTCCCATAATGTCAGGATCAACCCCCGCACTGCTCGCGGCTTCAATCACCGCAAGAACAGTCAATCCCAAACGTTCAGCTTCTGCATCCGAAGTGACTATCACCATGGCGGCCCCATCGTTCAACGTGGAGGCATTACCTGCCGTGACAGTGCCTTCTTTGGCAAACGCCGCACGCAGTTTGCCAAGAGATTCAGCGGTAGTATCAGGACGAATTTGTTCGTCCGCATCAACCATAAGCGGCTCGCCTTTGCGCTGAGGGATTGAAATAGGAAGAATCTCTTCAACAAATCGACCAGCAGCCTGAGCTTGCGCCGCTTTTTGCTGGGAGTTTGCCGCAAAGGCGTCTTGCTCTGCACGACTAATATCCCAACGCTGGGCAATATTTTCAGCGGTTTGTCCCATGTGATAATCGTTAAACGCATCCCACAAACCGTCGGTCACCATGGAATCCAACAATTCCCAGTTGCCCATTTTTTTGCCTGAGCGACTATTGGGTAAGACATGTGCTGCTTGGCTCATGCTTTCTTGTCCGCCCGCCACGACCATTTTAGCGTCGCCATTCAGCACAGCTTGTGCCGCCAGTTGCACGGCTTTTAACCCCGAACCACAGACCTTGTTAATCGTCATGGCGGATACATACTTTGGTAATCCTGCATGAATCGCCGTTTGGCGAGCCGGATTTTGACCGCAGCCCGCTGCCAGTACTTGGCCTAAAATGACCTCATCAATGTGCTCTTTAAGTAACGGCTGCTTTGCCAACATACCAGACAATAATTGTGTTCCAATTTGAACAGCGCTAAGGGAAGATAAAGCGCCATTAAAAGCACCGATGGGAGTTCGTGCTGCAGCAATGATAACGGCTTTCATATAAAGCTCCTGTCGTTATTATTTATGATTCGGCTGATGATTGATCGCTTTAAAGAGAGACAAACGTCATTTCTGGTACATGATCTGGCACGATGAGCTTGCCTTGAGTTTTGGCAATAATATCTTCTACTGACACACCCGGTGCTCTTTCTTTCAAGACAAACGCGCCCTCTTCGATTTCCAGCCAAGCCAAATCGGTCAGGACTTTTTTGATACAGCCTTTGCCAGTCAGTGGCAAAGAGCAATTAGACAAGAGTTTGGATTCGCCATCTTTCGAGGCATGCGTCATGGTGACAATGATATTCTCAGCACCCGCGACCAAATCCATCGCGCCGCCCATACCTTTGATCAGTTTGTTGGGTATCATCCATGAAGCAATATTGCCGTTCACGTCGACTTCAAAGGCACCCAATACCGTTAAATCTACATGACCACCACGGATCATGGCAAAGGATTCAGCGGATGAAAAAATCGACGCACCTTTCACTGTGGTCACCGTTTGTTTGCCCGCATTGATCATATCTGCATCAATGGTCTCTTCGGTGGGAAACTCGCCCATACCAAGCAAGCCATTTTCCGATTGCAGCATGACGTCCATATTTTTCGGCACGTAATTAGCAACCAAGGTAGGAATACCGATGCCAAGGTTCACGTAAAAACCATCTTGTAATTCTTGGGCAACACGTTGCGCCATTTGCTCTCTTGTCAGTGACATAGGAAACCTCTTTTTATTATGTTGTCTTGCTCTGTTGTCTTGCTCTTTTATTTTAGTAAACGGCTTTAACGGTTCTTTTTTCGATGCGTTTTTCAAACGTACCCAACACGACTCGATCCACATAAATGCCCGGTGTATGGATATGAGCAGGATCGAGCTCGCCCACTTCGACAATTTCTTCCACTTCTACGACGGTGATTTTGCCGGCCGTCGCGGCAAGAGGATTAAAGTTTTGCGCGGTATGGCGGTAAATGACGTTACCGTAACGGTCGGCTTTCCAGCCTTTCACGATGGCGAAATCACCAACAATAGCTTCTTCCAACAAGTATTCGCGGCCATTAAAAACTTTGGTTTCTTTGCCTTCCGCGACCGGTGTGCCGACGCCTGTGGCCGTATAAAAAGCCGGAATACCCGCACCACCAGCGCGCATTTTTTCCGCCAGCGTACCTTGAGGCGTAAGTTCGACTTCCAGCTCACCGTTCAATAATTGCTTTTCAAACAAGGCGTTCTCGCCCACATAAGACGACACCATTTTACGGATTTGCCTGTCTTCCAACAGAATGCCCAAACCAAACCCATCGACACCGCAATTGTTCGACACGACGGTTAAGCCTTTGGTGCCTTTGCGTTTGATCTCAGCAATCAGATTTTCAGGGATGCCACACAGGCCAAAGCCACCTGCCAGTATCGTCATACCATCTTCTAGTCCGATCAAGGCGTCTTCATAAGAAGCAACGACTTTGTCAAAACCGGCCATAGTTCTTCTCCTAATTTGTTATTTTTAGCTTCCAGCCAGTTTGACCTAAGGACATAAATTAATTAAATTTGTTTTTTCTATTTATTAATAAGTTTTTCAAAACAATAATCACAAAGAAGTATTTTTAAATGAACGTCAAACAAGTAAAAGCTTTTCTCGCTGTCGCCGAGTCCATGAGCTTTGCCAGCGCTGCCACTCAGCTGCATTTATCACAGCCCGCTTTAAGCCTATCGATTAAAAGTTTAGAAGATAATTTAGGTGGAAAGTTATTGACTCGCACAACACGCCATATCGCCTTAACACCAGAAGGCGAAGCCCTAGTGCCACTAGCCAGACGATTGTTAGCACAATGGGAAAACGCCGAAGACGAAATGAAGCAACGCTTTGCGTTGCAATTGGGGAAAATAACCATTGCTTCCATGCCATCGTTTGCCGCGTCATTGCTGCCAAAAGCGATTCGTAATTACCACGCATCCTACCCAAGCATTCAGGTCGCCATTGATGATGTGTTATCCGATGTCGTGGTCGAAATGGTCCGTAATAACCAAGTAGAACTGGGAATTTCTTTCGAACCAAGTAACCTTGTGGATTTGTCTTTCCATCCCCTTTATGAAGACAGATTCATCGCCATCTTACCCAAAGATCACCCACTGGAAACCCAAGAAACGATTGCTTGGCAAGCCCTGTTAGAATACGACTTCATCACCTTACAGCGCCCTTCTAGCGTGCGCACCATGATAGAAAATACCCTTCAAGAAGCAGGAATCGAACTCAACGTCGCCTTTGATGCGCACCAATTAGCCACCGTGGGACGCATGGTCAGCGAAGGTATGGGCGTGGCCGTCGTTCCCGCCTTATGTCGACAACAAGCCATAGAACAAGGCGCCATCTGCCGACCCGTAATAGAACCGGAAATTCGCCGACGCGTTGGCGTCATCTGCCAACCCAGATCCAACCTCTCCATCGCAGCAGCCGCCATGTTAGATGTGCTGATCAATACTTATGCTTAAAAATCCATATGCATTTAAAGCTAATGATCAATACAAAGATTCCTTTTATATAACAAACAGGCAACATATTGCTCGCTGGGCAGTTTTTCGCTCGACTTCAAGCAAACTATTGCTCGGAGGCGTGTTGATTTCCAGCTAACCATTTGTAATTACTAACTATTTAAAACTGGCGTTTATCTTGCTTTATGGGCATGTGTTTCACAAAAATGGCTTACTATTTTATTAATGGTTCACAATTCTTACGCAATTATCACAAGCATCGGGGTAGATGGTCTGCTCTGAACGTGAATAATGAACTGTTTAAGATGCGCACTTCACGACTTGCATTCTACACATTGGATTGACCCGTCATAACAAAGGAAACTGGTATGGCTACATTGACGTTTACATTGGCTCTCGACGGAATAGAAGAAGACACCCTCGTCGTCCGAGAATATCAAGGGCATGAATCGATCTCCGATTCCCTGCTAAAAGATGGTTCGCCTTGTTATGGCTTCCGTTACCAGCTGGCGCTTGCCAGTCGTCAATCGGACCTGTCTGCCGATACCCTCGTCGATAAAAACGCGGAGTTACGCCTGTTTCGCAATGGCGAACTGATTCAACGAGTACACGGCATTGTGCGTCAGTTTGAAAAAGGCGACACCGGACATCACTTTACTTACTACGGCTTAACCCTTGTTCCTGCTCTAGAGCGTTTGTCTTTACGTCACAACAGCCGTATTTTCCAAAAGCAAACCGCCCAAGCCATCATTACTCAACTGCTGGATGAAATGGGCATCACAGAGCATCTTTTCGACACACAACGCGCGCCGCTTGAGCGCGAGTTCTGTGTTCAGTACCGTGAGACCGACCTAGACTTTTTACATCGACTGGCGGCTGAAGAAGGCTGGGTCTACTACTTTACCCACGAAGAAGGCAAACACCTTTTACACTTTGCCGACCAAAGCCAAACGCTCCCCAAGCATCCCAACACCATCCCGTACAATGTTTTATCCGGTGGTGGCTCAGACGATCTTTACATCTCTACTTTGACGCACCATACACAAAGCTATCCAAGCCAAGCCGTCCTGAAAGACTACAGCTTCAAAAAGCCTGACTACCGCTTCTTGCATCAACAAGATGGCGAGAACATGGATTATCAGCTGCCCAATTACGAACACTTCGATGCCCCAGGGCGTTTCAAAGACGACGTGACAGGCAAAGCCTTCTCTCGTATTCGTCTAGAATACCTGCGCCGCAGTGCGCGGACCCTCGTAGGAAAAAGCAACCACGCCGGCATCCAAGCTGGTATGAAAATCACCCTCGAAGGGCACAACGAAGACACCATCAACCAAGAATGGCTGCCCGTCTCTGTCGAACACCACGGCACCCAACCGCAAGTCTTGGAAGAAGAAGGCCAATCGGGCAGCACCACCTACAACAATCGCTTTACCTTCATCCCAGCCACCACCAACTGGCAAGCGACACCACAACCCAAACCCAGCGTCGATGGCCCGATGATGGCGACCGTGGTTGGCCCAGAAGGGGAAGAAATCTTCTGTGACGAACACGGGCGCGTCAAACTGCACTTCCCATGGGACAGATACAGCGAGGCCAACGACCACAGCTCGTGCTGGGTACGTGTCTCTCAAGGTTGGGCAGGTAACCAACATGGCATGATGGCCATCCCCAGAATTGGCAGCGAAGTGATTGTCAGCTTTTTAAACGGTGACCCAGACCAACCGATTGTTACTGGCCGTACGTTCAACGCCAAGAATACGCCGCCGTACTTACTACCAGATAACAAAACCAAAACCGTATGGCGCAGCGACACCCACCAAGGGGAAGGCTTCAACGAGATCTCATTCGAAGACCAAGTCGACAATGAAAAAGTCTATGTACACGCGCAAAAAGACCTCGAAACCGATGTCCTCAACGACAGCATCACTCACATCGGTCACGACCAACACAGACAAATCGACAACGACCGCTTCACGCAAATCGGCGGCGAAAACGGCACAGGCAATGACCACCTGACCATCAAGGGTGAAAGTCGTCACAAGATAGACAAAGACCACACCCTCACCATCGACGGCAGCTTGCAGCAAAAGGTCGGCTCGAAAGCCGTGCTGGATGCCGCTAATGAAATTCATCTAAAAAGTGGCAGTAAAGCCGTTATCGAAGCGACCTCGGAAATGACCGTCAAAGTCGGTGGTAACTTCATCAAAATAGACGCTTCTGGTGTGCATGTCGTGGGTTCAGCGATCAACTTTAACTCAGGTGGCAATGCCGGATCTGGCAGTGGGTTTAGTGGTGTGGCACCTGAGTCTCCACTTGGAGTCGCGTCACCAGAATACAATGCCGACCTAGAAGCGCCTAAGGGGAATATCGCGCCAGATACCCCGGTGTCAGCTATGCCAGCCGCAGCTATGACTTCTGTATCAGATAAGACAAGTACGGAAACTAAGGGCGATGACGAAGCCGTGGAAGAAGAAACGCCTTTTGAAGCGGGTTATCTTATTAACGATAAGACAACCACCCGCCAGCAGCTTTATTATGATCATGTATCCGATAAGGATGTGTTCCATCTAGCTGTACTGTTTAATAAAAACAATATGCACCTGAATTCAGATAACGTATTGCCCGGTGAAATGGTTATTTTGGCCAGTAAGCCAAAAACGGATGAAGACAAAGAAAAACTTAAGCTACTCAAGGAGCAAGCCAAACTCGCTAGCAAAGAAATACAACAACTGACAAAGGAAGAAGCACAAACCGCTTATCACCACTTTCAGTTATTAGATTACATTAACAAAGACAACATTGGCATGGGGACGGCTGGCTTTGGTGTTGCATCCGCCTCTATGGGACAACGTTTTGATAGCTTAAAATCCGTACTGGAACAGCTTAATCAAAACTACTTGAACAACACTCAAGTTGGTGTGGGTGGAAAAGCCAGCTTTACCCCTACTTTTTACCAGAACCGACAAGCTTTATTCGGTCAACTTGATAATGCATTAGAACGCTTAACTATGAGTAAAATCAACATTGGCGACCACCCCCAAATCAAACACACCTTAGGACTGTCCAGTAAATCGATTATCCATAACTGGGATACGGTATCTGCCAAAGGTGAAGTCCCTGAACTGGGCAGGCGTATTGGGCAAGCCGCAAAAATGGCAAAAGGCGCGAAAGCAGTGGGCTGGTTGGCGGTAGGAGTAGACGGTGTGATTGCTGTCGATAATATTAAAGAAGCTTGTACTGGTGATGACACGAGCCAATGTGAAGTGGTGAGTTATAAAGAAACTGGAGGTTTTGCAGGTAGTGTGGGATTTGGTGCCATAGGTGCCGATATTGGCGCGGCTGCCGCTGTCGGTCTAGCGGTCTTTTTAGGGGTTGCCACAGGTGGGGTTGCGATTGTTGCGATTGGCTTCTTAGGCGCTGGGGCAGGCGCATATGTTGGCAGTAAAGCTGGAGATAGTGGTGGCGAAGCTTTTGGTGAAATGGTGTATCAAAAAAAGATGGAATATTTTAAATGATTTGGATCTATGCTCTGGTTACTCACTCTATACTGCCTTCTGCCTTTTTTGCTCTTTGGCAAGCAATTAATATGCTTTATGTTATTTTTTTTCCTTCAAAGTTTGTTGATGGATATTTTTCTTATAAGCCAGATATTGTTGAAATCCACATTTTGTATCGGCGCAACTCTATTTATATGCTGAATATGTTGCGCTATCTGTTTGGCATTGAGCGCCCACCAATGCCTTGGTATTCGAAGATTAATTCGGTCTTTTGCGCTTTGGGAATTTTAGCAAGCATTTGGGCTATGATTATAGTGACTATAGACAGTAATATTTACCCATTTATAGATAGATGGACTGACATTGTAGCCGCAGATGGCAGATTTGGATTTCAAAAATAGCAAAAGCCGTGGGCTGGTTGGCTGTAGGAGTAGACGGCCTAATTGCTGCCGATAATATTAAAGAGGCCTGTATCGGCGATGACACCAGCCAATGTGAAGTGGTGAGTTATAAAGAAACTGGAGGTTTTGCAGGTAGCTTGGGAGGAGGAATGGCTGGAGGAAAAATCGGTTCAGCAGCAGCCGTTGGTTTAGCTGTCTTTTTAGGTGTGGCCACAGGTGGCGTTGCGATTGGCTTTATTGGCGCAGGCGTTGGTGCCTACGGTGGAAGTAAAGGTGGTGATGCCTTTGGTGAAATGGCAGGCGAAGCAATATACCAATTTAAAAAGGATAACTTTTAATGCTGTGGTTCTATTTTATAGCAATATACTCCATACCATTTGTTGGTTTTTTTGGGCTTTGGCAAGCAATTAATATGCTTTATGTGATTTTTTTCCCTTCGCAATTTGTGAGTGGATATTTTGCCTATAAACCAGATAGAGTTGAAATCCATATCCTGTATCGGCGAAATTCCATCTATATGCTCAATATGTTGCGTTATTTTTTTGGTATTGAACGTCCACCTATGCCTTGGTACGCCAAGATCAATACGGTATTTTGTGCTTTGGGAATATTGTTAAGCTTATGGATATGTATTCTCATAACCCTTGAGCATTACTTACATCTTATCAGTCTAGAAGAATGGAAAGACGTATTACGTGCTAACGGATTGTATTAGTAGCTCTGCTCTTTGGGTGTGTGAACGACTGTACGCACTTTATAATTCAAAAAGTCTCTAACCAGACCGCAAAACAAAAACCGTGTGACGCAGGATTTTTTTGAACAGGAAAGGCCTCCAAGGGGAAGGCTTCAACGGTTTTTTACAAGGGATGTCATTCGATGACCAAGTCAACAACGAAAAGATCTATGTGCACGCGCAAAAAGACCACGAAACCGACGTGCTCAACGACAGCATCACCCACATCGGTCACGACCAACACAGACAAATCAACAACGATCCGCCACTGCCATGCTGGATGTGCTGATCAATACCTATGCTTGATCGCGTCTAGCTTGAAACATAATAACCTTGGATAAACTATTAGACTGCCTCACCATTACCAGCAAAATCATGCACCATAATGCGTTTTTGCTCGAACAATCAACACAACACAGCGACCATTTTCAATTCGGTAAACAATTCGATCTTGGAAACTAAGACGAACAGAGTAATAGCCCTTTAAATCTCCCACCAGTGCCTTTCCGCTTTCCGGTGACACCGCAATTTTATGCCGCAAAATATCTTTGAGTTTGCTCTTTAACTTTGGCGCGAGCTTGGCAACCTCTTTTTGGGCCTGCTTAGTGAACTCAATCTGATAGCGTTCACCACTCACAAAGGCTCTCCAAACACCTCTTCAAAGCTCACTACCTCACCCGCATTTGCTTCAAGAACAGATTGATTAAACGTCTGCTTAAAATCAGGTTGCGACAAAAGATACAGTGTTTCCTGCAAACCTTCATAATCCTCAGCTGACATAATGACGGCATTGCCTGATTTATGCTGCACTTCGATAATGTCATGTTGCTGATTCGTTTGCTTAATGAGCTCAAAAAACGTTTTTCTTGCTTCTGTCGCCGTTATTGTAATCATCATTCACCCTCCAAAAACGTACCGAATAATGTACCACTAGTTCTTATTGGAGTAAATAACAAACCCTAGAGCTGCATGAGGGGCACGACCTTAATCTGCCAATTTCATTCATCTTTTTTATCTGTATAAGAAGAGAAAGTTGAAAACCTCAGTGATAAATGAACTTCATGTTTAAGCATATCCCCTGTAGCCCTGCTTTATTTATTGTAGTAACAAAAAATTTTTGCTCTTTTATTTTTTGTTACTACAATAAATAGCATGAAGATTGAATATGATCCAAACAAAACCAAGCCGACATGACAAGTCGAGGAATTGACTTCGCTATTGCGGTTGATTTCGATTGGCACACTGCACTAGTGATACAAGATGAGCGACACAATTATGGCGAACACGCTATATCGCCATGGGCCAAATTGATGAACGCATCCACGTACTGGTTTTTACGGTGCGTGGTGAAGTTATCCGTGTGATAAGTCTTCGTAAAGCCAACAAAAAAGAGGTGAAGCACTATGAAAACCAAACCAGAAATGATTGACACAGACAATCCAGAATGGACAGAAGACACATTTAAAAACGCTAAGCCAGCAAGCGAAGTATTGCCCAATGTTGTCGCCGCTTACCGTCGTGGCAGACCAAAAGCCGATAATCCAAAAGTGTCTACCACTATCCGTCTTAGCCCTGATGTTATTGAGTATTTCAGGCACCGTGGTAAAGGCTGGCAATCACAGATTGATGACGTACTAAAAGAGTATGTTGATACCCATAGGTAATAAACCCTAAGGCTGCATAAGGGGCACGACCGTGATCAGGTATGTAAGATTATTTAGCCTACAATTGGTTGATTTATATTGTTTTTTGTAGGTCGTGGCTTTAGCCCGACAAGACGTAATTTGTCGTGGCGAGTTTTTTGTCGGCATGCTATTTTTTCAGGATAAATCGCGACCTACAAGACTGACGGAAGTCGTTTAACGACAGCCTTGAATACGGCTGTCGTTAAAGGTAGCGAGCATATTTTGTAGGCATGATGAGGGAGGTACGACCGTGATCAGGCATGTAACATTATTTAGCCAACAATTGGTTGATTTATATTGTTTTTTTGTAGGTCGTGGCTTTAGCCCGACAAGACGTAATTTGTCGTGGCGAGTTTTTTGTCGGCATGCTATTTTTTTTTCAGGATAAATCGCGACCTACAAGACTGACGGAAGGCGTTTAATGACAGCCTTGAAGGTGGGAACCCATAAACCTAAGCAGCGTACTCGGCGATGAACCAAATCGAAGATCAAGCGCCAACTACCTAGTTTTTCTAAGCCGCGTATTCGGCGGTGAACTAAACGGCGGTGATATTCGCCAAGGGCTGTACTTTCTAAGCCGCGTATTCGGCGGTGAACCTACTGCTAGCCACAGCTTTGCTGTGTTTGATTTTCTAAGCCGCGTATTCGGCGGTGAACAAAAGTTAAAGCTAAAAGGTTCGTTCTTGCATTTTCTAAGCCGCGTATTCGGCGGTGAACAAAAGTTAAAGCTAAAAGGTTCGTTCTTGCATTTTCTAAGCCGCGTATTCGGCGGTGAACAAAGAGCGCCCTATTCTATTCAACACAGACATTTTCTAAGCCGCGTATTCGGCGGTGAACGATAACTGTGTGTGCTCTGCTTTTAACGTAGATTTCTAAGCCGCGTATTCGGCGGTGAACAA
>NZ_QHJF01000088.1 GCF_003259225.1 Marinomonas arctica | reverse complement strand
GATGAAGGACGTTTGAGGATGCGATAATCCTAGGGGAGCCTCCAACATGGCTTTGATCCTAGGGTCTCCGAATGGGGGAACCCGCCGGCCGTCATGGGCCGGCACCGCACATTGTTGCGGGGGGTACGCAGGGAAGTGAAACATCTCAGTACCTGCAGGAAGGGATACTCCGTGAGTAGTGGCGAGCGAAAGCGGATCAGACCAAACCGGTTGCGCGTGATACCCGTCGGGGGTTGCGTTGCCGGTGTCGTGGGATCACGTGTCCCGGTTCCGACGGGCCGGGCGGGAGTCATAAAACGGCTTGCCAGGGGAACAGGCTTGAAGGCCTGGCCGTAGAGGGTGCCAGCCCCGTACCTGGACGTGAGCCGTCTTCCGATCGTGTTGTCCCAAGTAGCGCGGGCCTCGTGGAATCCCGCGTGAATCAGCCCAGACCGTTGGGTAAGTCTAAGCATACCTGTCTGACCGATAGCGTACCAGTACCGTGAGGGAAAGGTGAAAAGCACCCCGGGAGGGG
>NZ_QHJF01000087.1 GCF_003259225.1 Marinomonas arctica | reverse complement strand
GAGCCGGTGATCTTCACGATGTTCTCGTAGAAGATGACGTCCGGGTACATGCGCTTGGTGGCGCATTCGAGGGCCAACTGCTTCAGGTCGTAGTTCGGGTCGCCCGGATCGGCGTTCACACCGTGCTTGATGGTGAAGACGAGCTTCGGGAAGATGGCGGTGTGATGCTCGGAACCGAGGCCGCGGATGCGGTTGAGGAAGATGGCGCGCTGGATTTCGCGCGCGAACCAGTCGGTGCCGAGACCGAAGCCGACGGTCACGAACGGGGTCTGGCCGTTGGACACACGGTTGGAGTTGATCTGGTATTCCATGGTCTGCATGGCGTCGTAGATGGCCTTGCGGGTCTGGATCTTCGCCCAGATCTCACGCAGCTGCTGCAGACGGTCGGACCTCTTGTCGAACGGCTCGTCCATCGGCAGTGCCGGACGATCCTTTTCGAAGTGCAGGCGCTTCGGCTCGACGGCCTTGGCCATGCGCACCTGACGTTCGGCGATCTCGATCGGCAGATCGTCGGGCATGATCT
>NZ_QHJF01000086.1 GCF_003259225.1 Marinomonas arctica | reverse complement strand
AGAAAAAGTGCTGGTCCAGGTGTTCGGAATAAACCGAAACAAGCGTTCGCAATCACCGAAATACGCAATCGCCTGAATCAGTGACGGGGACTAAAGAAGGAATAAATAGAGTAAGTGATCTTTTGGGGCAGATTAGCCATGGGGTTGTTGTTTAAATCAGCTGTGTAGCGATCAGATAAATTGCACATAATTACACGTTGGATTTTTTTGCTTGTAACGAACTCAGACCTGATTTGTATTGTTTAGGCCCTGATCCATCAAGACTGTTAGTGTTGCCGTATTTAGATTGATAGCTGTCTGTCGTTTATTGAAATCATCAAACTCTGCTGCCGTATCCTCATACCTTGCAATGACATTGCTTAAGGCTTCAATAATTATCAGGTTTTCGTCATAGTGCTCTAACAAGTCCTCTAAAAGTATAAGCGCTTGTTGGTGCTCACCAGTGCTCGATATGCCATTCAGAATAGGCAACTGGGTTACTATCGCTTTGGCCATTTGTGATATTTCATTTGTCACTAACATTTCATTTACCTATGGTTACTAGGATTAATTGGGGCTGGGTTGATAT
>NZ_QHJF01000085.1 GCF_003259225.1 Marinomonas arctica | reverse complement strand
TGGCATTAATGTCTAATAAAGACGCATCGGTACCAGTAAGACTGTAAGTCAACGTGTTGTTGGCGGTTGTACCATCTGCATCCGTCGCGGTGACGGTGTAAATCACGGTACTCGTTGTCGCATTTTCATTCACGCTGCCCGCTGTTGCGGAAGTGACCACTGGCACGTTGTCGTTAAGATCATTAACACTAACCGTAACGGCTTTGCTAACACTCAAACTGCCTGAGTTAAAGTTACCAGCGCCATTATCCGTAGCCACTACATTGAAGCTGTAACTAGACTTGGTTTCAAAATTCGCAGACGCTTTTAATGTCACCACCCCGGTGCTGGCATTAATGTCTAACAAAGACGCATCGGTCCCCGTTAAGCTGTAAGTCAGCGTATTGTTGGTCGATGTACCATCCGCATCCGTGCCTGTTACAGTATAAATCACCGTACTAGTCGCTGCGTTTTCATCCACATTGCCCGTTGCCCCAGAAGTAATGACCGGGGTGTTGTCATTGAGATCATTAACACTAACAGTGACAGCTTGGGTGTCCATCAGGTTCCCTGTGCCGTTATCGGTCGCGACG
>NZ_QHJF01000084.1 GCF_003259225.1 Marinomonas arctica | reverse complement strand
ATCATTCTTTCGATGTCTGGGGTTGACGATTCAAGGATCTTCTTCCATTGCCTGCTGAGTATAAGATGATCAAAGTCACACTCATCTGGTAGGGGTAGGCCGGTCAGTTTCCAGTAGTACAGTAACTTATGTTTGACAAGTGGAGACGATAAGTGAGATTCGGGTAGGATGATTTGATGCTCCGCCCTTTCGGGCCCGGAGCCTGCCATGTCCTACCCGTGC
>NZ_QHJF01000083.1 GCF_003259225.1 Marinomonas arctica | reverse complement strand
AGGGGTAGGCCGGTCAGTTTCCAGTAGTACAGTAACTTATGTTTGACAAGTGGAGACGATAAGTGAGATTCGGGTAGGATGATTTGATGCTCCGCCCTTTCGGGCCCGGAGCCTGCCATGTCCTACCCGTGCGCCCCTCTGGTTTGCTTATCTTTGCCTCTCGCGGCTGTGTCCACAGTTTTTTCTAATATGCTATAAGTGAGATACTACAACATAAAGCATTAGCACAGTTCCCAGTCATGGCCAACTTTGTGCATACTCTTCTAGCTTTTGCCTATAGTCAGTTTGGTTGGTCACTGCGCAGAATATTGGATCGACAACTTCATCATTCTAGCCTGGGTGTCCCTGAGTGGTCAGAGCTGATCTTGCCTCTGATCGCCCTTCATCCCTTAGGATCTCAACTAGTAGCGGTACTATTCTAAACTC
>NZ_QHJF01000082.1 GCF_003259225.1 Marinomonas arctica | reverse complement strand
GATTGAATTGTCAGGAAGTAAACTTGATAATAACAATGTGATGCCCCTTGTCTGGCTTATTTTTTGGTGAAAATAGTTTAACCAACAAGTGGGCATCACTCTATATTTGTGGGGATCCTTAAGGCTTTAGCCTGACAAAACGTGACACGCATGTGAGAGTGCTTATATTAAGAAGGCCATGATTACACGCGATTAAAGCTTTAAACTCCAATTAGTTAGAGTAAGTGCTACTATAAAGGAGTTGTTGTTATGGATACCTATTTAGCGTCTAGCTATAATCCAAACAGCGTGTACTATGCCTGGGATATAGCCCAGTATGGTTAGTAATATGTTTAACCAGAAGGCACCACCGATACCGACTTGTAGGAAGACACCAAGAGGTGGCAGAAGAACAGCAAATAAAATTCTAATTAAATCCATGTTATCTATCCTTATTAATATGTTTTTTTTGATTGCTTAATTAGTCTATCTAACCGCTGTGTCGTTGGCTAATTGTGTGACAAATCTTTTACGTTATTTACAAGAATATGAGTAAGTCTTCCCTTGTTAACGATTTTATAAAGCGAGTCGCCTTTTAGAATCAGAGATTTTTGTTATCCAGTATTCCCCCCTGTGTCAGGATAGTTGTCGCCTCATTTGTTATTATAAATAGACAGGGGACGGTAAGTGAAA
>NZ_QHJF01000081.1 GCF_003259225.1 Marinomonas arctica | reverse complement strand
AAGACAGAAGAAAAATCGAATGAAATCACCGCTATTCCAGCGTTATTAAGACTTTTGGACATTAAAGGTTGTCTTGTTTCTATTGATGCCATGGGCTGTCAAAAAGACATTGCAAAGCAGATTGTGACGCAAAAAGGCGATTATCTTTTAGCGGTTAAAGGCAACCAAGACGCCTTGCATCGTGCGGTTAAACAAGCCTTAGCCGAAAGTATTTCGCTTCCTGTTGATCCGAAGCAGATACAAATTACTCAGGGACATGGACGCTACGAGGCCAGAGAATATAAGGTATTGCCCGCTACCGCTCTCATCGGTGAATTTAAAGAATGGACAGGGTTAAAAACGATTGGCGTTGCCATGGGTTATCGCTTTGAAAAGAAAGCCCAACAATACTCGTTAGAATACCGCTACTACATTAGTTCAGCCGAACTAGACACGTCCAGATTTGCCGAAGCGGTTCGAGGTCATTGGGGCATAGAAAATAGTTTACACTGGGTGCTTGATGTCTCGATGAATGAAGACAAGTGTCCAATTTATAACGGAGAATCAGCTGAAATATTAGCCACGATGAGGCATTTTGCTTTAAACATGCTACGAGCCGAAACGAGCAAAAAAGCCAGTATTCGGCGCAAACAGAAAATTGCCAGCATGGACATAAAGTATTTAGATAAAGTATTGGCAGCGGGTTTAAAAGCTGTGGCAGAAGAGTGAATGAGGTG
>NZ_QHJF01000080.1 GCF_003259225.1 Marinomonas arctica | reverse complement strand
TCTAGACCGAGATTTTCTTCTGTTAAATCTAAAAGTATATTCATCCAAGTAGTAATCTAGCTGTTTAGATTGAACGGCACCTTGATAGGTTCCCAACAACCAGCGTTTCAGCAAAGAAGCTACTCGATGTACACCTGGCATGGTTTCGTGGGCTGGTATATTTGAACCAAGATGCACGGTCTTTTTTCTTGAATATCCCATTTTATCAACGGAACCATAAGCTGCAGATCCATCTGTGTGAATTTGACTATTCGGCTCAATAACATCTTTTATGAATTGCTCAATGTTGTTTTTTGTCGCTTTGTCGACTTGTCGTAATCTAATGCGACCAAACCCTTTTGGTTCTATTAACTCTATTGCAATCAACACAACAATTTTCTTCTTATCTTGTTGATTTATATCGACTACACCACCAACAAAGGTTTCGTCTACCTCAACAAGTCCAGATAACTTATCTCTTTCAGGATTAATCATTGCGTAGCGTAATCGGTGTAATATAGCCCAAGCAGTTTGATAGCTGCCAAGTCCGAGTAAACGCTGTATACCAAGTGCACTAACGCCATTTTTCTGATTGGTGAGATACCAAATTGCAGCAAACCAATCTTTAAGGGGGGTTCTCGTTTTCTCAAAAATAGTGCCTGCTGTGACAGAAGTTTGTTTTCGACACTGAACACATTTAAGTTTATTTTTGGGAAGATTATAGGGCGCATTATTTGCCAAACAATTGGGGCATATGAAACCATTAGGCCAACGAAGCGTGTACAGATAATCACGACAAGCTTGCTCATCGTGGAACCAGTCAACAAATTGACTCCAATTTTTAGGG
>NZ_QHJF01000079.1 GCF_003259225.1 Marinomonas arctica | reverse complement strand
ACAATAGCCCTCTAGACCGAGATTTTCTTCTGTTAAATCTAAAGGTATATTCATCCAAGTAGTAATCGAGTTGTTTAGATTGAACAGCACCTTGATAGGTTCCCAACAACCATCGCTTCAGTAAAGAAGCCACTCGATGTACACCTGGCATGGTTTCATGAGCTGGTATATTTGAACCAAGATGTACGGTCTTTTTTCTTGAATATCCCATGTTATCAACGGAACCATAAGCCGCCAATCCGTCTGTGTGAATTTGACTATTCGGCTCAATAACATCTTTTATGAATTGCTCAACGTTGTATTTTGTCGCTCTATCGACCTGTCGTAATCTAATGCGACCAAACCCTTTTGGCTCTATTAACTCTATTGCAATCAACACAACAAACTTCTTCTTATCTTGTTGATTTATATCGACTATACCACCAACAAAGGTTTCGTCTACCTCAACAAGTCCAGATAATTTATCTCTTTCAGGATTGATCATGGCGTAGCGTAATCGATGTAGTATCGCCCAAGCTGTTTGGTAACTGCCAAGCCCGAGTAAACGCTGCATACCAAGTGCACTTACACCATTTTTCTGATTGGTGAGATACCAAATTGCAGCAAACCAATCTTTAAGAGGCGTTCTTGTTTTATCAAAAATAGTACCTGCTGTGACAGAAGTTTGTTTCCGACACTGAACGCATTTAAGTTTATTTTTGGGAAGAGTATAGGGCACATTATGCACCAAACAATTGGGGCATATGAAACCATTAGGCCAACGAAGCGCGTACAGATAATCACGACAAGCTTGCTCATCGTGGAACCAGTCAACAAATTGACTCCAATTTTTAGGG
>NZ_QHJF01000008.1 GCF_003259225.1 Marinomonas arctica | reverse complement strand
TTTCTAAGCCGCGTATTCGGCGGTGAACCGGTTGTTTATAATCGATATGGTTTTTTTAACTTTCTAAGCCGCGTATTCGGCGGTGAACAGTATAAAGTTGTCAAGCCGTTTCGTGTGGGTTTTCTAAGCCGCGTATTCGGCGGTGAACTTGCCGTTCGTCATGCGTCTGCCTTCTGTTTATTTCTAAGCCGCGTATTCGGCGGTGAACTAGATAAAGCGTCTGATGTAGTGGGCTTTGGCTTTCTAAGCCGCGTATTCGGCGGTGAACACAACTTCAACAATCTTATCATTAGTCATAACTTTCTAAGCCGCGTATTCGGCGGTGAACATTTTGCTAAGATTCAAGCTGAACAGTTCACTTTTCTAAGCCGCGTATTCGGCGGTGAACGCGAAAAACTCAAAATCCGTTTTAATAAGTCGTTTCTAAGCCGCGTATTCGGCGGTGAACTACGGTTACGGATTGCGGTGTGCTGTTGCTGTTTTCTAAGCCGCGTATTCGGCGGTGAACGATTTCACAGCGCATTTGACTTTACCAACATTTTTCTAAGCCGCGTATTCGGCGGTGAACTGGAGGTCAATAACCACGGCCAAGGCGTGCGCTTTCTAAGCCGCGTATTCGGCGGTGAACAGCCCCTGTTTTTTGTTGTTCTATGTAGACGTTTTCTAAGCCGCGTATTCGGCGGTGAACATGCACCGCGTATTAAAAGATGTTAGCTCTATTTTCTAAGCCGCGTATTCGGCGGTGAACTTATGTCTCGCGGTGGCCGTATCGGCTGGAATTTTCTAAGCCGCGTATTCGGCGGTGAACATAAAAGAGCGTGACTTGGTTGAGGTTATAAATTTCTAAGCCGCGTATTCGGCGGTGAACCTAAAAAAACAAGAAAACCCCAGTAAACAGGCTTTCTAAGCCGCGTATTCGGCGGTGAACTTGAAAATGTAGATACCGCCATCCGGCGCAATTTTCTAAGCCGCGTATTCGGCGGTGAACATAGGCGAAATCCCATGTGCGTGTGGTCGCGTTTTCTAAGCCGCGTATTCGGCGGTGAACCTGGCGAATAATCAACAGGTGTATAGCCTGGATTTCTAAGCCGCGTATTCGGCGGTGAACGCAACGATAGAGCGTCGAGCTACTAAGGACCATTTCTAAGCCGCGTATTCGGCGGTGAACTTTAAAAACATCGTTACTTTTTACAAATAGGCTTTCTAAGCCGCGTATTCGGCGGTGAACAGAATATTCGGATTGTTCGCTAAACGTATGCGCTTTCTAAGCCGCGTATTCGGCGGTGAACTAAGCACCACGCTCAATAGATCGCGCTATCGTTTTCTAAGCCGCGTATTCGGCGGTGAACAAGAGGACGACGTAATACCGCCCGCGCCAGCGTTTCTAAGCCGCGTATTCGGCGGTGAACTTTCACTAAGTGGGACCGCGTTTTTTTCATTTTTTCTAAGCCGCGTATTCGGCGGTGAACGCATGATTTCAAGCGAAGGTTACCACGGCCACTTTCTAAGCCGCGTATTCGGCGGTGAACAATCAAACAACGCAGTAATCAAACAGGGTTTTTTTCTAAGCCGCGTATTCGGCGGTGAACTGACAAAACCGCGAAATGTCCCGTATGCGTCTTTTCTAAGCCGCGTATTCGGCGGTGAACGGTGGACTGCCGCGCATTCAAACGTATCAGATTTTCTAAGCCGCGTATTCGGCGGTGAACGCAACCGATGCACAAACAGCACTTGAAGAAGTTTTCTAAGCCGCGTATTCGGCGGTGAACCCTAGACAGTCTAGTTAATGCTAGCTATCTGCTTTCTAAGCCGCGTATTCGGCGGTGAACCTATTGAAGATGTGGAAAAGAAAGACATTATCTTTCTAAGCCGCGTATTCGGCGGTGAACTGGCTTAGCTGGCGCTGTATGGGTGCTTAACGTTTCTAAGCCGCGTATTCGGCGGTGAACGGGCATTAAGTTGGGAAGTTGCTGTGTTTGTCTTTCTAAGCCGCGTATTCGGCGGTGAACTTGTTTCACTAGATCAGGCGCTAGCTCTAAAATTTCTAAGCCGCGTATTCGGCGGTGAACAGTAGGTAACGAACAGAGGAACTTAAGATGCATTTCTAAGCCGCGTATTCGGCGGTGAACAAACTTCATTCACTTGACTTGAAACCGTGTTGTTTCTAAGCCGCGTATTCGGCGGTGAACTTTCCGCAAGATCTTCATCTTGCCAAAACTCATTTCTAAGCCGCGTATTCGGCGGTGAACAGTGATCATGACAATACCAGAGCCGCCCGTAATTTCTAAGCCGCGTATTCGGCGGTGAACAGTGTGCTGTGGGGTTCGGTTGCCGGCATAGCTTTCTAAGCCGCGTATTCGGCGGTGAACGAATGATTGAACGTGGCGCGGTCTTGATTGATTTTCTAAGCCGCGTATTCGGCGGTGAACTTTGCACCGCTTCCATATCTTGCAACGCGTTGTTTCTAAGCCGCGTATTCGGCGGTGAACAGCGACGTGGTCAGCCATCACACACCCCCGCATTTCTAAGCCGCGTATTCGGCGGTGAACTCTAAGATGCTCTATTCACACGATCAAAGCGTTTTCTAAGCCGCGTATTCGGCGGTGAACTCGCTGTTTAAGCTGATGGATTTGGGGTTTGTTTTCTAAGCCGCGTATTCGGCGGTGAACTTATGAATATATCGGGCGTTTATGCCTTGCATTTTCTAAGCCGCGTATTCGGCGGTGAACGCGCTTACGATCTGCGCTGTGAGCGCGGCCGTTTTCTAAGCCGCGTATTCGGCGGTGAACAAGATGACTGAAAAGGAACAGTTTTTTACCTTTTTCTAAGCCGCGTATTCGGCGGTGAACAAAACCAGAAGTGGGACGAACTAGATTTTATCTTTCTAAGCCGCGTATTCGGCGGTGAACATTTCAATAGGGCCTTCTAACACGTCCAATGCTTTCTAAGCCGCGTATTCGGCGGTGAACGCATAGTTCACCAACTCCGCAATGTCTCGTTTTTTCTAAGCCGCGTATTCGGCGGTGAACAAGAATTGAACATTTTTGGTAAAATTCACGTTTTTCTAAGCCGCGTATTCGGCGGTGAACCCGCGCTTTCTACTGTAAATGTTGCCCGTCCTTTTCTAAGCCGCGTATTCGGCGGTGAACACGGTCAGGTAAGACAGTTTTGCTTTGGCCTTTTTCTAAGCCGCGTATTCGGCGGTGAACGCAACGCATTAGACTGGTAGAACTGCTGATTATTTCTAAGCCGCGTATTCGGCGGTGAACACCTTAGCGATGAAGAATTGGCGAGAATTATATTTCTAAGCCGCGTATTCGGCGGTGAACTCTTGACGGATTCCGTTAAACATATTTTTGGATTTCTAAGCCGCGTATTCGGCGGTGAACGGTTCCATGCTGTCACCACTCACTTTGCAACATTTCTAAGCCGCGTATTCGGCGGTGAACGAAGGCTAACTTGCAGCTAAGAAAGATTCACATTTCTAAGCCGCGTATTCGGCGGTGAACTATAAAAAAATACCATTAAGTATTTGATTGTTAAAGAGCTTTTGACCTTTTTGACAAAAATACCATTGTTTTTATCGAGAGTCGCCAAGCCCCTATTTTACTGGGTTTGACGATTATTCTAAAAAAAAGGGTATTTTTTGTATCTTATCTATTTAAGCCATTGACCATAAGCATGTATATCGATCATAGGCACGGTTCCACAACTTTGTAGCTGTGACAGTAACTCAAATAAAAAAGCAGTCGTGGCTTTAGAGTGTTGCTTTACCGTCATTTCATGACGGTTTTTCTCATAAAAGAAAAAGCAGTCATCGGCAGCACAGCCAATATTTAAGAGACCTTTATCCTCTTTTTGCTGTTCTAAATTACGATTTAACGTTTCAGACATTTTTTGTTCATTTTCAAGCGCTAGCAACCCACCAATAATTTCTATTGGAGGCTTTGCTGCATAAACACCTCCAGCATGAGGTATCGGTAGACTGGTCACATGTAAACGTCTAACACTAGCCACTTTTTTTCGAGCTGCTTCGATATGCTCTTTACTCAAGGTCTGCTTGACTTCAAAAACGGCGTAGACACTTTCCGCAGGAATAATAAGTTGCTCAGCATAATGAAAAATGAAAGGTGAATACTGACGATCATAAATCACCACGTCAATTTGCTCACTAAATTGATTATTACTGTCAACAACAAAGGCGCGACTGGCACAATATCGCTCGGGTAAATATTGATTAAATAAATCAACCCATACATTTTCCGCACCATCGCCTTTCACAACGGAATGCTTAAAGGATTTTCTAACTGTACTTAATTTATGCTGTACATCGGTGTGTAGATTTTCTAATAATTCTGACAGTTGCCAGTCAAGAGCCATGTTATTCTCCCCTCAATTGCTGCAACCGCTGTTTACGGATCGGGTAATTTGGATTTTTCTTATTACTTGGCTCATAACCAACCTGTTTTAGGCAAGCGGCTAACGATTTACGATCTGCCTCACGCCAATCCAGTAATGCTTTATCAATCCATGCTTCAACTTGTATTCGATAATCTTCATTATCACGTTTTGCCTGATAGCTCTTATTTAATTCGTCGATAATTTGAGAAGGCGGTTTTGCAAGCTCGGCCTGTTCTTCCGCTTTACGTTCTTGCTCAATTCGTCGCTGTGCTTCTGCTTGTCTTCTTTCGCGGATTTCAGGTGGTAAACGAGTTCCCGCCTCACGTTTTAATGTTGCTGCTAATTCTGGGTTAAGTTTCATATACCCATAACCTGATGCGGTTTTAGCACCTATGCCGTTATCTGCTAAGGCTTTTTCCAATATGGTTTGGCAAAGCTCGATAGATTTAGGGTTACCTTCGAGCACAAACAAAAAGCTCCCTTGCACTGCGAGTAAATGATTCGGAATCGGGCTGTCTTTATCAGATGGTTCCGCTTTCTTGGCGTTGTAATACTCTTGGTGGTGCGTGGTAACAACATCGAGTACGAAGGGTTTAACGCCATCTTCAGGAATCCACCATGCATCGTGGAAGGTGACGGTACCAGCAACACGGTTCGGTTCATCACTATCGTAAGTGCCAAATAACTGTTCAATGGCTGCAGCTGAATCTGGCAAATATTGCTTTGCACACGCCCTAACCACGCCTTTGATGCTGGAACCAGGAATATACGGCATTCCGTAGTTACGGCTTAAACTGCAGCCCGTTTCTAATGCAGCGTTGCCTGTCAAACCAATCAATAAGCGATTTTCTAGCATCATAACGGATTGCTGAAAACCATTGACATCAGAGGTCAGATCAGACCAACGGTTAAAAGCGTTTTTGTACTCATCCGGTGCGGAGAGTTCAACAATTTTTTCTAAATGCGCTGTCTTCTTATTATCTGATTTGCTATCGCTATTTTTTACTCCATTTTCCTCTACTTCAAGCATGCCTTTTTGAAGTAAAAGACTCGGATTTACACTTTTACTTTGGCTAAAAGCAACTTTTATGTTCTCACGAACTAAACAGGCCATCACTGCACCTCCTGTTTTATCACACACTCTTCCAAGAGATTGCCATCTGGCCCTATTTTTAAGATGCCTTGCACATAACGGCGTAACCAGCCTGCTATTTCTAGTGCCTCACGGGTCATACGCATGATTTTATATAAGTCTGATTCAATAATGTTTTCATGAAGACTTTTATTAATATCCAGAGGATGATTTATTACTACAAAAACGGCCTGTAAATCCGATAACAAAGCCTGAAAATGAGGTTCCTTAGGTTTAGAAAGTAAAAAGCCCGTGGTCTGCGCTAGGCCATTTTGTAAAATCATGGTCGGCAGTTTATGCACTAAAGTGGCGTATTTCTTATTCTCTTCGGTACTGTTGCTTGTTTTTCGAGAATTGATCCGCTCAAACGCGGCAGTGGCAACGATTTGACTGCGTGGTTTCATGCGCTATTCCCCTTTGCTTGATTGAGCAATGAACTGCACCAAGCCATTGCCAGTCCCCATATTGCCACCCATTTGTAGCAAAGGCTTATCATTGATAATGCCGTTAAGCTTATCTAGCTTGTCGCTATTTTGATCCTGTAAGCGCGTTTTATCGACGGAATAGACGCCCCACAATACGCTTTCAGCGGGTAAGCTTTCTTCCGTCCATAATGCCCCTCCATCAACCACTCCCGTGTTTTGATCTATACGAATACGGGTGCGGATTTCGGTGGCGGTTTCAGCCAAAAAGGAGAAAACCGTATCAGGCAAAACAATAATACGTTTGCTCATGTCGTTATAGTCGGGGCTGCCTTTTGTATAAAGGGTTTGGGCAATATGCTCAGCCCATTTTTGCGTGTGCTCACACGCTTTGTCTTTTACTGTTAGATCTAAATCCTCCAGCACCATCAAATTACCTTGGTGATTTGGGTTATCGTTAGGGTACAAGGCTTGGTCATCGGCTATTGTAGGAATCGTTAAATCTAATTTTAAGTCTTTTTTATAACGCTGAAGAATAAAAGGGCAAGTGGCGTAAGCCAAAATGCCGTAAACCGTTCTGACAGGCAGCAACAACAAATGCGCATCGGTAATAGATAATGCGCCTGCGCTGCTTGGCTCGCTATCGGGCTTTTGATAACCAAACAAGGTATTCGTTAATTCGTCGTTTTGTTGGCTAATGTGCGCTCTTAATACACCACGCACTGTTGAGCCTGGCACGAGTGGCAAATGGGTGGCGCGATCACGCGCTATGGGTTGGTCAACAATACCGACCGATTGGCCTGAGCCACAATGCAAAATAGTTTGGCTAAACAAATGATAAACTTGGAATGACATAACATCGTCCTTTAAAAATAGCGTTAAGAATGGAATTTGTAGGCAGCAGGAAACGCCAAACCAAATCCGTTGTGGTTGTTTTGATTACCTTCTGCAGAGTCATCAGATAGATGCGCCAGCCAAAGCGAACGAATGTCGTCATCGGTGACATCACCTACTATTTCAAACCAATAAGTGGCACCAGCAGGGATCATTTTTTGTGCGGAACGTGGTTGTCTATTCGCTAAATCCCAACCCGACTGCGGTATCCAACGATCTAACGCAGCAGCGCGTAGTCTAATGTGTAGACTTTCACAACAAGGCGGCTTTCCAGTAAATACGTTTTCATCAAGACTCTCTTTAAGCCAGCTAGGTAACCAACCATTTTTAAACAAGGCAGGGGTTAAAAAGGTCAGCGTAAATCCTTTAGCGTCTTTGATGGTTTGCACTAAATCGTTTGGCATTTTCGGCCATAAACCACAAGGCTCAACTTCTGCCAAGCGCCGTTCGCCACCGAGATTCATGATTGTTTTAGTGGGGATTTCACCATCGATTCCAGCCAGCAATGCAATAGAATGCTCTGGGAAAGGTTTGCCCATGCTTGGATTACCAACCTGCGGCATTTGCCACATGGTTAGCCCTGTGGTTTGGAAGATCTTCCCTGAGTCGGCATTACGGCTTTGATCATTAATGGCAATATGAGTACGAATATCTGGTTCGGTGGGCGTCCAACCATTTTTCATGATGTCATCAAAACTGACCTCCTCTCCCTTGCGCCATTTTTCTAGATCCTTAATCGACCACCAATTTGGCCCTGAAACGGGCTTGCCTGCTTTCGTTTTTTCAGCAAACAGAGGCAATAAACCGCTGGGGAGATCGCAGCCTTCACCCGCTGCAAATTCCATAGGCTTAGAGCGGACCAGATGTGTTATATCTGTATCTCTGTCATAGAAATACTGCACATCAGCAGGCTTGGGCACCAAGATATTTTCTTCTGTTAGGGCATCGCCATTGGTGGAGATTTTGACTGCCAGCGAGCCTGTCACGGCTATTCCCAGAAGTGTCGAATTCAGCGGTTTATTATTACTGCGGGCATAAATATTACGTAACGCCCCCGCAATGGTAGACGGTGGTGGAAAACGTGCCGCTTGCGCGTCAGAGATTTCTTCAAAAGATCGGCCGGAACGAATAACCAAAGGGTCTTTGGGGTTGATCAAATAATACTGCATCACTATTCTGCGCCTCCAATGTCAGTTGTGGTTTTCGCACTGAGCCAACGAGCTAAAACCAGTTGATTGGCAAATTCATCAAGAGTATGGCGAGACGCTTGCAAGCGAAGTTGCGATTTGAGACTGTTAATTATCTCTCCTTCGCACTCCTTTTTCGTTTTGCCCTCTAGTTCGTCCGTTTCCTCTAAATCAACCGCGAAATCTGCACGCGATAACATGCGTTCTAACTCACTGGTTCGAACGCCACTAAGATCGGCTTCTTCTCTGTAAGTCCACTGTAATCGCAGCGCCATTTCGCGTACTTCTTGCATGATACGAGTTGGCATCCAACCCTTTGCAAATGCATGCGCGAAGTCAGAAAGCGCCTTCAACGTTTCTTCATCGTCCCAACGACAACGCCATGTGATTTCATGGCCGGAGCGAATACCAAGATGAATCGCCAGTGCATTACGAGGGGCTTTTTCTGCATTGCCTTTAGCGTGTTTTTCCGCGGCAACCGCTCTTTGACGAAGTTGGCGCATGGGCTGCACAAAATGACCGATAGCCAAGCCAACGGATAGGGTTGGATAGAGCGCTTCATTCAGTTTCAACTCGGCTGCGATAAGCTTCATCTTTTCTTTAAAATCATAGGCTAACTGTTTAGCACACGTCATTGCTTGAGCTAAGGGCACAAAGGCTAATACATCATCACCACCCGCATAAATGGCATGGCCGCCATGTAATTGCACAATCTTTCGCGCGCTGGTGGCAAATTCATGCAAGGCTTTAGAAATCTTTATTGATTCGTCAGGAGTATTTGCTTGAGCTAATAATTCGCCCATGCGATCCCCATCGGCCTTGAGCAAGACGCCATAAGGCACAGGAAAAGATTTAATGTCTTCTAGCTGTTTTTGAAGGTTTTCTTTCGCTTTCTCTTCAATATCCGCTTGCTCAACGCGGCTTAAAAACAGGTACTCACCATCGAAGGGAAAGCCTTTATATACACCATCATTGCCTGAGACCTTAGTAACGTGACCCGATTCTAAAAGGGGTTCATAGGCATCTCTCAGGGCGTTAAGGTCTTCTGCACTCAGTTTATCAAGCCAACTATGCGCCACAATACGACTAAAGGGCGTAAACTGCTCCAAGTTACCCGCTCGGCGTTTTACCACACCTAATGCATCTAGCTCTTCTTCATTGTTTAAACCCAAAAAGCGTTTTTTCTGTACCAACTCTTGATTTTCAATTTGTAGATTTTTTGCTGCATCACGAGCGGTAAGTTTATTTGTGACGGTATTATTAGCACCATCCAGAGTCGATTTGTGTAAGCCCTTCCCATTGTCCTGTATCGGGTCAAAATTACGTGTCAACTTACGAGCTTGCAGTAACTGAGCAAGGCGTTTGGATGCTGACTTATAATCGTGATTGGCGAGTGAGACCCACGCCGAAAAGATTTCCAGTACATCACCTTGCTGTTGTTGCCAACGTTCACGGTCAATCCCTGAGTTTTGTAATTCGTCTTCGTTTAATACAGCGGTAAAAATACCCTTCAATCGCTCAAAAGCCGCTGTTTTTGCCAAATCAATTTTTTGCTTTAATTCCGTTTCAGAATCAGCGGTAAGCACGACTCGAATCACATTAGCAATATTAGCTTTAGGCATATCATTTTCAGATTGAGGCTGTAGTTCTATATCTGGATTTTCTGGGTTAGGAAATATCAAACAGCCCTTTTGTGTTTGATGCAGATTAAGCGCCACAGCACGCGCCACTTCCGATAATAACCAAGAGCCACACCAGAGATCTTGTGCACGCCTTCCCGCTTCGATCAAACTTTGTACTGGGCCAATGCTAATAGCGACTAAATACTCCATGATTATTGTCCTTGTTTGAAATAGTCTAGGAAGGCGGAAAGAGGGTCGTTAGGTCTCACCTCACCGTTACTCTGTTTCATAGGCTCGATAGTGTTCGCAAGTCTGTTTCTTTCTGACACTTGATCGGCACTAGGCCAAGATTTCGGCTGGATATGGCTCGGTGATGGACTTAGCTCTAACTCTTCCACTAAAGTCACTTGCCAATTAGGAAGTAAGAGTGCTGCCGCTCGCCATTTTTCACCATCTTTGTAAGGGCAAATAATTAATGGGCTCGCCATGCGCTGCTCACCTTTTGGCAAAAGCGTCATAGTATTAGGCTCTTTATTAGTTCTATCATTAAAATCAAAAATGATTGGTAAACCAAAAGCGGCTCTAGGAAAGACATTTCCAGCAGGATGGACGGGGTCATGATCAGTTTTATGCTTCTTAGTCATTCGTCTAAGCTGATCCGGTTCAGGCCAACGACTTCGACCAGGACGACTTCCTTGCCCTTCATTGCGACCAATACCTTTACCTTGTCGGAATTGATAAAATAACTCGGTTGCCTTTTTCCACGCATCTTCCGCAGAATTGAATGATTTTTTGCCATTAGAATCCGATATAAATTCTAGCTTCATCAAGCCTTTCATTTCTGTTTCATAGACAGGTTTTAACCCTTCTATTTTAATTGCACCAAAACCTCTGCGAGTTCTCCCGCCAATACCGCCAAAACTTGCCCACCAACGCAAAGTTTCTTCAACTTGTGCTTTTTCTTCATCGAGAACTTGATCTTTATAATGCACCTCAAGAACGAATTCATAACCACTTAATAAGCAAGAAACTTCATCAGCAGCGCCAAGGATGTATTTGACTCCAAAGCCTTTAATCGACTTAGAACGCTCTAAATGATTAGAGTTAATTTTTTTACATTTAACTCGAATTTGCACTTTGCTCGCTTTAGCACCCTCGTCACCAATCCCCCCCCAAATCGCCGTTTCCCGTTTAAACAATTCCTTAGGATCTTTTGGCCCACAAGCAATACGCCACCAAAAGCGTAACTGCCCGCGAATCGAGCTGGCGCGGATTGGCATGGCTGTATCGACTTTACCTGCCTCAACCCCACCACCGTACATAGGGGTAACAAGCGTACACTTGTATGTTTGCCACTGTTTTTCTGTTTCTTTATTTAACTCGTTGCTTAAGCCTTTAAGCAACTCTCCATCTATTTGTCGGCGCATAAGCAACCTCTTCCTGACATTGAATTAGAACCAAGGCACGCTGGTCGTGTTGCTTAGGCCGTATTTGGAAAATGCCTGATCAGATTGACTCGCTGGGCATGTCGTTTGTTTGATGAATAAACGAAACGTCTCGCCTGTAGATTGGCTTTTGATTTGCACAAAGGGCAGATCTAAACGTTTGGTGTTGTCTTCGGGGATCTGTAGGCAGGCTTCTTCATAACTGATGGATCGTCGTTTCATCGCACGGCGACGTAAACGGTCGAGATTACTTTGCACATGAACGCGAGAGACAAGGCAATGTTTGTCTGTTGTAGGCACAGGGGAAATGGCCATCACTTGCGTGTAGTCACTTAATCCTTTTCGCCAAGGTAATTGTTCAAGTCGCGTCAAGGCATCGAGACAACCGTGGATGCGTAACTGCTTACCAAGGGTTTTACCTGACAACGCAGGGAAGCTAACGGCTATCTCGCCTTGAGAGACGTCTACCAAGGCGCGGTGCAATTTACTGAACAAGGCATTCATTAATATGGAGGCCGAAAGTTCGAGATCCTCCATGAGTTTGATGTCTAGATAATGATCCATAACACTCCCTAGTTTTTGAATTTGGCTCTTTTATAGCAAGACATCTGTTTCAGTACTACTGATAAAGATTAGGCTAAATAAGTATTTTTAAAGTTTTCGTCGTTTTTTGCACACCTCTATGTCGCTCAAAGGACTATCCTTTTTGTGTCTGGTGACAAAATGACCAGTCACGCACACAACAAAAACAACAGCAAAAAAGGATGTCGTTATGAGTATTCATGCAAATCGCGGTGTTATTTATCAGGGTAATGGCACGGTTAAAGTCGACGCTATTCCCTTTCCTGAATTGGCTATTGGCAAGCGCCGATGTGATCACGGTGTGATCTTAAAAGTGGTCACGACGAATATTTGTGGCAGTGATCAACACATGGTACGTGGTCGTACGACGGCGCCAACGGGGTTAGTGTTGGGCCATGAGATCACGGGCGAAGTGATTGAATGTGGCCGCGATGTCGAATTCATTAAGGTAGGTGATTTGGTGTCTGTGCCGTTTAACATCGCTTGCGGTCGTTGCCGTAACTGTAAAGAAGGCAAAACGGGGATTTGTCTAAACGTGAACCCTGCTCGCCCCGGTGCGGCTTATGGTTATGTGGATATGGGCGGTTGGGTTGGCGGACAAGCCGACTATGTGATGGTGCCTTACGCTGATTTCAATTTACTGAAATTCCCCGATGCCGATCAAGCCCGCGAAAAAATCCAAAGCCTCACGCTACTGTCTGATATTTTCCCAACGGGTTTCCATGGTTGCGTGACCGCAGGTGTGGGTCCGGGCTCTACCGTGTATATCGCGGGCGCTGGCCCTGTTGGTTTGGCCGCGGCGGCTTCTGCGCATTTGCTGGGTGCCGCCTGCGTTATTGTCGGCGATATGATCGAAGATCGACTCAATCAAGCGCGTTCTTTTGGCTGTGAAACCATCGATCTTAAGCAAGATGGCGATATTCAAGATAAGATCGAAGCGATTCTTGGGGATAGAGAAGTCGATGCTTTTGTGGATTGTGTGGGGTTTGAAGCCCATGCTTGTGGTTGTAATCACCATCAAGAATCCCCTGCTGTGGTATTGAATTCGGCGATGCAAATGACCCGCGCCGGCGGTCAAATTGGTATTCCGGGTCTGTACGTAACTGAAGATCCAGGTGCCACTGACGATGCAGCCAAACAAGGCAGCTTAAGCATGCGTTTTGGTCTTGGCTGGGCGAAATCTCACTCCCTGCATACTGGACAATGTCCCGTGATGAAATATCATCGCGCCCTAATGCAAGCCATCTTGTTTGATAAAATCGACATCGCAAAAGCCGTGAATGTGCAGATGATCTCTCTGGATCAAGCCCCACAAGGCTATGCGGATTTTGATGGCGGCGCAGCGAAGAAATTCGTTATCGACCCTCACAGAATGGTGAGTTGATATACCCGAAAACTGAATAACTAGACTAAAAAGCCTCGCCTCGCTAACTATGGATTAGCAAGGCAAGGCTTTTTTATTTGCCTGACTTTTGTGCTAGGAAATAGTGTTTCTGAAAAGCCGATAACACCTTGGGAAGATGTTCTGGTAAGTCTTCGGCGATTAAGCCAATGCCCACATCATTACCTACCTCACCATGCAACCATACCGCTGCGGAAGCCGCATCAAATGGCAACATGCCTTGTGCAAGTAAGCCGACGATAAAGCCAGCCAATACATCCCCGGACCCACCCGTGGCAAGATACGCTGGCGCATTAGCATTGATAATCGCTCGACCATCAGGCGAGGCAATCACCGTATCTGCGCCTTTTAACACCACGACAGCACCGCTTAATTTGGCAGCCATACGCGCTCGCGTTAATTTGTCGTCGGGATGGCTTTTGTTAATTTCAGGAAACAGTCGCGCAAACTCGCCTTCGTGAGGTGTCATCACGCAAGGGCCATTAATGGCATCAAACAGGGTTTGTGGGTCTTCTGAAAATGCACTGAGCGCATCCGCATCCAACACGGTGGTATGATTCGTTGTCAGTGCTGTGACCACGATTTTCCGCGTACGAATCCGTTCGAATCCCGCCAGCCCAGCCCCCGGCCCAACGGCAATGGCGTTATGTCGCGGATCTAATAACAGCTCTTCAAAATCTTCTTGTTCTTGGCTCACCTCTAGCTTCGCCACCATTACGCTCGTCATCGCAGTCGCATACACAGCCCACGCTTTAATCGGCACCGCCAAAGTCACTAACCCAGCCCCGATTCGCATAGCGCCACGAGCCGTTAAACGACTGGCGCCTGTCATGCTCTCCCCGCCGTAAATCAGCGCATGACCACGGTGGAATTTATGTCCATCCGTCCGCGGCCAAGGGTAATTTCGATACCAAAGCTCAGGACTGTTTTCCCACGCCTGAAGGTTTAATTCGTTCAATACTGTCTCAGGAATACCAATGTCCGCAACCACAAGCTCACCGCATAAACCTCGACCGGGAAGCAGCAAATGTCCGGGCTTTTTACGGAAAAAGGTCACCGTTAGCTCAGCAGGCGCAACCAATCCAAGAGCCGCGCCTGTGGAACCATCCAGTCCACTCGGCACATCAATCGCACACACCGGAATATCACGCGCTATTATGGCGTCGACCATGTCTCGCGCTTTACCCTCCAACGGCCGTGTCAAACCCGCACCAAACATGGCATCGATAACCAAATCGGATTGGTCTAATACGTTGACAGAATAATCTTCGACCTCCCCCTGCCAAGCCTGATAAAAATGCGCCGCTTCTGGCGATAGCTTTTCAACTGACCCCAAAAAAGCCAAGCGAACAGGCCAATCAGCCGCTTTTAAAAGCTTGGCGACCACAAAACCATCGCCACCATTATTACCCGGCCCACACAACACCAATACCGAACATCTAGACCAACGCTCAAGCACAGCGTCAGCGACTGCCTTTCCGGCTGCGGCCATCAAATCTATCGCAGGCACACCAGCCACCACAGCGGCTTTGTCTGCTCGGCCCATTTCGCTTGCGGTTAGAAGATATCTGTCGCTTTTATTAGGCTTATAATTCATTTGTTTTCCTTATGAACCTGAAGTGAAAAGATTCTTTAAGCTATAACATCAAACGATAGCCAATACCTGCTTCTGTTATGAGATACCGAGGCGTCGTTGGATCATCGCCAATCTTTTGCCTAATATGGCTGACAACAATACGTAGATAATGGGTGTCTTGTACATGACTTAACCCCCATATTTGCTCTAGCAGCTGCCTTTGGGTAATAACACATTGTCTATGCTGAGCAAGCTTCGCTAATACGGCATATTCTTTCGGTGTAAATTCAATAATTCGGCCTTCACAACAAACTAAACGACGAGCCAAATCTATTTGCAAGTAACCATCATCAAGCAGTACGGGGGTGGCATCCGGTAATCTATCTCGCAGTTGTGCACGTATTCTGGCCAGAAGTTCTTCAACACTGAAAGGTTTAGTAACATAATCTTGGGCGCCTAAATCCAAGGCTTTTATTTTATCTGGATCACCGCTGCGTACAGATAAAACAATCACAGGCACTTTAGAAAAACTGCGCAATTCCGCCAACAATTCAAGTCCGTCGCCATCGGGCAAACCCAAATCTAACACGACTAAATCAGGCTGTTGCCTTACTGTCGCGGCTAACCCAGAAGCAACTGAATCCGCCTCAGATACATCATAACCAACACTTTTTAAGGCAATCCGCAACATCTTGCGAATTTGATTTTCATCATCAATAACTAAAATTTGCGCTGGCAATCGCCTATTCTCCTGTTTTTATTTCAGGTAAGGGTAATTCAATAATAAACCGTGAGCCACTGCCCACACGAGCCGCATCAGCTTTTACCGTACCACCATGGGCTCCTATCATGCCACGGCAAATAGCCAGTCCCATACCAGTATTATGGCGTTTACTATCACCATCCGCGACAACGTAAAACATATCAAACACTTTTTCACGCAAGTCTTTAGCAATACCGGGACCACTGTCTTCAATTTCAATACAACACACTTGACCCTGCTGACTAACCAATACCTGGACTGGCTCTTCCGGTTGAGTATATTTAGCCGCATTCTCTAGTATATTAAAAATACCTTGCTCCAATAACGCTGCGTGAGCATAAAGCAATGGCGTATTAGGCTGTGACTGATAATCCACTTGAACATCTGGAAAAAAGCGCTTCAATCTCTGTTTAGCACTGCCTATAATATCGTCAATGGACACCCAATCACGCTCCAACTTCAACGTGCCGTGCCCCAATCGCGTCATATCCAATAGATTCTGAATGTAGCGATCTAGCCGTCTGCTTTCCTGAACAATGGTGTCTAAAAGCTCGCGTCGGTCTTCACTGGACAGCTGGCTATCCAACACTTGTAGACTTTCTGCAGAACCCATCATCGCTGATAAAGGGGAACGTAAGTCATGCGATACAGACGACAATAAAGCAGAGCGTAACTGCTCCATTTCAGCTTTCAACTTAGAGCTTTCTAATTCACGGTTAAGGTGAATGCGCTGCCAAACATTGATGGCTTGCTGACTAAGAATATCTAATAGATCGGTATCATCTTGTCTTAACACCTGTTGCTCGGAGGAAAACTTCAGTATTAACACGGCGATGGTTTGCTGATCGCACAACAAGGGGAATGCAGCCCAATTACTGGCGTTTAATGTATCACTAAAACGACCAGCTCTTTGCTGATGGCGGTGACACCAATCTATCATCGCTTGGTCCAATGTCTGTAGTTTCTCTGTTAAAGTAGGGCTGATGGTTTTTTCATGCTGATCGATAGACACCACATGAGCCGTACAATGCAACGCCTGACTCACTTGCATTGCCAGTGTCTCCCACAGGGCACCTGTTTGATTTACAACAGTCAATTGCTGAGCAAAATCTCGCTGCAGTTCACTGTAACGATTCGCCTCTTTTAACAGTAAAAATTGCTGTCGAATTCGCGATGCCGCAGGACCACAGACTATACCTATGACCAACATGAATAAGAGCGTGGCGATATCATCATTTTTATTAACAAAAAAAGTATAGTACGGCTCGGTTAATAAAAAATTGAAACTGAGAAATGACAGCAAAGCGGTAAAAATAGCAGGCCGAGCCCCAAATTTGAGACCACATAACACGACGAACAACACATAAACCAATACCAAATTACCGCTTTGCAGCCATGGCGTTAGAGCTTGAGCAAAAAGACTAGCAACAAGTGTAAACAGGAGACCATAAACATACCCTCTTTTTTGCCCAAAAGTTGTCGATGTGTATAAAGAGACTTTCGTCGCTTGCTCTCGTTCACCGACACGCCAAACGGAAACCTCCAAAGGTAGACCACTGTTTATCAGCTGCTGATATAAGGGCTGTCGCCAAGGCTGAAACCAACGTTTATTCCCCGCACCAACCAGCACTGTATTAATACGATGCTCAGTTAAATAAGGCAAAACCGTTTCTTTAGTCGAAGGACCACGAAGAATATCCGTCTGTGCCCCCAGCTCTCTAGCCAATGCAAAAGCCGATTGCAGTCGTTTCTGCTCTGCCTGATATTGAGTTTGCCCAGTATCGACCCAGACCACTAACCAAGGTGTTTGACGCTTTTCTGCCATACGTCGACCAGCACGAATCAGATACTCATGATCACGCCGGTTTGAAATCAATACCAAAACCTTATCTTTAATCAAATAGTCGCTACCTCGGTCTTTCGCCTCCTGCTCGATTTTTAGTTGCGTATCAACATGGCTCATCACCAGCTTCATTGCCATTTCGCGAAGCGCAGTTAGGGTTTCCAATTGGAAGAATTGCTGTACGGCCTGCTCAGCATAATCAGACAAATAGACTTTCCCCTGCGAAAGTCGATCTAAAAGATGATTGGGAGCCAAATCCACAAAGACCAACTCTTGGGCATGATCTATAAACTGATCAGGAACCGTTTCTTTTACTCTTATCCCACTGACTTGCAGCACTAAATCATTAAGGCTTGCGATATGCTGGATATTAAGCGTGGTATAGACATCAATACCTGCTGCTAAAAGCTCCGCAATATCCTGATATCGCCTTTTATGTCGGCTGCCTGGTACATTAGTATGGGCAAGTTCATCGACCAATATGAGCTGCGGTTTTTCTGCCAGCGCAGCGTCTAGATCAAATTCTGTTAAACACTGACCATGATACTCCAGCTCACGACGAGGCAGTATACTCAGGCCTTGCAGCAAGGCTTCAGTTTCTGTTCGTCCATGAGTCTCAATAAGCCCCACCACTACAGAAACACCTTGCTGTACACGTTCCTTAGCCGCATTAAGCATGCCACAGGTTTTGCCTACTCCGGGAGCCGCCCCTAAAAAAATTTTTAGTTGACCACCTTCTTTCTTCTGCAAACCTTTCAAAAGAGCATCGGCCTTTTGGCTGCGTGAATCAATCGCCATGGTTTTTCCTTCTCAAATGCGGTGATAAACCCATTTATCATTAGATAAAAAAACAGTGCCTGCTATCTAATCGAAAACAGGCACCTTTTGTTATTTATTAATACAGAAAATTATTGACGTGGATACTGCGTATCCAATGCCAGATTCAACAACAATACATTTACTCTGGGTTGTCCAAATATCCCCCACTGAGGCGCTTCTATATGCTGCAGCACCAATTGCTCAAGCTGTGACGATGTGATACCTCTTGCTATAGCGACTGTTTTCATCTGCAGTAAAGCCGCAGCTGGAGATATATGCGGGTCTACCCCAGAACCAGAACTGGCCAACAAATCAACCGGAAGCTGTGACGAACTCACCTGAAACTCCTGAGTTAGAGCGGCGCTGGTTTGAGCTACTCGATCTCGTAATTCTGGGTTAGATGGTGCCAGATTGCTACCACCCGTTGCCATTGGGTCATTATCTGCGCTGCTAGGACGACCATGGAAGTAATAAGCGGCACTAAATGGCTGAGACACTAATGCTGAGCCTATTTGCTTACCGTTTTGCGTTACCAAACTCCCAGTTGCTTGCTGAGGGAAAAGCATACCAGCAAAACTGGTCACCGCCGTGGCATAAAAACCACCACACAGGATTAACATGATAATCGCCAATCCCAAGGCAGGTCGCCATATAGGTGGTTGCGAAGCCTTACTACCATAGATACTTTTCATTGTATTCATGCTTAAAATACTCCGTTCAATAATACGTCAATCAACTTAATCGCCACAAAAGGCAGAGCGATCCCCCCCAAACCAAAAATCAGCATATTATTACGCAATAACTTCTCGGCACTGATGGCTTTTATTTTTACGCCTTTTAAAGCCAATGGAATAAGTGCAGGAATAATAAGCGCATTAAAAATCAACGCGGATAATACGGCTATTTTTGGGTCCGGCAGCTGCATCACATTCAACGCGGCGATACTTGGCATGGCAGTCGCAAATACCGCAGGCACAATAACAAAGTATTTCGCCACATCATTAGCCAACGAAAAGGTTGTCAAAGCCCCTCGTGTAATAAGCATTTGCTTACCAATAGCCACCACGGATAGTAGCTTAGTCGGATCCGAATCTAGGTCCACCATGTTGCCAGCTTCTTTCGCCGCTTGTGTACCAGAGTTCATTGCTAAGCCGACATCAGCCTGAGCCAAGGCAGGAGCGTCATTGGTCCCATCACCTACCATCGCCACCAATCGTCCTTGAGCCTGCTCTTTGCGAATCAAGTCCAGTTTGTCTTCTGGCTTAGCTTCTGCAACAAAGTCATCAACACCTGCGACCGCAGCAATAGCCCCTGCTGTTATAGGGTTATCACCTGTTACCATTACAGTACGAACTCCTAACGCTCTTAGCTCAGCAAAACGCTCTGCGACACCAGGTTTAATCACATCGGAAAGTTGAATAACACCCAAAATACCTTTTTGGCTAGCGACAACCAAAGGTGTCGCACCCTGCTGAGCCACCTTAGTCACTAACGAATCCAAACCTGAAGGCACGCTTAACCCACGATCTTGTGCCCACCCTTTAACCGCATCGGATGCCCCTTTGACCCAAATATCGCCATTTGGCTTTGCAATCGCTGACAAGCGAGTTTGCGCACTGAACGGAGTAAACTCTTCGTCACCAGTTAACTGCGGGACGTCCTGTTCCAATTCACTGGCTAAACGCACTACAGATTTCCCTTCAGGTGTTGGATCTTGCAATGAACTCCATAAGGCTCCTGCAATTAATTCGTTTTCTGTCACCCCAGATACGGTTAAAAAAGCCGTTGCTTGACGATCACCAAACGTAATGGTGCCTGTTTTATCTAACAACAAGGTATCAATATCACCTGCCACCTCGACGGCCTTACCCGACTTAGCAATGACATTGGCCGCTAACGCTCTGTTCATCCCAGCAATACCAATCGCAGGTAATAGGCCCGCAATTGTGGTTGGAATCAAACAAACGACTAACGCTATGAGCATCAACCAATCAAGCTCGATACCAACAAAGCTTGCCATTGCCGGTAATGTAGCGACAGCAATTAAAAACACTAAAGTTAAGGCGGCCAAAAGCACGGTTAAAGCGAGTTCGTTTGGTGTTTTTTGTCGGTTTGTGCCTTCTACTAGACTGATCATTTTATCTAAAAAACTATTGCCGGCTTCCGCTGTAACCTGCACGGTAATAGTCCCACTTAGTACCTTAGTACCCGCAATCACGCCTGAATGATCTGTACCAGCTTCGCGTAATACTGGGGCTGACTCGCCGGTCAACGCCGACTCATTAATGGTTGCCACTCCGATAACAATTTCACCATCCGCAGGAATTAACTCTCCAGCATTGACCAACACTTTGTCACCGGCTTTAAGCTGACTAGCCGAAATTGTCTGCTCATTGGTACCATCCAGTTTCAGAGCCTTTAAATCACGACGAGTGGCTTTTAAACTGCTTGCCTGATCTCGGCCACGCGCCTCCGCAATAGCCTCTGCAAAGTTTGCAAACCAAAGGGTAAAAAACAAAATCAAACTACTGGCTAAGGCAAAACCAAAGCTCTCCCCAGCCGATATCTGCTGCCCAGTCATCACAATGGCTAACAAAGTAGCTACCCAAACCACCAGCATAACTGGATTCTTTATCGCTAATTTAGGATGTAATTTGGCAAATGCTTGCCAACTAGCTTGTGTAAAAGTCGACGTATTATTCATTTTATTCACCTGCTTATTGACCTAAAACGGCCGCTGTTTGCTGCGACAATTCAAGAGCTTCGCCAATAGGACCAAGCACCATAGATGGAAGAAAAGAGAGAAAGTTAACAATGAGAATGACAGTTACCAAAGTCACTGCAAAAGTAGGATTAAAGAGTGGCAACGTTCCCGCACTGGTTGGAACTAAACGCTTCTTCGCCAAAGAACCTGCAATTAATAACGGAATTACCAAAGGCAAATATCTACCTAAAATCAATACCACCACACAGGATATATTCCACCATGTCGTATCATCACCAAGCCCTTCAAAACCAGAACCGTTATTAGCAAAAGCCGACGTGTATTCGTAGAAAACCTGCGCAATACCATGTAGCCCAGGATTAGAGTTACCAGTCAACACTGGGAAGGCAACCGTAATTGCAGTGAATGTCAAAATCACCGCACTTGGTAAGACTAGCAAAACACCAAGCCAGCTTATTTCGCGTTTCTCTAGCTTGCGGCCAAAAATCTCCGGTGTACGGCCAATCATCAGCCCAGCTATAAACACCGCCAGCCAGACATACACCAGAAAATTCACAAAGCCACAGCCGATTCCGCCCCAGATACCATTAATTAGCATGCCTGAACGAGTCACTAAGCCTGCGATTGGGTTCAACGAATCGTGCATGGCATTAACTGAGCCATTAGAAGTTTGTGTGGTAAAAGTGGCCCAAAGTGCGGACAAATCTGTGCCAAGACGAACTTCTTTTCCCTCCATATTTCCCGCTTGTTGCGCTAAACCCGTAAATGCCACATTAGGTTGTTGCTCGCTGTAAACTGCGGCAGCAATAAATACTAAGCTGAGCCCCCCCATGACCGACAATGACAAGAAAGTAAAACCACGGCGTCGTAATAACCCACCCGCCATAAACACCACTGACATTGGTATTAGTACGATAGCAATTGTTTGAATGGCATTACTGACAGGTGTTGGGTTTTCTAACGGATTACTGCTGTTTGGCCCAAACCAACCGCCACCATTAGTACCAAGCTGCTTAATAGCAACCATTGATGCCACAGGCCCAAGAGGAATGGTTTGCTCAGTCAAATTTTGCCCCTGTTCTAATACAGGTACTGTTGGACTCGCTTGATAACTCGATGGCACGCCTTGGCTTGCTAACAATACGGCAACCACCGCGGCCAAAGGCAACATCAAGCGCAAAACGGCTCTTACCGTATCCTGATAATAATTGCCTAAATCTCGTTCCTCACCTTCTTTCGCCTCCTTTACGTCACGGCCCCCCATCATGCCTCGTAAAATAGCCACACACACAGCCAGCGCCATAGCAGGCGTGACAAATTGCAATGTCACAATTAAAAAACCTTGGCTTAAATAGCTAAGCTGGGCCTGCCCTGAATAGTGCTGCTGATTCGTATTCGTCAAAAAAGACACAGCTGTATGTAAAGCAAGATCCCAACTTAATGGCCCAATATTATTTGGATTGAGGGGAAGTAAATGCTGAAACTGCAACAGAAAATACGCCACTATGCCAAGCACGAGATTACTCAAAAGAAAAGCAGCACCATAGCTTTTCCAGTCCATTCCTTGCGTTGCTCGAATACCTAACAATTTGAATATGCCGTTCTCAAACGGCAGAAATACCTTATCGCTCCAATGTGGCCCAGCAGAAAATATCCCAGTCATATAATGACCAAGAGGCCACGCCAGCAATAAAGCCAATGAACAAATCAGTATTATTTCCATAAGTGATACCTCAGAACTTTTCAGGTGCCAACATGGCGACAATAAGTACAGCGCTTAAAACGCCAATAAGTAACAACAGTAACCAACCCATCTCCGCTATCCTCAATTAAAAACCAGACCATTAAAGTAAAAGCCTATGGCGTAAAATATCCAGATACATAAAAGTGGAAAGCATAATTTTTTCGTAAAATTTGCTTTAGAAGACTTGGCGTCACGTGACATGAATAAAGTGCAATGACTTAATTAATGAAGAGGAAACATATCGAGTAAGGTATGGCATCACGAAGCTTGCTAACGGACTCGCCATGCGAATAAGCCGTAAAAGTTCCGATGTATCTTTGGGTAAGGAGAGTTGTTTGACGAAATAGCCTCTGATCCAAGTGCAACTGAGCATCACTCCCAAAAGCATCAGCGAAGCCCATTAGGATTAAAATCTTTAACATATTTCAACAGCGACTGAAGTTAAGCTTTACTATATTGTATTGGCTGCCACAGGTATGATGACGCTTTCTAATGCATTTTAAATTATTCTACTTATTACCGGACACTTTTATGAACGACGAGATCAACTACACAAACAACCCTCTACACGGTCTGGGATTACAAGAATTGCTCACCCAGCTAGTTGATCACTATGGTTTTGAGATTCTCTACGCTTATCTGAACATTAACTGTTTCAAGACGAATCCGAGCATTGAATCCAGTGTGAAATTTCTCAAGAAAACTGAATGGGCACGAGAGAAAGTGGAAGCTTTCTATCTATATAAATTTAAAAACTTACCGCGAGTCTCCTCTGAGCAGTTTGAACTACCTCCGCGAAAACGTATTATCCCTGAAGGCCAAACACCCCGTGGACCAGCTGAACTGAGTTTCGAAGATGCTGAACGCGTAAGAGAAAAACAGGCCCTGAAAGCCGCTGAGCATGGCAAAACAAAAAGGTATGACAACGGCAAGCCTAGCAGATATTCGTAAAATCAGCTGGATAACAATTCCCCTTGCCAACGTCCTGACTCCCATTCGGCTTTGGTGACCTCCTTTATAAGAGGAATCACTGCATTCAACAAAGCCGTTTGCGGTCGATCTGCCGCGGTGAATACGCACACCTCTCGCCATAAGGTTGGTTCAACAATTTCTATTGCCTGTATCTGATTCGCCTGCTGTAAATGATAAAAAGCAGATGTGGGCGATAGCAATACCCCATGCCCATCCACCACATAACGCAGTGTCGTCATCAATTGTCCAAAAGCAGGTTTATGGGGCAGTTGAATCCCTGTTTCCTCTTCATATAGACTCAATACATACCCAAGAGAATCGCGAGGCCCTGTAACGATCACGTCGTGTTCAGCCAATTCAGCAAATCTAATCGTCTTTAGACCAGTTAACTTTTTATATGAAGCCACTTTGGGCTCACGACCAACCGCTAAAAACAGCTTCTCTCGGAACAGTTTAACTTGGCGTATTTGACTCATATCCGATCCATCAGGTGATGAAATAGCCATGTCTATTTCCCCTGACAGTAATTGGCTAGATAGGTTGTAAGACAGTCCAGCATGAAGATCTAATGTAATTTTAGGGTAACGTTGCTCAACCAGCGCCAATAATGGCACGGAAATAATATTGCCAATTGGTTGGGTCATCCCAATTGATAAAACACCCGATGGCTCATGTTCAAACTGATGCACATCGCATTTTGCTTGTTCCATTTGACGCATAATCGATTCTGCGTGGGCGCGAAAAATCTGCCCACTCTGCGTCAACACCACACCGCGAAAACTTCGCTCAAACAAATTAGCGCCAAGTTCATGCTCTAGGTTTTCAAGCTGTAAACTGATACTAGGCTGAGCCACATCTAATGCTCTTGCTGCCGCCGCGATGCTATTAAGCTCGGCTGTTTTTAGGAAAAAAGTTAGCTGCTTACTATTCATAATGGTTGTGGGTACATAAAAAGTATTGAGCTACACCATATTTATTTTTGTTTTTTATAGCCAGTTTTTTATTTAGCCTATCAACAACAAAACAACAACATAAAGAGAAAAATTATGTCTTCAACAAAGCGATATTTTGAACAACCTAGTCGATTTAGTGATGCAGAATGGCACGCTAGACAAGACCTAGCCGCCATGTATCGAATTTTTGCCTATTTAAAATGGGATGAGTCCATTTATAACCACATCTCTCTCAGGGTTCCGGGGGAAGACAATCACTACTTAATCAATCCATTTGGTTTACATTACAGCGAAGTGACTGCCTCAAACCTTGTTAAAGTAGACCTAAAAGGCAATATTGTTGGTCATTCAGACTGGCCGATCAACCCAGCTGGCTTTACCTTCCACAGTGCGATTCATGACAAAGTCGAAGGCGCACATTGTGTTATGCATGTTCATACCACGCCCACTCTGGCTGTTTGCTGCTTAGAAGAAGGAATTTCTTTCAGCAATTTTTACTCAGCGCAAATTTACAACAAGGTGGCTTACCACGACTTCGAAGGCATCACTCTACACATGGACGAAGGCCAGCGCATTCTAGATAGTGCAGATGGCAAACCTATTTTAATGTTAAGAAACCATGGTCCTGTCGTCATGGGTGGAACCTTAGCTCAAGCATTTGCTCTAATGTGGTTAGTTAACCGCGCGTGTGAAGTGCAAATGGCGTCTATGTCGATGGGAAAAGTACGAAAAATACCAGAAGAAATCTGCAAAAAATGCACGGCGGCTTCTCTTCCATTAGATCCTAAATACGGTGCTGGTGAAGACGTGTTTGCCGCGATGAAGCGTATTATCGAAAAACAAGACCCCTCTTATAAACAATGATCACAGACAATCTAATATATCGAGTAGGGTGAGGCGTTGCCGCCTCATCCCTCTCACAGAACCGTACGTACGGGCCTCGTA
>NZ_QHJF01000078.1 GCF_003259225.1 Marinomonas arctica | reverse complement strand
CTTTGACGCACCATACACAAAGCTATCCAAGCCAAGCCGTCCTGAAAGACTACAGCTTCAAAAAGCCCGACTACCGTTTCTTGCATCAGCAAGACGGCGAGAACATGGATTACCAGCTTCCAACTTATGAACACTTCGATGCCCCAGGGCGCTTCAAAGACGACGTCACCGGCAAAGCCTTTTCTCGTATCCGCTTAGAATACCTACGTCGCAGTGCTCGCACCCTAGTGGGAGAAAGCAACCACGCCGGCATCCAAGCGGGCATGAAAATCACCATCGAAGGCCACACCGAAGACAGCATCAACCAAGAATGGCTGCCGGTATCAGTAGAACACCACGGCACCCAGCCGCAAGTCTTGGAAGAAGAAGGCCAATCTGGCAGCACAAGCTACAGCAATAAATTTACCTTTATTCCGGCCACCACCAACTGGCAAGCGACACCGCAACCCAAACCCAGTGTCGATGGCCCCATGATGGCCACGGTTGTTGGCCCAGAAGGGGAAGAAATCTTCTGTGACGAACACGGACGCGTCAAACTGCACTTCCCATGGGATAGATACAGCGAAGCGAATGATCACAGCTCCTGCTGGGTGCGAGTCTCCCAAGGTTGGGCAGGCAACCAACATGGCATGATGGCCATCCCCAGAATCGGCAGCGAAGTCATCGTCAGCTTTTTAAACAGCGACCCAGATCAACCGATCGTCACCGGCTGTACGTTCAACGCCAAAAATACCCCGCCGTACCTTTTGCCTGACCACAAAACCAAAACCGTGTGGCGCAGCGACACCCACCAAGGGGAAGGCTTCAACGAGATCTCATTCGAAGACCAAGTCGACAATG
>NZ_QHJF01000077.1 GCF_003259225.1 Marinomonas arctica | reverse complement strand
TGTCTATTTTACAACACGAATCGAGCAATGGCGTGGGTTTAAGGTATTTTTCTACAGCCTGAACGCCCGGCTTTGAGGTGGACTTGTAGCCGCGCAGCCCCGAAGGGGCGACAACAGCCGTTTGTTAGGCACTTGAACTCTGCCAAATACGGTAAAGACCTGCAATGTCAGACGAACATAAAAAAGGCATTGCTTCTTTAATTTGCTCCAACGGCCAATCCCACCACTCCATTTCCAGTAACATAGTAACTTCCTGTTCTGAAAACCGCTTTCTTATTGCTATTGCCGGGTTTCCGCCAACAATCGTGTAAGGCTCTACATCTTTGGTTATCAAAGCCCGGCTACCAATTACTGCTCCATGGCCGACCTTTACGCCAGGCATAATCATTACCTCCGAACCGATCCACACGTCGTTTCCAATAACGGTATCGCCTGCACGCTGGAATGCATCCATAGATTCTGAAAATGCGGGTTCTTCATTCATGTAGAAGAAAGGAAATGTTGTAACCCAATCATGTCGATGACCTTGATTACCGGCCATAATAAAGGAGGCACCCGTGCCTATGG
The DNA here is from genome assembly GCF_003259225.1 of Marinomonas arctica. Classification (GTDB taxonomy): domain Bacteria; phylum Pseudomonadota; class Gammaproteobacteria; order Pseudomonadales; family Marinomonadaceae; genus Marinomonas; species Marinomonas arctica. The sequence goes on along the minus strand of NZ_QHJF01000077.1, from coordinate 292 downwards.
AGCAAAAGCTTCCAATAATCAACTTATCAACATCGTCACGATCAGGCAAAAGGTAGCGAGCGCAATCATCAAATGAATGCTCATGGTAATAGCCTGAATAATAGCTATAGCGGCCCACCTTGATATTTGGGTTCTTTACCTGTTCGGCGAGAGGTTTTCCCTTAAACGGGCTCTCAAAATAGTTCATCATATAATTCCACACCAAAAATCTGCAACAACATCATTGCCTAACCAAGCTGTAGAAAAATTAAGTTTTTCATGTAAATAATCTGCCTCACCTTGGATTTGTATA
>NZ_QHJF01000076.1 GCF_003259225.1 Marinomonas arctica | reverse complement strand
AATCCAGAGCAACACAAAGACGCTGCTTAATTATTTTAGGCGACAACTACCTTGAAAGACGCCGATTTCCTCAAGGTAAGAAATTATTTTCAAAGTAGAGTGTTGTTATAAAAATCTTGATCGAGCCTTGAGTGAGTCTAAAGATACGCCTGTTGCTATAGTGTAGTCATACCTCTAGAGTAAAAGTGGTCAATTATAAGGCAACATATAATTTATAAGAAAAAATATAATTGCATATAATTGGTGTACGAGAACAATGATGAGTCATTTTTTAGTGGTTTTTTTAGATATTCATACTGTAGTGGTCTAGTAAAGTTTGGGAAGTCCAGACCGTACTTTAAATGGCACTATTTGTAAGAAAAAAGGTGAGCTTATGAGTGTTGTTACTGCTAGTGATTTAAAAACCAAGGGGGTGTCTGCTGTTGAGGCCGGTTTGTTAGAAGATGAAGAAGTT
>NZ_QHJF01000075.1 GCF_003259225.1 Marinomonas arctica | reverse complement strand
GAGGCTGGACGTTATTGTGAAAGCTCTGTGAATGACCATATGCAGCAGATAAGTGATGATCTATAGGTTCATTTGTCCTGATAGCTGGTATGGACCAGCTGGTCGTCATTGTACTTATCAGTCATGTTAGGGAAGAGATATGAGCACTAAACGAAAAAATTATGCCGAAAAATGCATTGATATTCATGATATTGAGAGCAGTCTTGATCTTGTTATGAATGAATCAAAAGGCAGCCCAGTTGCTGTAATGAAGGACGGTAATCCCGTATTTTACTGTGTTCCCGCTGACACCTATGCCGCTATTTTAGAAGCAGTTGAAGCATCTGAAATGAGAGAGTTGAATGAAAGGGTTTATCAATTGGGTCTAGAGCTGCTTGGTGACGAAGACAGATGGACATTATGGATGAAAAAACCTTCCTTAGCCTTAAATGGTCAATCGCCTGCGTATTTCGGAGCATTCCGAACAGCCATTTCGGTATGACCCGAACACCTATTTCGGTTTAATCC
>NZ_QHJF01000074.1 GCF_003259225.1 Marinomonas arctica | reverse complement strand
CGAATTACTCTGCGCTGGTTCTTTGGTAAACAGAAAAACGGTAGTCGTATGGATTCGGGCCTTCCGCAGGGAACGCTTCTTCTGCAATCAGAGTAAACGACGGCCAATCTACCTCAGGAAAAAACGCATCACCTTCCACTTCCGCATCCACATGAGTAATGTACAAACGATCCGCACGCTCAAGCGCCAGTTGGTAAATTTGCGCACCACCGATCACCATGACCTCTTCTTGACCATTCACCAAGCAAATATCTTCACCAAGAGAAATAGCGTCTTCCAGCGTCGTCACCACGTCAATGCCTTCTGCTTGATATGCGGGATCACGGCTAATAACAATATTGCGACGACCCGGTAGTGGTTTTCCAATCGATTCAAAGGTCTTACGCCCCATCACAATGGGTTTACCCATGGTGGCCTGTTTGAAGTATTTAAGATCATTTGGCAAATGCCAAGGCAAGGCGTTATTAATACCGATTGTTCGGTTGGTAGACATAGCAACAATAAGTGACAACATACAATAACCTGCGTAAAAATCTTGGCTCTTCTTTGCTCCGGCAATCCAAGAGCAAAGGCTTCTGATATAATCAATGGCATTTATTATACCCATGACGATCCAGATTGCATTTCTTAACCTGCACTAGCAAACGTCGTCGAGGAAAAACAGACAAGGCATTTTTTATGAAACAGTATTTAGATCTTTGCAACCGCATCGTCAACGAAGGTGAATGGGTCAATAACGAACGAACTGGCAAGCGCTGCCTGACCGTTATTAATGCCGACCTCACCTATGATGTAAGCAAAGGCGAATTCCCTCTTGTCACCACGCGCAAAAGCTACTGGAAATCGGCCATTGCAGAAATTATTGGTTATTTAAGAGGCTACGACAATGCGGCAGACTTTCGTGCGCTGGGCACCAAGACATGGGATGCCAACGCCAACGAAAACGAAGTGTGGCTAAACAACCCTTACCGTAAAGGCGAAGACGATATGGGGCTGTGTTACGGCGCCATTGGCCGTCACTTCCCAAAACCAGATGGTGGCCATATCGACCTATTACAACACAT
>NZ_QHJF01000073.1 GCF_003259225.1 Marinomonas arctica | reverse complement strand
GTGCTGGCGTTATAACTTTAGCAACGTCCCCGCCGGCTTTGCGTAAATAGAGGAAGAGGATTTTCAATACCCCTTTCACTGCCGAACCTAAGGTCGGGATTAAGCCGATCAAGGTGAGGCATAAAGCAACCCAAGCCCATGTATCGGTTTTGTCTTTGTTGATTTGCTTACAATTAGCAACGACATCGCGACAATCTAAGATCTGATCCACCACGGGAATCAATCCCAATACGGCATTGGCAGCAATCTGCCCTGTCGTCATATCTTCATTAAAGTCGCCTTGTAAAGCCTCCCAGATCCACTCAACTGATGCGGTAACTGAATCCGCTACGGTTTGCGCTTGTTGCTTGATATAGTCTTCGCCTGACTGGTAGGCGTCTTCTAAATTGTCGTATAGCCATCCAAATACATCATTCCCTAACATATTACTCTCCTAATAGGCTATCAAGACGGCTGACAACACCGCCAATAGCTTCCCTTGGCACATCAGCAAAGGTCTGTTCTGTCTCGTAATACACCGTCGCTACGCCGTTAGAAACATCATTAATTTTTGCGTAACCATCACCATCAAGCACGCCTTTGATTTCAGTGCCGTCACTTAAAATAGCAGTATATTTAGCATTTTTTATTGGCTGAAGTTCTGAGTCTAGGTGGAAGATTTCTA
>NZ_QHJF01000072.1 GCF_003259225.1 Marinomonas arctica | reverse complement strand
TTGGTATTTATTGTGTTTTGTAGGACATCATGAACGAAGTGTAATGTGCCGGTTAATGATGTTGGTTATGAATGTCAGATTACGCCTCGTGCCTCGTCTTATCTGACCTACGGGGTTTGATCTAGAGCTGTCAATCCTTGAGAACAAAAATCAAAAATAACGCCATATAATTGCTCGCGGATGATGCTATCAAGTAGCTGCTCATCAACATTCAAATAATCGTGTACTAACACATTACGCATGCCGATTATTTGACGCCAAGGCGCATTACCTTTCAGTAAGCCGGCATTATTTAAAATATCAAAGGCTTGATAAGCCTCTAATATTGGACGTTGACTCACCTGCTGCGCCCAATGCTTGGCAATACCAATCGCCGATTCAATACTCACTTGCATTAAGCGCTGCAAAGCCAAACGCTGATATTTATCAAGTGGCGCTTGTAAAAAATGGTTACGTAGCTCTTCTAGATCACTTTGGCATTGCCATACATGGGCACGCATTGCCTTTAAATAGCCATCATGTTTCATTTTATCGTCCATATCCCTCAGCTGCTGTGATTTTTTCTTGCTGTAGATAGTCAATTTCATATCGTGACATTATTTTACCTACGCCTTGCATCATTAGACCTCGCTCGCGGCAATACCAAAGCGTGTTGGCTTGTATGACTTCGATACCGAGCAGGATAGGTGCCTGCATTAGATCAATCACTGACAACTGACCATCGCCTAGCTGTAAACTTTGTTGCCAATCGATAAGAAGCATCTCTGGGCGCATGCGTCTAGTGAAAACATCCGTCTCGTGGCGGGTAAATTGTACCGCCAAATCCAAATCACTGTACTCATGAGCTAGCCCCTTGGCGTGCGATCCATATAGCCACAAGGCATTAATTTGCGGATCCGCTTCGGCTAATTTCAGCAACTGCCTCTTACAACGGATAAAGTCTTGCTCAATCATATAGTCTCACTGCAAAGGTTTGTTTGACGTTTTGATGATTCCATTACCTCTCATTACACCCGATTTTACACTTTTTGCGCGCCTTTGCTTAGTTTGTTTTTTTGTCTACCTAGAGGTATGACCGTAATCCGGCGTTAGGTAGTTATCGTTGGTTTGT
>NZ_QHJF01000071.1 GCF_003259225.1 Marinomonas arctica | reverse complement strand
CCACTTTGAAAATAGACCACATTCCGCATTTTACCATTAGTAGTGGTGTGACCGATTACCAAGACTTTGACGATCAATACAAAATAGTCAAGCGTGCTGATATGCTGCTCTACGAAGCCAAGGGCGCGGGGCGTAATTGTGTTGTTTCCGGCTGATAAAATTCTATCACCTTTAATTTTTTCTGCATGTGCTAATATTTAGGCACTTTCTTAACACGTTTTTATTATTTTACATTCTTTCTCTTAGCCTTTAACAATCGGTATCCAGACCCTTTATGTTTCATTGGTTGAATGTTTCTATGACACGAAAAATTAGCAGTTTGTCATTTATTCTGTTGTCTTTTTTATTTGTAGTGATTGTGTACTCCGCTTACCAATCCCAGCGCATCTACAAAGAAATGCACGAAGTCGCTGAAATTGATGTGCCCTTGTCTGAAGTGATTTCTGACATTGAGATGTTGCAACTTAAGCAGCATTTATTGATGGAGAGTATTCGCCAACAAGGAGACGCGTTTTTTGCCGATGCCTCTATACACGCCAATAGTGTAAAAGGGTTTGATGAATTCAGTGCCCAGTTAGCCACTCAATTGGATAAGGCGACGGACATACTTCGCACAGGCCTTGGCTTTGGTAGTGTCAGAATTAAACTAATGGATCATCAAGCGCTCATGCAGCAAATTAGCGTGCTACATGAGCATCGAATGAACTTTGATCGCCTTGCTGACATCTTTTTTGCGCAGCAGAAACCATCCCTTTCAAGTGTTTGGACTGAGTTAGAAAAACAAGATGCAGCGTTAGATACACAAGCCGATGAGTTGCTGAAAAAAATAGACCTGTTAACCATGAGCGTCTCGGCAACGGTTGAAAACCAAGAGCGGCATTTTGTGACAATGAATGCCATTTTAGGTTTGTCCGCGTTTGCCATTGGTACCTATTTAACCTTGTATATTATTATCACTTTTCGTAAGCGTATCTGGTCACTGCGTGGACAGATAGAGTCTCTGCATCGTTCCATTGTTGTGGACCGCAGCCATCTCCCAACTAGACAGACAGGGTTAGATGAGCTGGATGAGTTAGAAACGGATTTAAAAGCGCTTGTTAAACAGTTTTCGAAAGAAATGCACAATCGTGATGAAGTAGAAACTCAACTTATTGAGCTGGCAACACGAGACAAGCTGACGGGGGCGTTTAATCGTCATAAATGGGATGAGCAGATTAAAGCCGAATTGGCACTGGCTAACCGAGGTCATCATTTTAGTTTGATCTTACTGGACGTTGACCACTTTAAGAAAATCAACGACAGCT
>NZ_QHJF01000070.1 GCF_003259225.1 Marinomonas arctica | reverse complement strand
GTGAAGTAGCAATTCCTTTATTCATAACAGTCGCAGTACCTACGGGATGAGAAGCACCAGAAGTATCGACAACCTGAACTTTAGAAATTGAAGAAGGAAGGTCAATTACAGCAACATCTCCAAACTGAGAGTTCGGGAGAACACCCATCAACATATCCTTGTTCCAATTGCAATATTTGAGGTCAAACATTGTATCGGATTTCCAATAGTCATCAGAAGGTGAAGGAAGATCTGAAACCAAGATAGGAGAAACACCCGTAAAATAGTCAACATTATAAGAAGAAGGATTTGATTTTTCCCATTGAGACCAACGGAAGAAATCCTGATAAATCTTCTGATAAGCAAGAAGAGGGAAAAGATTCACGTAATTATTCTGAATATACTGTTGGGTATAACCTACTGGGGTATTATCTTTTTTTAAAGAAGTAGACCACCAACGGGTTTTCTCAGAAGGGGCGACACGAATTAAATTACCATATCCAAGATATTGAAATAATTTATAACACAAATCAGAACGATAAAAACCAAACATATTCTTCTTTCCTGAATCATTAGGACTCCAATCATTTGCGTTTAAATGATTGACAACAATTCTCAAATAATCAATAGGCAAAGAAGGTAAATAAGAACCAAGAGACAAATTCTGCGTCAAAGACAAAGATTGAATCTGATTAATATCCTGCATCTGAGTCAACACGGAAGGTGCAGACTTCCAAAGAAGGCGTAACGGCACAGCGTAAAAATCAAAGTATTCACGCAAACGGGTATAAGCAGAAGTCTCAACGGGTTGAGTTCGGGTGAAATACTCAACATTAAACTTATACTTATCACCAGGCATGGAAATATCCCAATAAACGGGAAGAAGCTCACCAACTTTCGCAGTAAATGCATTTTTACGTCCAATATCAAATCCAGAACGGTGAGGGTGATTCTGAAGGTTGGACATTCCAGTGTAAGAAGCCATAAAAACAATTTAACAATTAAACAATATTAATCTTGATAAGAAAAAATACCAAACGAATCATTAGTCTTCTTGTGTTTGACCTTATCCCGACATTTCAACAAAGACGCGGCAGCCAAGCGACGAACAAGAGGAAGTTCATGATAGGGTTTTTCCTTATTTTCAGGAGGTCTATTATAACGGAAAGAATAGTTACGAAGCTCAAAGTTTACCAAATCCTTATCATTGGAGTCTTCCAGAGTCTGATAGAAATCTACAAGACGGCTGTACTCGTAACGATTCCAAAAATTAACTATTTTTTCAGAAATTATTCGCAAGAACCTGTCTCGACCAAAGAGTTCTCCTCCAGGAGTGCCGCTGGACCAGAAGAGCTCCGAGCATCCGTCCGTTGAATATGTTCGAACAAATTTAGAAATTCCGAGGAAAAAGCGGTATACGCGG
>NZ_QHJF01000007.1 GCF_003259225.1 Marinomonas arctica | reverse complement strand
GTCGTCGTCAAGCTTTATATTAAGAGAAACCCCATCCTACTCAGTAGGGTGGGGTTTTTTCGTTTCAAGGACGTAACATGATCCTTCCCACGTGCGTGTGGGGCTCTTCATCACAGACAAGCATGTGATAATCCCGCAAGGGGATAAGCATAGGTCGTCATCAAGCTTTACATTTAAGAAGCCCTGATAGCGAACGCTGTCGGGGCTTTTTTTCGTCTCAAGGAAAGGGGACGAGGTGCATTATCATCACCCTGGTATTCGCTTCGCTTGCGCCTGTTTCGCACGCTCAACGCGTCAGCGCGAATCCAACACTAAGGCGTCGGGTGTGCATTTTTTATCAACGGTCTGATTTATCTAGGTTTTTGTCGATCATGGCTTTAGCCCGACAAGACGTGACGTACTGATATTATTCGCTGATTAGCTAACCGCCGAATCTGATGCTTGTGAAAGAGGCTAGAACCGAGGTAAAGAGTTAGCTTCTTCTTTCAGCCATTGTTTTAGATGTCTGATTGCGTCTTCATTTTTACGACTTTCTTTGTAAGCTAAATGAAAGTTGTCACCTGTTTTGAACGCCCTACATGGTAAACGCGTGAGCGGTGTCTCCTCGTACTTCTCATTCATCATATAGTCATTGACGAGTGCAATGCCGAGAGAGTGTTTTGCGGCTTCATATGCGAGCATGAGGTGACTAAAGCGGTGAAACTGTATTGTGCTTGGTAGTGGTTGCTTTAAATTTGCAAACCAGCGTCTCCAATCCTCTGTATGACTATCATAGATGCTATATGAGGTGATAAGTGGAAATTGTGCCAGTAAGCTTGGTGTTGTTTTTAGTTTGTCGCTCAATTCTTGAGTCGAGGTGATATTTAGTTTGTTTTTAATGGTTTCAAAATACTGGTGACTACATACTGGAAAAAGCTCCTCTTGATATAAAGATTCAAATAAGAACCCTCTTTTTTCTTTTTCAACGGTGATAAAAAAGTCTGCCGTTCTGTCTGATAAATCTGGAGAGTGGTGGCTCATTTCTATACTCAACTCTAAGCTTGGGTGTAGACGTTTAAGTTCTGGTAATCTGGGGATCAGCCAGTAGACGGCAAACGAGCTGTACACGGCCAGTCTTATATGTGTTTTTTGTACACCCTTCAGACGATTTGTGGCTTCGTTTATTTGCAGTAATGAGCTGCTGATGGCATCTAAATACTGCTTACCTTCTTTGGTGAGTTCTAGGTTTCTACCTTGGCGATGAAAAAGGCTTTCTCCTAGATAGTTTTCAAGAATTCTTATCTGGTGGGATACGGCGCTCTGGCTCACATTTAGCTCGTTGGCTGCTAATGAGAAGCTGTTAAGTCGAGCCACTGTCTCAAACACAGGTAGGGATTTTAAAGGCGTCATATTTATTATCCAAATAACTAATACTGAGTTTGAATATATCACTTTATCTAATGATGTAAACTTACTAAGCTACTGTGAATTTGAATACTTTGTAGGAGCGTTGTGTGTCGGGTCGTACCGTTAGTAGTGCTATTTTTGTATTAGTATTAGGCAGTTTTTTTGCTACCCTGTGTGACACTTTTATCAAAATGGCAGGCTCTGATGTGGCTATTTTTCAGTTCACTTTTCTGCGTGCTGTTTTTATGTGCCTTATTCTTTGTCCTATTGTGGCGTTTAGGTTTCGTCACTACGCAAAATCGACCGCTTTTTTAGGGCTAAAGCTTCATTTTATTCGCGGTAATATGTGGGTGTTGGCGGCTGTTTTATTGGTCCTTTCTTTGGCGGAACTATCATTGGCAACGGCTAATGCGGTGTTCTATACCGCCCCGATTTTTATTATGCTTTTGGGGGCTTTTTTCTATAAAGAGCGACTGACAGTGGATGTTGTGTTCGCCGCGGTTCTTGGCTTTATTGGTATTTTAGTGATACTGAGGCCGACAGAGGTTAGCTCTGGTATGGTGAGTGCCATTCTGTTTGCGATTGTGCTTGCTACAAATAGCTTGTTAATTAAGCGTCTACCGCAGCAACAAGATATGCTATATGGCTTATTCGTGACCCAGCTCTTTGCGTTGCCGTTGGCTGGAGGATTGGCTTTTTGGGAGGGGGCTGCGTTTCAGTTGGATGTATTAATGTATTCGGCTTTGTCGTCGATATGCTCGATTTTATATAGCGTGTCGTGTCTAGTCGGGTATCGATATGTTGCATCAAGTCAGGTAACCAGTGCTGAGTATTCTGGATTGATTTTTGCTTTCCTGATTGGTTGGTGGGTATTTGGTGAAGCGCCAGATTTAGGTTTGTTTATTGGTTCTTTTTTCGTTATAGCGCCTTTGCTTTATTTGAGTCATAAGGACATTAGACGCTTACGGAAGGAGCAGTTGTTGTCTAATACCCGATCAAATTTGGGAGCTGGTTGAAGGATTTGAGCAAAGGTTTTTAATCATTTGCTCAATCATTTCCGAAAGATCAGCTTGGTCTAGGTAGATACCATCTATAAAGAGCCTAGCCAGCCCATGTAGACTTGCCCATGTGGTTTGTCCAATTCTTAATGCGGTATTGTTTTTTGGCAATACGTTTTCTGCTTGCAATGTTTCAACCCAGTCAATCCATGCTTTAAAGGTCTGTTTAGAGGCTTTTTTTAGTGAATCGCTTGGTGTGCCAGCTTTCCATAATGTCCTACCGTACATGAGATCGTAGGTTTCACTGTGTTGAAGGGCATACTCAACGTAAGCGCATACGTAATTCCTAAAGCTTTCTTCAGCACTAATTTTTTGCGCTTTTAAGGCATTCAATATGCCTTCTTGCTCATAAAAACCTTTTTCAGCTAGAGCACATAGTAAGGCGTTTTTATCTTTGAAATGATGATACGGCGCCGTTCTTGAGACACCGACGGTGTCAGCTAACTTGCGCATACTAAGACTTTCTACGCCTTGTTCTTTGATAATGAAAGAGGCGGATTCCAGTAAAGATTTAGTGAGATCACCATGGTGATACTGTGTTTTAAATGTTGACATGTACCGATTAAATACTTGTATCTTGACAATGTCAAAATGAATATCTATCTTGACAGTGTCAAAATTGCATGCGGGCAGCTGCAATACCAAAAAATAATAAACAAAGTGAGTCATGATTATGAGCCATTCAACGTATCCACATTTATTTGAACCATTAGATCTAGGATTTACTCAGCTAAAAAATCGAGTGCTGATGGGATCGATGCATTTAGGTTTAGAGGAAGTAAAGGGCGGAATCGAGAGAATGGCTGTATTTTATGCAGAGCGTGCTCGTGGCGGGGTTGGGCTGATCGTTACGGGCGGCATTGCACCTAATTCTGAAGGTGCTGTTTACGCAGGTGCAGCAAAAATGGCTTCTGAAGAAGATGTTGAAAAACATCGAATCATTACCGATGCGGTGCACGCAGAGGGTGGAAAAATATGCATGCAAATCTTACATACGGGCCGATATGCTTATAATCCAAAACTGGTTGCACCATCAGCCTTGCAGGCGCCGATTAATCCCTTTAAGCCTGAGGCGTTAACTCCAGAAGGCATTGAAAAGCAAATATCTGATTTTATCAATGCGGCTACTTTAGCTAAAAAAGCGGGTTATGACGGTGTTGAAGTGATGGGATCCGAAGGCTATCTGTTGAACCAATTTATTGCCTCTCGTACAAACCAACGTGAGGACGAGTGGGGTGGAGAGTACGATCACAGAATCAAGTTACCAACAGACATAGTGAGACGAATTCGAGAAGCAGTAGGCAGTGATTTTATTATTATCTACCGACTGTCAATGTTGGATCTTGTTGAGGGGGGAAGTGATCTTGAAGAAGTGGTGAAACTTGGCCTTGCCATCGAAAAAGCTGGTGCCAGTATTATAAGTACGGGGATTGGTTGGCACGAAGCGAGAGTACCGACGATTGCTACCAAGGTGCCACGAGCGGCATTCACTTGGGTAACGGCGGAACTGCGTAAATCTTTATCTGTGCCTTTGGTCACCTCTAATCGAATTAATACGCCTGAAGTGGCAGAGCAGGTTCTGGCTCGTGGTGATGCGGATATTGTGTCTATGGCGAGGCCTTTCCTTGCCGATCCTGAGTTCGTTGTAAAAGCAGAGCAAAATCGTGCCGACGAAATCAATACCTGCATTGCTTGTAACCAAGCCTGTTTGGATCATGTGTTTGATCAAAAAATGACGTCTTGTTTGGTCAATCCAAGAGCATGCCATGAGACAGAGATCATGATCACACCAGTTGATTCTCCTAAGCGTATTGCCGTTGTTGGTGCTGGCCCTGCTGGTTTAGCGTTTGCAACCACGGCAGCAAGACGCGGTCATATAGTTACTTTATATGATGCAGGCGATGAAATTGGTGGGCAATTTAATATCGCCAAACGCATTCCCGGTAAAGGCGAGTTTTATGAAACTTTGCGATATTTTGCGCGTCAGGTAGAACTGACAGGCGTTAATCTTAAGTTGAATACTCGTGTGGATGGCGAGTTATTGAAGAGAGAGGGATTCGATGAGGTAGTATTGGCAACAGGGATTTTACCAAGATCGCCTGATATTGACGGAATAGATCATCAAAAAGTGCTGAGCTACTTAGATGTGATGAATGGTCTCCCTGTTGGTAAACGAGTTGCCGTTATTGGTGCTGGAGGCATTGGTTTTGATATCAGCGAGTATTTAATTCATTCTGCAGCCCATAAAGAACAAAAAATTGAAGACTTCATGACCCAGTGGGGCGTGGACATGAGCTTTACAGCCCGTGGAGGCGTGGAAGGAATCAAGCCTGTGTTTGCAAAAGCTGAGCGCGAGGTTTTCTTATTACAACGTAAGAAAAGCAAGGTGGGAGCGAACTTGGGTAAAACGACAGGCTGGATTCATCGTACCGAATTGTCGAAAAAAGGCGTCGTCTTTTTGTCAGACTGTGATTATCAGCGTATTGATGATGAAGGACTGCATTTAACCGTAAATGGTGAAGCTCGTTGCCTTGACGTAGATACGGTTGTTGTGTGCGCAGGGCAAGAACCAAATCGATTATTAGAGCGCGAAATAGGTCATGCGGTGCACTTTATCGGTGGTGCTGATGTGGCTTCTGAACTGGATGCGAAGCGAGCTATTAAGCAAGGTACCTTGCTGGCTTGCTCGTTATAATTAGGTAAAAGACTTATAGAGTGATGGTTAGCGATATTGATTCATCACTCTCGTTATTTATTAAACTCGGATATTTACACTAATACTTGCCTAGTCGTGGCAATGTAGTAATGAACTTGGTCTTCAATGTCAGAATCAACCATGGTTTCTGGAGCACAATCATTAGGGCAGGCCATTTTGGGAGTGGTGCCGAAAAGTCGGCAGATTAGCGGGCGTTCATCGTACACCTCGCAACCATTCGGCCCTAAGTGGACGCAATTAAGCTCTTCTAAAGCGGCGTCATGCTCTGCATTTGATTTAACGGGTAGACGTAACATTTCTTCCGAAGAAGCGGTGACAGGCCCGCAACAATCGTGACAGCCCAGTTTGCATTTGAAGGTGGGAATTCGCTCACGTAGGCGTGCAATAATGTCTCGGTCATTGGTCATGTGTTTATGCCTTTGGGTCGCTGTTTTAGTATTATTGCTGATATCTTGAGCTTAATTTTTGCCCGAATATCTCGTAATCTTTTTGTAAATCACTTTATCTCGTTGATTAATGGTGTAACTTATCACATATAAAATAGTTGATAAAAGTAACGATTATTGGCAGCACAATATTAGAGTTGGAGTTTATGCTGGTATTAGAAGCATTGTTTGAATGGATTAGCTTTCACTGGGTAACTATCATCGTCGTGTTGCATATTGGTTTGTCATTTATGACATCCTTGCATGTGCTACTGTTCAAAGAAAACGAGCGTACATCACTTGCTTGGATTGGTCTTGTTATATTTTCCCCTGTGTTGGGCAGTTTGTTTTATTGGTTGTTTGGGATAAATCGTATCCAGCGCCTAGCGAAAAGAGAGCATCCTCAAACGCTTAAACGAGACTTTCGATCTCAAGAAAACCCTATTAATTTTCATCAACTTCCTGAAAACTGGCATTCATCAATCATTGCAGGGTACGCCATTAACCCTATAAATTATCTTGCTGCTAACAGCGTTGAGCCTCTTGTAAATGGTGATAATGCTTACCCAGAGATGATCCAATCGATCCAATCTGCAACGCATTATATTATTCTATCAAGTTACATATTTGATTATGATTCACTTGGGCGTCAGTTCGTTAAGGCGTTAGTGCAAGCGCAGCAGCGAGGCGTTGTTGTAAAGGTCTTATTGGATGGAATCGGTATTGGCTATAGTTGGCGTAAATCAGATCGAGCGTTAAAAAAAAGAGGTGTGGAAACGGCTCGTTTTTTACCCGCCTTATCACTGTCGGGCACTCGCTTTATTAATTTAAGAAACCACAGAAAGATACTTTGTGTAGATGGTGAAGAAGCTTATATTGGTGGTATGAATGTCAGTAAAAATAACTTAGTTAATGCAGCAAAACATCCGATTGATGATGTCCATTTTAAAGTGACAGGCCCCGTTATTGATCAGATCAGTCAGGTCTTTGTAGAAGATTGGTTTTTTGCTACAGGCGAGTTAATTCAATTCCCGTCCTACAATACGCGCAACAACCTAGACAGTACGGAGCAAGAGAAGAATAAAACTGTTGTTGCGCGAGTCATTCAAGATGGCCCGGATGAACACCATAATAGGATACGCTGGACATTAATTAACGCATTGGTTTGTGCACAAAAAAGCGTCAAAATCATGACCCCTTATTTTATACCAGATCAAACATTAATGACGTCGCTTCACGCCACGGCCTTACGTGGTGTAGCTGTTGAAATTATAGTACCGGAACACAGCAACATCCCTTTTGTAGATTGGGTGATGGAAGCCAATTTCATGAGGATCATGGAACACGGTGTTCAGATATACAAAAACAAAAGACCTTTTGATCACAGTAAAATAGTCCTTATTGATGATGTTTGGTCATTTATCGGTTCCACTAATTGGGACGCTAGAAGCTTAGCGTTTAACTTTGAAATCAACTTAGAATGTTTCGATAGGCGTCTTAATGCACAACTTACCGAATTGTTTGTTGCAAAAAAACATAATGCGGAGCTCGTGTTAGAGGAAGATATTAAGAAATTGCCTATTTATAAGAAAATTCGCAATAACTTGTTTCGTTTGTTTTCACCGTATTTGTAGCGATGTCAGTAGCTCGTCGTTACGATTTTCTTAAAGGCCATTTTCCATGATGAAAAATCGTTATTGTGCTGTTGAGTCGTTAAAAATTATGGGTAATGCATCGAAACAGGCGATAGGGCCAGATATCAAGGTATTGTTGTGGAATGTCTTTAAATGTAAACGAAAGGGCTGGCAGAATGATTTTACTTCTCTTATTGGTGATAAAGATTTAATCCTCTTGCAAGAAGCCATTCTAAACTCGCCCTTTGACGGAATGTTTCACCATTCTTCGCAACATCAGTGGATTATGGCGAGCAGCTTTAAAAACGTGAAGTCTAACATTGAAACGGGTGTTAAAACCGGATCAAGCGTTATGGCAAATAAGCATTTTTTTTCAGCATCTACTCATAGTGAACCTATTACTAAAACTAAAAAAATGGTGTTAGCGACCGAGTATCCGTTAGCAAGTACAACAGAACCTACCCTTGAGCAGTCGTTGCTCGTTATCAATACTCACATGATTAACTTTGTTTCCTTCGAAAAGTTTAGAGCGCATCTTGATCAAGCTTTTCAGGCTCTAGACCATCATAGTGGTCCGATATTGTTGGCCGGTGACTTTAATACTTGGAACAAAAAAAGAATGCAGTATTTTGATGAACTTGCCACGGCATCTTCGTTAAAAGAGGTGAAGATGATGCGTCAGCCGAGGCTAAACCATTTGTTACGGCACTTAGATCATATTTACTGTCGTGGATTAGGCGTTGTTGACGTGCATGTTCACATAGATATCCATTCTTCTGATCATTACCCAATCAGTTTGTCGCTTCGTACGGTATAGTTTTTTAACTCTCCGCCTTCTAGCGTATGTTGTTTACTGACTCTTTTCGTTTGGCTCGCCAGTTTTGAGTAGCTTCAATAAATCTTCTCTTTTTATGCTGCCTTTTAGTGCGAGATCTAATTGATATTGGTATTCATCGTTCCAGTCTGTTGTCCTAGGACTGAGTGCTGATAAGTCGCTCATGGCGGATTTCATGACTTTTAGGTAAGCCTGAATATTTTGTTCTTGGTTGATTAAGATGTTTTTTAGAGCCGTTGCACTACTGTGTCTTAGATAGAGCTTTAGCGTTTCGTTTTGCTCTTTTATGGCTTTTATGTCCATATCTTGTTGAGAGAGTGTTTTTTGTATGTTGAGTAATTGCTCCTCGTGAGTACTCAATTTTGTGACGGTTTCGATACCCTCTTGGGATTGAAGTAGGAAGTAAGTGACGCCAGAAGAGGCACATACACTCAATAGAAAACAGGATAAAAAAGCGACTATAGGCATTTTGCTTTTTTTGGGGGTGGGCTCTTCTACTTCCACTTTTTTCTCGACAATAGGTTTTTGCGGCATAATTAACCCTCCTTACTTCCGTTATACGATGATTTTATAGTGTGCTTTTTTATATAAAAAGAACACGTTTTTTCTCTTTTCTTGTATCGGTTTTGTCTTAGTAACACACGCGGTGTGCTCTGTTAATGCTCTCAATTATTTTTATGCTGGCCTTTAGAGACGCATTCAGCGGTTTAGTTTTTGTCCCAGTACACGTAAAATACGGCCGCATGGTAAGAGGGACTAATAACCTACTAAAATAGTCAGGTAAATACTTGATCAAAACAGTAGGTTTTGTGTACTATTCATACTCACAGAATAATCTAAAGTGGATAGTTTATGCGCCTGACAACAAAAGGTCGTTATGCGGTAACCGCCATGCTTGATTTGGCATTGCATTCGGATAAAGGGCCGGTGTCCTTGTCGGATATTTCGAATCGACAGGGAATATCATTATCTTATCTGGAGCAGTTATTTTCTAAGCTCCGTAAGAAAGCATTGGTAAACAGTGTTCGAGGCCCTGGTGGCGGTTATCGTCTGAGCCGTTCTCATCATGATATTTTTGTTGCGCAAATAGTCGATGCTGTTAATGAGTCGGTAGACGCAACGGGCTGCAAAGGCCGAAGTGATTGTCAAAGCGGTAATACTTGCCTTACCCATCATTTATGGTGTGATTTAAGTGATCAAATACACGATTTTTTAAATCAAATTAGCTTAGAGCAGCTTGTGCGTCGCAATGATGTACGTCAAGTGGCTGAGCGACAAGATCTTGAGAGCCGACAACGTAGTCTTCAAAATGACAAAATTAGTGCGGCCATTGTTGATTAAATAGAAAATAAATTAGTAGAGCTTAATGCGCTGATTCACAGTGTATTAGTGGCTATAATTGAGTGAGTTTTTATATGACTGAGCAGATAGATAAGGCGCTGGCACGGGAGTACGAAGCAGGTTTTGTGTCTGATGTAGAATCAGAGACATTTGAGCCAGGTTTGGATGAAAGTGTCATCCGACGTATTTCTGAAATGAAAGGTGAGCCTGAATGGATGCTCGAATGGCGCCTGAGCGCATTTCGTGAATGGTTGGAAATGGAAGAGCCAGAATGGGCTTTAGTCGATTACCCAAAAATAGATTTCCAGTCTATTTCTTACTATTCGGCTCCAAAAAGTATGAAAGACAAGCCTAAGTCTTTGGACGAGGTGGATCCGGAACTACTGCGTACTTATGAAAAACTTGGTATTCCTTTGATAGAGCAGCAAATGTTGGCCGGTATCGCGGTTGATGCGGTATTTGACTCTGTCTCTGTTGTAACGACATTCCGTGAGAAACTAGAGGAAGCGGGTGTTATATTTTGCCCAATTTCTGAAGCGCTGCACAAATATCCAGACCTTGTTAAAAAGTACATCGGTAGCGTTGTGCCTAAGAAAGACAACTATTATGCGGCGTTGAATTGTGCTGTGTTTACGGATGGCTCTTTTGTTTATATTCCTAAAGGCACGCGATGCCCTATGGAATTGTCTACTTATTTTCGTATCAATGAGCAAAATACCGGGCAATTCGAGCGCACACTGATTATCGCAGATGAAGGTAGTCACGTGAGTTATCTTGAAGGTTGTACTGCGCCACAACGTGATGAAAATCAGCTGCATGCGGCGGTAGTAGAACTCGTTGCCATGGATAACGCTGAGATTAAATACTCAACGGTGCAAAACTGGTATCCAGGTGACGAGAACGGTAAAGGTGGTATTTACAACTTTGTCACCAAGCGCGGTATTTGTCATACCAACGCTAAGATTTCTTGGACGCAAGTCGAGACAGGTTCTTCGGTCACTTGGAAGTACCCAAGCTGCATTTTGAAAGGCGATAACAGTGTAGGCGAGTTCTACTCAGTTGCTTTGACGCGTGGTCGTCAGCAAGCAGACACTGGCACTAAGATGATCCATATCGGTAAGAATACAAAATCCACCATTATCTCTAAAGGTATTTCGGCAGGAAGAAGTAACAACAGTTACCGTGGGCTTGTTCGTATGAATCCAGGTGCCGAAGGCGCACGTAACTTCACCCAGTGTGACTCTTTGTTGATTGGTGACCAGTGTGGCGCGCACACTTTCCCCTACGTGGAAAGTCGTAACCCATCAGCCATTATTGAGCATGAAGCGACGACCTCTAAGGTCAGTGATGAGCAGATGTTCTTGTGTCGTCAGCGTGGCCTCGATCCTGAAAAAGCCGTCTCCATGATTGTGAATGGCTTCTGTAAAGAAGTATTCAAAGAATTACCAATGGAATTTGCCGTTGAAGCGGGCAAGTTACTAGAAATAAGCCTTGAAGGCTCAGTAGGTTAAGGAATTATTAAAGATGTCGAACACGAAAAGTTTGTTGACGATAAAAGATTTGCACGCCAGCGTTGAAGAAAAACAAATCATCAAAGGGTTGGATTTAGACATCAAGCCGGGTGAAGTGCACGCAATAATGGGACCAAACGGTGCTGGTAAAAGTACCCTTGGCTATGTTTTGTCTGGTCGTGATGGTTACAGTGTAGACAGTGGTAGCGTGACGCTTGATGGCGAAGATTTACTGGATATGGAGACGGAAGATCGTGCTCGCGCAGGGTTGTTCTTGGCGTTCCAATATCCAGTCGAAATTCCTGGTGTCAGCAACTTAGAATTCTTAAAAGCGTCGGTGGATGCACAGCGTCAAGCCCGTGGTGAAGACGCCATTACCTCTGCGGATTTCTTGAAAGAAGCGAAAGCGGCGTGTAAGCAAGTTAACTTGCCAGTGGCTTTCTTGAAGCGTGGTGTTAACGAAGGTTTCTCCGGTGGCGAGAAAAAACGTAATGAGCTAATGCAGATGTTATTGCTTAAACCAAAGCTTTGCATTCTAGATGAAACAGATTCTGGTTTGGATATTGACGCTCTGCAGATAGTGGCAGAGGGTGTGAATAGCCAACGTTCCGCAGATCGCAGTTTTATTGTTGTGACCCATTATCAACGTCTTTTGGATTACATTAAGCCTGACTTTGTGCATGTATTGTCTGACGGTAAAATCGTTAAGAGTGGTGATGCTTCCCTTGCGCTTGAGTTAGAAGCTCAAGGTTATGCTTGGTTGCAGAAAGAGCCAGTTGAAGACGAACTTGAGGGGTAACGCATGAGTGAATGGTTAGAAAGCGCCATTGCTCGAGCGCAAGGTATCAATGATTGGCTTGCGCCAAAGCGAGCTCACGCACTGGAACTTTTAGCAAATACTAAGTGGCCAACGCGTAAAACGGAAGCGTGGCGTTATACGCCTTTGCGCCCTGTAGAGCGTACGCAAGCAAAAGTCATTACCGATAAAGTTGAGTTGCTTCCGGTTGCCATTGCGGATTTATCTGCGATTGAATTGGTCTTTGTTAATGGTCAGTTTGACCAAACCCAATTAGCGAAAACCTTGCCTGAAGGTGTGTCCATTTCCTTGGGTGGTGATTTAGATACGGCGCAACAAGCAGAAGCACTACATGCATTTTCGACTATTAAGCCAGAGCGTCACATTTTCGGTTTGGTTAACGACGCACTAGCACAGGATGTCGTGGTGGTGACGGTGGCGGAAGGGGTTGAGATTACTCAACCGATTCGTATTAGCTCTTTGTTGAGTCAAGGCGCGGAATCCCATACTCGTGTGCAAGTTACTTTGGCAGCGGGCTCGCGATTAACCGTGATTGAAGATGTCCAAGCCCAAGGCGATAGTTTTAATACCGCGTTTGTTGAATACAAGGTCGCTGCGAATGCTAGTCTAGAACATTATCGCTTTGCTCTACAGACAGGCAGTAATGTTTCCATTGGTGGTAGCCATTTCAACTTGCATGACCATGCTAAAATGCACAGTACCCTTGTGGGTTTTGGTAGTGAGCTGTCTCGTTTAGACACAGACATTATTCATGCGGGTGAGTTTGCCGATGCCAAGCTTAATGCCATGTATTTGTTAGATGGAAAAGAGCTGTTTGATCTGCATGCGACGGTTGAGCATGCCATGCCCAATGGCAAAACTGAAGAGAATGTGCGTTGTATCGTAGCCGATCGTTCTCGCGCTATTTTTAATGGTCGTATTCATATTCACCGTGATGCACAGAAAACCTTGGCAGAGCTAAATAACCGCAACTTGCTGTTATCCGATAAAGCCGAGATCAATACTAAGCCAGAGTTAGAAATATACGCTGACGATGTGAAATGTGCTCATGGGGCAACGGTAGCTCAGATTGATAAGCAAGCTTTGTATTATTTGCAGACTCGCGGTGTAAGCCGCTCGAAGGCGCAAGTGATGCTCAACTTTGGCTTTATTAATGAGTTGATTGATTTAATGCCAAATGCGGCGTTAGCGGAGTGGATTCGTCCTATTATCCGTGAACGATTTGCGCAAATGGAAGTGAAATAAGCGAGAAAACGATGAGTTTTGATGTAGCCGCTATCCGTAAGCAGTTTCCGATTTTAAAGCGAGAGATTGATGGGAAACCTTTGATATACCTCGATAATGCAGCGACGACGCAAAAGCCGCAATGTGTGATTGATGCTTTGGTGGATTACTATTCGACCTGTAATTCTAATGTGCATCGTGGTGCCCATCGTCTTGCTGATGAAGCGACACGTCGCTTTGAGGATGCGCGCGACATCGTAAAAAACTTCATTAATGCGCCAAAACGTGAAGAAGTGATTTGGACGACGGGCACTACCGAGGCGATTAATATTGTCGCTAATGGTTTGGCTTCTTTGTTGTTGCCGGGCGATGAAGTGATCGCAACAGGCATGGATCATCACGCCAACCTTGTGACATGGCAACAAGCCTGTAAAGCTTCTGGTGCGATTTTAAGAACCGTTCCGGTAACGGATATGGGGGAATTGGATCAGGCGGCTTATGACGACATGTTGAACGAACGTACTAAGTTCGTTGCTTTTCCTCATGTCTCCAATGCATTGGGAACAGTAAACCCAATTAAAGATATGACAGCAAAAGCCAAGCAGTTTGGCGCTTTGGTTCTAGTGGATGGTGCTCAAGGTGCCGCTCATGGTCATGTTGATGTGCAAGACATAGGTTGTGATTTTTATGCCTTTTCTGGGCATAAGATTTACGGACCAATGGGTGTCGGTGTGCTCTGGGGCAAAGAGTCAGTTCTCGCTGAGTGGCCTGTTTGGCGCACCGGCGGCGAGATGATTTCTACGGTGACTTTGCAAGACGCAACTTGGAACGTTTTGCCTTATCGTTTTGAGGCAGGTACGCCTAATGTGGGCGATGCGATTGCGATGGCGGAAGCGATTCGTTGGTTTAGTGCATTAGATCAAGAGGCTGTTGCGGCTCATGAGAAAGCCTTGTTGGACCATGCAACTGAGCTTGCTGAGCAGTTTGAAGGTTTGACAATAATTGGGACTGCCAAAGAAAAAATTGGCGTGTTGAGCTTTGTGATGGATCAGGGGCACCCTGCTGATATCGGGTTCTTGTTGGATCGTCAGGGGATTGCTGTTCGTACGGGTGATCATTGTGCGCAACCACTGATGGCGCGCTTTAATGTGCCAGGTACAGCACGCGCATCGTTTGCGATTTATAATACATTAGAAGAAGTTGACGCTTTGTTTGTGGCACTGAAAAAAGTGCAAACAATGCTGGCTTAGGAGGTTTCAATGACAGTAACAACGTTTGATCCTGTCTCTAGCGTGTCTTTAACCGCTTCTGCACAGAAATATTTTGCCTCTAAATTGGTTAAGCAGCCTGGCAAGTTGATTCGATTGAGCACGAAAGAGAGTGGCTGTACGGGGTTTTCTTATGTGCTGGATATTGTTGATACCGCCTTAGGTGACGATACCGTATTAGAGTTTGGTAACGTGATACTTGCTGTGGATTCACACTCTGTTGCCATGTTGAAGGGCACAGAGATTGACTTAGTGCGCGAGGGCGTTAACGAAGTTGTGAAGTTTAAAAACCCTAACGTTGTAGCAGAGTGTGGCTGTGGCGAAAGCTTTAGTGTGAGTTAACTTCATGCAAAAAATGGTAGTAACAAATCGTGCCTGTCCAGCACGACGAGTACCAAGTGGCGAGCCGGTTAGTATTCCAGAAGGTCAGTTTATTACGATCAATCAGAGTTTGGGTGGCAACTATACCGTCACTTGGCAAGGTAATATGCTGCGCATAGACGGTACCGACGCGGAGGCCATTGGTCAGCAACCAGAGGTCTTGGATTTTGAAGATCTTGGTACTGGTCAGATCAGTAAAGACCAAGTCTGGCAGGCGTTAGATACTATTTACGATCCGGAGATTCCGATCAGCTTGGTTTCTTTAGGTTTGGTATACAAGGTAACGCTCGATCAAGACGCCAAGACGGTTTTGATTAATATGACGCTGACAGCGCCTGGTTGTGGAATGGGGCCTGTGTTGGTGGGTGATGTAAAATATCGTGTCGCTAAAGTGCCCAACGTTGATTCGGTCAAAGTTGACCTGGTGTTTGACCCTCCTTGGTCACGAGAAATGATGAGTGAAGAAGCGCAATTGGAAGCAGGTCTTTTCTTCTGATGTCTTTTTGGGGATAGTTTCGGTCATTCGCTAAAATCGAATACAATAAGAAACGGCCTTGGCATATAGCCAAAGCCGTTTTTGTTTTAATAGGCTTGATGAAAAAAGAGGGTAGTCATGGCTTTACCTAGTACGGAAGATATCGTTGACGATCTGTCGTTCTTTGACGATTGGGAAGATAAATATAAGTACATTATAGATTTGGGGAAGTCATTGCCTGAGTTTGATGAAGTGTGGCGTACGCCGGAGCGTCTAGTGAAAGGGTGCCAGAGCAGTGTTTGGATTCAGCCGGGTAGTGATCAAGATGCGATAAAAGGTGAAGTGCTTACGTTTGCCGTAGACAGTGATGCTATTATCGTTCGTGGTTTATTGGGGTTGGTGCTTGCAGCGCTGGACCACAAAACACCGCAAGAAATTTTAGATTTCGACATTACAGCGTATTTTGAAGAGTTGGATCTTGAAAGACATTTGAGTCCGACTCGTGGTAACGGTTTGCGTTCCATTGTCGGTCGCATAAAAGGTATCGCTCAGGCGGCGGCTTAACTCTGAGCTGTTGAACTATCGGCTTATGCGTACCTGTTTAATTTATATTGGAGAGCTTTAATGAATACCCCGGTTTACCTAGATAACTCTGCAACCACACCAGTGGACCCAAGAGTCGCTGAAAAAATGATGGCGTGTTTAACGCAGGATGGGAATTTTGGCAACCCTGCTTCTCGCTCACATCTTTTTGGTTGGCGAGCAGAAGAGGCTGTTGAAGAGGCTCGGTTACAGGTGGCCAGTTTAATTAAAGCGGATTCACGTGAGATTGTTTGGACGTCGGGTGCGACGGAAGCCAATAATTTAGCCTTGAAAGGGGTTGCTTATGCTTATCGCCAAAAAGGTCGTCATATCATTACTTCGATGATTGAGCATAAGGCGGTTTTGGATCCTTGTAAGCAACTTGAGAAAGACGGCTTTGAAGTGACGTATTTGCAGCCAGACGTGCATGGTGTGATTTCACCAAGTCAGGTGGAAGAAGCGTTGCGTGAAGATACGGTTCTGGTGTCTTTGATGCATGGCAATAATGAGCTTGGCGTGTTGACGGACATTGCATCGATTGGTCGCTTAACTCGATCTCGTGGCGTGTTTCTTCATGTTGATGCGGCGCAGACGACAGGCAAAGTTGAGATAGACGTTAATGTCATGAATGTAGATTTAATGTCGCTTACCGCTCATAAAACCTATGGTCCAAAAGGGATTGGTGCTTTGTTTGTAAGGCGTTCGCCGAAAGTAAAACTGGAGGCGCAAATTCACGGTGGTGGTCATGAGCGTGGTATGCGTTCTGGTACTTTAGCAACCCATCAAATTGTTGGTATGGGCGAAGCATTTCGTTTAGCGGGCGAAGAAATGGAGCAGGATTGTGCTCGTATTAAAGCTTTGCGCGAACGCTTGTGGTCTTCATTGACCGAGTTATCTGGTGTGCACCTTAACGGTGATTCAGATAACCGCGTTGCCGGCGTATTAAATGTTGGTTTTTCTGGTGTGGATGGGGAGGTGTTGTTAATGTCCTTGAGCGATATTGCAGTCTCTTCTGGTTCCGCCTGCACCTCAGCCAGCCTAGAGCCGTCTTATGTCTTGCGCACCATAGGTTTGGCTGATGACTTGGCTCACAGTTCCTTGCGACTTTCTATTGGTCGTTTCACAACGGAAGAAGAGGTGGATTTTGCGGCTGCCACCATTAAAAATGCTGTGAATCGCCTTCGACTCGCCGTTTAGGTGTGAGAATTTAAGCTTTTATTCTTATTAGAATAAATAATATTCGTTTGTTCATACAATTTTAAAGAATTGATGCGTATAATACGCGCGCTGAACTTTTAAGTCCTGGGCCATGCAGAAGGCATCGTCCCTTTAAATTTAATTTGGAGTTATATCATGGCGTTAGAACGTACTCTATCTATCATCAAGCCTGATGCTGTTGCGAAAAACGTAATCGGTGAAATCTACACGCGTTTTGAACGTGCTGGCTTTAAAATTGTTGAAGCGAAAATGATTCAACTAGACGACGAATTGGCTGGCGGTTTTTACGCTGAGCACAAAGAGCGTCCTTTCTACAAAGACTTGGTTGCTTTCATGACATCTGGTCCTGTTGTTGTGTCTGTTCTTGAAGGTGAAGGCGCTGTTCTTCGTCACCGTGAACTTATGGGTGCGACTAACCCTAAAGACGCAGCAGCTGGCACTTTGCGTGCAGATTACGCAACGTCTATCGATGCAAATGCTGTTCACGGTTCTGATTCTGTTGAATCTGCAACTCGTGAAATTGCTTACTTCTTCGGTAAGTAATTGACAGCTAGGACCTTTATGTCCGATCTGTTTTGTAAAAGCGGGCGCTAGCCCGCTTTTTTACAGAGGCTTCTGAAAAGATTTTTCTTTTCAGAGGCTTTTTTCGTTTACACTTAATGCTACTTATAGCAAGCGATATTGAATTATGACTGACATCAAAAAAGTAAACCTTTTAGGTTTATCCCCCGACAAGCTGATTGAGTTTTTTGAATCCATTGGTGAGAAGAAATTTCGTGCCACTCAAGTGATCAAATGGATTCATCAAAAGGGAGCCGAAAGCTTTGAAGAAATGACGGATGTCAGTAAGGCGTTACGTGCAAAACTAGAGCAGATCTGTGAGATTCGTGGGCCCGAAGTGGTGTCGCAGACTATTTCTACTGACGGTACGCGTAAGTGGATTATTCGTACGGAAGGGGGCAAGAACGACTGTGTTGAAACGGTTTTGATTCCAGATGGTGATAGAGCGACGTTGTGCGTGTCTTCACAGGTAGGTTGTTCTCTGGACTGCAGTTTTTGTTCAACGGGTAAGCAAGGTTTTAACCGAAATTTAACGCCTGCTGAAATCATTGGTCAGGTTTGGATTGCGATTAAGTCCTTTGGTCCTATGGATCCAAACGGCCCTCGTCGCGTTACCAATGTGGTCATGATGGGAATGGGCGAGCCTTTAATGAACTTTGAGCCTGTTGTTGATGCGATGATTTTAATGATGCACGACCATGCTTATGGTTTGTCTAAGCGTCGCGTCACCTTGAGTACTTCTGGTGTCGTCCCTAAAATTTATGAGTTGGTGAAACGTACAGACGTATCTTTGGCGATTTCATTGCATGCGCCAAACGATGCTTTGCGCAACGAGCTTGTGCCTATTAATAAAAAATACCCAATTGCTGAACTGTTAGAGGCGTGTCAGTTTTATTTGGCCAACCTGCCAGACAAGCGTCATATCACAATTGAATACACTTTAATGTCCGGTGTGAATGATAACGAAGAACAGGCTTATGAGTTAGCTGAGCTTCTTAAAGATTTGGAGTGTAAGGTTAACTTAATTCCATTTAACCCATTCCCTCATTCTGGTTATGAAAAGCCATCGAATAATCGTACGCGTCGTTTCCAGAAAATTTTGTCGGATGCGGGTTACACTGTGACCGTTCGAACCACTCGGGGAGATGATATCGATGCGGCTTGTGGCCAGTTGGTTGGTGATTTCCACGACAAAACACGTCGTAGTCAGAAATACATTGAGTTGCGAGAAGTGAAAAGTTAATTATTTTCTTTAGTGAATGACAAGGATGTCAGTATGCGGTTGTGTTGGTTGCCACTTTTATTGTGTTGTTTGCTGAGCACCTCTTGTGCTTACAAGCCTGTTTCTTCGCCATTATCCTCAACGTCTGATTCTGAGAGGTTGTTGATGGTTCAAGCGCATCTCTTACTGGGGCAGTGGGCTCTGGCGAAAAAGCAGCTTGATCAGGTTCGTATGTCCGAGCGAGGCAAGGATTATTGGCGATTGTTGAGTTTGTATTGGCTTAGCGTTGATCCCAATGATAAAGCGCTTTCAATACATCATCAGGCGCTGCAAAAATACCCAGACGATGATTTTATCTGGAATAATTACGGCGTCTTACTAGGCTTACGGAAGCGTTGGAGTGAGGCTTGTGATGCGTTTGAAAAAGCAGACAAAAGTAGCTTATTAAAACGTCAATCTGTGCAAATAAATCTATCTAGATGTGCAATACGTCAGAATCAAGTAAACTTGGCGAGAAACTATCTCAAACAGGCAAAAGAAATTGCAGATTTACCTCTGATTGGTTTGATGACCGAGCTCAATCTTGTTTTAATACGGGGTAACAATGACAAGGCTCGCTTAATTTTTAATAATATCCAGGCTGATAAAGAAATTGCCCGAGGATCGGTGCATTTTGATGAGTACAACTGTCTGTCGCGGCATCTAACTGCACGCGAGACTGACCCTACACTGTACTCATCAGCGAGTAATTTTACATGCCTGCATGGCTCAAGGTATTGACATGACAACTGAATCTCAAACGAACGCTTCTGTAAGTAAAACGAACATGGACACTATTAACATTGGCAATAGATTGAAGTCAAAAAGACTAGAGCTAGAGTTTGATGAAAGGTACGTTGCGACCGCGCTGAAAATCCCGATTGATCAAGTGCGAGCACTTGAAGCGAATGATTTTAAATACTTCCGTTCTGTGACCTTTGCACGAGGCTTTCTGAAGAGCTATTGTCGTTTATTGGGTATAGAACACACGGAGATGTTGCATGCCTTCGATAGCAGTAGGGAGTTGGTTGAAACAACCATTAAACCCGTTGATAAGGTGAACAAACAAAAGCATCTTGGTGACCCTATTATTGTGTTTATTTCTATCGTTATTGTTGCCGTTCTTGTGTTTTTGGTTTTCTGGTGGCCGGCTCAGTTCACTACGGTAGCCCTAGAGGAACAGCAAATAGAAGCCAGTGAAAGTGCCTCAATGGTCGAGCCGAATATGGAAGCAGCACAAACGCTTGTTGAGCCGACTGTGTCTCCAGAATCTCCAGAGGAATCATCAGATGTACCTGCTTCGACAAGCGAGAATGCACCAGAAGCCATAGCAAATGATAATGATAGTGATGTGAGCGACAATGCAAGTGATCTAGGCGTCAGTGTCGTTGATGAACAGCCTGCTGAATCGTCACCAGTACGTTCGAGTTCTGTGGTAACTGGATTGTCTGCTGAGACGATGGCCATTTTAGAAGAAGCGGGTGTGCGGCCAGAGGATGTTATAAGAGCAACAGCTGAAGTGCCTTCAACGCCGGTTCCTACTGTGCCGTCTTATACCGATGAGGTTGAAGTGGCATTTAGTGCCGATTGTTGGACAGAAGTGCGTGATGCCACGGGTAAAATTCTATTTTCCGGCGTGAAGACAGCGAGCAGTAATTTGTCTTTGACAGGCAAAGCACCTTATCGCGTTGTATTTGGTTACGCGAGAGGCGTGTCATCTTTGAAATTTAAAGGCGAAGTGTTCGATTTTTCTTCTTCTATTCGTAACGATTTGGCTCGATTTGAGCTCAAGTAGAGACTCTTATGCATTTTGAATCCCCTATAAAACGCCGCCATTCACGTCAAATTATGGTTGGTAATGTGCCAGTTGGTGGTGGCGCACCGATCAGTATTCAAAGTATGACGAATACTGAAACTTGCGATGTTGATGCGACAGTCGCTCAGATTCGTGCCATTGCTGCGGCCGGTGCTGATATTGTGCGTGTGTCTATCCCATCGATGGATGCGGCTGAAGCGTTCAAAAAAATACGTGAAGCGGTGTCGATTCCATTGGTTGCTGATATCCATTTTGACTATAAAATCGCTTTGAAAGTGGCCGAATATGGTGTTGATTGCCTGCGGATTAATCCTGGTAATATTGGTAATAAAGACCGTGTCCGTGCGGTTGTGGATTGCGCTCGCGATAAAAATATTCCCATTCGTATTGGTGTTAATGCGGGGTCTTTGGAAAAAGACTTGCAAAAAAAATACGGAGAGCCGACACCTGATGCCTTGGTGGAGTCTGCGTTTCGTCAGATTCAATATTTTGATGAGTTAGATTTTCATGAATATAAGTTGAGCTTAAAAGCATCTGATATTTTCATGACGGTAGAAGCCTACCGAAAAATCGCCAGTCAAATAGATAACCCATTGCATTTAGGGATAACAGAGGCTGGTGGCTTGCGCTCTGGTACTGTGAAATCCTCCATTGGTCTTGGTTTACTTTTGATGGACGGTATTGGTGATACTTTGCGTGTGTCCTTAGCCGCTGATCCCGTTCAAGAAGTTAAAGTGGGTTGGGATATGTTGCGCAGTTTGAAACTGCGAAATCGTGGCATCAACTTCATTGCCTGCCCAAGCTGCTCTCGTCAGAATTTTGATGTAATTAAGACAATGAATGAACTCGAAGAGCGACTTGAAGACATTGTTATTCCTATGGATGTGGCTGTTATTGGGTGTGTGGTTAATGGTCCGGGTGAAGCCAAAGAGGCTGATATAGGCCTCGCTGGTGGGTCGCCAAATAACTTGATTTACCAAGATGGTAAGCCGAATAGCAAAACTAAGAATGAAACGCTTGTTGATGACTTAGAAAAAATGATTCGTAAAAAGGCGCTTCTTAAAGAACGAGAATTAGCCAATATCATTGTAAAAAATTAAGGATCCATTGTGGCTCGTAAAATTCAAGCGATTAGGGGAATGAATGACATTTTGCCTGATCAATCCTCTGTTTGGTTATATTTAGAAAAAACAGTGGCCGATGTTGTTAAGTCGTATGGGTACCAGCAAATTCGTTTTCCTATCGTAGAAAACACAGATTTGTTTAAGCGTGGTGTCGGTGAAACAACTGACATTGTCGAAAAAGAAATGTACACATTTAATGATCGCAATGGCGAATCATTGACGTTGCGCCCTGAAGGCACTGCAAGCTGTGTTCGAGCTGCAGATCAGGCTGGACTATTGTTTAATCAAACTCAACGCCTTTGGTATACGGGACCTATGTTTCGTTATGAGCGTCCGCAAAAGGGGCGTTACCGTCAGTTTCACCAGATCGGTGTTGAATCTTTTGGCATGGGGTCGGCTGATATCGACGCTGAGTTGATTATTTTGTCCGCTCGGTTGTGGAAAAAACTGGGCTTGCTGGAGCATGTTGAGCTGCAATTAAATACCATAGGTTTTGCATCTGAGCGTGAAACGTATAAAGCCGCCTTGGTTGAATACTTGACGGCCTTTAAAGATCAATTGGATGAAGACAGTCAGCGCCGCTTAGGGACGAATCCATTACGGATATTAGACTCTAAAGATGAATCGACCCAAGCGATACTAAAAGAAGCGCCAAGCTTAGAAGATTTTATTGGTGAAGAATCGCAGGCTCATTTTGATCTTTTACAGGCCATTTTGAAAGCTAATGGAATACCGTATGTTATTAATCGTCGCTTAGTGCGCGGTTTAGATTATTACGGTAAAACTGTTTTTGAGTGGGTAACGACGCATCTAGGTTCTCAGGCGACCGTTTGCGCAGGTGGTCGTTATGATGGTTTAGTCGAGCAACTAGGAGGTAAGCCTACCCCTGCGGTCGGGTTTGCAATGGGCATAGAGCGCTTAGTTTTATTGCTTGAAACGTTAGATTTGATTCCTCAATCGGCCAAATTTTCTGCCGACATTTTTGTCGTTAGTATCGGTGATGATGCCGAAGTGGCCTCTTTTGTTCTGGCTGAGACGTTGCGTGAGGTGAGCCCACATTTGGTTATATTGCGTCATTGTGGCGGTGGTAACTTTAAGAACCAAATGAAAAAAGCAGACAAGTCAGAGGCCCGTTTCACTATTATTTTAGGCCAAGACGAAATAGAGCAAGGCATCTGCCAAGTGAAAGACATGTCAACGGGAGAGCAACAATCTTACCCACTCGATGATGTTATTAATTACCTAAATACTAAATTGTAATTGAATTTTTGGATTTAATGGTGTGCTGCCATTTACGTGATTGGTAGTGCCTTATATGAGGAAAAAAAAGTGTCTGAATTAAAGACTGAAGAAGAACAAATCGAAGCGTTTAAATCTTGGTGGAAAAAGAATGGTGTTATTCTGCTTGTCGCAGTCGCTCTTGCTGTTGGTGGCTATTTCGGCTGGCAAGCTTGGAAAACGAGTCAAGCGAACTACACGAGTGAAGCGTCTGCTCTTTATCAAAATTTGATCCAAGCATCAGCGGATTTAAGTGACGAAGAAAACCAAAAAACAGTTACCTTTATTGCCAAGCAGTTAGCTGATGATTACGGCGACACAGGTTACGCTATGTTTGGTCAGTTGTTTTTAGCACGAGTGGATGCTGAGAATGGTCAGTACGATGCGGCTATTAATGCATTAGACACGGCTATCGCTAAGACTAAGGATGTGTCTTTCATCGCCATTGCGAATTTACGAGTTGCGCGTTTATTGCTTCAAAAAGAAGATTATGCGGGTGCGATGGCTCGTGCTGAGCAAGTAACCGCTGAAGAGTTTGCTGCGCAACAGCAAGAATTAATGGGTGATATTTTAATATCGCAAGGCAAGCGTGATGATGCGCGTGTTGCTTACATGAAAGCAAACGAAGCATTAGGCGTGGGTGTGAACCATCCTCTGCTTGATATTAAACTAAAAGATTTGGTAAAAGGCTAAATTATGAACAAGTCTCTTTTTCTTGTTGTATTATTTTCTGCTCTAGTCATTCAAGGGTGCTCTAACTCTCGTCCTGCTTTACCAGACTTGCCTGCTTTAGACGCGAAAGTGAACTTAAAAACGTCATGGCGAACGGGAGTGGATGGAAACTTTGGTGAATCGAGCGAGCGTTTCAACCTTGTTGCGGAAGATGATGCTCTGTTTTTTGTGACAGAAAAAGGCACTGTTTACGAGCTAGGGCAAGAAAAAGGCAAAAAGAGAAACGCCGTATCGACAGAGTTTAAACCCAGCTCTGGGGTCACGCGTCATGGCGATACACTGTTTTTTGGTACATATGATGCCAAGCTGATTGCTGTTTCTTTGACGAGTAAATCTGTCTTATGGGAAAAAACGTTAAGTTCAGAAGTCTTGTCAGAAGCGGCTTATGCTGCTGGTAAATTAGCGATACAGACAGCAGATGGCTGGTTGAGTGTGCTTGATGCAGAGTCAGGTGATATTCTATGGCGAGCCAAAGAAGATTTGCCATCGTTAACGGTACGTGGTACAAGCGCTCCCATTATTGCGGATGGCAAGGTGATTGCTGGCTTCGCAAGTGGTCGGTTAAAAGCGTTTTCTTTGCAAAGCGGTAATCTACTGTGGTCTTATGAAGTAGGGAAGCCTGAGGGCCGCTACGAAATAGAAAGGCTGAGTGATATTGATGGTCGCTTGGTGGTAAGCAATGGCGTTGTTTATGCTGTGGCTTATAATGGAACGCTTGTTGCGCTTTCTCTTGATAGCGGACGGCCGTTATGGCAACGCAGTATTGCGAGTTCAGTTGGCGTGGCGGTGAAAGGAGAGCTACTTGTTGCTGTTGATATGACGAGCAAGGTCATTGCTCTGAATGCAAAAAATGGCACAGAGGTTTGGGAGAATGCGGATCTTGTTGAGCGAGATTTGATTTCACCCGAGTTCTTCCGAGATTATGTTGCTGTTATGGATCGAGCTGGTTATGTTCATTTACTTGACTTAAACACAGGTGAAATAGCGGTACACAAGGTTGCTGATAACAAGGTGCCACCAGGTAGTCGTATGGTCGCAAATGATAAGCAGCTGTTTATTCTTACGCCGAACTCTAATGTGACGGCATTGAGCTACTGAAATCAAATTTGATTTTTGTTAGCGATTTTTTAAAGAGGCTGCCATCCTTTTTTAGGGTGGTGGCCGCTTTGTATTTTTATAGGTAAAAAAATGATTCCAGTTATTGCATTGGTAGGTAGACCCAATGTTGGCAAGTCAACGCTCTTCAATCAATTGACGAGATCCCGTGATGCTTTGGTTGCCGATTATCCAGGTCTGACCCGTGACCGTAAATACGGTGACGGTAAGCTTGGCGAACATGAGTTTATCGTTATTGATACGGGTGGTATCAGTGGTGATGAGCAAGGTATTGACGAAAGAATGGCACGACAGTCTTTGTTGGCAATCGAAGAAGCCGACACTGTTTTGTTTATTGTGGATGGTCGCCACGGTTTAAACCCTGCTGACGAGATGATCGCCAATCATTTACGTCGCTCGAATAAGCCTGTTTCTCTTGTGGTCAATAAGACAGATGGCATTAACGAAGATATCGCATTAGCGGACTTCTATTCGTTGGGTTTTGGTGAGTTGCACCCGATTGCGGCTTCCCATGGTAAAGGCGTCCATGTCTTAATCGATAAAGTCATGTTGCCTTATGCTGAGCGTGTTGAAGAAGCAAAAAATCAGATTAGTTTAGAGTCTCGCGGTATACGTATTGGCGTGGTCGGGCGTCCAAATGTGGGCAAGTCTACCTTGGTTAACCGTATGTTAGGTGAAGACCGTGTGGTCGTCTATGATATGCCTGGCACGACTCGCGATAGTGTGTATATCCCTTATGTTCGCCATGATAAAGAATACACTCTTATTGATACAGCGGGCATTCGTCGACGTAAACACGTTAAAGAAGCGGTTGAAAAGTTCTCTATCGTGAAGACGTTGCAAGCCATTCAAGACGCCAACGTGGTTATTGTCGTGATCGATTCCCATGAAGACTTGGTTGAGCAAGACCTTCACATGATCGGTTATGTGTTGGACGCTGGTCGCGGTGTGATTATTGCCATTAATAAGTGGGACGGTCTTAAAAAAGATGATCGTGAACACATTAAGAGTGAAGTAGAGCGTCGTTTAGGTTTTGTTCCTTACGCGAAGGTTCATTATATTTCAGCCTTGCATGGTACGGGCGTTGGTGATTTATACGATACCATCGAGAGTACATATGAATCTTGCTATGCCAAATGGACAACCAACCGTTTGACACGGATTTTGGAAGATTCTGTTGCAGAGCATCAGCCTCCAATGGTAAACAGTCGTCGTATTAAATTACGCTACGCCCACCAAGGTGGATCTAACCCACCACGTATTGTGGTGCATGGAAATCAGACAGACTCTTTACCTGGTAGTTATAAGCGCTACTTGGAAAATAAGTTTAGAACGGTGCTCAACATTACTGGTACACCGATTATTTTTGAGTTCAAATCGTCAGAAAATCCGTTTTCACCGAAAAAGTAATCGCTATTTCCTGTTGGACTGTCTACGAATCTCTAAGTGTTTTTGTGATGCAAAGGCGCTTGGAGATTTTTTTATGGAAAAGACAGAAATCTCTTTCTAAATGTATTCTGATTCACTATTCTCGCGCCAATGGTCTTTCTCTATTTATAGACATTTTTTATAAGCATCGTTTGCTCGTGTGCTTTATTTTTCTGTTCAAAGGACATCTATGAAAATCGCAATACTTTCTCGTAATCCTCGGCTTTATTCTACTCGTCGATTGGTTGAAGCCGGTGAGCAGCTCGGTCATGAGGTAGATGTTATTGATACGATGCATTGCTATATGGACATTACCAGTAGCAATCCATCTGTGCGTTACAATGGTCAACCTTTACCAAAATACGATGCCGTTATTCCAAGAATTGGCGCGTCAGTGACTTTTTATGGTACAGCGGTCGTTAGGCAGTTTGAGATGATGGGGACTTACAGTATTAACGAGTCCGTGGCGATCAGTCGTTCGCGTGATAAGTTAAGATCTTTGCAGCTTATGTCTCGCAAGGGTTTGGGCTTGCCTAAAACAGGTTTTGCTCATCACCCTGATAAAATAGGCGACTTGTTGAAAAATGTCGGTGGTGCGCCTGTTGTGATTAAGTTACTAGAAGGCACGCAGGGCATCGGTGTGGTGTTGGCGGAATCTAATAAAACCGCCGAATCAATCATTGAAGCTTTTATGGGGCTAAAAGCGAATATTTTGGTGCAAGAATACATCAAAGAAGCGGGTGGTGCTGACATTCGCTGTTTAGTTGTTGGTGGTAAAGTTATTGCTGCCATGAAGCGTCAAGGTGCTGAAGGTGAATTTCGCTCTAATCTTCATCGTGGCGGAACGGCATCGTTGATTCGGTTGTCACCAGAGGAGCGACGAACGGCAGTCGAAGCGGCAAAAGTGATGGGGTTGAATATGTGTGGTGTGGATATTTTGCGCTCTAATCACGGCCCTTTGATTATGGAGGTCAATTCGTCTCCAGGTCTAGAAGGTATTGAAGCCGCAACAGGAAAGGATGTCGCTTCCATGATCATTCAGCATATTGAAAAGACTGCTTTTTTGAGTAATACAAAAACAAAAGGGAAGGGCTAATGGCGAAGACGGTTTTAACGATTGGCGGTGTGGAGATTCCGTTAGGCGGCACTGCAAGAATAAAGCTGCCAATGGTAAAACTGTACACAGACACAAACATGTCGATGCCTGTTTTTGTTAAACGTGGCAAACGATCTGGTCCAACATTGTTTATTAGTGCGGCCATTCACGGCGACGAACTTAATGGCATTGAGATCATTAGCCGTATTATTCAAAGTAAGTATTTGGAAAATTTGAAAGGAACTCTGATTGCCGTGCCCATTGTGAATGGTTATGGTGTGCTAAGTCAAAGTCGCTACTTACCCGACCGCCGTGATTTGAATCGTTCTTTTCCTGGTTCTCAACGGGGTTCTTTGGCTGGACGCGTAGCCGATCGTTTTTTAAGCGAAATTGTTTCCAAAGCGGATTACGGTATTGACCTTCATACTGGCAGTTTACACCGTACGAATCTACCCCAAATTCGAGCCAACCTTGATGACCCTGAAACGCTCGCCATTGCGAAAGCGTTTGGTGTGCCTGTACTGATGAATTCCAACCTTCGTGACGGCTCATTACGAGAATGCGCAAATGATGTGGGTGCGAAAGTCATTCTTTATGAAGCAGGAGAGGCTTTACGTTTTGATGAGCTGTCTATAAGAGCCGGTGTGAAAGGTATTGTGGGTGTGATGAGGCATTTAGGGATGTTGCCCAAGTCTCGCAGTAAGAAATCGCTATCAGAACCTAGAATTGCTCGCAGTAGTAGCTGGATTCGCGCCACCGATAGTGGTTTTACTACGCATATTAAAGAGCTGGGTGATCTTGTAGAAGAAGGCGATGTGCTGGCTGAAATCAAGGACCCCTATGGTGATATTCTAGATAAGGTGCTGTGCAAAAATGGCGGGATCATTATTGGTAAGCAGAATATTCCATTAGTTCAAGAAGGGGATGCCATGTATCACATTGCACACTTTTTAGCGCCTAATGAAGTGGCGGGGTATGTAGAAAGTATGCAGGATGAGTTAATGGACAGTGAGGCGTCATTAAGTCTTATTGATTATAAATCCTCTTAGCTCTTTCTGGCGATATTATTCGTCGTATTAGTACGCATGTTATGACACATTAATTATAAATGTCATAACATGCGCATAAAACAAGAAATGATAGTGTCATCTTCTTGTAATACATCGTTTTTTCATTTTTTTTCATTAAAATCTCGTTGTTAGAATTCGAGGTTTTTTTATGTTTGTCTTCCGTAGTCTTGCTTATCTTTTTGCTGTGGCTGGTGTGGCTCAATTAATTTCTTTAGAGGGCTATGAATTCCAAACAGCCGCTCAGTACAGTGAAAGTTCACTGACTGAACATATGCAGGATTTCATGTCGTTTTTTAGCTGTATGCTGTTTTTGTATGCGGCGCGTTTGGACGCGAAATTAAACATAGCGGCGACCTTGCTTGGCGCTTTGTTGGCCATGATGTTTGTGCGTGAATCTGATTCTTTGCTGGATATGTATGTGTTTGATGGCGCTTGGCAATGTATTGTTGGTTTGATTTTTGTTTGCGTACTTGTTTTTCTATGGGGGCGATTTTCTTCCATATACGCTTCATTAAAAGACTATTCTCAGCAGCCCAGCTTCGGCACCTTTTTAGCCGGTTTTGTTACTATCGTAGTCTTTTCTCGTTTACTCGGTCGAGGGTCATATTGGCAAGCTATTATGGGAGATTCCTATATTCGCATTGTTAAGAATATTGTTGAAGAGGGCGTTGAAACCTTGGGTTATACCTTAATTCTGATCGCTGCGATTGAGTTAGTCATTGCTTGTCGCCGTAGAGCGTTGATTAAATAGAACATAGCCAATATGTCATTCAATAAAAAATGCGTCATGTTGAAGAAACATGACGCATTTTTTGTGTTTGACGTTTTATATTGAAAATGACGTCTGGTACAGGCTTACTGTTGACGAGATTTTACTTTTGTCTTGCGACGTTTTGTTGGCACTGTTGTCATCGTGTTGCTGTTTTTACGACGTGCCTTTTCTGCCGCAATATTTTTTTCCATCGTTGGTCTGTTTGATGTGTGAGAGGCGCCTGTCGCTTGACCTGGTTTTGCTTTCTGAGGGCGACGATGAACCTGTTTGTCCTTCTCTTCCGCTGGTACTAATTTGTTGTCACCATGACCAATAAGGTCGGTACGGCCCATTTTAATAAGCGTATCGCGAAGATTTTGCCAGTTGCTTGGATCGTGATAACGCAAGAAACCTTTTTGTACAGTGCGTTGCTTAGCGTCTTTAGGGGTATAAACGTCTTCACTCTTATACGTCACAGGCTTTAATGGGTTTTTGCCAGAATGGTACATCGCCGTTGCTAATGACATTGGTGATGGGTAAAACGTTTGTACTTGATCTGGTTTGAAATCATTGGTTTTTAACCAGACGGCAAGGTTGAGCATATCTTCGTCTGAGCTACCTGGATGAGCCGCAATAAAGTAAGGAATCAAATGTTGTTTCTTACCCGCTTCTTTGGAATATTTATCAAACATGCGCTTGAAACGGTCGTATGTTCCCATTCCAGGCTTCATCATTTTTGATAAGGTGCCTTGCTCTGAGTGTTCTGGCGCAATTTTCAGTAAGCCGCCCACGTGGTGAGTGACAAGCTCACGAACGTACTCGGGATCCTCTACAGCAAGGTCATAACGTAAGCCTGAAGCGATAGAAACAGTATGAATACCTTCTACTGCACGCGTCTTACGATACAGTTGTGTGGTTGGGCTATGGTCGGTATTTAAGTTAGAGCAAATAGTCGGATACACACAAGACAGTTTTCGACATGAGGCTTGGACTTCATCGTCGTTGCAGTTCAGTGTGTACATGTTGGACGTGGGTCCACCAAGGTCAGAAATGTGGCCTGTGAATCCTGGTACCTTATCCTTGATGTCTTCAATTTCCTTCAAGATAGACTCGTGTGAACGGGATTGAATCACTCGTCCTTCGTGCTCGGTAATCGAACAAAAAGTACAGCCACCAAAACAGCCGCGCATGATATTGATCGATGTCTTAATCATGTCATAAGCCGGAATGCGGGCTTTTTTGTATTTCGGGTGCGGCACACGCGCATAAGGCAAATCAAACACGCCGTCCATTTCAGGTGTTTCTAATGGAATCGGTGGTGGATTAACCCAAATTTCTTTCTTGCCATGTTTTTGAATCAACGCTCGGGCATTATGTGGGTTTGATTCAAGATGCAAGATACGAGAGGTGTGCGCGTACAAAACGGGATCTTTGGATACTTTTTCAAAAGACGGTAAACGAATATACGTTTTTTCAGGATCAAGCTTTTCACCGCGACGCAGCGGTGCAGGAATCACACGGATTGGCATGACATCGGACTCGTCTTCATCCTTAGTCTGGCATTTTCCTTCTGGAATGTATTCGTAAGGGCTGTAGATCTGATCGACTTTACCTGGCCAATCAACGCGAGTTGAATCAATTTCAGTGTAGCCACCAGGTGGTGCATTGCGAACTATGGTGGTACCGCGAATATCGGTGAGTTCGTCGAGAGTTTTGCCCATGGCCATTTGATGGGTGACTTCAATCATCGCTCGTTCAGCGTTGCCGTAAAGCAAGATATCTGCAGTTGAGTCGATTAAGACTGAGCGGCGAACTTCATCGCTCCAGTAGTCGTATTGAGCAATGCGTCGCAGGCTGGCCTCAATGCCACCAATCATCACAGGGACGTCATGAAAGGCTTCTTTACAGCGCTGAGAGTAGACAATAACCGCGCGATCAGGACGTTTTCCGCCAACGCC
The DNA here is from genome assembly GCF_003259225.1 of Marinomonas arctica. GTDB lineage: Bacteria > Pseudomonadota > Gammaproteobacteria > Pseudomonadales > Marinomonadaceae > Marinomonas > Marinomonas arctica. The sequence goes on along the minus strand of NZ_QHJF01000007.1, from coordinate 39,656 downwards.
ATACGGCGTATAGGCATCGTCATTTCGTACTTTCAAATCGGCGGTGTAGCGGTTGATCAAGGAATCCATGTTGCCAGCGGTAACGCCAAAATACAGATTAGGGCGACCAAGGCGCATAAAGTCTTGCGTATTGCGCCAGTCTGGTTGATCAATAATACCGACACGGTAACCTTGTGCTTCTAATAAGCGACCTAATACCGCCATGCCAAAACTTGGGTGGTCCACGTAAGCATCGCCGGAGACAATGATCACATCACAGCTGTCCCAACCAAGGGCATCCATTTCCTCTCTGGTGGTAGGAAGAAAAGGGGAAACACCGTAACACTCGGCCCAATACAATGGGTAAGAAAAGAGTTGCTTGGCGGTTTTATGTCGTTTGATCATTATCTACTCTTGGTATCGGACGTAATGGCGCTGATTGTCGTGTTGCAATTACAAGGATACATGGATTATCGGTGAAAAATTGTGCCGTATTATCCCAGAAAAAACCTAGGGTAGACAGTCTAATCTAAGTCTATTCAGGCTTATATTCTTTAAGGTTGAATGCGCCATACACTTTCCTCAAATATAGTGTGTCCTTCCTCTTTGTGCTGGGGATTTGTCAGTGCTAGGTTTTCAGAGGCGATTTTCTGAATTTGCTCCCCCCAGAGCGATACAACACTATCATCATCGACAGAAAATGGTGGGCCTTGTTTGTCGCCATCATAGTGTAATGAAACTAACAGTACGCTGGCAGTGGAAGACAAGCGTTGAAGGGTGTGCGTGACATACTCAGTGCGTTTTGAGTCTGGCATGGCGATCATAGCAGCACGATCGTAGCAGGCATCAAATTCAGTGTCGTTGAATAAAAAGTAATCACCTTCAACAATACGCAATGGTAAGCCAGTGACGGTATGAATTTTTAATTCGCCTTGTTGATAGGTTTCATAGGCTAAGTCGTTATCGCCAAGAAATTGAATCACGGCCAAGGAGGAGAGTTCAACACCTGTGACCTGATAGCCTTGTTCCGCTAACCAGATCATATCATTGGACTTGCCACACAAAGGCACAAGGACTTTATTGCCTTTTGGTAATGTGGGCCAAAAGGCAATCAGTTTTGGATTGACTCCTTCTTGATGAAAGCCAATGCGTCCCGTTTTCCATCGATCTAACCAGAATTCATTTGTAATCACGGTAACCTCGTTAAATTAGGCTTGTTTATGTTCGATGTGTATTGTATTTGTCTTATTTACGCTGAACAATTGATAATGCCAAAAGCCATTATAGACGGAACAATGGTTTTTAACGGACTATTTGGTGTATTTTACCTATATATTATTGCCGTTTTTCGCATGGAGTTTTTATGTCTTTAGACCAAGCGCCAGATCATATCAAGTTGGCTGTTGATCTTATTGCGTTATTGGAAAGTCACGATATTGAACCCAGTGTCGCCGTAGGTGCGCTGACCATTGCGCTACAAGATTTCCAGCAAAAACTTGCACAAACAGATGAAAAATCCAACGTGCTTGATGAAGTAGACCAGGATAGAGCAAAATAGTTTCTCTGTTTCTTGATTGCAATGAGATAAGAGACTGGGGGAAGTTTGCTTAATGGGATAAAAATAAGAAGGAGAGAGGATATGGCGTTAATCGCAACGTTAGCCACGGTTTTTGTCGCATTTTTGCATTTCTACATCATGTATATTGAGATGTTTCTTTGGGATAAACCTAAAGGCATGAAGATTTTTGGATTGAAGCCAGACTTTGCTAAAGCAAGTAAGGTGATGGCAGCGAATCAGGGGCTTTACAATGGTTTTCTTGCTGTGGGTTTATTGTGGGGGCTGTGGCTGGGTGATGGGGAATCGCATGTAACGATTTTCTTTTTACTCTGTGTGGTTGTCGCAGGCGTGTATGGTGCTATTACCTCAAGCAAGAAGATTTTGTTTGTACAAGGCTTACCAGGTTTGATGGCATTAATTGCGATGTTATTAGCGGGCTAAAAGCCACCATTCAATGTCCAGAATTGGTTATAATGTGTGTCAATTTTATTGAGAAAGAGTTTTATTTTGCACACACTCGACCAACTTAACCGTGGAGAACTGAAAGGCGTAGTTCGCTTACAGTTATCAGATAATTTAACGACTTTTCCAGAGGCTATTTTTGATCTGGCTGATAGTCTAGAAATCTTAGATTTGTCGAATAATAAGTTAAGTGAGTTACCCGCAGACCTGTCGCGTCTCAAAAAGCTTCGCATACTTTTTTGCTCGAATAATCGTTTCACTCACTTGCCAAAGGTTCTAGGGCAATGTGAAAGCTTGGAAATGATTGGCTTTAAAAGCAATCAAATTACGACCGTGTCGTCTGATTCGTTGCCAACACTGACTCGTTGGTTAATCCTCACCGATAACAAAATCGATTCTCTTCCGGAGGATGTTGGAAAGTTAGTTCGCCTACAGAAGCTGGCTTTAGCTGGGAATCGTTTAACCGCATTGCCTGATTCGATTGCGAATTGTCGTAAATTAGAATTGCTTCGTCTTTCGGCGAATCAGCTGGCGGTTTTTCCTGATATTTTATTAACGCTACCTCGTTTGGCTTGGTTAGCATTTTCAGGTAATCCATTTTGTGCTGCACGTGATCCCCATAATGACTTTAAAACAGTGCAATTTCGTGATTTAGAATTACATCAAGTTTTAGGGCAAGGCGCATCAGGTGTTATTTCTTTGGCAACGTGGCGTGAAAATATCTTTAACTTTTCAGACTCTGTGGCGGTTAAAGTATTTAAAGGCGATGTGACCAGTGATGGTTTTCCTGAAGATGAGCTGGATGCTTGTCTTGCTGTTGGTAACCACAATAATTTGGTTCAACCACTTGCCAAGGTGACAGAGCAAAATTGTTCCGCTCTAGTAATGGAACTAATCCCATCCCATTATACAAATTTAGGGAAACCGCCCAGCTTAGAGTCCTGTACTCGAGATACTTTTGCGTTAGATCAGCGGTATTCGATGGATAAAATTGCCCACATTATTGCGCAAGTGGATCAGTTGGTCGCACATTTTTGCGAGAAAAAAGTCAGCCATGGTGACCTTTACGCCCACAATGCTCTGATCAATGAAGAAGGGCATATTTTGTTTGGTGATTTTGGTGCTGCTTCAAAATATGCCAATTTATCAGCTAACCAACAGCATGGGATTGAGCGTATAGAGCGACGTGCTTTGGGCTTTTTTATTGATGATATGTTGGGGTTGTGTATCGAGGAAGACAGAGGCAGTGAGCTTTATAAGTCGCTTCAGTCACATGCCTTTTATTAAATGTTAAGGTATCGTGATTTATCTGAACACAAAAATGCCCCGCAGCAATGGTGCGAGGCATTTTTGCGAACTTAGTGCTTTTAAAGGCTAAAACAATGGCTTATAGCATTTGTTTGGCTTTTTCAGTCAAGCGAATCGTTTGATCACAAGCGTTTGCCAGCTCAATTCCCTTCTTAACAAAATGACGGCTAAAGTAGTCTTTATGTTCGTCGTGTTCATGGAAGTTATGTGGTGTCAGTACCGCGGTAAGAACCGGTACTTCCGTTTCCAATTGAACTTGCATTAAGGCGTTGCAAATAGTGGAGGCAACAAAGTCATGACGATAAATACCGCCATCCACAACCAATGCCGTGCCAGCAATCGCGGAATACTGTCCGCTTTTAGCAAGCAGTTTTGCTTGTAGAGGGATTTCGTAGCCGCCAGGCACGGGAATAATGTCTATTAACGACGCATCGTAACCACGAGAAACAAGTTCTTTAGTGAAGCCTTCCACGCAATTGAGCACGATTTCGGTGTGCCAAGAAGCATGAAGAATAGCAATGCGTTTTGTTGCTGGAGTGAATTCAATATTCGTTGAGCTCTGATTCATTTTATAATCCTAAATATCTAAGGTGAATCAGGGCGAACGGGCAGGCAAATACACCACGTTTAAATGGCATACCTTTATCGGGCACCGTAAAAATACGGTACTGTAATAGGTTTTGTCTGACGCGCTCTCTATCATCCGGACTATGACCGTCGGCTCTGGAGTTACACCAGATCTGCTGACCCTAAAAGAAAAGCTTCTTAAAGGCGCTCGCGGGCTTAGATTTTAGTTTAAACTTTTTAGTTTAAACAAAAATCTTTACCGCCGGTGGGGAATTTCACCCCGCCCCGAGAACGAAGTCGGATACATCCGACGGAGGAAATATACTCGTTTTTGTCAGTGGCTGTCAAAGTCTCAAGTCGGCTCAATTGTGGTGATTTTGTGACAATTCTTTTGTTCATCAATAAATAAAAGAGCGGATTGATGAAAGTAACCACCTCCATCGATGCGGCGGATCTTATTTTCTGGCTAGAGATCGAATGGGGTGTTAAAATTCAAACTACTTAACCATCACTCAGACAAATAAGTGGACTGGAACAAGTGGTTCTAGAATGGAGTCTCGACAATGCGTATAAAAAAAATAGCCTTACACAATACCTTAGTGATCTTTTCTTTTTGGGGGCTGGTGGCCTGCAGTTCCGTTAATACGACTGATGACATGTATGAAGCTGAAAATACCATACAAACCAATTCTGCTGTTTATAACTGCAATGAAAAACCATTAGCCATTCTTTTTCATGCCGACCAAGCTCAACTATCTTGGCAGAAAAAAGAGTATCAGCTAACTCAAGCCGTGAGTGCCTCCGGTGCTTCTTACTTAGGTGAAGGAGTATCTTTTTGGATTCATGGAGATGAAGCGCAACTCGAACTTCGCAGCATGAAAAAATTCCAATGTCAGCTTGTGCGCATTGAGTCTTAATTTTCCTCCTGAAAAGCGTTCATTTGAAATCGTGGTGTTTTCATCCCGTCAGATTTGCAATCCGTGTACAATAGTATTATTCGCGCCTTGTGGCGCATGATTAGATTGTAGAGAGTGCATGAACAAGTTATTTGTAATGGGCATGGGACCCGGTGATTTAGGTCTGGTGGCTCCCAATGCCACTAAAGCATTAGCGGTCTGCAGCGATTGGGTTGCCTATGGTTATTATCTGGATTTGTTGGGTGAACTTAGCGCCGGAAAAACCTTCCATGACTTGCCACTAGGCGAAGAGATTGGTCGTGCCCGATTGGCTTTAGATTTGGCTGCGCAAGGCAAAAATACCGCGCTGATTTCCAGTGGTGATATTGGCATTTATGCCATGGCCACCTTGGTATTTGAATTGCTGGATATGCAATTACAAGGCAAAGAAAATCATCCTGAATGGTTGGGGGTAGACATAGAAGTCATTCCCGGTATTTCTGCCATGCAAGCCGGAGCGAGCCGTGTTGGTGCCATGCTTGGTCACGATTTCTGTACTATTTCACTGTCCGATTTATTAACGCCATGGGAAACCATTGATAAACGTCTTCATGCCTGTGGCGCTGGTGACTTTGTGGTTTCCTTTTATAATCCCGTGTCAAAAAAACGCGATTGGCAATTAAACCACGCTCGTGATGTTTTATTGCAATACCGTCCAGCCAGCACCCCTGTGATGATTGGCCGTCAATTAACTCGCCCGGAAGAAGAGATCACCTTTACGACGCTGGGCGAATTAGATGCCAAAGACGTGGATATGTTTACCATGGTCAGCGTCGGCAATTCTGATACCAAGCACATTGTGAATGGTGAAAAACATTGGATGTACACTCCGCGCGGCTACTCTAAAAAGCTTTAGTTTTTATGGCGTTTGCTCTGTATAAAAAAAGTGATAAGGGAAAATAAATGAAGGTTTACTTTATTGGCGCAGGCCCAGGCGATCCAGATTTGATGACGGTAAAAGCCGTCAAAACCATGGAGCGCTGCCCGATTGTTCTTTACGCCGGTTCTTTGATTCCCCCACAAGTGATTGACAGTGTGCGTGGTTCTGCGGAAGCGATATACGACACCGCCGAGATGAATCTGGATGAAACCACCGCCGTTATCGAAAAGGCGGCACAGGAAGGCAAAGATGTTGCTCGTCTGCAGTCTGGCGATCCGGCTTTGTACGGTGCGATTGGTGAACAAATTCGCCGTTTAGAAGCCTTAGATATTGATTACGAAGTGATTCCGGGCGTCAGTGCTGTTGCCGCTTCGGCCGCGTTATTACGCAAAGAGCTGACTTTATCCGGCGTCTCACAAACCGTTATCATGACGCGTTATGAAGGTAAAACACCTTTTCCAGAAAGAGAGCGCTTGCCTGCTTTGGCGCAAAGTGGCGCAACATTAGCGATTCATCTTGGTATTACGCGTATTCATAAAATTGTTGAAGAGCTGATCCCACACTATGGTGAGGACTGTCCTGTTGCCGTGTGTTATCGCACCAGTTGGCCTGATCAAGATTATGTAGTGGGCACCTTGGCGGATATTGTCGCCAAAGTAAGAGAGAAAAAATTCACTCGCACCAGTTTGATACTGGTCGGGAAGGTGTTAGACACTGAAGATTTTGCGGATTCCTATTTGTACGATAAAGGGCAAGCACACATTTTTCGTAAGATACATAAGCCTAAAAATACCTAACTTAAACATACTATCCCTGAAAGTAAGAAGGATGAATCATGCAATTGAATAAAATTCCTACCACAATTGTGACCGGCTTTTTGGGCAGTGGTAAAACCACTTTATTATCCAATGTGCTAAAGCAAGCCGCAGGCAAACGTATAGCGGTGATCGTTAATGAATTTGGCGAATTAGATATCGATTCGGATCTATTGCGAGCATGCCCGTTAGATTGTCCTGAAGGGGAAGAAGGTGAACAGACGTCACAGCGCAGTGACGACGGCTTTTATGAACTGGCTAACGGTTGTATTTGTTGTACGGTAGAAGAAGAGTTTTTGCCTGTCATGCAGCAGCTTGTGGCGCGCCGTGGTGATATTGACCACATCTTGATTGAAACCAGTGGACTGGCTCTACCTAAACCATTAGTACAGGCGTTTAACTGGCCGGGGATTAAAGAATATTGCACTGTTGATGCGGTTATTACCGTGGTGGACGGCGCCGCTGTCGCCGCAGGCCGCTTTGCTCATGATGAAGATAAGGTGCAAGCGCAGCGAGCAGCCGATGAGAGTTTGGATCACGACCCAAGCTTGCAAGAGTTGTTAGATGATCAGTTAAGCGCCGCCGATCTGGTTGTGGTCAGTAAAAACGACTTGCTCAATGATGAAGAACGCGCCCGTGTACAAGCCATTATTGCTCACGAAGTGCCAAACACGGTCAAAACCGTTTATATCGAAAATGGTGAGGCGGCATTGGATGTTTTGTTAGGCATTGATGCCGCAACAGAAAGCCGAATCGATGAGGTGCATAACCATCACGATCATCATCACGCTCATGGTGCGCATCATGACCATGCTCACGATCATTTTGATTCTTTTGTGGTGACATTGGGTGAAGTGCAGTCTGATCTTTTGCAAGACACCCTGACTCAATTGGTTGAGGAACATAATATCTTCCGTGTGAAAGGCTTTGCGGCAGTACACGGCAAGCCAATGCGCCAAGTGTTTCAGGTTGTGGGAACACGCTTAGATCGCTATTTTGACCGCTTATGGCAACCAGAAGAAGTGCGTAAAACCCAGTTAGTGTTCATCGGTAAAGGCATTCATAAAGAGCAGATTGAGAATATTCTTCATGATGCTTTGAGTGCTTGATCACCGCTCACGGCTACTGTGCTCGTGACGCTGTGAATAATTGTCGAATAACTGAATGACAAGATTGATTTAGTAAAACAATTGGAGAAAGCGTGCACTTATTAGCAGCCAAACCGGGTGGCTTTGTTGACGACGAAGGGATTGTCGATCTTGGGCAAACTCCTGCCGAGCTCGTCATTCTGGCCGCAGCGGATAGTGTGCTCGGTGCTTTGGGTAGTGCTTTAGATCAATTAAATATTGATGAAAGGTCACTACCTTCGGTTCGTCTCGCCAATTGGATGCAGCTGATTAAGCCTGCCGCTTTCGATTTGTATGAACATAAAGTGCTCGATCACGCCAAGGTGGTGGTGGTGTCACTGCTTGGCGGTGAGCACTATTGGATGTATGGTTTTCAGCGTTTGCAAGAGTGGGCACAAGCCAAAACGGGGCGGACCTTAATTCTTGTTCCCGGTGATGACGCTCATGATCCTTCCCTCACTTATGCTTCTAACGCCAGTCCAGAAGACTGTCATCGAGTGTGGCGCTACTTGCGTGAAAGTGGACAAATAAATGCTCAGCAGTTGTTCTATTTTCTCGCAGAGCGTTACTTTGGAAAGCCTTTTTCTTGGCAAGAGCCAGCCCCTTTACCCAGTGCGCTAATCTATCATGCAGGTTATTCGACGGGGTTTGCTCAGTGGCAGAGCCACTATTCAGACTCATTAGCAGACGCTCGTCCTGTCGCTATTCTGGCGTTTTATCGTTCTCATTTACAGAGCGGTAATACCGCTATGTTTGATGGTCTGATTGAGATTTTAGAGCAAGAAGGGCTGGTGCCCTTGGCCGTGGCGGTGAGTTCACTCAAAGATGATGTGTCGGTGGGCCTGATCGAATCATTAGTGGAGCGTACCCAAGCTAAGGTCATTTTAAATACCACAGGCTTCGCGGCGAATCGAGTAGGGAGTCCTGATTTAGCCTCTGAGCCGACAGATTTTCAGTCTGCCTTTGCCTCGCCTATTCCGGTTTTGCAGCTCATTTTGTCTGGCAGCACTGAGGAAGATTGGCAGGCGCAGACCCAAGGCTTACGCAGCCGTGATGTGGCCATGCAAATTGTCTTACCAGAAATGGATGGGCGTATTATTACCCGCGCGTTGAGTTTTAAAGCTTTGAGTCATTATAACGACATTGCTCAAGTCGATTTAGTACGCTACGAGTTGCATGAAGAACGTGCGCGTTTTGTGGCTCAGCTGGCTAAACGCTTTGCCAATTTAGCCAGTAAACCCAACCATGAAAAGCGCATTGCTTTTGTACTTGCTAACTACCCAACCAAAGATGGCCGTATTGGCAATGGCGTAGGATTAGATACGCCAGCCTCGGCGGTGAATCTTTTAAACGCGTTGCAAACCGCGGGCTATCCCATTGAAAATGTTCCTGAGCATGGTAATGCTTTGATTGAAGAGTTACTGGGTGCGGTCACCAATAATCCCAATACTTTGCACGAACGAGGTTGCTGGCAAAGCCTCGCCTTGGAAGAGTACTTAGAATATTTTTATCAGCTGCCGCTGGAATGCCAAAACGCTGTTTGGGATCGCTGGGGCCCTCCAGAAGAGGACCACAAATGCCGCGAGCAAAACGGTCAACGTCGTATTATGTTGGCGGGTATTCGCTTGGGAGAAACCTTTGTGGGGATTCAGCCCGCTCGTGGTTTTAATTTAGATCTCGCCGCAAACTATCATGACCCTGATTTGATTCCGCCGCACAGCTATTTGGCGTTTTATTTTTGGTTGCGCCATGTGTATAAGGTGGATGCTTTTGTGCATGTAGGCAAACATGGCAATCTTGAATGGTTGCCGGGCAAGGGTACCGCTTTGTCCGCGTCTTGCTGGCCAGATATTGCTCTTGGCCCGATGCCACATTTTTATCCTTTTATTGTCAACGATCCCGGGGAAGGTGCGCAGGCTAAGCGCCGCACGCAAGCGGTGATTATTGATCATCTTATGCCACCCATGACTCGCGCTGAAACCTATGGCGACATGGCCGAGTTAGAAAACTTGGTTGACGAATATTACCAAGCCATGGGGATGGATTTGCGAAGAGAAACCTGGCTGCGTGAGCAAATTCTCAAAAAAGTCCAAGAGTCCCATTTGTTAGAAGAGCTTACCAGCGTTGAATCCGGTAATGATGATGCTGTTCTTGAAGGGTTAGATACGTATTTGTGTGAGATAAAAGAAGCGCAAATTCGTCACGGTTTGCATCGCCTGGGAGAGTTACCAGAAGACGACAAACTGGCCGATACGCTGGTGGCTTTGTTGCGTCTGCCGCGTGGTAGCGAGATCACCAGCCAAGGCATCCTACATGCATTGGTAAAAGACCTTTTATTGGAGCAAGACGATTTTGACCCGATGAAAAGTGAGCGCTCACCTTGGTTAGGCAATAAGCCAGAGCGCCTGCAGTCCGTGAGTGAGTCCGCTTGGCGTACCCATGCGGACACTAAAGAGCGTTTAGAGCTACTGGCCAAATCATTAGTGTTGAGCCATCTTGTTGGTGACGATTCTACCGTCGAGTTAACCGCATCATTGCCTCAAACAGCGGCCTTGTTGGCGCACAGTAAAAAGCGCTTATTCGTCGCCTTACAACAAAGTGCTCACGATGAAATTCAAGCCTTAATAATCGGACTGTCTGGCGGTTTTATTCCTCCTGGGCCAAGTGGTGCACCGACTCGTGGACGACTGGATACCCTGCCAACAGGGCGTAACTTTTTTTCCGTCGATAATCGTGCGATTCCGTCTCCCGCTGCTTGGGCAATAGGTCAGCAATCGGCTGAGGCTCTGATCCAGCGACACTTGCAAGAGCATGGTGATTATCCGAAAGACCTTGGTTTGTCTGTGTGGGGCACCGCGACCATGCGTACCGGTGGCGATGATATTGCCCAAGCCTTTGCCCTAATGGGGGTTCGTCCGATTTGGGCGCCGGGGTCAAATCGTGTGACGGATTTTGAGATCCTTTCTTGCATGCAATTAGGGCGTCCACGGGTGGATGTGACCTTGCGTGTATCAGGCTTTTTCCGTGATGCGTTTGCCAATGTAATGCGGCTCTATGATGCGGCTGTGCAAGCCATTGCAGCCTATCAAGAGCCTGGCAATGGTAACGTGATTCGTGCCAATGTGGAGGCGCGTAAAAGCACCTTGCTTGCACAAGGCATGGCGGTGGAAGAGGCGAGTCGTCAGGCGACTTATCGTGTGTTTGGCAGTAAACCGGGCGCTTATGGCGCAGGGTTGCAAGGCTTGATTGATGAGCGCTGCTGGGACACCAAGGCGGATCTTGCTGAAGCCTATGTGAATTGGGGCGGTTATGCTTATGGCTCTTATAGCGATGGTAGCGATAGCAAAGGGGCGGGTGAAGGCGTTGAAGCAAAAGCGGCGTTTATTGAACGCTTGTCGCATTTGGATACGGTGGTGCAAAACCAAGACAACCGTGAGCACGATATTCTCGATTCAGACGATTATTATCAGTTTCAAGGCGGCATGACGAATGCGGTCACCGAGTTTAGTGGGCAAGCGCCGAGCGTTTATCACAGCGACCATTCCAACCCTAGTTCGCCTAAAATTCGCACCTTAAAAGAAGAGCTGAATCGTGTGGTGCGTTCCCGAGTACTGAACCCTAAATGGATCGAAGCCATGCAAACGCACGGCTACAAGGGGGCATTTGAAATGACAGCGACGGTGGATTATTTGTTTGCTTACGATGCGACAACCGATCTGGTGGCAGATTATCAATACGAGCAGGTGACGGATAGATTGTTACTTGATCCAGACAATCAGGCCTTTATGCGCGATAATAACCCCCACGCGCTAGAAGAGATGGGCGAACGCTTATTAGAAGCCATACAGCGTGGTATGTGGCAAAATGCCGATGCGCATCGAGAAAAAATCCAATCCTTGTTGCTTGATTTAGATCAGCAACAAGAACAACGTCAGTGATCTTGGGCAGAAGATTGCTGGTAACCTGGCTGGTAGTGTCTACACTCACTATCGGCTAAGACGATTCAAAGTAGAGAGAAATAATGAGCAATAAAAAACAGGCCAAAAAGGGCATTATGATTTGTGGTCACGGCAGTCGTGATAAAGACGCAGAGCGCGAATTTGGTCTGGTGGCGAAAGGGCTTAAAGAGCGTTTCCCTGATTTGCCTGTCGAATACGGATTTTTAGAATTTTCAGCGCCGAATATTCACATGGGCTTAGACAGCCTCGTTAGCCAAGGTGTGGAAGAGATTTATGCCGTCCCCGGTATGTTATTCGCCGCAACGCATGCGAAAAATGATATACCCTCCGTCTTGACCACCTATGAAGAAAAACATCCAGGTCTTCATATCACTTATGGTCGTGAATTGGGGTTGCAAGATGACATGATCGAAGCCTTTCAAGCGCGTATCTATGAATCACTGGGCCTTGATCCCGATCATCCACCAAAAAACTTGTACGACACTCTATTGGTGGTGGTTGGTCGCGGTACCTCGGATACCTCCGCCAATGCCGAAGCCGCTAAATTGACGCGTATTGTGAATGAAAATATGGGCTTTGGTTGGGCAGATACTGTGTATTCTGGTGTGACTTACCCGTCTGTTGGCGTGGGCCTTGAAAAGCTAATGAAGCTTGGCTTTAAACGCATTGTTGTCGCGCCCTATTTCTTATTTACTGGTCGCCTGATCAAGCGTATTCAAGGCTATGTTGACAAGGTTGCTCAAGAAAACCCAGGTATTGATTTTATTCAAACGCCTTACTTGAATGATCATCCTCGTGTTATTGATGCTTTCCAAAATCGTGTGGAAGAAATCATGCAGGGCGAATTACAAACGGGTGAAGAAACCTTGATGAATTCCTTCAAGCGTCGCCTTGCGGCAGGCGAAGTGGATGTGCATCATCACCATGCCGAATTTGTCGATCCGCAGGACGACACGCAAGGCTTGTCTGAGTTTGATCTAAAGCACGCGGTTATTTCAATGGGCGAGGTGCCCAGTATTAGTGTGTTGAAAAATCACGCTCACGACCATGGTCACGGTCATAGCCATTCTCATGGGCATAGTCATTCTCATGGTCACTCCCACGATCATAGTCATGGACATTCGCACGGTGTGTATAAGCACATTGGTCACCCAATGGGACCACGAACCATGATTGGCGAGGGGATTTGTTGCTGCTTTATGAGCCAGTTTACCGATGAGATCCTGGAAGAAGAGAAAGACAAAATCGACGGTGATTGCACCAAAACGGCGTTTGCCCACCGTCGCTGAATTTCCTGAGTGACAATGACAGCCTAAAAACGAAAAAGCCAGCTTGTGAGCTGGCTTTTTTTGCGCTGATTCAGGCTGTTTTATTTTTTGGCTAGGGCATCAGCCAGTGCTTGTTTCATATCTTCTAGGTTGTTCGTCAGTGTACTGATCTTTTCTTCTAGTAAAACGGAATAGGTTTTCTGGTCTTTTAGTTCCTTACGAAGCTGTTGCTGTGCTTGAAGGGACGCTTCTTGACCTTTTAGGTTGGTTTCTACGAAGCTAACCAATTCTTTGCCTTGCGCTTCAAAAGCGAGGTCTCTACGGTCGTCAGCATTAAGCGCATTGCTGATGGAAAGCAACACTTTTTCATAGCCGACAATGTAGTCTTCATAATCTTTTGGTTGAATTGTTTTTAGCTTTTTAACGGCTTGGGCGATTTGTTTTGCTCTATTCACTGCGAACATCACGTTCTCACCTTGACGTTTGATGTCGTCTATCGCTCTTGGCTGTGTTGCAGCAAAAGCCGTTGCCGCGGTTAGCGCTGTCATGGCCTGAGAAAGTGATTTAGGCGCATGTTGAGTCGCGTCCGTTTTCATCAACTTATCGAGCGCATTTTTGGCATCAGTAAGGTAAATAGCTGTCACCGTTTTTACTTCAAGTGCACGCATCTTAGCGACGAGTGCTGGTTGGGCGCTTACAGCCGATTGAGCTTTATTATTCGCGATTTGGTCAACAAGTTTTTTTAGGTTGTCTTCCAATTCTTGCGCGGCACCAGGAAAGTATTGTTTCGCATTCAGGGTTTTTAACTGAGCACGATAGTCAAAGGCTTCTGGTAAGGTTGATTGTGCCTTGGTTTTTAGGTTAACCGCGTTGGTCATGTGCTCGCTAAATGTCTTGATGGCGGTATTTGCTGCCTCAAGATAGGTGGTTGAACCAAAAAAGCTTGTGCTAGTGCTTGCTTTAGATGGATCAAATTCAAATTTAGAATAGTTCTCTTTTGCTTCTGCTAATGCCTTCTTCGCTTCCTCTATATCTTGAGTGGCGAACCAAGGCAATTCGTTTTCTGTGCCTTTTGCCAAGCTTTTGTCTGCATTATCAATGGCTTGTTTGAGTTCATTGATCTGAATGATGGTTTGCGAATATTTTGCGTCTGCGGCCAAATTGGCAGCGGAATCAGGGTTAGATGCACAACCGGCAAGTGTTAATGAAATTACAGCCGTGATAGCTGCAATTTTGAGTTGCTGTTTCATTATGGAAGTTCCTTTGAGAGAGAATCTCAGGCAGGTGGATTTTGGCGTATTGTATGGACTTTATTGAGATTACGTAAGTAGAGGCGAGAGAAATAAAATGGGTATTTATAAGAATAAATATCAGCGCCCCTCTTGCTAGAAAAGCGCCGATATGAATGAGATTATTAGAGGGTAAAAGGGCGGTCGCCGTTTTCGTCTTTAATGCGAGTTGGCAAGCCCATCTCGTTTAACAAACCTAGGAAAGGTTTAGGATCCAGCTGCTCTACGTTACGCATTTCTTTTGCATCCCACGTGCCGTTTGCAACAAGAATGGCGGCGGCAACAGGAGGAACACCAGCCGTATAAGAGATGCCTTGGCTACCGACTTCGTTATAAGCGTCTTTGTGATCGGCAACATTGTAGATAAAGATCTCTTTGTCCTGACCGTCTTTTTTCCCTTTGATCACGTCACCAATGCACGTTTTGCCTGTGTAAGCTGGGGCAAGTGAAGATGGGTCAGGCAGTACAGCTTTGACCACTTTAAGAGGAACTACTTCTAAGCCTTCAGCCGTTGTAACGGGTTGCTCAGAGAGTAACCCCAAATTTTTAAGTATCGTGAAGACATTAATATAATGTTCACCAAACCCCATCCAAAAACGTACGTTTGGCACATTGAGATTTTGTGAAAGCGAATGCACTTCATCGTGGCCAGTCATGTAGGTCGTTTGAGTGCCGACAACAGGAAGGTCGTCAGTACGGCTGACTTCAAACATACTGTTTTCTTGCCATGCGCTGTTTTGCCATGAATAAACGCGTCCAGTAAATTCTCGGAAATTAATTTCTGGATCAAAGTTTGTGGCGAAGTATTTGCCATGGCTACCAGCGTTCACGTCGATGATGTCAATGGAGTCAACGGAGTCTAAGTAGTCGTTATAAGCAAGCGCGGCGTAAGCATTGACTACGCCTGGATCAAAACCCACACCTAGGATTGCAGTAATGCCTTTTGCTTTACAGGCATCACGACGTTGCCACTCGTAATTGGCATACCAAGGTGGTGTTTCGCAAATTTTGTTTGGGTCTTCATGGATGGCGGTGTCTAAATAAGCCGCACCCGTTTCCATACAGGCTTCAAGTACAGACATATTAACGAAAGCGGAGCCTACGTTAATCACAATTTGAGATTCCGTGTCTTGAATCAATTTAATGGTTGCTGGCACGTCAAGAGCGTCTAGGGCGAATGCTTGAATGCGGCCCTCTACCTTCATGCTGCCTTTGTCGAGGACACTGGATACAATATCGTCGCATTTCGTAACGCTGCGCGAAGCAATTGCGATATTGCCCAGTGTGTCATTGTGTTGGGCGCATTTATGTGCCACAACTCGTGCCACGCCTCCGCCGCCAATAATGAGGACATTTTTTTTCATAGTAACGCTATCTCCAAAGTATTATGTTGAAACAGAATTAAGATAGATTCTGTTCAAAATCGTTGTAGCCGAATTCCCTGACAAGTTCGATGCTGCCATCCAATTGGCGTATGGCAATAGACGGCATTTTGACACCGTTAAACCAGTTCTTTTTCACCATGGTGTAACCTGCGGCGTCTTGGAATGACAGGCGATCGCCTACCTGTAATGCTTTGTTGAACTTGAATTCGCCGAAAATATCGCCTGCTAAGCAAGACTTACCACAAATCATGTATTCATGTTCGCCATCACAAGGTGCCATTTTTGCGTTTTCACGATAGATCAGGAGATCCAGCATATGGGCTTCAATAGAGCTATCAACAACAGCCAAGTTTTTACCGTTAAATAAGGTATCTAATACCGTGACTTCTAACGTTGTGCTCTTTGTAATGCTGGCTTCGCCAGGTTCTAGGTACACTTGAATACCGTATTGTTCGGCAAAGTGTTTCAAGCGTTGGCAGAACTTATCAATAGGGTAGCCTTCACCCGTAAAGTGAATGCCACCACCTAGGCTCACCCACTGTACTTTTTGGATCAAATGACCAAAGCGTTCTTCAATGAGAGTTAGCATCTCATCAAAGCGTTCAAAGCTGTTGTTCTCACAATTGTTGTGGAACATAAAACCAGAAATATCGTTGATCACTGTGGCGATTTTTTCTGGGTCCCATTCACCAAGTCTGCTGAACGGTCTTGCTGGATCGGCAATTAAAAATTCAGAAGTACTTACTTGTGGATTAACACGCAAACCACGAGTTTTGTCTTGACTGGCTTCTTTAAAGCGATTGAATTGACCGATGGAATTGAAAATGATCTTGTCTGAGTGTTCTAACACTTCGACAATTTCATCGTCCGAATAGGCCACGCTGTAGGCATGGGTTTCGCCTTGAAATTTTGTTTTTCCAAGTTTTACTTCGTACAAGGATGAAGATGTGGTGCCATCCATATAGTCTTGCATTAGGTCGAATACCGACCAAGTAGCAAAGCATTTCAGCGCCAGTAACGATTTAGCTCCGGACTGTTGACGCACGTAAGCGATCTTCTCTAAATTCTTCAAAAGAGCCGCTTTATCGATAAGATAATAAGGTGTCTTGATCATGGCAACCTGCCCGTTAGTCAAAACCGTGTATTCTAGAGCAAAGAAGGGGGCTTTTTCTAGCTCGAAAACGTTATATTACAAGGCTTTTTGTGACATTTTGACGACTTTTACTGGTTAGTCAGTGTTATGGGTCTTTTGCCTCTCTTTTTCAGATATAGCTGGTTAGGGGAATCGTGTTGTGTATGCATTTGAATTAAGATCGATGATACATAATGAACAATAGGCCTCTTGGTGATTTGGCACTATAATCCGCAACCATTGAAGCAGAGTAATATGACTCAGCGTGTAGATCGTGACTGAATTTTTTTAAGTGTATGAGGAACATCTTAGTATGTTGATTTTAATAATGGGGTTAGTGATTTTCTTTTGTGTGCATTCTGTGCGTTTAGTGGCGCCAGAGTGGCGCGCGTCAAATATGCTACAAAACGGTGCTATGCGTTGGCGTATACGTTTTGGGATGATTACTTTGTTAGCCACCGCTTTTATTATTATGGGCTATATGCAAATGCGCATGGCGCCGGTTTGGTTATGGTTTCCCCCCGTTTGGACTCGTCATTTAGCGGGTTTGCTGATGTTGGTTGCCTTGTTTTTTGTGGGATCGGCTTTGGTGCCGAATACAACCATGAAAAAGAAAGTCGGTTATCCAATGCTTATCGCCGTAAAAATTTGGGCCTTTTCGCATTTGATCAGCAATGGTAATTTAGCGGATATTATTGTGTTCGGCAGCTTTTTGATTTGGTCTATTGTCAGTTTTGCTGTTTATCGTCGTCGTGATCGAAAAGCTGGCGTGGTACGTGATCAAGAATCTGGTGTGCAGTTTGATCTAGCGGCCTTTACGTTTGCCATGGTGTCTTGGTTTATCATGGTGTTTTATCTCCATGAGGCTGTGATCGGGGTTTCTCCCTTGGTTTAATGTCATACCAAAGAAAATGCCCTGCTAGTATCTACTAGCAGGGCGTTTTTTTGTCATACGTAAAGTGCTTAAGTTTTGAAGTGCTTAGGTTCTAAAGTGATTAATGTTTTGCGTCAAATCTTCTGCCAAGCGTTTTAACTCTTCTGCGCGTGACGCACTTTCTGTTGCCAGAACGACTAATTCGGTTGAGCCTTGCTGAATATCAGATGTGTTCTTATTGACCTCTGCGGTGACACTGGTTTGCTCTTCGGTCGCGGTGGCAATTTGCGCCGCTCGATCATTGATCGTGGTGACCGATTGCTGAATTTTATCTAAGCTGTCCTTCGCTTGATTAACGTCTTCTACGCTGTTATTGGCTCTATTATGGCTTAGCTGGATTTTGGCAACCGCATCTTTGGTGATGGTTTGCAAAGATTCGATCATTTTTTGAATTTCTTCTATTGAGCTGTAAGTGCGTTGTGATAACACTCGAACTTCATCTGCGACCACGGCAAAGCCACGTCCTTGTTCGCCGGCCCGTGCGGCTTCTATAGCTGCGTTTAATGCCAATAGGTTGGTTTGCTCTGCGATGCCAGAGATGGTCGTTAAAATGGCGTTAATACCATCCGCATTTTTGCTCAGATCATTAATGACATGAGCCACTTCTTGGATGTCATCAGCAAGGGCTCTAATACTGTCTTGGCTTTTTAGCGCTTGTTTTTGACCCACATTGCTAGCCGCAACGGCTTCGTCCGCATTCGCAGCCGTATTGGTGGCGTTGCCAGCAATTTCTTGAGTAGCTTGAGACATCTGGTGGATGGCGGTCGCAACCATAGCGATATTGTGCTGCTGTTCTTCTAGTTTTTTGGCGCTGTTTTGCGAGGAATCGTAGGCATCGTTCGCTTGTCCTGCTAACTCATGACCAATTATTTTCAAATGAGACACTGTACTGTGTAACAAGGCGACAAATTGGTTGAAATTGCCGACCAAAACCGCAATTTCGTCTTTGGAACTGGCGGTTAAACGTTGGGTTAAATCGCCGTCTCCTTGCGCTACTTGCGCCATACTATCAGACACACGACGTAAATCTCTTAAGAGGAAGCGAGTAAGTTGAACTACGATTAGAGAAGCGATTAATAATAAAATAAATACGCCAATAACAAGGCTGGTTCCAAGATTAACAAGAGGGGCATTTAATACGTCATGATTCATCATTAGCCCTAACACCCAAGGGTTTCCTTGAATATTACTGGCGTACATATTGATATTTTTGCCATCCAGTTTTAGCCTAGTAAAACTGTCTTGACGCTGTGTCGCAGCAAAAAAGTTTTTATTCAACGCGGGTGACAGTTCAGCGGCGTCTTTCAAAATCAGTTTTCTATCTGGATGAGCAATGATTTTACCATCCCCATCAAATAGGGTGCTGTAACCTTCACCAGCAACATTCATCGCCATGATGGTTTCCATTAGATTGTCGAGAAACACCAGACCGCCAATGGCACCAATAAATTTGCCATTGACGATAATGGGTTCTACAAACGTCATGGAAAGCTGCTGTGTGGAGGCCGAAACATAAGGCGCGGTCACATAGGCACTGTTTTTTGCTTTCGCATCAATATACCAGCTACGGCTTCGTGGATCATAATCGGCACTGTTTAAAGAAGGGTCGTGGCGGTACATAGCGCCATTTTCTAACCCTAAAAACGTCATACCAAAATTTAAGCTGGTTTGAGCTTGTTGAAGAATATTGAGAATGTCCTTTTCATTCACATCGGGATTTTCTTGCAAGGAGGCTTCAATTTTTTGCTTCACCGCTTGCATGGTGCTGATTCGGTCTGTTGACCAACTATTAATGTAGGTTGAAATGGCCGCGGCTTGTGAACGGGCTTCGGATTGTATACGTGCATCACTGTCTGTTTTAAAGGCATAAAAAGAGACACTGCCGACACTGATAGCAACAATAATTGCCACAATGATCGACTGAAGGGTTATTTTGGTTTGCAACGAGAAGTGCATCTTTTTTCTCCTGGGTATTTTATATAAGAGATTCTTACTTATATTTTTGTCTAAGTATGTTGTTATTCTGCAATTTTCGGTTATTGAACGTAAGATTTCTAGGACTATACCAAGGGGGAATAGTTTTGATACTTTTGAATCTTTCTGTTATCGTCCGCGCCCCCTTTGATTATCGATATTAGGTGTAGAATAAATGATTTGTGGATTTGATTACGGAACATCGAATTGTGCTTTAGGTATAGTGCAAAATTCGCGTGTACGCTTGGTTAATTTAGAAGAAAACCATGCGTTTCTTCCTTCCACTTTATATGCACTAGATCGAGACTTAATCACGGAATCTGTCGTCAGAGGCATGCGTGATATTCATTCAAGACAAGCGTTTGCTGAGCTGCGTCAAAATGCCTTAACGCGAGCCAAACGTGCTCGCTATGAAGAAGACATTGCGGATGACGATCAAACGTTGTTTTTTGGACGTGCGGCGTTTGATGAATACTTTCAGTGGCCAGAAGAAGGCTATTTTGTTAAATCACCAAAGTCCTTTTTAGGTGGGGCAGGGCTGCGCGCAGAACACATTCATTTTTTTGAAGATGTGGTCACCGTGATGATGCAGAATATCAAACAGCGTGCTGAGAAAAGCTTGGGCGCAGAGATTACCCACACGGTTATTGGGCGCCCTGTGAATTTTCAAGGATTGGACGCAGAGGCCAGTAACCGTCAAGCTTTAGACATCTTAACAACGGCCGGTAAAAGAGCCGGTTTTAAAGAGATTGAATTTCTTTATGAACCGATTGCAGCGGGTTTGGATTTCGAAGTCACTCTGACAGAAAACAAGACAGTATTGGTCGTGGACATAGGTGGTGGTACGACCGACTGTGCTATGGTTCGGATGGGACCGGATTATTTAACAAAAGAAGACAGACGAAATGACTTTTTAGCGCACACGGGAGAACGTGTTGGCGGTAATGATTTAGACATACAAATTGCGGGTAAGCATTTTATGCCGCTATTTGGCATGGATTCTTTACTGAAAACAGGATTACCCATGCCGACTCAGTTGTATTGGAATGCAATTACAACCAATGATGTGTCTGCTATTGCGACATTTAATAGTATGGAAACTAGGCATCAGATCAATCAGTTGCGTTTAGAAGCGGCACAGCCCAAATTGATCGAACGGTTTTTACGGATGCGTGAAGAAAAGCACAATTATCACATAGTGCGCAGTGCGGAAGAGGCTAAGATCGCCTTGTCTGATGCGTCGCAATATCTTGCTTCTTTGGATTATATTGAAATAGACCTAAGCGCTTCCATTAGCCGTGAAGAACTGACTAAGTCAATTTTTTCACCCTTAGAAAAAATGCTGAATTTGATGACGGCGGCCATAACACAAGCGGGCGAGAAACCGGATTTGATCTACATAACTGGTGGGTCAGCCAAGTCACCAGTGATTCGCGAGGCGATTCAACACCGGCTTGGTGATATTCCTGTGTTAGATGGCGATCACTTTGGCAGTGTGGCGGCTGGTTTAACCGTTTGGGCTGAACGTATTTTTCGATAAAAAAGCGAGCCAACAAGGTTGGCTCGCTGGATAGCGTATTACAGAGAGAAGCGATCAATGGACGACTTCAATTTGGTTAATACCTCTGACAGTGTTTTAGTGGTTGCCATCATGTCGTTGACACCATCGGCTGTTTGATTAGAAAGGTCGCGTATATTTTCGAGATTTTCATTCACGCTCGCAGCAACGGCAGACTGTTCTGTGATGGAACTGGCAATGTTAATCGACATGGAGTTAATCAGGCTGACTGACTGGGTTACCTTCATTAATCCTTTGCTTGCCGCGATGGCTTTCTCCGCATTGCCGGCAGCTTGATCTCGACCATTGATCACTTCCATAGACGCTGTTTTCGACAGTTTCTGCAGTTGGGCTATCATGCCTTCAATTTCTGCAGTAGCGTCTTGGGTTCGAGTTGCCAGTGTTCTGACTTCATCCGCCACCACCGCAAAGCCACGGCCTTGTTCTCCAGCTCGCGCCGCTTCAATCGCAGCATTAAGCGCAAGCAGGTTAGTTTGCTCAGCAATACTGCGAATTACGTCTAGCACGGAACCTATGCTAATACTTTCCTTCTCAACCTCTTGCATCACTGTAGAAGCATGCCCAATGACATTGGCCAGACCTTGCATATCCGAGGCGACGTTGTCGACGACTTGGGTGCCGGATTTCGTTTCTTTGTCCGCTTTCTGAGTTTCGTTGGTGGTGTCGTTGACATTCTGCGAGACGTTCTCTACAGCGATAACCATCTGACTCATCGCGGTCGCCACTAAGTCTGTTTCTCCCTGTTGTTTGCTCATGCTTTTAGACGCGAGATTGGCGGTTGACTGTACTTTTAAACTCGCGTCCGTAAGGAGCTCCATGCAAGATCT
The DNA here is from genome assembly GCF_003259225.1 of Marinomonas arctica. GTDB lineage: Bacteria > Pseudomonadota > Gammaproteobacteria > Pseudomonadales > Marinomonadaceae > Marinomonas > Marinomonas arctica. The sequence continues at coordinate 17,657 of NZ_QHJF01000007.1, read as the reverse complement.
GACTTCTAATTGCATGGATCTTAGTTGAGTAATGGTATTTCGACCATGTTTAAATAGCACATCGATTTCGTTTTGGCTTTCTGTTTGGTGATGTGAATGACGATGAAATAAATTGGTAGAGAGATCGCCATTACCCAAGGCTTGCAAATCTTGCCCTGCTTGTTTTAGTGGGGAAAGTACGCGTTGTGTAATGAAAGAAATCATGATGACTAAGAGGATAGCGCAAAGAATAGAAACAAGGATTAGGCTGTTTTGAACAGACTTAGCAACCACAGTGAATTCTTTTACAGGGCCACCAGTAAGGATCGCCCAGTTCCATTTTTCGGCGCGACTAAATGCCATGACGATGTCTTGTTCTTTTCCATTGATTGTTTGTTTGGTTTGAAATACGCCATTCTTTTGCTGTTTTATCAGTTCTAAATATTTTTCAGCCTCTTGCACATTAATCTCAGAGAAGAGTTTGTCTTTATTCTGCGAGTCAACGACAATTCTACCAAAGTCTTTGCCATCTTGAAGATTAATGACGGTGGCTTTTCCTGTTTCGCCAAATGATAGGCTATTTATTTCTTTTTCTAAGTTTTTTAGTCCTTCTGTGTAATCAAAGCCGATGTAAAGTATACCGATGACTTTTCCTGTTGAATCTTTAAAGGGAACGTATTTTGTCATGTAGTTACGACCAAATAAGGCCGCAGGGCCAGAATAGATCTCACCGTTAATCAGTGTTTGATAAGCGGGATGTCCTTTACCTAACAAGGTGCCGTAGGCTCGAGTGCCATCGGCTTTTTTGAGAGAAGTACTGATACGTAAAAAGTCATCACCATACCGAATAAACACCGTCGCGGTGCCGCCCGTCATCTTGGTGAATTGATCTGGTTTATCAAAATTTAGGTTGATTACTTCGCCCGAATTGGTGGCTAAAGGGCTGTCATATTCACCAATTTTAACGGTTTCTGAATCACTGACTGTGATGCCGTTAGGGAACAGTGTGAAAAATATGTCGGCTAATCTATCCGTACTACTTTCTAAGTTCTCGTTATAAAAATCGAGCAACATACTGCCTTGACCAGAACTGGTTTGTAATTCGTGCTCTATGCTTTCTATAAAACCATTGTAAGATTTACTTGATGTTAGCCAAGTGAGTATTCCAAAGCAGGTAATAGAGACTAAAAATACGACGATGGCTAATTGTCGAGTGATTGGCATGGTTCTAATAAGCTGTATCATGGCGTGTTCCTCTGTTTAAAGGTGTGCTTTGTAATCAAGTCAATACAGCTGCAAATAAAGCTATTATTATTGTAATTGTTTTTATGTTTATTGCTAAACAGTGACTGAAAATAAGTTTTAGAAGATTTTAGCAATCGAAGAAAAACGGGCTTATTCTAAGATTGATCAAATCGCCTTACATAAAGAACAACAAGATAATTTTTGTTTTGTTGTTCTTATTTTTGTAACAAATAGTGAATTTAGGTCAATAGTTATAAATTTGGATGTGTTTTTTCCACATGATGCTTTTCATTTACTGGACGTATCATGAGATTTGCAAAAAAGCCAATAACCAACAAACCCGCCATGGCATACATGGTGGTATTATAAAGGCCAGATGTGGGATCTATGGTGCCTATAGGCGCAATGTCCATCAAGTTGCTTACCGTGACTGTTTTTGCTGCAATTAACTCGTTTAATTGTGAGATAGATGCGTTGAATTTAGCTTCAAAGGCTGCTGGGTCAATTTTACTGGCTAAATCGTGAATGGCACTTTCCACTGACATGTTTCTTAAGTAAGTAATAACAAATGGCCCTAAGACTCCGGCTGTTGCCCAAGCGGTAAGCAATCGACCATGTATGCCACCAACGTGTAGGGTGCCAAAAATATCCGCCAAATACGCAGGAATAGTGGCGAATCCACCGCCATACATGGTGAAAATTATCATGCTAGCCCCATAAAACATGATTAACCAAGTGATCGAGGGATCAGCGCTGACCGCTGAGGCAGCGAACGGAATGGAAAGGTATAAAAGTGTGCCAAGTACAAAAAAACAATGATAAGTGTTTTTCCGACCGATGAAGTCTGAGGTTGACGCCCAAAAGAACCGACCACACATATTAAAAACCGAAATCATCAAGACATAGGTGCCTGCAAAGCTGGCTGTGGCAATGGTTGGTAATGTGGTACCAAATATTTCTGTCATCATGGTTTTTGCGATACCGATCACACCAATACCTGCGGTCACGTTGAAACAGAGCACAATCCACAACAGCCAAAATTGCGGCGTTTTTAAGGCTTGATCAATGTGCACGTGATTACGGCTAATCATGCTATTTGTTTTATCTTTGGCTGGTGGTGTCCAACCTTCAGGCTGCCAATCTTTAGGGGGGACCCGATAAGCAAATGCTGCGACCATCATAATAACGAAATACACGATCCCAAGGGTAAGGAAGACGCTAGCGGCACCTGTATTCCCCGTGCCTACAACATACACACCAGCTTCCCCTGGAATAGGGAGTTTTGAGGCTTCGGAAGCACTGGCCACGACGACTTCAAGCTTACCATTTGCCATTTCAGCGAAGCGTCTTCCACCTTCGGTAATAAGATTTACCGCCGATTCTGGCCCAAGATAGGTCGGTGCGATGGCAAATTTCTCTAGTAAAAACGTTTTTAATGGGGCGCCAATCATAGCGCCTCCGCCGAACCCCATGATCGCCATACCTGTTGCCATACCGCGTTTGTCTGGGAACCAACGAAGTAGAGTCGATACGGGGGAAACATAGCCAAGCCCTAAGCCACAGCCGCCTAATACACCATATCCCAAATAGACTAGCCATAACTGATGTGTTGATATCCCTACGCTGCCGATAATAAAGCCACCGCCCCAGAGAAAGGCTGCGGTTACGCCAACGCAGCGTGGGCCGACTTCTTCTAACCATTTGCCAGCAACAGCAGCAGATAAACCAAGAAAGACAATGGCTACAGAGAAAATCCATACTACACTGCTGAGACTCCAGTCTTCTGCTGCGCTGCTAACCACACCAAACTCTTTGGTTAAAGCTGGGTTAAAAATACTCCAAGCATAGACAGAACCTATACATAAATGAATGGCAATAGAAGCGGGGGGAACTAACCAGCGGTTAAAGTTAGTTGAAGCAACAATTTTGTCCTTCATTAAAAAAGATAAGAGCGTGCGAATGAGGTTCATAATCTGTGTCCTTCAGAAAATTGGTAGTAACAACATCGAGCAACAAAATATTATAAAAGACACTATAATGTTTTTTTATGTGAAAATATAAAAAAAATTTATAGTTTTGTTCGCAAGCGCACTTTTTTTAGTTTCGAAACAATATTTATCCTGTTAAGTGGTGAGTAATCTTGCTGTTTTGTGTGTTTTTTTCATTATTGATAGTCAGGAATGATGGTAAAATGTTTATCTATTAAACAGATTTTTACGGAGTATCTACTTGATAAAAGCCTTATTGATTCAGTTAAGAGACCTTTTCTCGTGGAGTGACATTAAACGCCCTTGGCATTTGGCTGTGCTTGCTGCCCTATGCGTTGGTATCCCAGCATTGATAGGCGCGGCCACAGATCAGTTTGCGATAGCAACGCTATCAAGCCTAGGGACAATGGTTATTTTGTACTTGCCTAAAACGCGAACAGCGCATCGTATGGTGACGCTGGCCATGTGTTCATTTGGCTTTATGGTCTGCTTTACCATTGGATCGCTTTCTAGCTTTAATCCATATTTAGCGGCTTTAGCTCTTGGGTTGTTGTCCTTCGGCGCAATTGTTATTACGCGTTATTACCGTTTGCCGCCTCCGGGTAGTTTTTTCTTTATTCTCGTTTCTGCTTTAGCAATCTACCTGCCTTTTGACTTAGGTAAATGGGCATCGAATATTGGCATGGTGGCTTTAGGTGGGATCTTATCCTGTGCTTTAGCCTTTGTTTATAGCTTAATGACTGGCGCGAATGATTTGCCAGCAACAACAGTCGAAACCGATCCTCAGGTTAATGCGATTATCTTAGAAGGGGCGTTAGTGGCTTTTTTTATCGCTTTTTCTTATTTGTTCGCTCTATGGTTAGCATTACCTAATGCTCTTTGGGTGCCGATTTCCTGCGCCGCCATTTTACAAGGCGCGACTTATCGTATGATTTGGCACCGAAATGTTCATCGTATTGTTGGAACCGCAATTGGTATGGGGGTCGCTTGGTGTTTGTTCTCTCTGCAGCCAAATTATTGGGTATTGGCCCTTAGTATGATTCTTTTCCAATTCTTAGTGGAATTGTTGATTGTGAAGAACTACGGTGCGGCTGTTATTTTTGTTACACCATTGACCGTGATTATGGCGGAGTTTACCAGTGCGAATATGAGCACAGATGTGTTGTTGCTGCATAGATTAGTGGATATTTCTATTGGCAGTATTATTGGTATTGTCGGCGGGACTATTTTCCATCGCACTTCTCTCCTTAAACATATTGAATCAAGAATGAATGCGCGTAGCTCCTTATCGGGTCGACGACCTTCTTAATATTTTTTAATGTCGCTGTTTACTATGAATACCTTTCTTCTTTGGATGAAAGGTATTTTTTTATCTACTTTTATTTATCGCCTGTCTGTTGCGTAAAAGCTTGTTAAAACGTAGGCTTCGAGATTCTGATAGCACGCTGTAAAGCCGTGATAATCAGTTCTTGTGAAGGTGCCCTAAAGGGTGAAACGGGAAACAGGTGCGTTTAATTCTTGTAAGCAATCCCTGTACTGCCCCCGCAACGGTAAATAAGTGGTGTGTTTCTTCTTACTTCCACTGTCTTTATAGACGGGAAGGAATGAGAGTCTTCGAAATACAGCTCTTCCAAACACTTATCAGTCCGGAGACCGGCCTTCATTAATCCGGTTTTTCTAAGCAGAAAAACCATCAATTTGAATCATACGGGTGAGTATGAAGCATATTTTGGAGGCACATAGTGCATATTGAACCTGGCGTCGTTGATGGCGCAAAAATTGTTTTGAGTTACGCTACCGCTTTGGCGGCGTTTGGCTTTTCTGCGAAAGCATCTATTGAGATGATCAAAAAAGAGGGTCTCATGTCTTTGATCGGTCGCAGCGCATTAACCACACTGCTTGTCTTTGCCTTCTTTGAACTCTTTCCTCATCACGCGGTTGGTGTATCGGAAGTGCATCTTATCTTAGGCTCAACGCTGTTTCTTATCTTTGGTCCTGCGGCTGCTTCTATTGGTTTGATGTTAGGCTTATTAACGCAAGGTGTTTTCTTTGCCCAATTTGATCTACCTCAATACGGCATGAATGTCACAACCTTGTTATTACCTCTGTTTGCTATGTCGGCCGTTGCGCGCCGAACCATTGCTGAGAATACGGCTTATGTCGATATTAGCTATAAACAAGCATTGAAACTGTCCCTAACTTACCAAGGCGGTATTGTCGCTTGGGTGGCTTTTTGGGCGTTTTATGGACAAGGTTTCGGTGCCGAGAACACCGCGGCCGTGGCGACCTTTGGTATTGCGTATTTAAGCGTTGTGCTGATTGAACCTGTTTTAGATCTTGCTGTATTAGCGGGTGCGAAAAGCCTGCATCGCTTTAAGAACTCGTCTTTGTTTGAAGCGCGTTTATTTAACTAGTTAGAAAGCGTAGTTCTAAATGCCTACTCTGTTCACTGATAATACCGTAAGCAGAGTGGGCATTTTTTATGTTTTGCGTTTATATCGACCATGTTCACTAACAAACTCTAGGAAAGCACGATTGGCTTTTGATAGATAACTGTCTTTGCGCCAAGCAATACCTAGATCTAGCCAGATTGGTGGATCAAAAGAACGAGTGATCAGTTCATCGTCTTCTTCGATAACCATGGCGAGTAGGGTAGAAATACCAAAACCTTGTTGAGTGATGGATTTGATAAGCGGAATTAAGTTGGTTTCGAAACCAATCTTAGGTGTCCTGTTACAGGCTTTGGCCAGCTTATCGACAATGCGCCGATGAAAATACCCTTCTTTGAACATGACTAATTCTTCTTCGAAAAATGCTTCAGGGGAAATTTTCGTTAGCTGGCTAAAAGGGTGATCGGTCGCCACAGTCACCAGCATTTCTTCTCGAATGAGGGCTTGAGTTTGTAGACTATCGGGAAGTGTTTCAGCAACGATAACGCTCAGGTCCAATTCGCCACTTTCGAGCATTTTTTGCAATTGCCAAGTTCCCCCTTCGATGACTCTTAAGGTAATAGTGGGGTATTTATGGCGAAATGCCATCAGAATCGGTGGAAAGTAATAAGAGCCCAGCATGCTGGGAATGCCCACACGAACCTCACCTTGGCTCAACCCTTTTAGCTCACTCATTTCTAACAAGGCATCGTCTGTGGCTTGAATGATTTTTTCAGCATGAATCAGCAGTTTTTTGCCTTCGTCGGTGAGTCCGATATTTCGATCTGCTCGATGAATTAAGGTTAAGTCCAAATCCGCTTCTAGCTTTTTGATGGCCATGCTGACCGCCGGCTGTGCTACGCCTAGCTGTTGGGCGGCTTTGGTAAAGCTCTCTGTCTTGGCTATCGCAATAAAATAACGCAGAGGTTTAATGTCCATCAATAACCTTTATGGATTGGATAAGATGGATATATTTTATTGATTATTTGGCTGGGCGTATAGTGTAACTATAAAAAAGCATTTTTTGTTGGGTTTATCATCGGGCTGCGTCCCGTGGTGTGTTACTGTGATTCGTGGAGAGTGGTTGTGATTGAAGTGGGCAGTTCCGTATTTTGGCGAGGCACCGTGGCGCTTATCATTGGTTCTTTTATGATTTTTGCCAATGTGTATGTGACACAACCCTTGTTGCCTATGATTGCCAATGAGTTTGCCATTACCCCACTGCAAGCCAGTGGTAGCTTTACCATTACGACACTGACCTTGGGTATATCTTTGCTTTTCTACGGTCCAATTTCAGATGCCTTAGGCCGCAAAGGCATTATGGTGATGACCATGGCTGGTATCACCTTGACCACTTTCTGTTTATCCCTAGTACAAAGTTACGAATCATTATTGGCATTGCGGGCTCTGCAAGGTTTCTTTCTCGCCGGCTTACCTGCTATTGCTGTAGCTTATTTGGGCGACGAATACACACCGGAAGCCTTAATGGTGGCCGTTGGTTTATACATTAGCGGCAACACACTGGGCGGCATTGGTGGTCGTCTGATTGGCGGTTTTGTTGGCGAATGGCTAGGACGCTCGGCAACGTTTGGCGTCATGAGTGTGATTAGCTTAATTTGTTTATTGGCCTTTTTTGTCCTATTACCAAAATCCCAACACTTCGAGCCCAAGCCTCTGCGTGTTGGTCATATCCTGATGAACATGAAAAGCCATCTGCAGAATCGTCGCTTACTAACTAGTTATTTCATTGGCGGTTTTAGCTTCTTCATTTTTATCAACCAATACAGCTACGTGACCTTCGTTTTGGAAGCCGCGCCTTATAACTTAACCGCTAAATACGTTGGCCTGCTTTTCCTTACCTATTTGTCTGGTACATTGGGTTCAGCTATTTCGGGCAAACTTGCCAAACGCTGGAGCCAGCCAAACATCATGGTACTAGGCACTTGTATTTTCATGTTTGGTTCACTCGTCACATTAGGGGGTTCTTTATTGGCGATCATCGCGGGCTTATTGATAAACAGCTTTGGTTTCTTTTTATGCCACTCAACGGCGAGCAGCTTTGTGAGTCGTAATGCCAAACACGCTAAAGCCAGTGCTTCTTCCTTATACTTGGTGTTTTATTATTTAGGGGCCAGTCTTGGTGGGTTTTATCTTGATCCATTCTGGCAAGCGGATGGTTGGACGGGCGTCATCATGGCATCTTGGCTAGTGTTGGGGATTGTTGTTTTGGCTGAAGTCAGCTTGGTTCGACAAAAAAGAGTTGTAAACGAGCTAAGCTCCGATAACGTTTAAGCATCGGAGCTTAAGAAAAAATTTAGAGAAGTTGCCACACTCGAATGATAACCGCTGGATTTTCGTTGTAGTTATCTGCTCTGTCTAACGTGCCTAGAAAAACAGATTTATTCATCCATTCATAGGGGCTGCCGATCGGTGCTTCGAAACTTAATACGCTTCGGGCATAACGATTATTTGGGTCTTCTTTAGTGGGTTCTGGGCTAATGGTTACCTTGTTTTGAACTAAGATTACAAAGCCATCGTCGGTTTTTAGTGCGTATTTTGCATCTAGCTCTCTGCTTCCGTCAGGTCGGCCAAGCTGCCAGTCACCGCCGCCTGGTATGATTTTGCCTTTCATCGATGGCCCTGCAAATTCGCCACCTGTTATCCAAACAATACCTCGTTCACCATATTTGCTTTGTCCAACGGTGACGCGTTCTTTATCTATCGTCACGCGAGACTCGTAGACAAATTTTGTTGTAAAACGGTCGTCTCTATTCGGGTTTTCATCGGCGGCTGATGCAGCAACACTGCTTAGTAAAAAGATTGAACACATCGCTATGTTGTTCATGATTTTAAACATACTTGTTCTCCATTTTTATTGTTATTGCCCTTGTAATCTAAGCACTGCTTTTATAAAAAAAGCATTTTGAGAATAGAGGTATGATGTTTGTCTTTGTAATTGTTTAATCGATAAATGATATTGATTTTTGCGATAAGCGAAATATCCCCGTAATTAATCCCTTAGGTTCAGCATTCACTCGAAAGGGTCTTATTTTACGTCGTCGTATGAATTTACAGGATTATTAATGACAAGCTGAGTCTTCGATACTCTGCCAGTGCCACTTTATCCGCCTCGATATCAAGTGGGTTTGCTTCAAGCGAATGCCAAGCGACTTCGTCCGCTTCTAGCGAAACGATCGTGCCTGTCCATTGTGTAATGACATAATAATGGATGAGTTGAAGCTCTCCTGTTGGGTGATACAGAGAACATAAATACACATAAGACGTTGGAACGATATCCAGCTCTTCTTCTAGCTCTCGAAATAGGGCTTGTTCTCTTGTTTCACCGTGTTCCATATGACCACCGGGAATCGCGATCAAATTGGGATCGTACTCTTTGTCTTGGGCGCGTTTTTCTAACAACACCTGATTGTCTTTTAGTAATATAAAAGACACACATTCATGAACTTGCATCGAGATAACTCCCATTATTTTTCAAGATCCCAGTGAAAAGCTGTCATAAATTCTCTATTAAAATTACCATACTCGCCATGACATAATCGAATGCAGCAAACAGAGTGAAATATGAACACCAAAATATACAAAGAAGTGCTTTCTCTTGCGAAAGTGCTTATGACTTGCGCCAACAAAAAAGACCAAGTTGGCTTTGATGCATCTTATCAAACGTTGCTGAGACTCTGCGAAGAGAACGACGGTACTGACAAAGACCATCCGGTTCAATGGGAAACCCTTGCCGATTTTACCGATGACTTGGAGCAGGCCATTGCTCTCTATGACAAAGCCCTAGCAAAAGCCACCGCAATCAACGCCAAAGATTATCTCTCTTCCATCGGCTTTTCTGTCGCTCAACTAAAAGTAGAGCTAGGCGATAACGCTGGTGCTATTGCATACCTAGAACAAGCTAAAATTCACAGCAATAAAATCATCGACAAAGAGCTCAAAGCGGACATCCGTGATTTATTAAAAGCACTCAAAGGCGTCTAAAAAAAGAGATAAGAAATGGAACGTCCCAGCAAGGAACAAATCAGCGAATTACCCTTGTACATTGGTCTTGGTCTTTCCGATATTTACATCGTTGAGAACGAACTTGACGCAGCACAAGCCATAGAAGCCCTAAAAAACGAAACCAGCCTAGGATTCGATACCGAAAGCAAACCGATCTTTCAAAAAGGAGAGGTCAGCCCCGGCCCATCGCTTATTCAACTGGCGACAGAGTCCAAGGCGTTTCTCTTTCCGGTTCGATTTGCTGTCGCCGTTGCAGCGGCCAAGGAAATTTTAACCAACCCAAACATCAAGAAAATCGGTTTTGGTATCAAAGACGATAACAAAGAACTGCGAAACAAGCTCAACATCGACATAGTCAATACGCAAGACTTATCGATGACTTTGAAACGTCTTGCTGGAGAAAAAAACAGCATTGGTGCCCGTGCTGCTGTCGCCATGGTACTGGGGAAACGTCTTGGCAAAGGCGCCCAGAAATCCAACTGGGGCGCTTATCCACTGAAAGAAAATCAGATTCTGTATGCGGCGAATGATGCTCATGCTGCCATATGTGTGGAGAGGGCATTGAGTAAATGAAAAAATAAAAATGTTTTCTTTTTACTATTTTATTTAAAGAAAGTTCTATTATCTTTAATGGTTTTATAAGGGATGGGTGCTTGGTATTAAAATACCAAAAACACAGAAGGAATAAAGAATATCCCTCTGCGTTTTTAAATGGTATTAAATATTTACTATTACTTAGGACCTATTATTTAGGCAGTAATACGGTATCGATTACATGAATTACACCATTGCTTGCTTCAACATCAGCAATAACGACTTTGGCATCATTAATCATCACATTCCCACCACTTGATTTAATCGTCACAGCTTGACCTTGAACGGTAGTTGCACTGTCAAGTTTTACCACATCTGCTGCAGTAACTTTGCCAGCCACCACGTGATAGGTTAATACAGCAACGAGTTTGTCTTTGTTTTCAGGCTTTAACAGCATTTCTACTGTGCCTGCAGGCAATTTTGCAAAGGCTTCATCGGTTGGTGCAAAAACAGTAAATGGGCCTTCACTTTTTAGTGTGTCAACAAGACCACCCGCTTGAACAGCCGCAACCAGTGTCCCAAATGATCCATTTTCAACTGCGACATCAACAATATCTTTTTTCATACCATGGTGATCCGCATGGGCAGCTGGCATAAACATAACGCTAGCAGCGATAATAGGTAATGTTGCAACTAATTTTTTTAACATAATAATGTCCTTTAAGGTTAAATAATAGTTTGGTGTTTCAGTTTGTGTTCAACATGATTATTTACGGAGCTAATAAAAAAGCGGATCAAAGTAATGTGAAAAAAATTAAAAATAATAAATCTGAGGAGGGAAGTGTTTTGAAAAACTGAGGGGATGCGCTGTTTCGCAGAATGTTTATAGCGCCATATGCAACAGCGGATATGGCTTACCCTGACCATCTACTGGTGACCGGCCTATCACTTTAAAGCCAATATGCAGATAAAAACCCAGTGCTTGCTCATTTTGTTCGTTTACATCGACCTTTGAAGCGCCCAGCTCATGGATAGCATTGGCCGTCAACATGGTACCAATGCCTTTTCCGCGAGCAGCAGGCGAGATAAACAGCATCTCAATATTACCGTCATGGACACCACAAAAACCTTGAATTTCACCTTGCGCATTTTTAGCACACCTCAACTCAACGGCATCAAAATACTGCTCTAAAATTAACGGCTTTAACGCTTGGAGATCCTCTTCGACCAAAAAATCATGAGTGGCCCTGACTGAAGACTCCCAGATTTCTATTAGCTTAAGATAGTCTGCTTTTTCTACGGTTTCGATATTCATGATCAAACTCGATTAAACATTGAATAGTTAAGGGTCACATAGTGGTGTCGCCACAGCTATGACGCTCTGTTTAGTGGTGGTGTTTCTACAGGAACGGATTGGTCATCACACGTCAGAGAAATCACAACTAGATGGCTGATTTTTTTAATTTTTCATCTGACCCTTTATTCCGACCCTTTATTCCCTTAGGCTTTGAACAAGCGGCGTTCGATAAGAGACTGCATATCACGATGACCATCAGTGATCACCATGACATAAACAGACTGCGAAATGATTCGATAAATAATACGGTAGGGTTTGAAATAGATTTCTCGATACTCCCGTAGGCCGATTGCTAGCAACTCATTTGGATAAGTCCCGCGCTCGGGATTATCGGCAAGGCTTAAAAATGCCTCTTCAATTTTGTCTAGAACGTAATCTGCTTTCTCTGGTGCATCATGAGTTTCGATATACTCGTATAGAGCCTCAAGATCGTAAGCAGCATCATCAGTGAGAAAAAACCGATAGCTCATTAGCGGCTTTTACTCCGGTTACGAAGCTTGGCGACAACGTCACCAGCAGGCTGAACTTTACCTTCTTCTATCTGACGTTGACCCAGAGCCAATATCTTAAGTAGCGCCATAGTCTCTTGAGTTTGCTCATAGCTTTTGATGTCTTGTATAACAGCCTTAGCCTCACCGTTTTGAGTGATCACCATCGGCTGCATGTTAGTAGACAGGTTACGCACGACCTCAGCAGCATGAGCTTTCAAATAGCTAATAGGTTTGATTTGATCTGATAACTTCATAAATACCTCTTCGTTATGACCAAATATAGTCTTTAAACAGGTCGTCGGTCAATGAGGGTAGTCGTGATAACGCGGGGTTTAGTTTCTTCCTTTTTTTAATGGAAGGGCAGATATGTGAAGTATTGGGGGGGTTGTTGTGATGCGCATTGCTACAAATGTGGTATTTTGCTACAGTTCTTATACAACACTAAGGAGATTTTATTATGTCTACAGCAAGTATTCGACTTGACCAAGAACTGGTTGATAAAGCGGCCATCATGGCGAAAGCCTTAAACCGTACAACACCTAAACAAATTGAACACTGGGCGAAAATCGGCGAAATGATGGAAGATAACCCCGATTTACCCTATGAGTTCGTAAAACAAGCCATCATTGCCCAAGCGGAAAAAGAAGCCGGAAAACTTGAGGCCTACAGCTTTGGCTAACATTACTCAAGTTCTTCAAACAACCACATTTAAAAAAGCGGTCAAAAAACTGCATAAAAATCAAAAAGCGGATTTAGATAACGCGATCAGAGAATTGATTGAAGATCCGCTTCTAGGGCAGCAAAAGAAAGGCGATCTATCTTTTCTTCGTGTGTATAAATTTAACATGGTGAAACAACTTACATTACTTGGTTACAGCTATGAAGATGGCACCCTTACACTCGAACTCATGGTTTTGGGTACACATGAAAACTTTTATCGTGATGTGAAAAATATCGTCTGAGCGGATATTGATCATAATGGTTAAGCCCGTTCCAATTTCTTAGGCTTGGAAAAAAGGCCTAATTTTTATCTGGCCTAATTTTCATCTGAAAATCCTCAAGTCAGCCTCCGAGCCTGTGTTCAGCTATGCTGAATGGTGCTCAAACCATCACAAACTGGAGGCTGTTATGTCACTTTACTGCGGTATCGATTTACATTCAAATAATCATGTTGTGGTTGTAATTAATGAAGAGGATAAGAAGGTTGTGGATAAGCGTATCGACAATAATTTAGACGCCACTATTGAATTACTTGCTCCTTTCAAAGAGCAAATAAAAGCCGTTGCCATTGAATCAACATTCAATTGGTATTGGCTCGTTGACGGGCTGATTGAAAAGGATTATCAAGTTGAGCTCGTTAACACGGCCGCTGTCAAACAATACGACGGACTAAAATACAGTGGCGATCATCAAGATGCGTTTCATTTAGCCCATTTGATGCGATTAGGCATCTTGCCCACTGGCCATATTTACCCACCAGAATTCAGACAAGTACGTGATTTATTACGCCGTAGAAGACAATTGGTTAAACAGGCATCTAGTCATATGGTGAGCATTCAAAATCAAATATGGCGCTCATTAGGGTATCGAGTCAGCTGTACAGATATCCGCAAAGCTTCTTTTATACTACCTTTTGAAGTAGGAAGTTTTTTATTTCATTCTGCTCATAGCAATCTCATGATGCTCAAAGCCTTAGATTTACAAATAGACCTTATAGAACAACAAACACTGAGTGCCGTTAAGCTCAAAGACGAATTTAAACTATTGACTGGCATCACGGGGATTGGTCCTATTTTAGGGCTAACCATCATGTTGGAAACAGGCGATATCAATCGATTTTCTGCAGCTGGCAACTATGCCTCTTATTGTCGTTGCGTTAACAGTATTCGGGAAAGTAACGGCAAAAAGAAAGGCGCAGGCAACCGTAAAGCAGGTAATAAATACTTATCATGGGCTTTTTCCGAAGCGGCGCACTTTCTAGTTCGATTTGATAAAAAAGCAAAGCGTTTTTATGAACGGAAAAAGCAAAAGCGCAATGGTATTGTGGCTATAAGAGCCGTTGCTCATAAACTCGCTCGAGCTGTATTTCATATGTTAAAAAATAAGCAGGCGTTCGATATTGATCGTGTGTTTAGTTAGTTTTCCGGTGTCATTCAGCCAGTATTTGGGGTTGGATAATAAGCCAGTGTTCCTCTGAATGGAGGGTGATACCGGATCTATTTTATTCGCCCGCATGTTAAGCCATTTCGGGTCTGGAAGGTGAAAACCTAGCCACCAACTCTGTGCGTTTATCGCATTGGATAACATGGGGAACTGACGTTTTTGTGGCGCACTAAAGTGCGTGGGAATTTGGCTTTAATTAGCCAAGGACTAGATCCAGATGGGTGACTGTTGCGGATAATTTATCCAGCACAACCAGTAGAAAAACATATTAGCGAATGAAGTCCGGAGCACGCCATAGAGAACATAACAAATTATGTTCGTATAAAAGCGATCCGAACTTTATCGCCCCATTGACACCGGCTGACTTATGGGTGACCCCAATTGTTTATAACTTCAAGACTCACCTTTGATTTATAACGTCGCGGAGGCCTGTCCGACTCAAACGCGCTTGTTATAAGCCAATATGCTCGTTGACAATACATTTTTACCTAATTAATATCAGTGATAATCAGGATGCGGGTCACCAAGTCATCGACTTGGGTCGGGGTTCGATTCCCCAGCTGATATTGCCCTCACATTAAGCTTCATATCCGGCCTTAGGCGAAGAAGCCCACTAATAATCTCATCATCAGCCTTTATGTAATCTAAATCATTTGCCTTAGCCAAAGATTCTAGATCAACATTTGCACACATTTTAATATTTGCGTTCCTTAACGAGGCATCCTGAAATACCGCCTTCTTCAAATTGGCTTGCCTTAAGTCAGCGGCTTCCAGATTTGCACTGTTGAATTTTGCACGAAATAAATCAGCTTTTCGCAGATCAATACCAGTCATTTCAGTATTTGAGAAATTCGCATTTTTAAATAACGAACCACTCAAATTACACCTTTTAAATGATGACTCGGAAAACTCACCAGAGTTAACCTTGGAATTAATTAGTTCAAGATCAAATATGTTGCAGCTTTTTAACTTAAGACCAAATAATTTGGATTCTTTGAATACAAAGCTTTTTAAAGTTACGTCTTCTAACAATAAGTCAGTGACATCGATTTTATGAATATTGGCATCATTTAACCTTTTTACACTTCCAATTTTTTTCTTTATTACTTCCTTTTCTTGGAGAGTATTCAGATCCCAAAGGTGCTCCATGTTTCTTTCAATATGCTCCACCTTCTGTCTTCTTGAATCTAGCCACAGTACAATAAAACCTATTACAAATATTTCAAAGAGAAGGCCGTGGGCCTCAACTAGTACATTCTCCCAAAATTCTCTGTTGTATAGCCCCCATGACGCATTTGGAAAAATAATTTCACTTACATTAGGCCAAAACCCTGTAATCCCAACCACGAGTACAGATGTAAAAAGAAAAATTACGCCTGAAATCCGTAAAGGGGTTTTTATTAACCAGCTAATAATATCTCAGTCCTCTTTTGGCTTATAAGGCTCGCGTAATAGGCGCGAGCTTGCGAGCGTCCTAATTGACGCGCTTGTTAAATTCTTCATCTTCAAATTTGGGAAACATATCTACAAGATGGGAGGGAAACAAAATCCCTGGTCTTTTTGTGGATTCGTTCCAACCAGGATCTTTGGTTTCCAAAAACCGACAAACTTCAGCTCTTATATTGTCCTCAAGACATATTAAAATATGTGCGATCAAATCTTGAACCACTTGATAATCACCAATTGCTAGATCTGGTGTGACATTTCTGATTGATGCTTCCCATGAATAAAAACTGAAATTTCTATAGTCATTAAATAATGGTATCTTTCCGTCAAAGTAGACTGTTTCATATGCAAGTTTTTTAGGATCCACATTCCCGTGTAAAAGATCGTTTCGGTTATTCATTAGTGTATGAAACGCTTTACATGCTTCGGTATTATTATAATCAACAGCCTGAAAGAACCCTTTACAGTTCCTGTGAAGTCCTTTGATTCTAATATCTATTTGTTGGCGAACAATGGAGTCATACATCCTCTTGTCAGTTTTTATATCATCCTCAGCAAGTAGAAATATTATTAAGTTAATGAAGGACTCAGCATATACAGGTGCGAGCATTCTGATATTTAATCCTAATGCTGTTGCTTCTATATATAGCTCTCCAGCGTGATTCATCCTATCCTTCAGCTTTTCCAAATCTTCTGCTGAGCTAGGGTAAGATAATGGTTCTAGCTCCTCAATTTTTAATGCTTCAAGTTTTTCTAATTGGTGCTCGATAACGCTTTTAATTCTAAAAAATGGGTTAATGAATAACTGCCATTTTTCAATTTTATCTCTGAATTTTGATATGTTTTTTCCATATACAGAGAAATCTTTTTTAAGGTCTTTAATAAACTCTACTTTTGCATCTGAGGGACTATCAAATTCGATACTGTGTATAATTTCTAGTCGAAATGTCATGCACATAATTTCTATTGTTTCGTCTTTATAATTAAATGTGTAATGCCAATGAATGAGATTGTCAGAATCGTCTGAACGAAAAAGCATTTGTATACCATTCGGAGGGCCAAATCTAGCATTTAGGTAACAGTAAAGTTCTACAGGTGTAATTCCCTCTCGAATGACCCAAATCCCACCTTTCATTGCGGTCTTAGGTTTCTCACCGTTTTGGGCAAGTTGACTCATATTCTCTGCAACTTCTTTCATTGAAGGATAAGATAATTGCGAGACATCAATAGACTTCATGACTCCCCCCTAGAATTTAACATTTTGTTAATGCGCATGCGCGTTTACACCTTTATCCACAGCTTGTTATTTCTGTGCTGTAGATCCTTATTCATTGATATTAGTGGGCTTTCTTGCTTCCTGCCAGTACAAATACGCAAAACACGACTATTTAAAACTGGCAAACCGAGCCAAAATTTGGCAACTATATAAATAAATTGTATATGCACCCATAAATTACGTTTTAAAATTCAGTCAAAAAAAGGTAGTTTCTTATCCTAGCCCATAAGAGATCGATTCCCGCCTTCGCGGGAAGGACTTATTTTTAGTGGGAATAATGAAAGCTTCGCTTTCAGCGGCACATTACGCTGCGCTCATGATGCCCTACGGGTAGGTGGGATTATAGTCGAAAAGAGATTAACCCCATCCTCCGCCTTCCCCTTGAAGACAAAAGGGGAAGGGACTTGGTGATTTGTAACCATTACCTTTTATCTTTGAAATACCGATAAAGTCAGTTCGACGCGACGAAGTTGCGCGACTTTATGGCGTTTCAGAGTCCGTTAAAAATATCTTCTCTCAAGCCTGCAAAAAACAATCTATGCCTTACGATATAACGAGCGTAGGGGAACAGTCATGTACCTCTGACGAAAGTCAGGCATTAAAGATCTTAAAGAGACTTTTTGGTTACTTTTGCGGATCTGGGCAAAAGTTACCCGCTCAGCAGAGCGGAACCCAGTTTGCAAACTAGGAAGCGTTGATAAGTAACAAATATACTTGAAGATCCAA
>NZ_QHJF01000069.1 GCF_003259225.1 Marinomonas arctica | reverse complement strand
CGCTAAAGAAATCCGCAGATGAAATTAAACACCAAGCGGATGAATTGGATGATGCCTACAAAGCCCTCCCAGATGGTAAGGTAGTTCATGAATTAGATAGCAGTGTTACTGCTATTAATCCCAAAATCATTAAAATGACGAACGCTGAAAAAGGTCTGTATGGCGAAATTCTCAGTGATAATTTAATGATCAACAATGGTTTTAAAAACTTATTACCAGAAGATCGGCAAATTCGGAAAATGACGGATACACCAAGAGGTCGAGGTATTGATGGTATTTATGAAAACACCAATCCGCCACCACCTTATGTCGTTACTGAGACTAAATACAGAACCGCATCAGGCAAGTACATAGATGGCGATGGGGTAGCAAGAGATTCGATGCTGAATAATACAAAAGGTTCTCCCGGAATGCCAGCTGCAAAACAGATGAGTGATGGTTGGATACGCCCTCGCTTGGATCAGGAGTTAAGTCTTAAAGAAAGTAAAAAGGTTCAAGTGAATGGTTATGAGCGGTGGCTAATGATAGTGGATGACTCAGGAAAAGTGGTAAATATTACCAAGTTAGATGAGGCCGCAAACAGTATTAACGAGGTAATATTATGATAATTAATGAAATTGGGTTTGAATCTAGTAGGCGTGACCCCTTGTTAAAGTTTGATGTATACCAAGAGGTAAATGATTTTTTTCAAGAAGATACATTAGAAGAATGTGAAATAATAAATGATACTAATAAAGAGCTTGGACATAGGTCAGGTTTAAGTTGGTCACTCACGTTACATAAGTTTGAATATGCCACCTTGGAATACTCTGCGGGCAATGACTTAAATTTTTGCGAAGCCCTTATGCAAGCAGCTCTAGCTGAATTAGAACGCCACAAAACACAATTCCAACATAAATCTTTTTTTTACTGGGAACCAGACTCTTTTCAGTTTTTATTATGGTCGATGAGCTTTGCGGTATTGTCGGGAAAACCAGATGCTTTGCAAACGATTGTGCGTATGTTGGGTAAAAACCCTCAGGATAATGATGACCCTTTATTGAGTATTCTACTGGCTCGCTTGGGTTATATCGGTTTACCTCGTTTGGACCATCTTGGTTTTCCTAAAGTGTATCAACACCTTTACGATGCTATAAAAGGCGATGGCGTTAGCCCAACAAAAGAAGAACGACAAGAGAGTCTCACTCAGTACCTACGTGGCTGGTACAAGGGTATGAAAGACTGCTATTGGTATAACCGCCACAAAGGAAGGTTTCCTACTTTTTTTGGCTATTGGTCGTTTGAGGCGGCCTTGGTTACTTTGCTTTACGATTTAGACGACAGCGGCTATTCGCATATGCTTTATTACCCTAAAGACCTTGTGGCTCATGCTCGTTCTCAGGGTTATGCTTCGCTTTTTCCCATGTCAACGCCTAAGCATTATATTGCCTTTCCGAACGAAGTCGCGCCTGTAGAGGGTGTGTGGCAATGTAACTTGACCGATGAAGAAGTAAGCCTAAAAAAAGGTGAA
>NZ_QHJF01000068.1 GCF_003259225.1 Marinomonas arctica | reverse complement strand
CGGCGTCTTTCAAGGTAGTTGTCGCCTAAAATAATTAAGCAGCGTCTTTGTGTTGCTCTGGATTTAATTCCACATCACCTATTGGCTGCCAGTTTCTTTCTGCTTTTGACCAACGATCAGGGCGCTCTTTCCTTTTTTGCTGATACAAGTCCGCTCGCTTCGCTAAGATTACTTTATCAAGCCCTGCATGCCTTTGATTTGGCGTGACAAACTGGATTCGACTATGGCGATGCTCATGGTTATACCAATACACAAACTCTCTTACCCACTCTCTCGCATCTTCCAGGTTTTTAAACCCTTCTGACGGCCATCTAGGGTGATATTTCACCGTTCTAAACAGCGACTCTGAGTATGGGTTGTCGTTACTCACCCTTGGTCTACTGCGGGAGGTCACAACACCAAGATCATACATTTTTGCTCTCATCGTTAAGCTCTTCATGGGCGCACCGTTATCTGAGTGTAAGACGAGATCTTTTTTAACGCATCTTTCTGCCCAAACACTGCGTTCCAGTAAATCGGCGGCATACTCTCCCGTTTCTTGAGAATGCACTTCCCAACCCACTATTTTTCGACTGTAAATATCTTCTATCATGTACAGGTAGTAATGCTGCCCAATCACCGTGGTTGGCAGATAGCTAATGTCCCAACTCCACACCTCATTGGCTTTTTTCGCCGTATAACTCGTGGGCTTTTTATGGACATTCTTTGATGCTGCTTTTCCTCTATGATGGAGCATGTTTTCCGCTTTTAAGAGACGATAAAAGCTGGATTCTGAAGCAATATACTCGCCTCTGTCGGCCAATATAGGCACGATTTGGCTGGGTGGTAAGGAAGCAAACTCGTCACGGTTGCAAACCTCAATCATCTTCCGCTGCTCTACCTCACTCAGTTTGTTCGCTGGTGCAGGCCTTATCACGGTGACTCTTCTATCCTCCCCAATAGAGCCCTCACTATACCAACGCTGTAACGTTCTGACCGATAATCCAATCACCTCACAGGCAGGCTCTTGTCGTGCACCTGACTCCACCGCATGACGGATCCACTGCGAATACTTTTGCCTATCGGCCAGCGTGATTAGCTGTCCTCTTTTTCCTCCCAATAGGCATCGAACTTTTTTCCTAGCACAAGTAACGCCGCACTTTCTGCTAACGCTTTCTCCTTTCGTCTGAGCTCACGTTCTAGCTCTTTAATGCGTTTTTTGTCCGATTGATGCTCGGCCGTGGTCTTAGTGTTTCGCTTATCTTTCACTGTATTCCCTGCAATACAGGCTTGCTTCCATTGCTTTACTTGCTCAGGGTACAACCCTTTTTCTCGGCAATACTGATTCAGATCCGCTTCAGACAAGGCGAAAGTTTCAAGTACGACAGCAAACTTTTCTTCATTGGACCATTTATCTGATGAACTCACTTTTGACTCGCTAAATCCTGATGTGTTGAATTGCTTTTGCCAACTATACAGGGTGGAGAGCTTAATGCCTTCTTGCTCTGCAAACTCACGTCTCGACAATTGGCTTTGGTAGAGTTTTTGTAAAATGACTTCTTTAAAGGCACTTGAATGTCTTTGGTAATCCACTGGTTTTCACTTACCGT
>NZ_QHJF01000067.1 GCF_003259225.1 Marinomonas arctica | reverse complement strand
CTAACCAAGCTGTAGAAAAATTAAGTTTTTCATGTAAATAATCTGCCTCACCTTGGATTTGTATATTTCAAAGATTGTATTTGATGACAAACATTTTTAAGCACCGTGGATGAATATATCACCTCATTCACGCTAAAACAGCGCTATATTGCCATAACTACGCTCGTTTATACGCTTACAGCGCCAGCATTACCATAACGCCATAACTTTTCAATGTTGTGAACAGTGCAGTACATCAGCCACTGACAGGTAACCTTAGCTTTCCCTCTCAAGGTCAGCTTATTGGTGCCTTTGTTACTGGTGATATTTCCAAATACTGGCTCTATTGTCCACATGCGACGGGAATAATTTCTCCGCCCTTGTTCGCTGTCGATTTTTTGCTTCATTAAATCCAAATAACTGACATTGTCTTCGCCATCCACGACAAAGGAAACTTGGCGACCATGTTCCTTTAATGGCCGTTTCATGCAGTCGCTTTGCAGCGGGCAACCACGACAATTTTTTAAATAGGATTTAAAGCGCATATAGCGCTTATTGTTGATCTCAAAATGATCGCCGTGGTACATCATTTCATGCCCATTGGGGCAGATGCAGGTTTTGGCTTCTTTGTTAACTGTAAAATCGGCAGCAGGAAATTTAGCCGTATTTTTACGTTTATCCTTACGGGTTTTCTGGCGGTGGGCCTTATGCTTTGCGACAGTTTCAGATCCCGCTATCTTTGGATCACGTTGACGAAAGTTGGTATCGGGAACAACGGCATTGATGCCTTCATTAAACAGGTACTTCATATTGTCTTCACTGGAGTAGCCAGTATCGGCTGTTAGCAGCACGTTGCCACTTAAGCAGTCTTCGCCCAGATTTTCTCGAATTTGCTCAATCATGGGTTTTAATAATGATTGATCCTGACCAACACCAAAGGCTTCTGTAGCAACAACAATCTGATGTAACTCATCGGCCACTGTCTGGCAGTTATAGCCTTGTATAGTACCTTTTGAGGTGGTCATTTTGGTGCTGTCATTATCCGTTATATTACTCTGTACTTCCTTTGCCCGTTTACCGACCCCTTGCCGCTTGTCATTGTTTTTCAAAAACTCATCGATCTTCGTCGCATTTTTAATCAAGGTATCGGCCGTTTTAAGCGCTCGCCCTTTGTCATCTGTATCTTTGGCAGAATCATTGGATTGGTGGCGTTCGATAATCTTTCGTGCCGTGGCTTTTAACTTATCCGATTTCTTGCGTAAATCAGCGTGTGTGCCACTCCATGCTTTTGACGCATCAGACGGTAGCTTGCAGCCATCAATCGCAAAGTGCTCTCTACCGACCAATCCGCTCTTACAACAAATCATCAGCACTTTATGAAAAACCGATTTCATCTCTTCCGAATAACCGCTGACAAAATCAGCAATCGTAGTGAAATGAGGCGTTTTTCCGGCAGCCAGTGCCATGAATTTCAAATCCGTTTTACAGCTCCGTTCAATAGCACGGCTTGATGTGATGCCACGGTAATACGCATAAAAAATAACACGCAATAAAATCGCAGGAGGATACGCTTTGCGGCCAACTTTTTTGTTTTTATACCGCTTATGGAAATCATCAAGATCAAGCGTATTTGTGATCAGCTGGTATAAACAAAACTCAAAGGTATTTTCACCCAGCACTTCCAAATAATTAATATCGAGAAATACACTTTGGTTGAGGTTGTCATCAAGATAATTGGCCATAAATAAACTGAACAGCGGATGAAATGTCTATTTTACAACACGAATCGAGCAATGGCGTGGGTTTAAGGTATTTTTCTACAGCCTGAA
>NZ_QHJF01000066.1 GCF_003259225.1 Marinomonas arctica | reverse complement strand
ACCGTGACCCCACACTCCCAACCAACATCAACAAACGGCACATAACGCTACGCTCATGATGCCCTACAAAAATCAACGCACCCAATCACCTGTCGCGCCTTTAGGCCGTCAAAAAACTAATGACATCAAATCAAAACCTTGTCGCGCTAAAGCACGACTACTAAAAACTAACAACTCGGAGTCTGCCTGAAGGCGCAACCTACAACCCCAACGCCTTCTCTGCCAACCCCGCAAAGTGATCCAACAAACGACCTCTAGAATCCTTACCCGCTACCTGATTCTGCAATGATTTAACCTCATCTTGCAGCCAAACCATACCTGCTAAACACTCCGCAATGGCGCTTCGGGCTTGTTTAAGCGTTAATTCACAATGTGCAACAGCAAATCTTTCCAAATGCGCAATGCTACGCCAACGCTTACTTCCCAACAGTGTTAATGCCTGGATATCTTGTGAAATATACGCCGTTGTTGAAACCACATCATAAATTGGCGCCAAACGGATATCCTCAATAGAAGAGTACAACACACCAAAATTCTTCAAATGCGCATCACCATTTTGCAACCATTGATTCAACACAATGGCCTTAAAGTAACCTAATAAGGCCTTATTGCGATATTTTGGGCTGACAAAAATCGCAATACTCTTCGCCAACTGCTCGTAGCTGCCTACATACTTATCATCACGAGATCTGGCCTGTAAAACACAAAAGTCCTCAAACCCTAAATAACCACTCTCCGTCACATCAAAGCGTTTCATCACAAAACAGCGTTCATCGTCCGACAGATAAAACTCAGGCACATCAAGACCCGCCTTGCCCAGTACCGTCATACAAAGCCATTCATTCAACGCCAAATCAGGGTAATCATCCCCCCAAGACTTCACAATATAATGACCCATCCGCAAAGTGGCTTTATCTTTTAAAAGCGCCAACACTTTAGGCTGCACACCACTGACAGGCGAAGACAAAGCAAAACGCCCCACCAACTGAGCAAACAAATCCGGCTGTGAAGAATGCAGCACCTCATCCAAAGATAAACACTCATCTTCACCCAACATTGGCCCATAAGACAAACGGCCCTGCACCTTCCCCGCCAGCAAAGCCAACAAACCAAAATCATCCGTCGCCGTCAGTTTTGAAAAATGCTTTTTTAACACCGACAGCAAATAGCCCTCTGGCAAGTGCATTTCAAAAATAGGGAAAAGCCGATTAGAAACATAACTTTTAGTGCGGACAGGCATAGTCAAAGAAACAAAAGAGGGGGAATCGTCACAAACGTAGTTCAGTAAAAACTCATCAGACTCTTTCGACAAGCAAGCAACAGATTGAGCCCCAACACAAACCTCTAACTCAGTCATCATCACGCTCGGCTAACAAAGACTCAAAAGTGGGTAATCGGCTTACCGCGTGAGGTGTCACTTCATAATGCAGATACTCTAACATCTTCAACACTTTACGAAGACCAATATCCGCCACACGACCACTTTCAAAACCACTTAACGTCGCACGCGCCAACCCCAAATCATCCGCCATCTGCTGCTGACGAATGCCTTGCGCCTTACGTGTGTGTTTAACGAATAGCCCCAACTCTTGAAAGTTCATTTTGTTTAAAATACCTTACATAAAAATATAATTTAAACAATAGTACAATATATTAAACAAAAATAAACCCTCCCCATCACCTGTAGATACAAGGTCGCGCCTTCAGGCCGTCAAAAACCGAATCACACCAACCCAAGCCCTTGACGCGCTAAAGCACGACAAAAAATACTCTACCAACCATTGTAGGTCAGATGAGACGAGGAACGAGGCGTAATCTGACGCACGAGGCGTGATCCCACATTCCCAACCAACATCATCAAACGGCACATTACGCTCCGCTCATGATGCCCTACGAAAAACCAATACAAACCAACTCACACAACATCCCGTAGGTCAGATGAGACGAGGCACGAGGCGTAATCTGACGCACGAGGC
>NZ_QHJF01000065.1 GCF_003259225.1 Marinomonas arctica | reverse complement strand
GGTGGCATTGCCGATCATGTTGTACCACTCTTTTACAGGTAACTGACTGATGACGATGGTGCTGCTGTTTTGGTAGCGGTCTTCAAGCACTTCTAACAAGTGACCTGCATGCTCTTGAGTCAGTTTTTCCATCCCCCAGTCATCGAGGATGAGCAAGGCTTTTTTAGCGAGTGATTGGAGTTGCTTTTGATAGCTACCATCTAGACGCCCTGCGGTCAGATCATCAAGCAAGCGAGTTAATCGGTAGTATCTGACCGTTTGTTGTTGGTCGCAGGCGCGGGTTGCCAGTGCGCAACCAAGATACGTTTTACCTGCGCCCGTTGGGCCTGTGATCAAGATGTTCTGGTGCTTGTGCAGATAGCCACCCGTTAGCAGTTCGCTCATCTGCTTGCGGTTGAGGTTTCGTCCCTCCTTGTAGATGAGTTGGCTCGGCTGAGCATCCACTCTCAGCTTGGCTTGTTGTTTTAAGCGTTGGATTTTGCTCTGATTGCGATTCAATATTTCACTTTCCAGAAGCAAGCTTAACCGCTTCTCGAAGTCCAGCTCTGCGTAGGTGGTCAGTTGCTCTTGTTGTTGCTCTAACGCTTTCGCCGCATGGCCCAAGCGCAGGGTTTTGAGTTGGTCATTAAGTGCGTTCATTACATTTCTCCTAGTGATAACAGTTCGGGCCACGAACATTGCTGTGAACAAGGTTCGGTGTGCTTGGAGTGTCTTTGCTCAGTTGCCCCTCGCGATTGTTTTTCAGCAGATTATTGATAAAGGTGTAGTTCGGTTTCGTCAGCATCAGTGCATCTTTACAGGCTTGCTCTAGGCGCGATTCGCCATGGGCTTTGCTCAGGTTGAGTAACCCTAGGCAAGAGCGATAAGACTGCTCTGGATGAGGTTTGGAGTTCAGCATCTTATTGACGACTTCTCGTGTAGCTGGACCGATATTACCTCCCCAGTTGAGCAAGCGCCCAGGTGACCACTTTTGATGTTGATGATTACTTGGCATGTGCTCTGATTGAGTGCTGTTTCCGCGCTCCCTTTGGCTATGTGGGTGCTGGGCGACCAAGTTACCTTTATGGTAGATCTGTACCAGACGGTTGGAGGCTTCCAGTTCGACATGATGGCCAACCAGTTGATGGGGAACCGAGTAGTAATGACGGCGATATTCGATGTGATAGTCAGGCCCAACTTTGGCTCGTTTGGTTTCGGTATATAGGTATCGCTGCTTAGGCAGCGGCTTCAATGCAGGTTTATCGAGTTTGTCGAACAGCGCTTTACGACTCGCGCCATACTGCTTCATCTCTCGTTGATTTAACTCATTCGTCAGCTCTCGGATAGCGAGATTCAGCTCTTTGAAGGTGTGGAAGGTTTGGTGCCGCAGCCGCATCATGATCCAGCGCTCTACAAGAAGCACGGCATTTTCTGCCTTGGCTTTGTCTTTCGGTTTGTAGGGGCGAGCTGGCATCACGGCGGTTTGATAGTGATTCGCCAGTTTCTGATAGCTGTCGTTCAGTCTCGGCTCATAACGATTAGCTTTGGTCACCGCGCTGCGTAGATTATCGGGAACTAAGAGTTGTGGTACACCGCCGAAGTGTTCGAACGCATTCGCATGCGCCTCTAACCAGTAAGGTTTACCTTGACTAGTGAAGGCTTCAACATAGGTGTAATTGGATGCACCTAGAGTGGCGACGAACACTTCGGCTTCGCGCACTTCTCCAGTGCCAGGGTTGACCACCTGAAGCCGAGGCCCACAGTAATCGATAAACAGCTTATCACCTGCAACATGGAGCTGACGCATACTGCGCTTTTGCGTTTTGAACCAGCGAGTGAAGTGCTCACAGAATTGGGTGTAAGCGTAAGCTTGCTCTTGATATTGCTCGTGATATTCCTGCCACAGCAACATCTTCGTCATACCTTTACGTCTAAGTTCGACAGCGTATTGAGTGAAGTCTGGCATGACTTTATCCCGACTGGCTTTCTTGCCATGATACAGCGCCTGAGTGAGAGTCATATCGTTGCAATCTTCAGGTAGAGGCCAGCCTATCTGACTTTGCTTAAAGCGAGCGACAAGTTCTGAGACTGTTGCAAGGCTGACATTAAGGCAACTGGCAATACTACGGTAGGACAACCCACACTCGTATTTAAGACGTAATACCTCTTTGATTTTGTTCATTGGAGTTCTCTTTTTAGCCATTGTCGCTTCCTAACCTTCTTGTTTAAGAAGTAAAGAATAGCGAGTTACTGATTTAAAAGAGAAAAAGATAGGATTTCGGTCATTCCGAACGCGGTTTTCGCTATTCCGAACGCGGTTTTCGGAGTTCGCTTAAAAGCGTTCGGATAATCGCGGAATGAGCGTTCGGATTAAACCGAAATAGGTGTTCGGGTCATACCGAAATGGCTGTTCGGAATGCTCCGAAATACGCA
>NZ_QHJF01000064.1 GCF_003259225.1 Marinomonas arctica | reverse complement strand
TTTTGTATAATGGGTCAACGACTTATTTTCAGTAGCAAGGTTAAGCACATAGTGGAGCCGTAGGGAAACCGAGTCTTAATAGGGCGTTTAGTTGCTGGGAATAGACCCGAAACCGGGCGATCTATCCATGAGCAGGTTGAAGGTTGAGTAACATCAACTGGAGGACCGAACCCACATCCGTTGAAAAGGCTGGGGATGACTTGTGGATAGGAGTGAAAGGCTAATCAAGCTCGGAGATAGCTGGTTCTCCTCGAAAGCTATTTAGGTAGCGCCTCGTATCTCACCATTGGGGGTAGAGCACTGTTTGGGCTAGGGGGTCATCCCGACTTACCAACCCCATGCAAACTCCGAATACCAATGAGTGCAATTACGGGAGACACACGGCGGGTGCTAACGTCCGTCGTGGAAAGGGAAACAACCCAGACCGTCAGCTAAGGTCCCAAAGTTACAGTTAAGTGGGAAACGATGTGGGAAGGCTTAGACAGCTAGGAGGTTGGCTTAGAAGCAGCCATCCTTTAAAGAAAGCGTAATAGCTCACTAGTCGAGTCGGCCTGCGCGGAAGATATAACGGGGCTAAAACTGTACACCGAAGCTACGGATGCTTAATTTATTAGGCATGGTAGAGGAGCGTTCTGTAAGCCGTTGAAGGTCAAGCTGTAAGGCAGGCTGGAGGTATCAGAAGTGCGAATGTTGACATGAGTAACGATAAGGGGAGTGAAAAACTCCCCCGCCGGAAGACCAAGGTTTCCTGTCCCATGTTAATCAGGGCAGGGTGAGTCGGCCCCTAAGGCGAGGCAGAAATGCGTAGTCGATGGGAAACAGGTTAATATTCCTGTACCGATGTATATTGCGATGGAGAGACGGAGAAGGCTAGGCCAGCACAGCGATGGTTGTCTGTGTTTAAGGCGGTAGGCAAGTGACTTAGGCAAATCCGGGTCACTCTTTAAGAGAGAATGCCGAGAACTGATGACGAGCCCTCTTTTGGGCGAAGTGGTTGATGCCATGCTTCCAGGAAAAACTTCTAAGCTTCAGAT
>NZ_QHJF01000063.1 GCF_003259225.1 Marinomonas arctica | reverse complement strand
GGGTGAGTCGGCCCCTAAGGCGAGGCAGAAATGCGTAGTCGATGGGAAACAGGTTAATATTCCTGTACTCGTGCATATTGCGATGGAGAGACGGAGAAGGCTAGGCCAGCACAGCGATGGTTGTCTGTGTTTAAGGCGGTAGGTTTAGGGCTTAGGCAAATCCGGGCCCTTTTAAGACCGAGAACTGATGACGAGCCCTCTTTTGGACGAAGTGGTTGATGCCATGCTTCCAGGAAAAACTTCTAAGCTTCAGATATGCAGGAACCGTACCCCAAACCGACACAGGTGGTCAGGTAGAGAATACCAAGGCGCTTGAGAGAACTCGGGTGAAGGAACTAGGCAAAACGGTACCGTAACTTCGGGAGAAGGTACGCCGGCCGGTGTGAAGGACTTGCTCCGTAAGCACTAGTCGGTCGAAGATACCAGGTGGCTGCGACTGTTTATTAAAAACACAGCACTCTGCAAACACGAAAGTGGACGTATAGGGTGTGACGCCTGCCCGGTGCTTGAAGGTTAATTGATGGGGTTAGCGCAAGCGAAGCTCTTGATCGAAGCCCAAGTAAACGGCGGCCGTAACTATAACGGTCCTAAGGTAGCGAAATTCCTTGTCGGGTAAGTTCCGACCTGCACGAATGGCGTAACGATGGCCACACTGTCTCCACCCGAGACTCAGTGAAATTGAAATCGCAGTGAAGATGCTGTGTATCCGCGGCTAGACGGAAAGACCCCGTGAACCTTTACTATAGCTTCACAGTGAACTTTGAACCTACTTGTGTAGGATAGGTGGGAGGCTTTGAAGCGGTGACGCCAGTTACCGTGGAGCCACTCTTGAAATACCACCCTGGTATGTTTGAGGTTCTAACTCAGGTCCGTAATCCGGATCGAGGACACTGTGTGGTGGGTAGTTTGACTGGGGCGGTCTCCTCCCAAAGAGTAACGGAGGAGCACGAAGGTGTGCTCAGCATGGTCGGAAATCATGCATAGAGTGTAAAGGCAAAAGCACGCTTAACTGCGAGACAGACACGTCGAGCAGGTACGAAAGTAGGTCTTAGTGATCCGGTGGTTCTGTATGGAAGGGCCATCGCTCAACGGATAAAAGGTACTCCGGGGATAACAGGCTGATACCGCCCAAGAGTTCACATCGACGGCGGTGTTTGGCACCTCGATGTCGGCTCATCACATCCTGGGGCTGAAGCCGGTCCCAAGGGTATGGCTGTTCGCCATTTAAAGTGGTACGCGAGCTGGGTTTAGAACGTCGTGAGACAGTTCGGTCCCTATCTGCCGTGGACGTTTGAGATTTGAGAGGAGCTGCTCCTAGTACGAGAGGACCGGAGTGGACGAACCTCTGGTGTTCCGGTTGTCACGCCAGTGGCATTGCCGGGTAGCTATGTTCGGACGGGATAACCGCT
>NZ_QHJF01000062.1 GCF_003259225.1 Marinomonas arctica | reverse complement strand
AATGTGCCGTTTGACGATGTTGTGTTTTCGTAGGGCATCATGAACGAAGTGTAATGTGCCGATTGATGATGTTGGTTGGGGATGTCAGATTACGCCTCGTACCTCGTCTCATCTGCCCCCTTTTATTTCACTACCAGCCCAACTCGCTGAATGTGATTCAGCAGGTCAGGATTGTCGATATGGTGTTTCAGTATTAGATCAAGGCGGTAAGGTAACACCAACTCATCCAGTACTGATGCAAGCTGCAGAAAGCTCTGAAACGACAGATCAGGTGCATCAAGGCAAAGATCAATATCCGAGTTAGCACGATGAGTTCCCATGGCACGGGAGCCAAACAGGATAGCATGTTGCACTTGTGGATAATGACTCAACTCAGCCTGGAGCTTTTCCAGTATACCGCATGGCAAACCAGCCAAAGCCTTACAACCTGTCACGCTGTTTCTCAAGCGCCACTAAAAGAGATTTCAACAACGGATGGTAGGTATTCAAAATCTGATCTGCAATCAAGCGGGCTGTTTCACGGTTGTAGGTATGTGATGTTAAAGTACGACTTTTGATCATCGCAAACCATTGATCACCAGCTTCAATCAATCCCCTCTCAAATGCTAGGCGTATGGCATCCCGACTACCTTGTATATCTGTTTCACCCTGATCCTTGTAAAAATCCTTAATGGTATTCCAGGATAGCTCATAGGTGTACTCAAACGCCTGGATTAGCCCCTGCTCTTCCAGCTTGGAAAGACCCCGTTGATTGCTTAACGCAACAGCCTCATCCAACTCATTAAATGCTGCTTGGTAATTCTGCAAACGCTGGTGCCAGCGAATATCCAAAGAACGGCTCATGGTTTTGCTTTCTCCCTGATCGGTTTCCTGCAATCAACAAGCAGGCATCTTTATTCGTACTATTAGAACTTAACTGGGATCTGACTCCTTTTATTAAAGCCCCTTTTTCGGTTTCTCGAAAAATAAGTATACCTATATTAACAAAATAATCATTTCCTCTTTTTCGCTCGCTTCTTTGCGATATCGTTTTCACACATGTTGTTTTCGTAGGCCGGATGAGGGAGGCACGACCGTTATCCGGCGTTGGATGGTTGTCGTTGGGTAATGTGGTTGGTGGTTTCGTGATGTTTTCGTAGGGCATCATGAACGAAGTGTAATGTGCCGTTTGATGATGTGGGTTATGAATGTCAGATTACGCCTCGTGCCTCGTCTTATCTGACCTACGGGTGGGTTGGTGTGGATCATGTGATAGGTTGGTTTATGCATTGACTCATTTGTTGAGTTCAATTTTTCGTCCATGTTGTGCTATGTGTGCCAGCATTTCTTCGGATTTTATGGTGTTTAAATCTAAAATATCAAAGAAATAGGGAAAGGTGGTTTCTTCATTGAGCAGGTTAGATAACCGTGTAACCACTGAATGATCTAGTTTATCTCCAGAGATAACCATGTCTACGTCAGAACCTGGCTTGTAGGTACCTTTGGCCCTTGACCCAAAAATCATTACAGATTCAATCTCATGAAAGCTTTGAATGATGCTATTTAGCTCTTCAAGCTCTGCTGAGGTTAACCCAAAGTCGGCTTCCATCATTTGGTTAGTCTCTGAGTAAAGTTTCGATGAAAATCCTTTAAGATCGGGTAATAAGTCGACTTTATTTTTAGCTCGACGAGTTGAGCGGTTTCCTCTTGATAAGTGTGCACTGTTAAATTTCTGTCGCTCAAGGCTTCTAGCCATTCTTTGCCGTTTTCAATCAGCTGATATTGAAACGCGGTTTTTATTGCGTCACGTGGGCTGCTTATCGAAAAGCCTTCTTCTTCTTGATAGTCTTTCAGCACCTTCCAAGCGAGCTCAAAGGATATTTCGAAAAACTGAATCATTCCTGCACGTTCAATAACGGATAGTTTTTCCAGTTCAGTAGTGGTTTTTAGCAACATAAAACTTCTGGAAAAGTTTTGAAATCGTTGCTTCCAGCGTGATTCATGATAGTTCATATGTTCATTCCAAATACACTAAAACGACAAACATCATACTAACAAAATGCAGTGCGGTTGACCATTCGTGACGTTATGCGTTTCCCTTGTCTCTTCCAAGGCTTAAGGTGAGGTGCTGGTCTTGCAACCCCCTCCCGGCCTACCCGCCTTCGCGGGAAAGATCGGGTCGGCGGTTGTCGTTGGGTATTGTTGTGGGGTAAGGTTATTTTTTGTCTGTTGCAGAGGGATTTGTATGTTGGATATTAAGCATCATGGTGCGGTGCAGGGTGTGACTGGGTCTTGCCATGAGTTGTTTGTGGATGGTGATAACTCGGTTCTGGTGGATTGCGGTTTGTTTCAGGGGGCAGAGACGTCTGGTACTGGGGCGGATTCGAATCGTTTGGAGATCGAGTTTGATGTGTCGGCGGTGCGGGCTTTGGTGGTAACCCATGTGCACATCGATCATGTGGGTCGGTTGCCTTATTTGTTGGCGGCGGGGTTTGATGGGCCGATTTATTGTTCACAGCCGAGTGCGGCGTTGTTGCCTTTAGTGATTGAAGATGCGCTTAAGGTTGGTGTTACGCGCAATGCCAGTATTATTGAGGCCTGTTTGGCGCGGTTGGCGGCGCAGTTGGTGCCGTTGGAATACAAGCAATGGGGGAGTATTCCGTTGACGACAGAGGCGTCTAGTGTGCAGGTGCGTTTGTGCCGTGCGGGGCATATTTTGGGTTCCGCGTATGTGACCTTTC
>NZ_QHJF01000061.1 GCF_003259225.1 Marinomonas arctica | reverse complement strand
GGCAGATAAAAAAGTATTCCTCAGCACTGATGACACAAGATTTAAATCGCCCTTCCCACAATGTGCCGGTTCTTTGGTAGGTGTAGTTGAAATAACGGACATAGCGGCGTCCCAGTGCTTGCATCATCTTCGAGATACCGCCCTCGGTCATTGGCGTTGCAAGTAAATGTACGTGATTGGTCATAAAGACCCATGCATGCACTTTAACGTCAAACTCTTGGGCGTATTCCGTTAGCCAATGCGCATAAGCAATGAAGTCATCTTCACTGGCAAAACACACTTGGCGGTTGTTGCCACGTTGGATAATGTGTTGCGGGATGCCAATCGGACAAAGTCGTGGAAGCCTCGCCATATTTCACTCCTTTGAAATAAGCTTTACTGAAAAAACGCTGATACGAACATCCTGTTCATAAATATCAGACTAGCCGATATCTTAGGGTAAACACTTATTGAGTCAACCAAGCGACCAGTTTTCTATTTTCATCTGACCCTGAGGTATCCCCACAAATTTCAGGAAGAGCTAACTGAGCTCGGCCAAGAAAACGATATGAGATATTAATGAAAAATACTTACGTCGTCATTTTTAGTATATGGAAAAATCATTTTTCGTTTTTATCAATTTTAATTATCATATAAAAGTAATATGATTTGGCAGCGTGTTTTATGGAAGATAACTTAATAAATAAGGGAGTATATAGTGAAAAATTTCTCTAATAAAATAGAAGAATATTATGATAATTTAGCTTACTCTTATGACGATTATTATAGAGATAACATAAGTCTTGCGGAGGATTTTCTTATTAAGAAAAGTCTATTAAATTTTATTGAGCCTGATAGTAATGTATTAGATTGTGGATGTGGGACAGGTCTAGCTAAGGCAATGCTTTCAAAAATATCTTGTAATTATACTGGCATAGATTTATCAAGCAAAATGTTGGAGGTTGCAAAGAAAAAACATCCAAGTGGAAATTTTATTCATGGTGATATTACCAACATGGAATATTTGAATAGTGGCTGTTATGATAATATTATTTCTCTCAATGGATCATTCTCTCATGTGATTAATTATAATGATGCAATAAATGAGTTTATGAGGCTACTAAAGCCTGGAGGAAATTTGTTTTTGATGGTTTATTCACGATATTCGATTAAAAGAGTTCTAAACGGAAAATTCTTGAGAACTATAGACAATTATAATATTAGAAATAGTTCAATATCAGGAGGGACAACCTCTCCTGCCTTTTTTTGGTCTATCAGTTCACTTAAAAGAGAGTTTTGTTCTTTCAGGAATGTTAACGTTAAAGGGTTGAATATTACTGCTGATGTGTTTAAAAAAAGTGGGGACTTAAATAGTGCTATCTCTATTTTAGAGAAAGAGATGAAGCTCCCTCTATTTTTTCAAAACTTATCTCATGCACTTATTATAAAGGCTAAAAAATGAAAGAGCTCATTGTATTTTTAAGTTTTTTTCAATATGTTCCTTATTTTATCTCTTTGTATCGAGGGCTGTCGTTGCCATCGGTTAGCGGCTGGTTTTGCTTTGCCATGTCTCTCCTCGTCACTATGTTTGCATCTCTATCTTTGGGTAGCTACAGCATACTTATTGCCTGTGGGTTAAGTTTTTTGTGCCAAGTATCGATTATTGTTGTAGGCCTTATGAGAGGTGTAGCATTAAAGCCAGATAGAATAGAGCAGTCTATTTTGTGCTTCGTATGCTTAAGTGTTTTATTGTGGTTTTTTACTGGGCAGGCATCTTTAGCTATCTACTTGAATATTCTGGTTGATGTCTTGGGAACTGTGATGATCTTAAAAAAGTTAAGCCGTCTTCCTGCAACAGAATCACCGTCAACTTGGTTGATCGGTACGCTATGCTCAGGGCTTGCTGTTTGGTATTTCTATGCAGAAAGCGGCGCTAGTTACTACTACCTTATAACGGTATTTTTATCCAACTTATCGATCTTCTTGTTGGTTTTATTACAAGAGATACGCATTCGAATGAAAGCAAGAGATAAAGTTACAAATTAGATTGAATAAAATTTAGTAGGTTAGATATATTATCGCTGTTTTTGACAGATTTTGGATAAACAAAGTAATAAGAGGATCCAGTAAATAATGAAACATCGCAAAGTTTGATCAATTTTCCACTAATCAACTCATTTTTAATCATCTGTTCATCAACTAGCGCAATACCAAGGCCTTTCTGGGCAGCACTAATTGCAAGATCCATCGTGTCAAATATATGCTCTTTATTTGTGTTAGACCTTATATAATCAGGAAAAAGTACAAACCATCTCGACCAATCTGTTTTATCTGGGGAAGGATGGATGACGTTGTATGCCTGTCCAGCATGATAGCTGTCTAACACATCGGGTGTGCAAACTGGTACTAAATGTTCTTCGAGCAGTTTTATCGACTCCCAGTGTGAAGGAAAAATGCCACTGCCATATTGAATAGCACAATTATAAGGCTCTCGAGTGAAATCGATTAGTTCAGTATCCATCCACATGCTGACGTTTTCGATAGGTGTATCACAAGAGGATAAGGCGTCCGCAAGAATCCTGATATAGAAACTGGATGGTGTCTTGATTTTTATGGTACTTTTTCTTGATTTTATCTCATCGCAAATCAAATAAACTTCTTGAAATGGGCCTCGAACTTTTTCTGAGAGCTTTATGCCTGTACTCGTCAAAAATAGTTTAGGACCATTGTGATTAAACAGAGCCGCATCAAAATAACTTTCCAGTTTACTGATGTGTTTACTTACCGCGCTAGGAGTCAAAAACAATTCAGAAGCAGCGGCACTTATGGAACCCAGCCTAGCCACAGATTCAAAAACACGTAGAGAATTAAGTGGCGTATTCCGAGACATAAGTGGGTATCCTTCTGTATTACTCTTATTCATTTTTATAAATTGCAATTTATATGTTGTAAAACGACTTAGCGATAAAATATATCACTAATGCTTCTTATTGAACAATAAACAAGGAATCAATAGGTAAATTGGGGGCATATGAAAATTTAATCTCGTTAGCTTCTCAATCTCTTCTTTAAAACGTTCGTTTCCCAGCGCCATATCTGAATGCGTAGCAGATCGAATTCGTCCGAGTTCTTCTTCTGGGATGTGGTATTTGAATA
>NZ_QHJF01000060.1 GCF_003259225.1 Marinomonas arctica | reverse complement strand
CGTCATTGATAGGGACGAAGCACAGTGTGGAAGGGACTAAGCACGAAAACTAGAGGCTGATTTAGTGGCGCTTACAGCGCACTCCCATTAGGGTAATGGTTAATTGCGTGCTGAGTCTTTCTAAACTTCGGTGCCATAGCGCTCAGGGGCGATCCAAAGATTCTCTTCTACTTGGCGTATTTTACTCATAACGCTGACTGCTCCAGATGAAAGTCATCAATTTCTGTTTGGTCCCGCCAAAAGGAGAGCGACCATTTGTCGTCTATGGTGATGTTGGGGTAGCGTAGTGTCACAGGGAAGCCTGAAGGGTATTTATACTCTAACGTCATCTGGTAATAGGTGTAGTTCATTCCCTTGTCGGTTTGTTCATTCGTGTTGTTGTCGCTATGCTTAATGGTCATCAATCCTTTTATGATCAAATCGGCATAAAGTAGACAGCTATATTCCCCCAATAGCTGTCTACTATTCAATAAACGGATAGCCTAATGCCAGTCGCATCGCTCGCCCGTCCACTCATGCACCTCTGCTGGCCATTTCTCTTTAAAAGGGCTTAATAAGGCCACTTTATCTGGCTTAAATAACAAAAGCAGTGGTGCTATTAACGCAACCATGATAAGAAATTTTATATAGCTTTCTTCGTCTGGGTCATATTTTAAATGTATATTTCTTGGGCGTTTACTAATATCAATATAGATAGGCTTATCCCCTGTCATATATCGACGTACATATTCCCAATAGCCATAAAGAGGGATGTGGTGTTCTATATTATGAAATAGATTCAATGGCACATGTTTTTGCCCTGTTAGATCTTTGTTAACGGCATGTTTAGGATTAAGCCATAAGGTCAGCTGATAACCATCTTGGGAGCCTTTTAAGCCAAGATTACGCTTAGCAACTTGGACGGAGATTTCACACTCATCCCAAGGTATACGGTACAAAATCTTTTTATGCCATACATACACCTCCTGATTGTCTTTATGAAAGCGTACTGGCGTATGTAATGTACGAAACAAACAAACAAGAGCACCAATAATAAAAAATGCATAACCACAGTAAATACTGATGTCTCTTAATTGAGGATCAGGCAAATAGGACAACACAAAGGATTCAAACGACCACCAAAACAGCAGGCCGATGACTCCCATCATGTAGAAACCTTCTCCACGATTAGTCACTGAATCGACTCGCATATCCAAGTAACCTTCATGTCCGCCCGCCGCCGACCCCTCAAATATTTCTCCCATGTCCTCTGCATTTTTATTCTTATAAACCACAAAAATCTTTTTATTGCCCGGCTGCAAAGGTTCATGAACTAAAGACTCCCCGTTAGGGTAATGATTAATGGCATGCTCAGTGCGTTTAAAATGGGGGGTGAAACCCATATCCGTGGGGGCTGTCCAGAGATTGGCTCCCACTTGCTTGATCTTACTCATGGTATTGCTGTCTCCAAATGAAACTCTTCAATCTCGGTGTGATCCCGCCAAAAAGCCAAAATAGAACCACCATCATCTATGGTGATTTTAGGGTAAGTTAAACTAATGGGGATACCTGCGGGTTGGTCGTATTCTAATGATAAGTTGTATTCAGTGTAGTTCATTCCCTTATTAGAAGATCGCCTACCCATTTGCCCTGCCCCTCTAATCGGCTGTGGTGCTAGCGTGCGTTCATCCACTTCTAGAGTCAAAATGCCTGTTTGATTTTTTATATCAAGCTGGCCTTTTAGCTTATTCATTTGCCAGCGATTTTCGGTGCTACTAGTGGCCAACAAGACAGACTGTACTCCAGTACGCCTACCTGTAATAGAGAAAGTCACATCACTGACTCCCTTTATGAACTGGGGAAATTCTACTTGAATCTTAAACACACTGAGCGCACCTTCTTTCGTTTGCTCTACAATTTGCGCCACGGGTTTGTAGAGATAGTCGCAAAAAGCTCGCAATTCCTTTGTCAGCCCAGATAATATTCCTTTACGAGTGGCTTCATCGGATATATCCGCACCAAGATATTCTTCTTTCTCTTCCAAGCTTGACACATCCTTGTTGTACTTATATTGCCCCTTGCCCCAATATGAAGTCTTAAGCAGAAGTGCCAACTTATCATCCGCCACCATATCGCGCCAAAAATCAAACGCCATCCCCAACACACCTAATACGATTCCTAAAATAACTAAGACCGGACCACTAAAGAAAATACCGGTTATAAAAAAGGTGGCAGAAGCGGCATTAGCCACAAGAGACAAGGTCGATAGGGTTACCACGCCAGCACTTTGCTGTTCAACATCATCTGACAGCTTTAACCAGCTAGAAAAAGTCGCGACCAAAGCCCCGATGGCCGGTAAAGCTCGAAATGCCCCGTTAACAAATCTTGCTGCTTTATTCCCTATCCTTTCAT
The DNA here is from genome assembly GCF_003259225.1 of Marinomonas arctica. Taxonomy (GTDB): domain Bacteria; phylum Pseudomonadota; class Gammaproteobacteria; order Pseudomonadales; family Marinomonadaceae; genus Marinomonas; species Marinomonas arctica. The sequence goes on along the minus strand of NZ_QHJF01000060.1, from coordinate 3,925 downwards.
ACATTTCCATTTGTTTTTCTACATCAAATTCAAAACGCCTAAAAAGAGTTTCCCCTAGTTTTTTTCTTTTTAGTAAATTTGTAGTCTTATTGCCTAAAGCTGTTGCTCCAGTGGTTTTCATGTAGCCGGTAAAGCTCTGCCCAGCAAAAGATTTGCTGAATACAGTATCCACCAACGCCATGGATGCAGTACTCAAACCAAACAAAGCGGTATACAAATCTGCTTTGGCTTTAAAGCTATTATCTTGCTCCAAAGCGTCATAAAGCTTAATTGTATTAAACAGCTGACCCAAAGCAAAAATCCCTACCAGTTTAGTTTGGCTGGCGGAAGAGAAAATTTTCTCCGTCTTCGCATACACCGTTTTTAACGTAGCGCTGTTTTTGCCATAGACTTCCGCTGCATTTAAATACTTAGCAAAAGGTTTTGGGTACTTGGCTTGGTTACGAGTAAAAGGATCGCCAGGGGCAGTACCTTGCTCTAAATCCAGCAAATCAACGTAATTACCGACTCGGCGAAGCTGGCGAAGATCCTGCGTCAATGCTTGTTTCAAAGGTTGGTTCAGGGTGACAGCAGCCATAGCCGCATAGGATGCTTTCAGATCAAACGCTACATCATGTAAGTTTGCGCTGTAAGTTGGAAATTGCAATCCATAGCGCCAACTCATATTGGTGATCATGTTTTTCCATAGTGCTTGCGCGCCCTGCGTTTTAACTCCCAGATGGGTTAAATGCCCCGTAACAGCTTGCATCAAAGCCTCTGTTGAAGGGGTAGCACGCGTGTTAAACAATAACTGCTCATGGGCTTTTTGTATTTCAGTACGTGTTGTACCCGCCAGACTATTAAAAGCATTCAACCATGAAGAGCCTGTTATTAAAGCGGTACCAAACCCCATAGCGATAAAATAATGCGCGCCATTACCTTCGATTTTGATTTCCGAATCTAAGTCTTTATCCTGCCCGATTTGATTTGATAAAGAGTCAACCCACTTGGCGACAATCTCAGCCCCTTTATCTGGGGCGTTAATATTGTTCAGAGATGCTGCTAACAAATGTTCTTTTAACAAAAACTGTGCTTCATCGGTGTCATCGAACCAAGAAAAAGCTAAATCTAAAATACGGCTACTATCTTGTATCCACGTTACCCAGTCCTCAGCAAGATCTTCAAGTACTTTCTTATACTCACTGCCAGCCTTATCTTTATTAGCTAGAAGCTCATCCATCTCACTAACATTGATGTGCTCTTCTAATTCAGACTTTTTTTCTTGCGCATTTTTCTCGGCTTGAGCGGCGACATCCTTTTTATAGTCATTTAGGTATTCTTGAAACGAGGCTTCATGCTCAGCTCGTTTTTCTTCAAATATTCTGTTTTTTTTCTCATCGGAAAATCGCGATACGATGAGGGACTGAGTTAACTCAGGTGGCGGAAAAGTTCCAAACAATACTCGTAATCGACCTTCATCCATTTCTGTCGCTTTATTGGCCTTATTCGCTTCTCTATTAATAAGAGCCCGAGTCAATTTCGCCATCTGAAAAGGATGCTGAACGGTAGCCATATTGGACATGACCATTTCATAGGCGATAGAAAATTCACGACATAAGTCGGTGGTAATGCCAATAGCATCCACGAGGCAAACCCCATAGTTATTGTCTGGGGTGGCGCTTTGGTAGTCACCGATAAAAGTATTCTCATCGGTACTGGTTTCAAGAGGGCTGGCGCTCCACTCGAGTAAGCTGGTGACATTAGGAGCCAATTCGGCAAGGTATTTCTTAACATCAAACAGCGCAAAGGTATCGGCTTGCTGGCCTTTGGCGGCCTTGGCGAAGTCTATCTTCTGCCCAGCCTTTTCGATCAAGTCTGGATGGGATTTTAATAAATCAATCCGTGCTTGGGTCAGCGGCGCTTGAGTCAGCCACATAATAACTTTGCTGCCTTTAGGCTGCTTGAGCAAGGGGAAGGCTGCGGTAACTTCTTGACTAGGCTCGCCAAATAGGCATTCGCCTTGCTCTTTGCCGTCTGCGTAGACCACTTGCAGCAAGTACTTTTCTTCAGGATGGTAGAGATACACCACCTGATCGGACAACTGACGCGTAATATATTTGTGCTGGGTTAAAGCTGGCAAGTTGGAGTTAAGAGTTAAGCCTTCAGCTAAATTAATCTCGCTGTCATCTTCAGCCACCGCATAACGTAAAGGTTTAATGGTCAACCAGTCGGCACGTAATGGGCACTCTTCTACCGCTGCGTCGGTTTTTGAATTGCTTTCTGCGTTGGCTGCTTGGGTTGCTGGATCTTCGACTTTTTCAGGAATAGACAGTTGATCGCCCACTTTAATGTCATTGGCGTCGCTGATGGATTGGTTGGCCGCTAATAATTTTTTCTGAGAAATACCATTGGCTTTTGCAATAGCAGAAATAGTATCGCCTGCTTCAATGATGTAATTTTTCATGCCGTCACTTCCTTATTATTTCGCTGTTCCAACTCAAATTCTAATGCTTGTAAGTTGGCTTCCTGCAACCTATCTTCAATAGGTTGTAATTTGTCTTCTAAGATGGCAACAATGTCTTTATGAGGGCTTTCTGAATGCCAAATATCCCCCAATCGACAAAGAATATTCATGTAACAAGTGGCGTCTTTTTGTGTCACTTGCTCTAGGGATTCCAGCTTTTTTAATTGCTCTATGACATGTTGCTGCTTGCTGTCTTTGCCATGCCAATAATCAGGGAAATGCTTGTCCACATGTTGAGTAAGTCTATAGGCCGATGCGTATCGCTTTGCGTCGGTTAAACCTTGCCATTCAGGGTCCGTAAACTGTGTTTGCTCAAGCAGTGCAACATCGGATACCTCGGGGCGCTCTGCATAAAAATAACGATTGTCTACGTAGTCTGGCAACCAAATTTTGCTCATGGGGCCTAGCCAAGCAACTTGTCTTGCTTCTTCTGTCGCCTTTAGCAAATGATACAAAGCAATAGGATCATATAAACGACTCAATGAGCCTTCTAAGCCTACGTGCTGACAATGTATTAACCTATGCCAGTGCTCTACCAGTTCTTCTAAAGAAGCATTAGACTCAAATACTAAGCCAAATCGCCACGGAGCTTTTGATTGTGCCCAAGCTTCAATGTCTGGGTGATAACTCACCAGCATTGGCGCGACATCCAAGACTTCTTTCCATTTTGTATTCACAAACAAATTACGGAATTCAGCATGCTCATGTTGATTCACAAATTGATTTATTAAAATCTGCTGCGCATCTTCAACGATTAAGGCACCATCAATAATCATCCATTTAGACTTAAAGTCAGTTGCAGCAGTCTCTGCAGACTCAGGAACTGAATTATCTATTCTGTCTATTGGTCTGAAGAACGTCATTCTGCTGCTGCCTCTTCACAAGCCTGACAAATAGGAGTGCCTTGCTCTGCGGCGGTAACTATGGCTTGTTTTTGCTGCATCGGCACTATTGGCGCTTCATTACCTTCAGGCGCCTCTAGGTTGGCATCGTATTCGGGTGAAGCCACGCTAAGCGGTATTTCGGGTAATGCCTCACTAAATCCACTGCCCGATCCCGCACCACCGCCTGAGTTTAGGTTGATGGCAGAACCGACTAGATGAACACCTGATCCATCAATTTTTAGGAAGCTTCCCCCTGCCATTAAGGTGAGCTCTGCCCCTGCGTTGACCACCAATTTCACACCGCTGCTTAGGTGAATCTCGTTCCCCGTATCGAGCACCGCTTTCGAACCCACTTTCTGTTGTAAGCTTCCGTCCACCATAAGTGTGTGATCTTTATCTATCTTGTGGCGACTTTCGCCTTTGATGGTCAGGTGGTCGTTGCCTGTGCCGTTTTCGCCGCCGATTTGGGTAAAGCGGTCGTTGTCGATTTGTCGGTGTTGATCGTGACCAATGTGAGTGATGCTGTCGTTGAGGACAT
>NZ_QHJF01000006.1 GCF_003259225.1 Marinomonas arctica | reverse complement strand
GGAACCCAGTTTGCAAACTAGGAAGCGTTGATAAGTAACAAATATACTTGAAGATCCAAAGATTAACCCCATCCTCCGCCTTCCCCTTGAAGACAAAAGGGGAAGGGACTTGGTGCTTAGTAAACTTAACCTTTTGCGTTTGAACGGAAGCTGAATTCCGTGTCGGGCTGAAGCCGCGACCTACAGTGAAAGCGTCGCTTTCAACGGCTTTTTTGTTATGGAAAAGCGGTCGTGCCTCCCTCATCGCGCCCTACGAAATAGCGACATCACTGATGAAGTCAGTTCGACGCGACGAAGTTGCGCGACTTTATGGCGTTTCAGAGTCAGTGTTTGACGAGCTATCTCCCACCGAATAAACAATCTATGCCTTACGATATAACGAGCGTAGGGGAACAGTTATGTGCCTATGATGAAAGGCAGGCATTAAAGATCTTAAAGAGACCTTTTGGTTACTTTTGCGGATCTGGGCAAAAGTTACCCGCTCAGCAGAGCGGAATAAAGGTTGGGAATGCAAAGCGTTTGAATGGAAACTGAATTCCGCGTCGTACTAAAGCCGCAACCTACAATGAAAGCTTCGCTTTCAGCGGCTTTTTTTTTGATTAGATAGTCGCTGCGCTCATGATGCCCTACGAAAAACCAGCATCACAGATAAAGTCAGTTCGACGCGACGAAGTTGCGCGACTTTATGGCGTTTCAGAGTCAGTTAAAAATATCTTCTCTCCAGCCTGCAAAGACAATCTTTGCCTTACGATATAACGAGCGTAGGGGAACAGCCATGCACCTCTGACGAAAGTCAGGCATTAAAGATCTTAAAGAGACCTTTTGGTTACTTTTGTACTTTCTTGAATTTAACAGCGGGCAAAAGTTACCCGCTCAGCAGAGCGGAATAAAGGTTGGGAATGCAAAGCGTTTGAACGGAACCAAAGAAACCAAAAAAAGCCCCGCATGGCGGGGCATCAAACTAGGGAGTGACTACGATAAGGTCACGCGCTGCTGTTACACAGCATTCTGATCTGGTGCTGTATTAAGTAATACAGCACCAAACGCAGACGGTTTTCCCATTACGCCCTGTCTGGTATTACGGCGACGTAACGGGAAGATTTCTTTAAATAGCTTTGTGGTTCAGTTCGTTGTTTTTCAGTACTTCATCAAGGTGTAGCCAGGTTTCGATGACGGTGTCTGGGTTAAGAGACATGCTTTCGATGCCTTGCGCGACGAGCCAGTCGGCGAAGTCGGCGTGGTCAGATGGGCCTTGGCCGCAGATTCCCACGTATTTACCTTGTTCGCGACAAGCGGTGATGGCCATTTTGAGTAGCTTTTTGACCGCTGGGTTGCGTTCGTCGAATTTGTCGGCGATCAATCCTGAGTCGCGGTCAAGTCCGAGTGTTAGCTGGGTTAAGTCGTTAGAGCCAATGGAGAAGCCGTCGAAGAATTCAAGGAACTCGTCAGCCAGTAGGGCGTTAGACGGCAGTTCGCACATCATGATGACTTTCAGACCGTTTTGACCTCGAGCCAAGCCTTGTTCGGCAAGCAGTTCGGTGACTTGTTGCGCTTCTTCTAAGGTGCGTACAAACGGTATCATGATTTGTACGTTGGTGAAGCCCATGTCGTTACGAACGCGGCGGATGGCTTCACATTCTAGGGCGAAGCAATCACGGAAGGAGTCGTCGATGTAACGCGCCGCACCACGGAAGCCAAGCATGGGGTTTTCTTCGTCTGGTTCAAACAACGGACCACCAACAAGATTGTGGTATTCGTTTGATTTGAAGTCGGACAAGCGCACAATCACGGGCTTTTTAGAGAAAGAACACGCCAGTGTTGCAACGCCTTCGACCAATTTGTCGACGTAGAATTCCACAGGGCTGTTGTAGCCGGCGATGCGGTGGTTGATTTCTTCTTGCAAGGCTGGCGTCATGTCAGCGTAATTCAATAAGGCCTTCGGGTGAATGCCGATCATGCGGTTGATAATGAACTCTAAGCGCGCCAAGCCGATGCCGGCGTTTGGTAGCATGGCGAAGTCGAAGGCGCGGTTTGGGTTGCCTACGTTCATCATGATTTTTACGGGTAATTCAGGCATGTTGCCCACTTCAGACGTAATCACGTCGAATGGGAGTTCACCCTTGTAGACGAAGCCCATGTCGCCTTGAGAGCAAGATACGGTGACGATTTGACCATCTTTTAATACCTCTGTGGCATCGCCACAGCCAACGACGGCTGGAATGCCCAGTTCACGCGCAATAATCGCCGCGTGACAGGTGCGACCACCGCGGTTGGTGACAATCGCCGAAGCGCGCTTCATGATGGGTTCCCAATCTGGATCGGTAATGTCGGTTACCAGAACGTCACCCGGTTGAATGCGATCCATTTCAGTAATGGACGATAATACTTTCACCGCGCCGGTGCCAATTTTGTGACCAATGGCGCGGCCGGTAATCATCACTTGAGAGGTTTTCTTTAGGTTGTAACGTTCCATGCTTTGCGCGTTGGCTTGGCTACGAACGGTTTCTGGACGCGCTTGGACAATGTATATCTTGCCGTCGATGCCGTCTTTTGCCCACTCGATGTCCATAGGGCGTTTGTAGTGTTTTTCAATAATGCACGCTTGGCGAGCAAGGTCTTCAATTTCATCGTTGGTTAGGGCGAAACGGTTTTGGTCATCCAAAGCAACGGGAACGATTTTAACGAATTCTTCGCTGCCCGCTTCGGCGTATTCCATTTTTTGCGCTTTGCTGCCTAGGCTTTTGCGAACCACCGCTGGGCGGTTGGCTGCCAGTGTTGGCTTGTGAACGTAGTATTCGTCTGGGTTGACGGTGCCTTGCACCACCATTTCACCAAGGCCGTAAGCGGCGGTGATGAAGACGACTTCGTCAAAGCCTGATTCTGTGTCGAGGGTGAATAGCACACCAGATGCACCGATATCACTGCGTACCATTTTTTGAATGCCAGCGGATAGAGACACGCCTTGGTGTTCAAAGCCTTGGTGTACGCGGTAGGAAATCGCGCGGTCATTAAATAGAGAAGCAAACACGCGTTTGATAGAGGCTTTGATGTCTGCCAAGCCTTTCACGTTTAGGAAAGTTTCTTGTTGGCCAGCAAAAGACGCATCCGGCAAATCTTCCGCTGTGGCAGAAGAGCGTACAGCAAATGAGGTATCGTCTGCGTTGTCATCACAAAGCATGGCGAAAGCCGTTTCGATCTCTTGGTCAAACTCAGCTGAGAACGTGGCGTCTTCAATCCATTGGCGAATTTGTACGCCTGTTTCCGCAAGGGCATGAACATCGTCCACGTCCAATGCGTCTAGTGCTCGATGGATTTTATCGTTTAGGCCACTTTCTGTAATGAAGCTTTGATAAGCATAGGAAGTAGTTGCGAAACCGTTTGGTACTTGAATACCTAGGTCTGTCAGGTTGGAAATCATTTCACCTAAAGAGGCGTTTTTGCCGCCTACTTCACCGACATCTTCCATATGAAGATCTTTAAACCACTTAATAAATTTGCTCACAAGGGACTCCAGTTATTTTTTCTTATTAAAAGAATATGGCTGGTTGGCCAAAATATGGCAGGGTTGCCAAGCGGACATCAGGCATTAATCAAATCGCTATGGGCTCTTGTCAAAGCGCTGAGTCTGAGTTCATTGTATGTAGGCTGGTTGCTTTGAATAAAATCGATTATTCGATGTTGTTTTATTTCAATCGAAAAAATTAATGTTGTTAGATAACAACAAAAATGGGAAAAAAACGCATGAAAGTGTACTTTGTATCAGATGGGACCGCGATCACCGCAGAGGTGTTTGGATCGGCCATGTTGTCATTTTTTGATGTGGCGGTAGAAACCAAAAGTGTGCCTTTTTTGGCTACCAAAGATCAGGCGGAAGGCTTGAAGCAACAAATTAATATGGAAATGCAACAAGGCATTGCCTTGCTAGTGTTTTATACCATTTCCGATGCGGCTATCCGCGATATTATCGATTCGTGTGATTGTCATTGTTATAACTTATTTGGGGATTTGTTGTCACCGATTGAGCAAGCTTTGGGCGTGAAAGCGCAGCCAACAGCGCAAAAAGCCCATGGTATGAAAGAGGGCGTTTATGATGCTCGGATAGACGCGATCAACTATGCGCTGGCCAATGACGATGGCGCGTCGGTGAAGAATTTTGCTGAAGCCGATATTATTTTGTTGGGTGTATCGCGTTCAGGAAAAACGCCAACCAGTTTGTACTTGGCGATGCAGTACGGTATCAAGGCGGCAAATTATCCCATTACTGAAGATGATTTTTCCACGCCAGGTTTGCCTAAGGTGTTAAAGGATCATAAGAAAAAGCTGTTTGGTTTGACCATAGACGCCCAGCGTTTGCATGAAATTCGTACAGGTCGGATGGCCGCGAGTAAATACGCTTCCGCTCGCCAATGTCGCTACGAAGTGGATGAAGTGGAGTCCTTGTATCGACAAGAGCGCATTCCTTTTTTGAATTCGACCAAACTCTCTGTGGAAGAAATTTCCACCAAAGTCATGGCGGAGATGAATTTGGTGCGTCATAGGCAGTAAGAAAAGCGCCATGAAGTGATCGAATAATTCGATGGGTCCATGGTTTTTGCTTGAAATTTAGACAAATAATTCATCAAAATATTTCGTTTAGTCGAAAATGACTTAAGGAACAGTGGAAAAAAATACTCCAATAACGAGTTATAAGACAGGTTTGTTGTGTTATTACCAAATTTATCCCGATAGAGTGTGCAGATAATGCTAAGAGCTGCGCGAACTTGAAGAGTATTTGGTGAATATACTCTATAATGACCATTAATTGAGCGCGTCAGTGGCAGGCTAGAGTTGATAGCTAAGTACGACAAATGCTCTGAATAGTGAGATGTTCATATTTCTATTTTATAAAAGGGCGTCTTATTGATAAAACCAAGGATAAAAATACATTGAGTAATAATAAAATTAACGATCCACATATGCAGCGAGAAGCGTCTAAGTACGATAACCCCGTACCAAGCCGCGAATTCATTTTAGAATTTCTTGCCACCCAGAATAAAAGCATGGGGCATTTAGAGTTATGCAAAGAGTTTTCGCTGACTGGCGAAGACGAAATTGAAGCCCTCCGTCGTCGTCTCATCGCCATGTGCCGAGACAATCAAATGACCAGCAATCAAAATGACGAATACTCGCCGATTTTAGAAAGTGATCTAATTGAGGGTTACGTTCAAGGTAATAAAGAAGGCCATGGCTTCTTGTTGCGTCAGAGTGATGACGATATTTTTCTATCGGCCCGTCAAATGCAAAATGTGATGGACGGCGATAAAGTAAAAGTGCGACTGTCTGGTCGCAGCGTTAAAGGTCGCTTAGATGGTGTCGTGGTTGAAGTTATAGAACGCAAGCACAGCCAGTTAGTAGGGCGTTTTTATCAAGAAACCCATCGCGACGGCAGCAGTGCGGCTTTCGTTACGCCAGAAAATCCTCGTATCGCCCAAGATATCTTGATTACTACCGATTCCGGTTTGTCGCCGAAACACGGGCAATATGTGTTGGCTGAAATCGTCTCCTATGCGGAACGTGGTAAGCCAGCTCAAGGTCTAGTAAAAAAAGTGCTTGGCGACTTTATGGCGCCAGGTGTTGAAATCGAAGTGGCTATGCACCGTTATGAGATCCCTCATGAATGGCCCGCTGCGGTTGAAAAACAAATCAAGAATTTAAGCACCGAAGTGGCAGAAGAAGATAAAGCGCATCGTATTGATTTGCGCGATACGCCTTTTGTGACGATCGATGGTGAAGACGCTCGTGACTTTGATGATGCTGTGTATTGTGAAAAAACACCGGGTGGTTGGAAGCTGTTCGTGGCGATTGCCGATGTGTCTCATTATGTGAAGAAAGACACTGCTTTAGATGAAGAAGCGATTGTGCGCGGTAACTCTGTGTATTTCCCTGGTCGCGTTATTCCTATGCTGCCAGAGGTATTGTCGAATGGTTTGTGCTCTTTAAACCCTGATGTAGATCGTTTGGTCATGGTGGCAGAGATTTCGTTAACCACCAAAGGCAAGATGCGCGGCTACAAATTTTATGAAGGTGTGATTCGTTCCCATGCCCGTTTGACCTATTCAAAAGTGGCGAAAATGATCGCTGCTGAGCCAGAAGAACAAGGCATTGAATTGCGTGAGCGTTACGCGTCTATTGTGTCGCATATTGATGATTTAAATGGTTTGTACCAAACACTGAGAAGTGCTCGTGATGAACGCGGTGCGATGGAGTTTGATACCGTTGAAACGCGCATGGTGTTCGATGAAAACTCGAAGATTGAGCACATTATTCCGGTCGAACGTAATGATGCACACAAACTGATTGAAGAGTGTATGTTGTGTGCCAACGTGGCGACCGCTGAGCTTCTTATGAAAGCCAATCTGCCTGCCTTGTATCGTGTTCATGAAGGGCCAAAAGACGATCGTTTGTTGACCCTTCGTACTTATTTGGGTTTGCTGGGATTGGAGTTAACCGGTGGCACCAAGCCGACTCCGGCCGATTACGCAGCGTTATCGGAAGCGATAAAAGACCGTGCAGACGCCCGCAGTATTCAAACTATGATGCTGCGTTCTATGTCACAGGCCGTGTATCAGCCGGATAATTTGGGTCACTTTGGTCTGAATTATGAAGCTTATACGCATTTTACATCGCCTATTCGTCGTTATCCTGATTTGTTGGTGCACCGTGCGATTCGGTATTTGATTCGTGGCGAAGGTCGACCCGCGGTGCGTCAGGCGCATCGTGTGGCGGGCAGTTTAGAAATTAAAGCGCGTAAAATTTATGGCTATACCGATGCCGATATGGACAGCTTAGGTGAATCTTGTTCTCTGACCGAGCGTCGTGCCGATGAGGCTACTCGTGACGTAGAGGCTTGGCTGAAATGCCAATACGTTGAACAGCATTTGGGTGAGCCCTTTGAGGGGGTTGTCACGGCGGTAACGTCGTTTGGTTTGTTTGTTGAACTGCAAGGTTTGTTCGTTGATGGTTTGGTGCATATATCAGGGCTTGGACAAGATTATTTTGTTCATGACATAGAGCATCAGGCGATTATCGGTGAACGCACTGGTCGAGTTTTCCGTCTTGGCGACACCTTGAAAGTACGTGTGGCGAGTGTCAATTTAGAACAGCGTAAAATTGATTTGAGTTTGGATGAAAATACCACTCGTCAACCACGTAAAAAAGTAGAACGTAATGAAATGTCCGAGCTGGAAATGCAACTAGCTCAGTTACCGCCTATTGAGCTGGGTGGCCGCCCTAAGCCTAAGTCTGTCGATAAAGCTCAAAGCGCTAAGTCCAAAGAGGGCAAAGCGGCACAAGAAGGCAAAGAATCAGACGGAAAAGCGAAGAAAAAGCGTCGTTCACCAGTTTCTAAAGGCAAACGTGTTAGACAGAAAAAATCGTCTACTGCTGCAGCTGCGAGTGGTAAGCCAGCGTCAGCGGTGAAAAAGCCGAAAAAACCAAAGAAACCAAAGAAGCCGAAAAAGAATAACGCCAAGCCACGCGCGAAAGATTGATTGGAATAATAGGGGGATTCAGTCCCCCTAATTGATAGAGAAAACAATGTCAGATTTAGAATGGATATACGGCATACATGCCGTGGAAAATGCGTTGAATCAGCAGCCAGAACGTATCAAAGAGGTGCGTTTTCAAGAAGGCCGTGATGATAAGAAAACTCAGCGTTTAATGCAGTTGTGTAAAACCGCAAAAGTGCGCCACAGTGTGGTGCCTCGTCGCGACCTAGATCAATTATTTACGGCCACCAAAGATCGAGTGGTTCACCAGGGTGTCGTCGCTTATACCACGATGAACAAAGCCGGTAACGAGGCGGATTTGCACACGTTAGTGGCAGGTTTAGATGAGAACCCATTGATCATTATTCTTGACGGCGTAACAGACCCGCATAACTTGGGGGCCTGTTTGCGTAGTGCTGATGCCGCTGGTGCCCATGCGGTTGTGATGCCAAAGGACAATTCTGCGCCATTGAATGCAACGGTAAGCAAGGTAGCTTGCGGCGCCGCTGAAAGTATACCGGTTTATGCGGTGACCAACTTAGCTCGCACTATGAAAAAGTTACAAGACCAAGGTGTATGGATTTTCGGCACCGCGGGGGAAGCGACACAAACCATTTACGAGCAAGACTTAACCATACCGACGGCCATTGTTATGGGCGCAGAAGGGGATGGCATGCGTCGTTTGACTCGTGAACAATGTGACTATTTGGTGAAGCTGCCGATGGCGGGTGTGGTTTCTAGTTTGAATGTGTCTGTTGCGACTGGCGTTTGTCTCTACGAAGTCGTGCGTCAACGTGCTGTTAAAGCCAAAGTCTAGAGGACACAAAGCGTGTTTAAACAGTTTAGTATCCAAGCGCCTTCTGCGGTGATTGAAACCGAGTTACAGCACAAGATCGACAATAAAACGAAGCCATTAGGGGCATTAGGGGATTTAGAAAGCATTGCTTTTCAGCTTGGTAAAATCCAGCAAACATTGATTCCCAATGTCTCTAAGCCAAAAATGATCGTCTTTGCCGCGGATCATGGTGTGGTGGCGCAGGGCATTAGTCTGTTTCCTCAAGAAGTTACCCCGCAAATGGTGATGAACTTCTTAATGGGCGGTGCGGCGGTGAGCGTGTTTTGTGCTCAACACAATGTGCCGTTACGTGTTGTCGATGTGGGTGTGAATGCACAACTGAATGAACACCCGCTGTTGGGCATACGTAAAGTGGCATTTTCTTCGAAAGATTTCAGTCAACAAGCCGCGATGACAAGTCATGAGTTGGAAAAAGCCATTCAGGCAGGTGTTGATGAAGCCAATCTTGCTATTGATGATGGTGTGAATTTGTTGATGTTCGGCGAAATGGGCATCGGTAATACTTGTGTGTCTTCTTGTATGATGACGGCGTTGATAGGCGTGAGTGCGATAGACTGCGCGGGTCGTGGAACGGGGTTGGATTCTGCGGGTGTTTCCCATAAAGCACAGGTTATTGAGCAATCTTTGACTCGAGCGGAACAGGTCACTGGTCAAAAACGATCCGCATGGAGTGCGCAAACTCTTGCGGAGCAAGTCGGCGGCTTTGAAATTCTTGCTATGGCGGGTGCTATGTTGCAATCGGCTGAGCGTCAAACTGCCTTTGTGGTCGACGGTTTTATTTGCTCTGTGGCGTTATTGTTTGCTCAGAAGGTCGCGCCGAGTGTGCGTGATTATGCGATTTTTGCCCATCAATCCAATGAAAAAGCCCACAAGCTGCTGCTTGATCATTTACAAGCAGAGCCAATTTTATCGTTGGATCTGCGTTTGGGAGAGGGCTCAGGTGCCATTTTGGCGTATCCTTTAATTCAGAGCGCCTGTTTGTTTTTAAAAAACATGGCAAGTTTTGAAAGCGCAGGCGTTAGCGGTTCTGAGCAATAAATCTGCGTAGGGCTGAATCAGCAATAACTAGGTTAAAATAAACAGACATGAAAGGCATGATTATTGGTCCTTATTGGCAGGGCTTTAAACGTAGTGTTGTTACTTATACTCGCATCCCATTAAAAGTTGATTGGGATGACAATATAAAGCACATCCCTGCGGTGTGCTTTTTGCCGTGGATAGGATTAGTGGTTGGGCTCTTGAGCGCTTGGCCATTATGGTTTGATTGGTCAGCTTCACTGCAGGCGTTATTGATGTTGCTGACGGCGGTGTTGCTGACGGGGGGCTTTCATGAAGATGGCTTGATGGACAGCTGTGATGGTTTAGTCGGTGGTTGGGACAAAGAGCAGCGTTTAGCGATTATGAAGGATTCTCGCATTGGTAGTTATGCGGCTTTGTCTATTTGGTTTTCTTTGTCTTTGAAGTGGGCGCTACTCAGTGAGTTGTTGAATATCATTCCCAGTTCCTTTTTGGGGTTTATTTATACCCTAAGTGGTTGGTGCGCTGTGCATGTCATCGCTCGATTTATCCCTATCGTACTCATGAATACGTTAGCGTATGTGAGTATGGGGCAAAGTAAGGCATCAAGTATGATTGCTAAGTTAGAGCCTAGTCAGTGGCTGCTCGCTTTATTGCCTTGTGTGCTGATTGGTGTCTTGGCCTTTAGCTTACTTGATATGATCATGATGTTCATTTTTACTGCCCTGTTACTCTTTTTGATGCGACTTTATTTGCGTAAAAAAATCTCTGGGTTTAATGGGGATACGTTAGGTGCTAGTGAGCAAATCGGCGAGATTTTCGTTATTACGTGCTTGCTGGTCTCTTACTCATGAAATTGTATTTGATTCGTCATCCAAGGCCTGATGTTAAGAAGGGCTTGTGTTATGGGGATATGGATGTGCCATTGGCTGCGGGCTGGGAAGTGGGAGCGCAAGCCTTGAAACAGGCTTTGTCCATTGAGTTTGATGGTGAGTCGAATCGGTGTTTTCACAGCCCATTAAGCCGAGCATCACGATTAGCCGAATATATTGGCGAGGGGAAATCACAGGTTGTTGATGCATTAAGGGAGCTGGATTTTGGTCATTGGGAGGGCTTGTGTTGGCAAGACATTCCAAAGCAAGACATTGATATTTGGGCTGAGGACATTGTTCATGCTGCGCCGTATCATGGCGAGTCACTGCAAGTTGTGGCGGATCGTGTATGGAGCTGGTGGTTGTCGGTGAAAGATTTGCCGATGGAGAACTGTGTGTTGGTGGCTCATTCTGGTGTCATTAAGGTTTTCGTTAGTATGCTCTGCCATTGGCCTTTAGAGCAATGCCATCGAATTGATGTGGGGTTTAGCAGTGTGTCGGAGTTGTCTATTCAAGGTGATTTTGTGGTGTTAAAGCGCTTAGGTGCGGGAGATTGGGTATCTAATCAGTGATGGGTGCTGTTTAGATGTTGGGTTTGGTGTTCGCCAAATCGTCTTAAGTTCGATTGAGAAAAAATTCAAGATGTTACTGTATCTGTTGGGTATGTTTGGGATTGCTGCGTTTGCAATAACAGGGGTTATTTCGTCTGGTAAAAAAGACATGGACCTTTTTAGTGTTGTGTTTCTTGGTATGGTAACGTCCCTAGGGGGCGGTACGATTCGAGACACGGTCTTATCGGTTGAAACGGTTTATTGGGTGAAGGACACGTCCTATTTATGGGTGGCGTTTTTGTCTTCAACGCTGGCGTTTTTTACCGTGCGCTTTATTGAGGACAGGCAAACGGTTTTCCATTACGCTGATTCCTTTGGCTTGGCGTTGTTTACTGTGGTGGCAACAGAGAAAGTTTTGCTGCTTGGTTTTCCACCCACTATTGCCATTACCATGGGGATTATCACCGGTGTGGCGGGGGGCATTATTCGTGATGTGTTAAGTCATCGTCCACCATTGGTTTTAGGGCGAGAGTTTTATGCTACGCCAGCGTTTTTGGGCGCTCTGCTGTTAGTGTTACTTGAAAAAAACATACCGACACATGAGTTTAACTCGATTTACGCCGTGGCTTTGGTCTTTATACTAAGGGTCTTTGCGATACATAAAGATTTGTATTATCCAAGTTGGTTGTTGTACAAGAAAAAATAGTACAAGAAGAAATAGCATAAAAAAGAGATACAGTATGACGGATGAGAAAAAAAGCTCAGAGCAAGAAGCAGAACAAAGTGCAAAAAATGAAGCGCGTTTATTGAAGAAAAAAGCGGTTGTCGATCAACGTATAGCGGCTGCAACGCAAGAGCGCGGTGTTACTATTTTGCTTACAGGGAATGGTAAGGGCAAAAGCTCGAGTGCGTTTGGCACCATGGCTCGCGCCTTGGGACATGGTCAAAAATGTGCTGTTATTCAATTTATTAAAGGTCGCAAAGCCACGGGGGAGCAGTTGTTTTTTGGTTCGCATCCATTGGTTGATTTTCATGTTATGGGTCACGGCTTTACGTGGGAGACACGTAATCCTGAATTAGAGCAAGAAGCGGCAGAGCAAGCTTGGTCGTTAGCCAAGGACGTTTTATCGGATCCAAGTGTGCATTTTGTCTTGTTGGATGAAATCACTTATATGTACAAATATGGCTATTTAAATGAAGCGGATTTGATTGCTGCTTTGGCTGCGCGCCCCATTCATCAGAACGTGATGATGACAGGACGTACCGCTCCGCGGGTTTTATTAGACAGTGTCGATACTCACAGTAAAATTGCCAATGAGCGTCATGCGTTTGCCAATGGTGTTAAAGCACAAGTTGGCATTGAGTGGTAGTACTGGTGTTTTTGTCAGTGAGTCTTGATAGCTATTCTTCATGAAATAGCGCTTATTATGAAATAGCCATCCTTCCGGATGGCGGTTTCTTGTCTAAATTCCCCATTCGATTACACCCTGTCGTCACAGCCATGAGTTCGTTTCTCTTAAGATAATAATTTTAAATGAGATTCATTCTCAAATTTTCTGGACTTATTTTGCTTCTTTTACGATAATGATTCTCATTAATTAATTTGCAGTGTCATCATCAATCGTGGAGAGAACTATGCAAGACTGGGAACGTTTAACAAGACAAGCGAATAAAGCTTATTCAAACCATGCTTTTTCAGAGGCTGTGGATTTAAATCGACAAGCATTGATGCAAGCCGAGCGCTCATTTGATGAAGATTTTTATCGAGATGCGGAATCGGCGGTTGCCGCTGCGGCGGTGAGTTTTTTGAACATTGCTGAGTCCTATACCGCATTAGGCGATTTTATGTCGGCCAATACTCAATATGAAAACGCCGTGAGCTTTTTACAAACTATCATTGTTCGACCTGATATGAGCGATGAGCAGCGTAATTTAATCATGAGAACCGCGACGCATATTCGATTCGAATGGGAGTTGTTCACTCAAAGTCATAGCAAGCATGTTTCGGCACAAAGTAAAGCGTTGATGCAAGCCTTGTCCAATGTTGTGTCTGTACCTAAGAATGCTGTGCGTCACTAATGACTTGCCTAAGAGAGATAAAATGCGGCCTATTTTTTTAGTTGTATGGGGCGGTTTGGGTCTGTTTATGAGTCATTTTGCGCTAGCACATCAGAACTCAGCAGGTGATTGGTCGAGTGAACCTATGAACCTTTTGGCTATCGTGATGGTTGCTGGTGTCATTGTTGGGGGTTTTATTTATAAGCAGTGCGCGCGCTGGCGCAAACAAATGAAGAAGGAGAATAGCGATCATGATGCATAGTGTGATTACCTGTCTTGATAAGTGGATTGGGTTTGACGTGGCGTATGCCTAGTGTGAATGCCGTTAACGTATATTGCGACAAGTTAAAATTTAAAAAGGAGGGTATATGTTTCGTCTCATTAAAGTACAAGGCGAAAGCATGTCGCCACGTTTGCATAATGGGGATTTTGTTTTTACGAGTCGTTGGTACCGTAAGTTAAAAATGGGTCATCTTGTCGTCGTAGATCATGCTTTATATGGTCTTATAGTAAAAAAAGTGCTGCATATTGCGCCAGATGGTCAGCTTTGGTTAGGAGGCGAAAGTAATAAAAGCCTACAATCGGAGCGTATTGGCTGGGTATCACCACGGCGTGTGGTTGGGAAAGTGATCGGTCGAATCCGTGCCAATCCAGTGTACAAAAAACAAGACACTTTATAAAAAACGGGCGAAAAATGCTTTTGTTGCTGGTGTTGGTCTGATTAAGGTTTTTCTCTAGAATCCACGTTCGTTATTTCTACTTTAATATTGGGTTAGAGAAAATTCATGTCAGCAGTCGAACTTCCTAAGGTACAAAAACACACACGTCTTGAAGACGCCCAAGCGGTGATTCTTGGTACCTTGATTATCGCCTTGGGCGTTAACCTTTACACTCATGCTGGTCTGTTAACCGGTGGTTCCGCTGGGCTCGCTTTTTTGATGAAGTATTCAACGCCCCTAACCTTTGGTCAGGCGTTTTTTCTAATTAACCTGCCTTTTTATATTCTCGCCATTATGCATTTTGGTTGGGAGTTCACCATCAAGACTTTCTTGTCGGTATTTTCTCTGTCTGTTTTTGCCGATGTCACACCCATGCTGGTGAGCTTTGATCAGGTGAACCCTTTTTATGCTAGCGTGGCTGGTGGTTTTTTGATGGGCGTCGGTTTTTTAATGCTGTTTCGTCATAATGCCAGTTTGGGTGGCTTGAATATTTTGGCGCGTTATCTGGCTGAGAAATATGGTATTTCCATGGGGAAATTCCAAATGGCCGTTGATTGTATGATCGTATTGTTGTCTGTGTTTGTGGTGGATTTTTACTTAATTGTGATTTCGGTCATGGGGGCTGTGGCGCTGAATATGATAATTGCCGTCAATCATAAGCCAGGGCGCTATATGGGAAATGTTTAAAAAAGCACGGTATGAATCTAGGAAGGCGGCGTAAGCCGCCTTTTTTACGGCTTTAGTTTGCTTAATTCGTGTTGACGTTTCCTAACTGAGCCTCGCTAAGGTATTATTGAATGTATCTAAAAGACGAGGAAAAGAGTTTGGAATTACTCAAAGTAGACAACCTTAACCCTTACCTAGATGACCTTATCGAATTACTCTGTGATGCGGTTGATTCTGGTGCGCCAATTGGCTTTTTGCCACCAATGAGCGAGTCTGAAGCCAAAGCCTATTGGTTAAGCATTAACGATGATTTGCAAGCCAATGCCCGCCAAGTATTATTGATTCGTGAAGACAATAAAGTAGTTGGTAGTGTGCAAATTGCTATGTCGCCTAAAGCCAATGCATTGCATCGCTGTGATGTGGAAAAACTCATGGTACACACGCAAGCAAGAGAGCATGGACTCGGTAGTATGTTAATGCAGGGCGTTGAACGTGTTGCCGCCTCTTTGCAGCGTCAGCTACTGATATTGGAAGTGAGGAGCGACGATATAGCTCACGACATGTACGTTAATATGGGCTATATTCCGTTTGGTGAAGTGCCAGGGTATACGCGCAGTGCGAATGGTATGCTGCATAACGCGACCTTCTTCTATAAAGAAATTGAAACCACCCACGAAGTATTTTCTTAATTTAAACAAAGCCATAGGCGATTCCCTTGAGACTTGATTTTTATTTATCCCACGTGACCGATTTAGCACGTAAAGCCGCCAAAATTGCGGCATCAAAAGGCCGTGTTACGGTGAATGGTGTTGTGGTTAAAAAGGCCAATTATACCGTACAAGAAGGGGATCAAATTTGCCTCGATGATGTGCTGTTAGCATGGCCATCTGAGGGATACTATTTACTGCACAAGCCTGCAGGTTATGTGTGTGCGACACAAGATCCTGATCATCCAACCGTGTTGGATTTATTGCCTTCGCATTTAGGGCAAGATTTGAAAATTGTTGGGCGTTTGGACAAAGACACCACGGGGCTTTTGCTATTAACAACAGACGGTCAATGGCTGCATCGAATTACCTCTCCACGTAATGCCTGTAATAAGCGCTATCGTATGATGCTAGCGGACCCGATCAGTGATGCCGATCTAAAACGACTGGAAGACGGTGTGATGCTGAATGGTGAATCGCAGCCAACATTGCCAGCGGTCGCTCAACGTATTAGCGATTGTGATATTTACCTGACGATTCAAGAAGGTAAATATCATCAAGTAAAACGTATGTTGGCAGCCGTCGGTAATAAAGTGGAAGAGCTTCACCGCGATCAAATCGGTCCATTATCACTGGATGCTGACATGCAAGCTGGTGAGTTCCGTGAATTGACTGAAGAAGAAGTCGCTTACTTTTAATAAAGAGATTAAATGATGAAAGAATTATCGATGGATGAACGTGTTCAACTGTTGGTTGCGCCTGATAGCGAACGATTGGCGTATTTTGTTGAGCAAGTCAAAGCCACAAAACTGGTTTGGAGCTTGTGCAATGAAGATGGTTTCGTGATGGTTGAAACCGACGAAGGCGATTGTGTGATGGTTTGGCCGGACGCTGAGTTTGCCAGCCAGTGGGCTATTGAGGATTGGGACGACTGCGAGCCGGTGTCCGTTTCATTGGATATGTTTAAAACAGAATGGTTACCCAGTCTTGCCCTAGACAATATTACGGTGGCTGTTTTCCCTAATATTGAAGATGAAGGCAAGCTATCAACAGCGAAAGAGCTGACTGATTTACTGGCTTAATATAGAAATAACCCCTCCCTAACCCTCCCCTTAAAAGACACAAGGGGAGGGAACAAAGCGAGCTTGCTCCTCCCCTTCAGGACAGAAGAGAATGGAACAAAACTAGCTTGCTCCTCCCCCTGCTAAGGGAGAGGTTGGGAGGGGGTAAGGCTTATTTTAGTACTGTTCACAAAAATACAAATAAGGACTTAACTCCCCCATGAGCAAACGTCAAAATCACCGTGAAGAAGTCTTTGTTAAAATACTCGATGCCGCGGAAGTCGAGTTTGGTTTGAAGGGCTACAATGGTGCGAGTCTTCAACATATCGCCGAACGTGCTGGGTTGCCTAAACCCAACATCATTTATTACTTTCAGTCCAAAGCCAATCTGTACAAACAGGTGCTCGATCAGACATTAATGGGCTGGAATGATTTGTTTGATAAGGCGACGCTAGAGGACGACCCTGCTGTGGTGCTGGACAGCTTTATTCGTGTAAAACTCAAGCAAAGTTTTGAGAAAGGTGGTGCCTCAAGGTTATTTGCCATGGAAGTGATTAGTGGCGCATTACACATTGGTGATTATTTAAAAGAAGAGCTTAGGCCTTGGTTTTCATCTCGAGTTGAATTGCTTCAAGCTTGGATGGATGCGGGTAAAATGCGTCAATGTGATCCAGCCAGTGTGATTTATATGATATGGGCAACCACTCAGCACTATGCAGACTTTGAAGCACAAGTATTGGCGTTGAGCGGTATTGAGTCTCTTAGTGATGCCGATTTGACACGCATTGGTGATACGGTCAGTGCTATTATTTTGGCGGGTTGCGGTTTGAGCCTCGCTGAAAAAAATTAGTCTACTATTTTGCTTCTTCCCTTAATTGATGAATGTGTTGAACCAAAGCCCGTAATTTTGCGGGTTTTGCAGGTTTAGCCATGTAAGTAATTTGTTGCTGTTTACATAGCTCGACCAGTTCTGGGTCGCGCAGGGCAGTGATCAAGACGGCAGGAATGGTTTTTCCGGCTCGAGTGCGCAGTTCTTTGATCAAAGATAAACCGTCCTTGTTATCATCAAGGTGGTAGTCAACCAGCAGTAATTCCGCTTCGCCCTCGGCTTCTAGCGCGTCGTGATAACGGTTAAAGGTACGACAATCGCATTGCCAATGGGTGAGTAGTGTATGCATGGCGATAAGGTTGTTTTTCTCATCATCGATACACCAGACATAACAATGTGCTAGCTTCTCATGGGACGTCTTTGTGACTTGTGGGGCTTGTATGTGAGTAACATGGTTACTTTGAGCTAAGGGAATACCAATGCTGAAGCAGCTGCCTTTGCCGGGAACGGAGTGTATTTCCGTGGCCAATCCAAGTTGTTTTTGCATACGGCGAACCAAGCCTAATCCCAGCCCCATGCCCGGCTCTTGGGTATTTTCCCAACGGTAAAAGTCGTCAAAAATTTTCTTTTGCTCGCTGACAGGAATGCCAACGCCCGTATCCCATACTTGTAGATAGACCACCCCTGAACGTGGTCTGACGCTGAGTAGTACGCGTCCTTTTTGCGTGTATTTGACCGCATTGGAGACAAAGTTTTGAATAATCCGTCGCAAATAAATAGGGTCTGTGTGCACCCTAAAAGGTCGTAAATGGGTGGTGAGGCGAATGTTTTTACTTTCCGCTATAACGCCAAACTCTGCCACGATGGGAGCAAGAATATCTTGTAAATTGCAATCAACTAGTTTGGGTTGAATCGCCCCTTGATCTAGGCGCGCAATTTCAAGCAATGTCGAGATAAGAGCTTCGGTGGACTCTAGCGAATCAGAGAGTTTTTCAATGACTTGGTTAGTATCGTCAGGCAATTGAGTCGATTGTAAAATGCCCATGTAAAGTTTGGCCGCGTTTAGCGGTTGTAAAATATCATGGCTTGCTAGGGCAAGGAATTCTGTTTTAGACGCATTGGCTTGTTCGGCTTCTGCTTTGGCGCTAATAAGTGCTTTTTCGGCTTGATTGCGACGTTCGATTTCTTGCATCAGTTCGTGATTAACACCTTGTACTTCTACCGTACGAGCTTCAACCCGCTTTTCTAAGTCTATGTTGGCTTCTTTTAGCGCTTGTTGGCTTTCAATATGCTCTGTGACATCCGTAAAACTGGTAACGAAACCGCCATCTGGAAGAGGATTACCAACCATTTCGATGACGCGACCACTTGCCCTGCGGCGCAGAAAACGGTGAGTTGTGCCTTTTCTTAGATGCTCTAAACGCTTGTTGACCAGCTCTTCTATATCACCAACACCGCATTCACCGCGCTCTGCATTGAAGCGGATTAGGTCTTCAACGGGTAAACCGACCTTTAGCATGCCTTCCGGATAAGGGTAGAGAGAAAGGTAGGTTTTATTCCACGCAACGATTCGGAGCTCTTTGTCTACTACGCTAATGCCTTGGTCTAGATTGTCCATGGAAACGAATAATAGATTCTGACTAAATTGGATGGCCTGCGTGGTCTCATCCAAATAGGTGACCATCTCTTCTACTTTGATTTGTTTATCGATCAAGATGGAATTGATAATGGTGCGGGCCGATGACCCACCTAAGACACCACCTAATATACGTTCACAATAATCCACGAATAAACGATTCGGTGACGCACTAGAGGGAATACTTTGGCTATAATCTTGCTCAAAATTTGATAGGACTTGTTGGCTTTTTTGTTTGCCTAAAAAGGTTTCTAACAGTACGAAAAAATCCCCGTTAGTGGCTTTGCTTTTGGGTTTAAAAAAGCCTTTTTCCAGTTCGGTAGTTGGGCTGACGAAAGCGGTTGCTTGAATTCGATCAATTAAACGTTCAGTAGCCAATAACGAGCCCACGACGTAACCAAAAATATTTGCCAATAGACTAATAAAAGCCCCATAGCTGATTAATTCAGAGCGAGATTGAGCACTATATAGTGCCCAGTCCATGTTGCCTGCCAATGGCAACATCATTAAAAGCATCCATGCCAAGAAGCCCAGTGTTAAGCCTGCATACACACCATGTGCGTGAGCGCGCTTCCAATATAAGCCACCTAATACCGCGGGCATGAGTTGTAAGACCAATGAGAAGGCCAAGATACCCGTGCCAGCCAAAGACTCATTATTGGCCATTTTTTGGTAATACAGGAAGGAGAGAACAAGAATTCCTACCATAGCAAAGCGGCGAATCATTAATATACGGCGTCGATAAAGGGGCAAGGCTTGTTGCTGAGCACTGGCGCGAGCCAACATCAGAGGTAAGATTACATCGTTACTGATCATGATGCTGAGGGCAAACGTAGCAATGATGATCATTGCTGTGGTGGCTGACATACCGCCAAGAAAGATCAACATTTGCAGAGGAAGGTTGTCTGAGACTAAGGCGAACTGAATCACGTAAGTGTCTGGGTTAATGTCAGCCGAAAACAGGCTCTGTCCGGCAATAGCTATGGGCGGAATGATGACGGCAAAAATTAACAAATACAGAGGGAATAACCAGCGCGCTGTGTTGGACTGTTGGTTGTTTTGATGGTCAACAACCGTCACGTGAAATTGTCGTGGGAGACAAATGACCGCGGCTGCTGACATGAAGGTTTGCATCAAGAAAGAGAAGGACAAAAACTGTTCGGATCCCCAGACTGAAAAATCGACATTTTTGCCTAATTCATCAATATTCAATTCTTGCGTCATCATAATGGCCACCAAACCGACAGCGACAATGGCGATGAGCTTGAACAAAGACTCCGCGCCGATCGCCAACATCATGCCTGAACGATATTCCGTGACTTCTACCTTTCGAGTGCCAAATAACATGGCAAATATGCCCATTAAAATGGTCGCAATCAGCACCACGACACTGGTCGATGATTCGTCTTGGTTAACAAAAAGCGCAAAGTTGGAGCCAATGGCTTTCAATTGCAAGGCAATATAAGGGATGACTGCCAGCATACTAATGAGTATAACCAGTGGCGCTGTCATTGGACGTTTGCCATAGCGAGAAGAAATAAAGTCGGCGATAGAGGTGATGTTCTGTTTGCGGCTAACGGTAATCATTTTGCGCAGTAGGGGAAAAGCAAACAAGTACAAAAGAATAGGGCCCAACAGAATGGGCAAATAGCTCCAACCTGAGCGAGACGCTTCGCCAATTGCACCGTAAAATGTCCAAGCAGTACAATAAATCGCCAAAGACAAACTGTAGACTAAAGGGTGGCGCGTCAGTTTTTTCGCTGTCGGGCTTTCTTTATCGCCCCAGATGGCAATCCAGAACAGGCCCAGAACATAAAGAATGGCTAACAGAATCCAGAAAACCGTCATTGCATACATTACCTGAATTTAGACTGATGCGTCGGTGTTGTTTACGTTAAATGTAACACAGTCGATTCAATAATCCTCTACGACTTAGGTCGTGTAGCTTGGGTGCTATTGTTTCTTATTTGGTAATACTGCCTTTTGAATAAGAGGCTAAGGTCACGTGACAAGTAATGTTACACTGCTTGATATTGATTTTGGGAAAACAAGGTAGGAGGCATTATGGGCCATTTTTCGTTGCACAATGACATCAAAGCCTTTCATGCGCATCTTTATTACAGCGATGATATGGGGATGGAAATGGCTAAGATATTAGCGGAGCAAGCCGCTGAATTGTTCGATATTCGCGTAGGTCGCTTCCATCAACGGCCCGTAGGGCCTCATCCTGTTTGGAGCTGTCAGTTGTCTTTTGCCGCAGAAACCTTTGGTCAAATTATTCCTTGGCTGATGCTAAATCGGCAATCGCTAGACGTGTTTGTTCATCCGTTAACAGGCAATGAATACGTGGATCATACCCAAGGGGTTAGCTGGTTAGGCAAATCTTATGAGCTGGATATCTCCCAGTTCATGCCGCCGAATGAATGAGTTTTTGTGCAAACTGATGAATAAATGGAGTAGTAAGAAGCAATGGAAATCCGATTAGCTAATTTACAAGATGCCAATGCTATTGCTGATGTCGCTTCCGCATTAGGCTATCAAAGTGCGGTTTCAGCAGAGCTTGCAAGAGCGCGTCTTGAGCGATTGCTTTTATCCAGCGATGACAAAGTCTGGGTTGCCGAATTCAATGGTCAATTGATAGGTTGGCTGCATGCTCAGCATGCTTTTCGAGCAGCTTCGGCAGACTTTATTGAAATCCTTGGTTTGTCTGTATCGGATCAAGCAAGGTTAAAAGGTGCGGGCCGAGCTTTGGTCGGAAAAGCCAAAGAGTGGGCTTTAAGTGAAAAGATAACATTACGAGTTCGTACCAATGACACACGAGAGGGGGCGAAAAAGTTTTATACTGCGTTAGGTTTTACGACTACAAAAATTCAATCTGTCTTTCAATTTTAGGACCTGCTTGTAATTTAGGGATTAATTTATTGATCAAACTTCGCTTTAAATTTGATCAGCAGGGATTATTTTTGCGTTTTTTTTCAAAATAATCGTTAAACATCCCTTTAAAAATCGTCGAAAGTACCAAACTTCTAGGGTTATACGGTGGTTATTGAGCTTATGGAACGTTATCATAATGCCACAAACTATTGTTTGGGTTCGTGTTGTGGCGGTGTAACGCTTATTGTTGAAAGTTAAGATTTGCTTGTATCAAGCGCTCGTTCCCTTGTTATTCATTATTTATTCATTAGGAGAATACAATGCAAATTACAGAAAACACCGTTGTTAGCATGCACTACACCTTGACTGACGAACAAGGGCAACAACTTGACTCTTCTGTTGGACAAGAGCCTTTAGTATTTTTAAGTGGCGCGCAAAACATCATTGATGGATTGGACAAAGCCCTACAAGGCAAAGCGGCTGGTGACAAGCTTTCTGTGTCTGTTGCCCCTGAAGATGGGTACGGTGCGGTTCATCAAGAGCTGATCCAAAAAGTGCCCACTGAAAACTTCCAAGGCGTTGACGAAATCCAAGTTGGCATGCAGTTCATGGCGCAAACACCAGGTGGTCAACAGCCCGTGACTGTTATTGCTGTAGAAGACGACGGTATCATGCTCGATGGTAACCACCCATTAGCTGGCAAAACATTGAACTTTGATGTTGAAATCATTGAGGTGCGTGCAGCATTGGCTGAAGAACTAGAGCACGGTCATGTTCATGGCGCTGGTGGTCATCACCACTAATCCTATTTCTTAGTAAATAGCCGAATGTAAAGTAAGCGGCTTCTGACTTGTTTTAATGACAAGCAGAAGCCGCTTTTTTATGCTTCAGAAACCAAAGTAATCCATTTGATCGATCAGCTCGTACAGGATAAATATATAATCCATTTATAATGCATAGCTTAAGGAATAGGATCACACATGAAGAAGGCTAGGTTACCTCTAGTGATAGTGCTTAGTTTTCTTTTGAGCGCTTGTTCGTCATCCTTTGCCTATAACAACATTGATTGGCTACTTTATTGGTATTTAGGCGATTATGTTGATTTATCATTGGATCAAAAGGCAGTGTTAGATGAACGTATTGTCGCATGGCAAAGCTGGCATCGCTCTACGGAACTTGAAAAGTATCAAGCTCAACTCAAAGAGGTGAGAGGTAAGCTAGCGTCTGGTGCTCTCACCGAGGAGCAATGGTTGAACGAGTTCGAAGAAGCGCAGCAACATCTTCATCGTTTTCGTAGTAAAATTGCGCCTGAGTTGGCGGGTATTGCTCACCAACTCTCCACCGCTCAGGTAGAGGGTGCGTTATCTGCATGGAGTAAAAAAAGACAAGAACGTCAGTCTGAGTTCGAAAAACGAACAGAGGCAGAGCGATTACTTCGCCAGAAAGAGCGGTTGACGGAATTTGTTGAAGATAATATGGGTAAGTTAACTCAGCAACAGGCTGGCATTATTAACAGTTACGCACCGAGATTTCTAGCAACGAACAATGAGCGAACGGCATATCACACCTCTTTACAACATGTGATAAGAGATATTTTTGCCAATCGAGATACATTTGAATTTGAACAGCAACTTGCTGATCTCATCCGCAATCCAGACCAATACAAAACACCACAATATCAGGCTATTTTAGATCGCAACGCACGCTTGTATGCTCAAATGTTGGCAGAGCTAAACAGCACGTTTACCCAAAAGCAAAAATTAACGCTCGATGATAAACTAGAAGAGAAGATCACTCTCATTGGGGATTTGATTTCAGATTAAGGGTATCAGGGACAAAGCACAATGGTAGAGACTTTTAATGATATTAAACAGGCGATTCTCACTTGTCATTATTGTGCGGATACTCTGCCTTATCCCCCCAAACCCATTATTCAAATCCACCCAGACGCGAAATTATTGATTGCGGGTCAAGCGCCTGGAAAAAAGACGCATGATATTGGTCGGCCATTTGATGATCTAAGCGGCGATCGTTTACGAGACTGGCTTGGCATCACCAAGGATGAATTCTACGATGAGCACCAAGTCGCCATAGTACCAATGGGTTTTTGCTTTCCCGGCAATACTTTTCATAAAAATGGTCCGTCAGCTGGCAAGCCGTCAGGCGATCTACCGCCTCGTCCCGAGTGTGCAATAAAATGGCGAGAAGCGGTGCTGAGCCAGTTGGCTAATATTGAATTAACGATTGTGTTAGGGGCTTATGCGCAAGCCTACCATTTGGATCAATCTGGGAATGTGACGGAGCAAGTTAAGCTGTGGCAATATTGGTTGGAGCAAGGCAAGTTAGTATTGCCTCACCCTAGTCCAAGGAATAATCGTTGGCTCAAGCAAAATCCATGGTTTGAAGCCGAGGTGTTGCCTGAATTAAAAGCCCGTGTAAAAGCTCTTATCAGTAAGCCAGTGTCATAAGACAATGCTCAATGCCATCTTCCATGTACGGCTCGGATGCCACTTCAAAACCATGGGACTGGTAGACCTTTTTAAGATGGAACTGAGCGCCAATTTTGATGTTTGTGCTTGGCCAGAGAGCAAAGGTCTGCTTAATCGCTTGGTCTATGAGCGCGTGTCCTAGTTTTTCTTTTCGATATTGAGCAGCCACGACCACGCGGCCAATACTAGTATGGTCTTCGTAGCTATCGTCTTTTGCTAAGAGACGTGCATAGGCGACGATTGTGTTATCGCGAATGGCATACAGATGTCGTGTTTCAGGCAACATATCCAAACCGTCTAGTTCCGGATAGGGGCAATTTTGCTCTACCACAAACACATCACAGCGCAGTTTTAGCAGCTGATAAAGCGTGTGAGTGGACAATTCACTAAAAGGTTTACAATGCCAGATCATGTTATTTCCCATGTGTTTTTGTTTTCTCGATCAACAAAGGCATTAAGCAAAGCGATTTTCGAGATAACGAATGATCTGTGAAGACTCATACATCCATTCCACTTTACCATCTTGCTCAATACGCAAGCACGGCACTTTGATTTTACCGCCACCCTGTAATAATGCTTCACGATGAGGGGAGCCTTCGGAAGCACTGCGTTTTTCGATGGGTAGGTTGAGTTTGTACATGGCTCTGCGAGTTTTGATGCAAAACGGACAGGCAAAGAATTGATAAAGTGTTAGGTCTTGTACTTCTGTATTGATTTGTTGTTGCGTTTCAGGTGCTCTTTTAAGCTTGGTTCCGCGCGTTAGAACGTCTGCGGTTGCAATGATGAGACCTAAAAGGTTTCGGATCAGTTTAATAAACAATTTCATATCAAGGCTCGCTTTCGCTATTGGATCATGCTGTGTATCGGCCGCCATTCTAGCGGTAAAGTGTTCATTTTTTAAGTATTCGTCATAAATTATCGACTATAGTGGTTTGAGTCATCTTTTTTGCCAGTATCTGCGTATAAGCTTTGACGTATTTTATAGCAAGGACCCTGAATGTTATGACACTTTCCCCAAGCGACGAATCAAGAGTAATAGAAATGGCATGGGAAGACAGAACGCCATTTGAAGCAATCGAAAAACAGTTCGGAATGAGTGAGCCACAAGTGATACGCTTTATGAGAGGCAATTTAAAGCCAAGTAGTTTTAGGTTGTGGCGTGAACGAGTGAGTGGTCGTCAGACTAAGCATTTGCAACTCCGAGACCCTGCCGTAAGTCGAGGGTATTGTCGAGCGCAATACAAACCAAGATAGATAAAAATGTAATGTATAAGGATAGGAAATAAAAAAGAAGGGGAAGCGCTTAATGTTTTTATTTTAGCGCCATTTCCTTTTAGGTCGGTTGAAGTAAGCCAAAATGTCTATTTTTCTAGCCTAGACGCTTACCCAATAATGACCCGATCAAGCTATTAAGCGTGTTGAGCTGGAGAAGAAACCAATGCAGATTTTACTTTGATCGCTAGGTTTTTAACCGCTTTGATCGCAGAAGCTACGCCAGCAACAATGTATTCAGCGCGTTCAGCACGAGCGATAGCTTCGTATTTTTCTGCGTCTGTTAGGTAAGAAGTGTTAACGCTTTTTAGTAATTCGGCGATAGATTGATTGTTTTTCATGATATAAACCTCGTTGGATGTTTGTTTACGTTGTTACCAAAACAAACTACGTTTTGATGCTTCTATAGTAGAAATTCGGTGTAAAGAAGACAAACGATAAAAAATACACCAATACCTGAAAAAAACTAATCAATCTATTTTGGTTGATATAAGTGATTGTTTTGTAAGGGTTTTTACATCTTATCAAGAGGGCTTCCCTGTTGTTTTGCTGTATCTAAGCGGATGTATGATTTTGTGCTGACAACGTTGGCATGAGAATACAATTGCTTGACTACCAAATCTGTAAATTCCGCCATGTCTTTGGCACAAATTTCCACCATTAAATCCACGTCTCCTGTGACGCCATGAACATTAATCGCAGCGCTTTGTTGCTGTAAAAAATCCATTACATTGGTGCGAGCATTGGGTATGTCTTTACTCACGGTTACTAGGGTCCAAGCCATGACGCTATAGCCCAGTTTTTGATAGTTTACTTGTGCTCGATAGCCACTAATGATGTCCATTTCTTCTAAATGACGTAGGCGTCGCAGGCATTGGGATTGAGATAGGTTGATTAGCTGAGCTAACTCTGTATTGCTAAGACGGCCATCTTTTTCTAATGCTTGTATTATTTTGTAGTCTGTGCGATCTAGGGTGATTTCTTTCATAGAATGCTCAATTTAAATGAAAATCTTGTGTTACGTCCGTTATTCTACACTCAAATAGCAAACAACTTGCGCGCCAGATTCTTTATACTTTAAATCACTTTTGGTTAGGAGATCAGGTGATGGCTATGTCATTAGATTTGGCGTTTGTGCGTTCTCAATTTCCCGCGTTTAAAGAACCTTCTTTGGCCGGCCAGGCTTTTTTTGATAATGCGGGCGGTTCTTATGCTTGTCAGGCGGTGATAGATCATTTAAATCAATATTACCGAGAGACCAAACTGCAACCTTATCATCTTCACCCGGCAGCGCAAAAAGCCGGTGCGCAAATGGATTTGGCCCATGAGCGTCTGGCGTCTTATTTGAATGTGAATACCAGCGAAGTGCATCTTGGGCCTTCTACGTCTCAAAATACTTATGTGTTAGCACAGGCTTTTGGCAAGATTTTAAAAGCGGGCGACGAGATCATTGTGACCAATCAAGATCATGAAGCGAACATCGGTGTTTGGCGTTCGTTACAGGGACGAGGAGTGGTGATCAAAGAATGGCGGGTGGATCCACAAACGGGATCTTTAGATATTAAAGATTTAGTGGCTCTTTTCTCCGAGCAAACCAAATTGTTGGCTTTTACTCACTGTTCCAATATCGTCGCCGAGATTAATCCAGTCGCCGATATTTGCAAACTGGCAAAAGCCGCGAATGTGGCAACGGTGGTTGATGGGGTGTCTTTTGCTGGTCATGGCTTGCCGGATGTGGATGCACTAGGTGCCGATATTTATCTGTTTTCTCTCTATAAAGCTTACGGAACGCATCTTGGTGTGATGGTCATTCGTGATGCCATGGCGGATAAGTTGGGTAATCAGGCGCATTATTTTAATAAAGCCTATCGTCATAAGTGGTTTGTCCCAGCTGGGCCTGATCACGCACAAGTCGCGGCGAGTCGTGGTGTGTTAGATTACTTCGATGCCTTGCACGATCATCATTTTGAGGCGACAGATTCCGCAGCGGAAAAGGCTAAGCGAGTACGCAGCTTGATGCATGATGCTGAACAGGTTTTATTGTCTAAATTACTTAGGTTTGTGGACCAACATCCGAAATTGATTCTATTGGGACCTGCTGATCCTGCAAAAAGAGCGGCAACGGTTTCTGTGATTCCAACAGAGCAATCCCCTCAAGAGCTGGCGCAAAAGTTGGTGGATCAAAGCATTATTTGTGGTGCAGGGCATTTTTATGCAGTGCGTCTATTGGAAGCCATGGGTGTTGCAAATACAGGGGTGGTTCGGTTGTCGTTTGTTCACTATACAAATGCGGAAGAAATAGATCAGTTGATGGCAGCCCTAGATAAAGCGCTGTCATAACAAATAAATCAGCTGTCTGGAAAGGCCGTTCAAAGAACGGCCTTTTGTTTGTATGTTTAATGTTATTTATTGGCTCTTTGGTTCAGGCCAAAACTCGTAATGAATCGCCGAGCTGGCGTCTCGTCTTGGTAACCAGCCAGCTCTTTCTAGATCCGGGGTGTCATGGAACGCTTCTACATAGCCTACGCACAAATAGGCAATGATATCGATGGATTCAGGAATATTGAGCGTATCGCGTATCACCTTGTCATGAACAATACTGACCCAACCCACGCCAAGGTTTTCCGCTCTTGCCGCTAGCCATAGGTTTTGTACCGCGCAGACAGAACTGAATAAATCCATTTCCGGCTTCGCGGTGCGTCCTAGCACAACAGGCCCTGTTCGACTGCGATCGCAGGTCACACAAATCCCCAAAGGCGCTTCTTCGATTCCTTCTAATTTGAGGCTTTTGTATTGCTCTTTGCGTTCACCTTCGAACCGTTCAGCCGCTTCGGCGTGAGCTTGTAAAAAACCGTGTTTTATTTGTGCCTTGGATTCTGGCTTAGTAACAAGAATAAAGTCCCAAGGCTGCATAAAGCCCACGCTTGGCGCATGATGCGCCGCCAGTAAGACACGTTCCAAAACATCATTTGGAATAGCATCGGGTTTGAATTCTCGTCGTACATCACGGCGGGAAAATATGGTTTTGTAAACCGCATCGCGCTCTTCTGGTGTGATCTGCATAATGATCGACTTTTGTTTAGTGGAAAGCCGATATTATGAGGAATAGTGGTGCTATATGCCAATGAGTAAAATTCAAACGCTAACCGAGTTTAACTCATCTGATTAATTGGTGAGTTAGAGCAAAACCGCCTATCCATGGTGAGCGAGGTACAAAATAAGAAAAAATCAAGTTGATAATATCAAGGGGTGGATTAACTATTATCAACTTAATGGAAGGCTTATTTTCGCTTATTCTCAAATCCGTCGCCATTCTGTTTTAAGAGTGTGTAAAGGAAAAATTAAGACTCATTCTTAGTATCAGTATTAACTTTAATATGGGAATAAGTGAATGAAAAAACTCAAAATATCTGCGGTTGTGCTGGCTTTGACCATGATGTCAGGGTATGTCGCAGCGAATGCCGTTGATGAAGCATCAGCAGAAAGTATGGAGAAGAAGATGGAAAAACCCAGTATTTTAACTCAGGCACCTAATATTCCAGCTGGGGTGATTCCTGATGAAGTTGATTTGTCTAATGCCGTTAATTTAGAAGAACTTGAGGTTCAATACACTTACAGTTCAGGTCGTGCCTATAAATTAAAGTTTTATGATGATCGTGTCTCTTTTACACAACTTGATGCAGGGCACATCCCGACGCTAACGGTGCCTTATCGAGCGAAGAAAATTGGCAAGGATATGTTTTTAGTACATTGGTTGGTGCCAGGAAGAATTGGTCATGTCAGTCTGATTTTAGATTTAGAGAGCAAGCTTATTCATGCGTCGGCTCTTATGCCAGGGCAAATGGAGTTGTTTGATGGCGGTCCGATTGTTGACGTTAAACGCGGTAAATATATGCATAGCCTGTCTCGACAAGGGGCCAATACATCATCAAAAATAATAAGAGGAATAACAAATGATACCTTCTAAAACAAGACGCATTGTCGATTTGTCCGTCACATTGGACAATAACCCTTATACCGATCCACCGCCATTATTACCCAAAATTGATTATACCGATCACCAGCAAGGGTGGCCGGAAATGGCCAGTATGTTTCCCGGTTTGAAAAAAGAGGATATGCCAGGTAATGAAGCTTGGGCGGTCGAAAAAATGCATATGAGTGCCCACAATGGCACCCATATGGATGCGCCTTGGCATTATGCTTCTACGACTGATGGCGGACAGCCCGCTTATGGCATTGATCAACTGCCATTGGATTGGTGTTTGCAACCTGGCGTGAAGCTGGATTTTCGTCATCTTCCTGATGGTCATATCATCACAGCTGCTGAGGTCGAAGCAGAGCTAAAACGCATTGATCATGAACTGCAAGCTCTCGATATTGTCTTAGTAAATACTCGTGCTGGCGCAATCTATGGCGAACCTGGTTATTTAGAAGCGGGTGTCGGTATGGGTCGAGAAGCCACCATGTATTTATTAGAGCACGGGGTTCGTGTAGTCGGTACCGATGCATGGAGCTGGGATGCACCATTCAAATACACCCGTGAAAAGTTCGCCGAATCAGGTGATGCATCTATTATATGGGAAGGCCATAAAGCGGGTAGGGATATCGGTTATGGTCAAATGGAAAAACTGTCTAATCTTGAAAGCTTACCTGCGAATGGTTTCTTAGTATCCTGTTTTCCTTACAAAATAAAAAATGGCTCCGCAGGTTTTGTCCGTGCGGTAGCGATATTTGCTTGATAAGGAAGCGCAAAACAGTTTTTGGCTGTTTCTGTAAGCTCTTGGTGAGTCTGTATGATTTAGCTCACTTCTGCTAAGGAAGGAGCTAATTTCATAATGGTTTTTCTTAACCATTTATGGGCTGGATCTTCATCGAGAAAACGAGGCCAAATCATAATTTCAGTTACTGGCTGCATTTCAAATGGGGCGGGTAGTAATTTAACTGGGAAGCGTTGAGCCATTTCTTCGGCAATAAGCCGATGCAGGGTCACTATACGATTTGTCCCCATCACCAAAAATGGTACCGAACTAAAATGATCTACTGTACATTCTATGCGCCTTTGTTGACCATAGCGTGGCAAAAACCATTCCTCATGGGTAATGCTGTGCTCATCACCTAAACGAATGGCCACATGTCCCATGTCTAAGTATTGTTCCATAGTCAGTT
Organism: Marinomonas arctica; assembly: GCF_003259225.1. GTDB lineage: Bacteria > Pseudomonadota > Gammaproteobacteria > Pseudomonadales > Marinomonadaceae > Marinomonas > Marinomonas arctica. The sequence continues at coordinate 149,207 of NZ_QHJF01000006.1, read as the reverse complement.
CGTCTATTTTGTTGTGTTCACATACCATACAGACTTGAACATCTGTTAATACCTCTGTTTGAGGATGTTGGAACTTATTTGAATATTGTTTTGGCAAAAACAGCAAATCGATTTCGCCTCGTTCAAAGGAATCGAACACATCTTTTGGAGGAATGATCATGTCTAGCCGCATCCCCGGAGAACTAAAAGCGAGTTCTCTTGCAGATTGTGCGATCAATATATCAATCATGTAGTCTGAGGCGGCGACGGTAAAATTACGCACAATATTCTCTGGTTCGAAGACGGGGCGTAAAGAAATCGTTGCTCGCGCCCGCATTAAGGTATCACGAACGGGTGTTACCAAGCTTTTAGCCAGTGGAGTGAGTTCCATATTTCGTCCAACAGGCACCAGTAAGCTATCGTCAAAATACTCTCGTAAACGACCCAGTGCGGCACTGGTGGCTGATTGGCCAATGTGTAAGTGTTCGCTTGCTCTCGTTACATTGCGTTTCTCTAACAGTACATCAAGCACAATCAGTAAATTCAAATCAAATTTATCTAGACGCATAAATTTTACCTAGCTACTTCTGTCTATAGGTATTGATTATATCGATGCAAACCATTAATACAATCTGTTTCATCACTTATTGTCGTGGCCCTATAGTGAGTGGGTGATTAATTACTAATCATATTGAAAACAATAAAAATAAAAATGCAGGTGAAATTATGACAGTAAAATATAAGTTACTAGCCCACTACACTGCTGCCGCAGCGGCACTGTTTATCATGTCCCATGCGATTGCTGAGGAAACAGAGACATCTCATGGTGTGCATTCACTACCACTTTCAATTCAGGCCCAAATGAATCTTGGACGAGCTGGTCTTATGCGCTCTTTTAGTGATGGTGATCAGTTTGGCAGTGTTCAATGGCGTATAGGGCAAGCTAGAACCACCATTGGTAAAGCCAAATCCAGTTCATCAAACGCAGAATACAAAGATGATACCTCTGACATTGTTGCGCCTCTTACCGTTCAACACATGTTGTCAGACGGCAAGTCCCTTCTGCGTTTAAATATTACCGGCACTTTATCCAATGGTGGCGATAATGAAGTGCAACTAGATGGCGATATTGGAAGGATGGATGCTCAGTACATACGCTTTCTTGATGCCAATACCATGTTGAGCTTTGGTGTATTTGGTGAGCAAACGGATTTAGATATTGTGGATGCGGGAACCATCAAGCGACATGGTGCTGGTTTACGTTTTGACATGATCAGTAAATTTAGTGATCACTGGGGCGCTACCTTGCGCACTGAATACTCTTGGGGTGAACAAGAGCTCAAAGTCGCTGCAGGCCCGTTTATACGCACACACAAACCAGGTGATGACCATTTTTATCTCCAGTCGGAACTCGTAGGTACTTTCCACAACAATGATTTTAGCCAAATCCCAGAAGGTTGGGCATTACATCCTGTTTTGGGCATGCAGTTTCAACGTAACTTCCTTGAGAAAACCGCTGACAGTTTTGGTGTTGTCTCTTCTGGGGAAGTGGGTGACACAGAAAATTATGGCACGGTTTGGGGGCATTTACGATTTGAAAAAGAAACCAGCCCTGGTTCATGGACACCGAATATGGTTGTCGGTATGGAGCAAGAATACGTCAACGATTTAGATGAATACGTTGACGAGCCAACATATGCCGTCTTTGGTGGTGGTGTATCTGTCATGGAGCGATCTGGCAACCGATATGAGCTGTCTTATTTACGTCATCAAGGCCTTAAAGGAAATCTTTCGAATGAAGCGGTTGTCCTAACGGCTACATGGAATTTATAAGTCAAATTCAGCATCTCACTAAGTGTTTAAAACAATAAAAATAAAATAATAAAGAGAGAATAAAAATGACCAAATTAAATAGTACACAAGGCAAAATAGTACTGGGGATAGGCCATATGGCTGGTATGGTGGATTTAGCCGCACTTCCTCTTTGGATCAGTGCGCTAATGCAAGACTATCATCTGCTTCCACAACAAGCTGGGCTTACCGTCACCCTATTTCTTGTTGGTATTGTAATCTCAAGTATCATTTTGTCGCCTAAATATACTCGACTAAATCATCGATATATTGCTGCCCTTGGCTTTGCCGTGGCATCTGTTTCATTTTTTGCAGCATCAAAATTGTCCGTAATTTCGGAGAGCTTTCCGATGCTTGTCACGTTGCATGTTATTGCAGGCTTAGGTGCGGGGGCTGCTTTGTCGTCCATACATGGAACCATAGGAAAAACAAACAATCCTCATCGCTTATTTGGCTTAGTAAATGTTGCTTTAGGTGTTTTAGCCATTGCGCTATTTGCACTGCTTCCTCAAGCAACAAAACAAATTGGTGGCATGGCTATTTTTATTGCCTTTTTTGTCCTAATGGCCTGTGCCGCTATCGTTATGTTTTTCTTTTTCCCCAAGGTTTCTGATGAAACCACAAACCATAATAAAAGCGAAAATCAGGCGAATAAAGTCACCGCAAAAATTTTATCCAAACCCGCAGTATGGATGTTTATTTGTGTTGTTAGTTGCCTAACATTGAACCAAGCAATGGTGTTTTCATTTGTTGACAGAATTGGTGACTTGCACAATTTTGATCGCAAACAAGTGGAAATTGTTTTAATCGTAATGGGAGTAATTAACTTAACACCAGGGCTAGTTGCTTCACTGTTACAGAAACGCTTGTCACCAATTAGTGTTGCCATTGCCGGTCCTTGTTTGCAAGCCTTGTTTGCCTTATCAATCACGCATGCCGCATCTTATTTTCCATTGTATGCCGTTCCCGTCGCGTTTTACGTCACTCTCGTAATTTTCACACACACTTTTGTGTTTGGTCTATTGGCCAAAATAGACCCAACTGGCCGTGCAGTTGCCGCAACACCCGCCATGATGATGATTGGGTCCGCAATAGGTCCTTTGCTGGGTGGCGTTATCGTTGCGACGGTTGGTTACCAAGGATTAGCTTGGGCCGTTGTGATCATTAGCTGTATCGCAGTGACTTTGGTAATAAAAGCGCAAAGTTTATTAAAAGAGAAGGACGTAAACCTAAGCGAGCCAAGAATGGCTTAACACTTAAAACATTAGATTTTCACTGATTGGTAAAAAGTCATGGGTCACTGTGACATTTAAAGTAGGAAGAAAAATAATGAATAATAATAGAGTAGGAATGCAATTTCCTAATGAATTGACTTTCAAAGGTTACGCGGCACCTGTTCGTATTGAAGGACATGTGCACGACCTTGAAGTCATAGGCAGTATCCCTCCAGAGTTGGAAGGAACCTATTACAGAAACAGTGCAGATCACACTTATAGACCACTCCACCCTAATGACATCTTCTTAAATGGGGATGGCATGGTACATATGGTGAGATTTGAGCAAGGCCATGCAGACTTAACCACTAGGTTTGTTCGCACTAAAAAGTTTGAGCTTGAAAGACAGGCTCGCCGTGCGCTTTTTGGTTCATACCGTAACCCTTTTACCAGTTCAGAAGCGGTTAGAGAAGAAGACCATAACACGGCTAACACATCCGTGATGTTACTCAATAAAAAACTGTACGCACTGAAAGAGTCGGGTCGTCCTTATGAGATTCATCCGGATGATTTAACCACCATTGGTGAAACCGATTTTGATGGACAGCTAACTAGCCAGACCTTCACCGCACACCCAAAATTTGATCCAAAAACAGGCGAATGTATAGCCTTTGCTTATAACTGCGAAGGCGTAGCCAGTGATGAAATAGAAGTCTATATCATCAACAAAGAAGGCAAATTTACTAGTTCTGAAAGGTTCAAAGCGCCTTACTGTTCCATGGTGCACGACTTTTTAGTATCAGAAAACTACATCGCTTTCGTCATTTGCCCGATGGTGTGTGATTGGGACAGAGTCAAACAAGGTGAACCTTACTGGCACTGGGATAGCTCCAAAACAACCCATGTAGGAGTAATACCTCGAGATCGTGGTGTAAAAGCAATTCGCTGGTTTAATGTCAATAAATCAGTCATGCAAACTCACACATTTAATGCTTGGGAAGACGGTTCTAAACTGATACTGGACCAATTTGTCACCGAGTCCGGCTGGTTAAGCCAATTTCCTGATATTCATAATCCAGACGCCCATGAACTTCCTCCTTTCGGTGAACGTTGGATTGTAGACCTAAGTGGTGATGGTGATGGTGGCTCTGTTGAAATCAAGCGTTTTATTAACCACATTGGCGAAATGCCCGTTATCGATGCCCGTTTTGCCATGCGTAGAACGCGTCATTTTTGGTTTGGCACCAGTAACAAAGAATTAGGACCAATGCTAGAACCTGGTCCAAAGGGACCTCCATTTACATGCCTTGGGCATTTCGATGAGCAAGAAAACAAACTCGATTTCTACTATGCCGGGCCAAACTCTGCACCAGAAGAGCCCTGTTTCGTACCACGCAGCCTAGATGCAGAAGAAGGCGATGGTTGGCTGTTATCCATGGTCGGCCGACGGGATGAGAACCGTACTGATTTGGTGATTTTAGACGCTCGAAATCTTAGCCAAGGTCCCGTTGCCATCGTGAAATTTCCCTGTCGTGTTCATGAAGGTTTCCATGGTATTTGGGTGCCTTCCTCATATAAGTAAATATAACAATTAACGGCGTTATTGCTTCTATTTTAAGGACGCAATAACGCCATTTTAGCGGAGTTTCTTATGACAACGTTATATGGATCCATGCATTCTAGAGCCAACCGTTGTGCTTGGATGTTAAAAGAGTTAGGCATCGACTTTCATCATGAATCAACCAATTTTTTAGATGGTAGTACCCATAGTCCTGAATTTTTGCAAATAAACCCAAATGGCCGTATTCCTGCGCTTGAAGATCAGGGTTTTACCTTGTTCGAATCGCTGGCTATCAATTTATATTTGGCCAAAAAAGCCGGCGGTGAGCTAGCGCCCCAAAACTTGCAAGAAGACGCATTCATGATGCAGTGGACCATTTGGGCTATCACTGAAATTGAAAAGCCTTTGCTGCTGGCGTCAGCCAATAATTTACTGTTTGCGCCAGAATCACGCAATGTTGAAGAGTTTAACCTAGCCGTGAAAAAGCTATCGCGTCCCTGGGATGTGTTAAACAAACACCTAGAAAATAAAGAATACATACTAGGCGATCGCTTTAGTGCAGCGGATTTAAATGTCGCTGCAGTGATGACATTGGTTCCTACGGCCAATATTGATATTTCTGCTTGGCCTAATATGCAAGCTTGGCTACACAAATGCCTAGAACGTCCCGCCGCAGATGACTGGAAACACGTTAATTTTACCATCCCACGACCTGACACCCACTTAGGCATGCTTGCCATGTTTGTGTGAATGGATATGAGAGCACTTACTTTCCTATTAATAGAGGCCCCAAAATGAGTTCACTGACACTAATTAATGCTTCAAACATCATAGATACTGCTTTAGAAGAAGCGAGAAAAAATAAACTCGCCCCATTAGCGGTTGCCGTTTTAGACGCGGGCGGACATTTAATTGCCTTTAAACGCGAAGATGGTGCCGGGATCGCGAGATTTGATATTGCCTTTGGCAAAGCATGGGGATCCCTTGGAATGGGGTTCGGCTCTAGTGAACTAACCAGACGCAGTCAGAAGAACCCTCAGTTTATCAATACATTAACCACCATCAGTCAGGGTCGAATGGTGCCTTCACCTGGTGGGGTTTTAATTTTGGATCATGAAAAAGTCATTATTGGCGCGATTGGTATTTCCGGTGATATCGGTGAGAACGACGAAATATGTGCCGTCTCAGCTATTGAAGAGAACGGTTTTATTGCTGCCAACGGTATTGTCAGTTGAGTCGTTGGTATATGTGATACCTAGTGATAGATGATCGGGTACATAAGTTTTTATTGTTTCATTTTTTTATTGTCTTATGAGGTTACTCCATGTTCGATGTGGCGATTATTGGTTGTGGACCAGTAGGTGCTTTGGCTGCCAATTTACTTGGTAAGTCTGGATTAAAAGTATTGGTGTTGGAAAAAGAAATTAATCCATTTCCCTTGCCTCGAGCCGTGCATCTTGACCATGAAATGATGCGTTTGTTTCAGTCCGCTGGTGTGATCAACGATGTGCTAAATGACATGCGTGATACTCAGGGTCATCTGCATATCGGTGCAGACTACGGCGTCATGCGTTATATGGGAACGGTGGGTAAACCTCGCCCATATGGTTGGTCTAATGATTATTTTTTCTACCAGCCAGAGCTTGAAAATCATTTACGTCAAGCGCTTAAGCAATACCCTAATGTTGAGTTACGTTTAGGCTCTGAATTTGACAGTCTGGCACAGACAGATTCAGACGCAGTGCTAACGATAAAGACAACACAAGGCACAATAAACGAAAAAGTGCGTTGGGTGATCGCCTGTGATGGTGCAAGCAGTAAAGTGCGTAAATCACTGGGTATTAAACTTGAGGATTTGCAGTTCGAAGAGCCTTGGCTGGTGGTTGATGCAGAGGTGGACGGAGACGTGCAGTTTCCCAACTTTACTGGCGTGCCAGAAGAAGCGGATTTACAACAGTTGTCGGTCATGTTGTGTGACCCCAAACGTCCTACCACTGTCGTCCCAGGTCGTGGCAACCATCGCCGTTGGGAAATGATGTTGCTGTCTGGTGAAGACGATCAATCAATGATGCAGCCAGATAAAGTCTTAGAACTCGTAGGACCTTATTTAAACGGTGTACCGCATAAGATTGTTCGTGCCGCAACCTACCGTTTTCATGGTCTGATTGCAGAACAATGGAGGCTTGGTCAGGTATTTTTGGCGGGTGACGCGGCCCATCAAACTCCGCCTTTCTTCGGTCAAGGAATGTGCCATGGATTGCGAGATGTCGCCAATCTAGCCTGGAAAATGTCAGCGATTACGCAGGGATTAAGTCACGAAGCCTTATTAGATACCTACCAAATAGAGCGGGATCCTCACGTTCGATCTGTTATCTCCTCTGCCATAGAGGCAGGAAAATATATCTGCATTTTAGATCCCCAAAAAGCGGCTGAACGTGACGCCACAGTGCGAAGAAAAGTGGCTCAAAACGAACTACCCAATACCGCGGCAGAGTTAATACCAGCGATTCAATCAGGAGTGATTGCTACAGAAACGACGAAAGCTGGCGTACGTTTTATCCAGCCTCATATTAATGGGCATTTAATGGATAACCTGATTCAAGCAGATTGGAAGTTATTTGTTACTGGTGAAAAGGCTGCACAAGCCGCCAAAACCTTCATAGACAAAGATATGTCTGATTACGACATGAGTGTTACTGATGTCACTACACTGGAAGATGGAGGGGCAATTCTAAGTTGGCTGAAAGAAGCCGAAGCCGATAGCGTACTTGTTCGCCCTGATTTCTATGTTTATGGAACGGCACTTAATGACGTATCGGGTTTACTCACTTCTTTATTAGGCCATATGCAAATGAATGTTAACTTGGAGAAAAGTGCATGAAATTACGCAGTGTTGAACTCGTTTTACCTAAAACTAAGGACGCCCATGATTTTCTGATAGACATCTGGGGAGCCGCTTCTGGAGGAAAGAAAGGCAACACCTATTATATTCGAGGCGCTGGCACCTTCCCGTATTTGGTCGCCTTAGAAGAAGGTGAAGATCACTTTGTACGCTCAACGACCTTTGTTTGTAATGAAGAAGAATTGCAGCACATTTTGACAAAGTCTCATGAGCGTGGTTTGAAAACAAAGCGTGAAGTATCAGCAGACTTAGGCGGTGGTGAAGGCGTCATTGTCGAACTGCCAGAGGGGGAGTTATTTCGCTTTCTTGTTGGGGCAAAGGATGTTCCTGCCATGCAAGGACAGGATCTTCCTGTCAAATTAACCCATGTGGTTTTTAATTCAACTGACGCAGAAAAAACCGGAGATATTGTCGAGGATGTACTCAATTTTTGTGTTTCAGATCGTACCAAAGGCATGGTGTTTGTACGCTGTAACGACTCGCATCACAGCACTGCTTTTGCTCGAGCAGGCTTTAGCTCACTAAACCATATTGCTTTTGAAATGGCTGACCTAGATGGCGTCATGCGCGGCATTGGTCGACTAAGAGATCACCAAATGACACCCGCTTGGGGTCCTGGTCGCCATGGTCCTGGGGCGAATGTTTTTGCTTATTTTATTGCGCCATTTGGCGCTGTTATTGAGTTTTCCACTGCCGTGGAAAAAGTAACTGAAGACTACCCAGTGGGAGCACCTGAAGATTGGACCTGGCCGGCAAACCGAATCGACCAATGGGGAACATCTGACAAAGACTTCCAAGGTTTGAGACAAGCAGAAGAGAACTTCAGATTTCGTCGCGACTGGGAACCCGAACAACGGATTAACAACACAAATAAAGAGAGACAATAATATGAAATATCTCAGCTTTTTGCGCCCAAATGGCACCGCGAGTTATGGTCGTTTAGAAAACGATATCGTATACGACTTAAAAACAGACTCAGCACCCACTGATTTAAAAGCAGCGATAGCAGACAATGTATTATCAACACTGGAAAGTAGTGAGACGTTTGCTTATTCACAAATAAGCTTACTTCCTGTGATACCTAATCCGAATAAGATATTTTGTGTTGGCCATAATTATGAATCTCACCGTAAAGAAACCGGACGCGATGAAGTGGCTAATCCATCTATATTTATACGCTTTGCTGACAGCCTAACGGCACACAAGTCAGAAATTTTAATGCCCAAAGTATCAACGAGTTTAGATTATGAAGGTGAGCTTGCTGTGATCATTGGTAAGGGTGGTCGCGCTATTGCTGAAGCGGAAGCAATGAATCATGTGGCAGGATATGCCTGTTTTAATGATGCCTCAATACGAGATTGGCAATGGCATACAAGACAGTTTACACCGGGGAAAAACTTTCCAACAACAGGGCCATTTGGCCCTTACATGGTGACTCCAGAAGAGGCAGGCAACCTAGAATACGTTCATGTTATTACACGCTTAAATGGTGAAGTCATGCAAGATCAACCTATTGGCGACATGATTTTTCCCATCGCGCAGATTATTGCTTATGTTTCAGCGTTTACCCCCTTGTCTCCGGGAGATGTCATCGTCAGTGGCACGCCAGGTGGTGTGGGAGCCAAGCGAACGCCTCCAGTATGGATGAAACCTGGTGATACTATTGAGGTGGAAATTGGTCCAATGGGTACTCTCATCAATACGATTGGACAAGAATAACCAATAAACTGAAAGTGCTGATTAAATAATTGACAGAAATACAATGTTTTCTACTTGGCAGCAGAGGTTTTTTTTCTGACAGCATACATTGCTTCAAATACTTTAAGTTGATGTTGTGATCAGAAAGCTTGCTTTTGCAAGCTTTCTGATCGTGCAAAGCTTAATAGAAATGTTTCCTATCACCAGATTTATCCATTGGTGTGGTTCGATGGCTTGGTATTTGTTATATCACCGGTGTTCTTATGCATTCATTTTTACGCGCTATTGAACTGTTTTCTGTACTGAGAGGGAGACAGTCCTTTGTGTTGTTTAAAGAGCCGCCGAAATGTTCTATCGGTTTCGAAGCCTAATGATTTTATAATGCTGTCGAGTGATTCTTTTGTGTTGACTAATTTTTCGGCAGCGAGATGAAGGCGCCAGCGATTTAAATAGTCAATGGGGGATACGCCAACATATTCTGGGAAGCGTCTTGATAAGACTGACCTTGATAGATTTGCCTCCGCAGCTAGTAGCGGAAGAGTCCAATTATGTTGCGGCGTTTGATGAATGGCCGTTAATACTTTCGCAATGGATTTATCTTGCATGCCCTTGAGTACACCAACTGAATCGGTCTTATTGGATAAGATATAGGCTCTTAGTGAGCCTATAATCACTAGTTCAGAAAATTGTGTGGCAACCGCAAAATAGCCTGGGCTATGGTCATGAATTAGAAACTGCATCGCTGGATGTATGAGTTGTAAAAAGCTAGATTCATGTTGTTTTAAAATAAAAAACTCAGGAAAAGAGGATAACAAAAAGTTATTGTGCTGATCCTGAAAAGTGAACGCCATTCCAAGTAATTGGGTCTCTGGACCTTCTCCCTGCCAGTTCACTTGCATTGCCGAAGAAGGCTTTATCGATGAGCTAAGTCCTTGAAATGTCTCGCCATGCCATGGTAATGAGTCGAGCGGTATTGTCGCACCGTTAGGGTCAGATAAAATCGCAAGGTTGGCGCCTCTTGGTGCAATGATGGAATCTCCTGCTTGTAATTGAATAGCAGGAGAGGGAGTCGGTGAGTTATTTTTTATTCGTACCCAACATTGGCCTGACACTAAACTTAAGCAGTATCCCAGCTTAAAGTCGTGCACATCGACTCCCCACGGGGCCGACATGGTCCAGCGCGATATGCTGGTGGACTCAATTTTTAGGGAAGAAAGTACGTTACTCAATAAATCCATGGTCGTTAAGGTTAATTTGTCCGATTTTAGATAATTTAAGGTGTATTTAACTCGTTTTTACTGAGTTAGCATAAATCAGTCAACCAATAATAAAGATAAATAGGAAGGTGAAATATGACTGATATGAAAGAGCTATCTTGGAGAAAGGGTAAGCGAGTTGCCATTATTGGTGCTGGTCCTGGCGGTGTTTCAGCGGCATTAGGTTTGTTGCGACAGGGCTATGATGTGCGTATTTTTGAAAAAAGTGCTGAGCCAAAACCATTAGGTGGTGCTGTCTTGTTGAGTGTTCCCGTATTGGCAGTATTGCGTTATTACGGTGTCGATCTGGATAATTTTGGTTCTTTTACCGTGACAGAATTTCGTAACCATAAAGGTAAGCTCAGGGCAAAACTGCCCTTTAATAAAAAGGTAGAAGAGTCGTTTGGCATTAAGGGTTGGCATTACGGTATGTTACGAGCCAATGCCTTTGAGAAAATGATGGCGCTTTTGCCTGAAGGCATTATTGTTGGACATTCTGATTTTGATCGTTACGAAGAAATTAATGATCAAGTCACCGTGTATTTTAACAATGGTCAATGTGTCGAAGCCGATATTCTTATTGGTGCAGACGGAATTCGGTCTCGAGTCTCTAGTCAAGTTTTTGGTGAGCCTGATTTATTTCATGTTGGTTTGAGAGTTTGGTTAGCTTGGTGTAACCCCATTGATGGTGTACCCAAACAGCAAGGTGTTATTTCTCACTCAGACAAATATCAAGCCAGTTATTTTCCTATGATGCACAACGGCAAGCCGGGTTATGAGTGGTGGGTTGTTGAGCCAGTCAAAGAAAATGAACCGCATCCAAAGGATCCAAAAGCCTACATTACTGATATTTTAAAGGGGTGGTTTGACCCTTTACCGCGTTTTCCCGAGGTGACGGGTTTTGATAAACAAGTCTTTGCCTGGGACATATACAATCGACCCTCTCTGAAAAAATGGAGTAAAGGCCGAGTGGTGTGTTTAGGGGACGCGGTGCATCCAGTATCACCTTACGCCGCTTATGGTATGGGCATGGCCATAGAAGATGGCTATTTTTTAGCGAAGTTACTAAATCATGTGGATTTAAGCGATGACGCTGCGGTGGCAAATGGCTTTGAAAAATTTGAAGCTGAAAGGGTCGATTATGTTAACCACCATGTCGAATTTGCTCGTGAATTAGGACGGCGGTTTCATCATGCGCCTTACCCAGTCGCTAAAGTGCGTGATTTTATCTTTGATCACACAAAAGTTTTGCAAAAAATGATAGCAAAAGACTATCTGGCCGATGCGGAAAAGATGAGCTTGTCCATGACGGAACTGCACATTTAGTCTGACTCAGATCTACGGTTTTCGCTAATTTAATAACCGTAGATCTGGCATATTGTCTCACAAGTCAGCTCAATCATTCGATTTCATCAATACATAGGTTCAATTTTAAGGACTTGATCAAAGCCTAATTACTGGTAGCTTTGTTTCTAATAAAAATAATACACAGCTAGTTAGTGGATATATCTATGATTGATTGCTTTCAAAACAGTGGCATGAATGCCTTGTTAAAATTCAAAATTCCTCACTTACGTCTCGGCCTTGTTGCTGTATCTTTATTAACCACGTCAGTTGCTATTCAGGCTGACACTGCACCCTCTAGCCCTAGTCGCCCTAATATATTGTTGATTATGGCAGATGATTTGGGCTACTCCGATTTAAGTGCTTTTGGCAGTGAAATTAATACGCCAAATATTGATGCGTTAGCAACACAAGGGCGAATACTGACGAATTTTCATACCGCTGCCGTGTGTTCGCCTACTCGTGCAAGCTTAATGACAGGCGTTGATCATCATCTAGCTGGCATTGGTAATATGGGGGAGGTGGTAGGACTCAATATCATTCAAAATAAGCCAATTAATGCCCCATGGGGGAAATCCAATACTTACGATTTTGACAATATTCCAGAAGGTTATCGTGGACATTTAAGTGAGAAGACCGCATCGATGCCTGAGCTACTGTCAGATGCTGGATATCATACTTACATGGTTGGGAAGTGGCATTTAGCATACGATATTAAAGCCCCAGATCAAGATAATAAAACCTGGTATCGGATTAACAAGCAAGCGTTGCCATTTGCGCGGGGATTCGACCGGTCATTTACCTTGATAAATGGTGGTGGCTCCCATTTTGCCCCTTCCACGCCACCCACTCCGCTTGATATCACCATGTATGCGGAAGACGATCACGTGTTTCCAGCTAACATGTTGCCAAAAGACTTTTATTCCACTGAGTTTTATACCAATAAGTTAATTGACTATATCGACTTGAGTCATGGCGACGGTAAACCGTTTTTTGCTTATGCGGCCTATACTGCTCCCCATTGGCCCTTACAAGCACCTCAAGAGGACATTGATGCTCAAAAAGGGCTCTATGATGTAGGCTATGACGTGATTAGAGAAAAACGTATTGCCAGAATGAAGTCCTTAGGATTAATGGCAGCGGTTAATCAAGTGGCCAGTGAGTCTGTTGGTCCAAAGCGTTGGAATGCGTTAAGTTTTGAAGAAAAGTTGATAGAAGCGAAGTCGATGGAAATTTACGCTGCTATGGTGAGTAATCTAGATCGACACATTGGTCGTTTAGTGTCGCATTTGAAGGATATTGGTGAGTATGAAAATACGCACATTGTTTTTATGTCCGATAATGGCGCTGAAGGAGCTTCTGCTTATTTGCCAAACATTCCGAATACAGCCGTCGATAATTCATTAGAAAACATGGGTAAGCCCGGATCCGCTGTGGCATATGGGCCTCGTTGGGCTGAAGTGAGTGCAGCGCCTTTTCGTTTATTTAAAGGTTTCACTGGGGCGGAAGGAGCGACATCTTCACCATTGATCATTAAATTAGCAGGACAGACAGAGAGTAGACCTCCGTCTTCAGCGCGAATGCAAGTCACGGATATTTTGCCTACTTTTTTAGAAGCGGCGGGTGTGAATATGCCGGGTGATCGTTATAAAGGAAAGTCCATATATGTACCGATGGGGGCATCGTTCTTATCGGCTTTGCAGCAACCCGATGCTTTTACTCAAGTGCATTCTGACGATACTGTATTAGCCGATGAGCTAATGGGAGCCAGTTACTTGGTTCGCGGTAAATGGAAACTGAGTCAGCAAGCTTCTATGGGCAGTAGTCCTGTGTTTACAAAGGATGTTCCTTTTGCCTTGTATGATATCTCTAAAGATCGTGGGGAGACTAAAGACTTGTCAGGTCAATATCCCGAAGTATTGGCTGAAATGAAAGAATCGTTCCGAGAATACATTCGCCAAAATAACGTCGTGGAGCATGCTGCTTCTTATAACGGCAGATAAGATGGTTGCTAGAGATATGAGTCACAAGGTAATAGAGCGAATAAACCACTTTGGCGTTATGGCTAAACCCAGTAGTTCTGTCTGCAATATTGACTGCACTTACTGTTTCTATCTGGAGAAAGAGCATCTTTATCCAGATAGAAAAAAACAGTGGCGTATGGACAATACTACGCTAGAAAATTACATACGTGATCAGATTCAGTCTCAGCAAGGGGATGTTATTGATTTTGTTTGGCAGGGAGGTGAACCCACGCTGTTAGGGGTGGACTTCTTTCGCCAGGTAATAGCTTTTCAAGAGCACTATCGCGGTTATAAAACAGTGACTAATTCCTTGCAAACCAATGCGACTTTGCTTGATAAGGAATGGGCTTTGTTTTTCAAAGAACACCATTTTTTAATTGGTGTTTCTATCGATGGGGATCGGATTAGTAACGATACTTATCGTCTTTCCCGTAAAGGTAAGAGTACCTTTGACGAAACATTGAAGGGTGTTGCGCTGCTCAAAAAACACAATGTGGATTTTAATACGTTAACGGTCGTGAATGCAGAAAACGTTAAGCGGCCATTGAATGTATATGCGTTTCTAAAACGTATTGGCAGTCGATATATGCAATTCATCCCCTTAGTTGAGCGTAAAGCCATTGTCCCAGATAGCCATGGCTTAACCTTGATTCAACCGACATTTTCTGGTGAATCAAACCTAGCTGAATGGTCTGTCCCAGCTAAAGCGTATGGCAAGTTTTTGAATACGATTTTTGACCATTGGATTCAAAACGATTTGGGCGACGTCTTTGTAATGAACTTTGAGCAAACCATGAGTCAGCTTATTGGTCGTCCAGGAGCGTGTGTGTTTAGTGAAACCTGCGGCAATGGCTTAGCAATGGAGTCTAACGGGGATGTGTATTCATGCGATCACTACGTTTACCCAGAGCATAAGTTAGGTAATGTAAATGAAACATCCTTGATTGATCTGGTGAATTTGCCACAAAACCTTAAATTTGGCCAAGACAAACTCAATAATATCAGTGTTGATTGCCGCCAATGTGAGGTGCGTTCCGTGTGTCATGGCGGCTGTCCCAAACACCGATTTGAGCCTTCCAGTGATGGATTATTGAATCGTAATTATCTATGTGATGGTTTTAAAACGCACTTTTCTCATGCTGTGCCGAAGATGTCGGACACTATTAGTTTATTAAGTCATCAATTGCCAATGAAAAAAGTGAAGCAAGAAATAAAGCGAAGGTTCTATTCATGATCAGATGAATAGAACCTTATTCAAGTCAATGTTTATCCCTATAAAGTGCTTTACTCAGCATCCATATTAATCGCGGCTTCTTTTAAAATGCCTCTTAACCAGATAAGCCCTTCGTCATTGTTTCTGTACTGATGCCACTGTACACATTGTTTCATCGGTGTCACATCAAAGGGAACCGGTAGAATTTCAAGAGGCCATACTTTGGCCATTTTTTTCGCTAATCTGGCGTGAATAGTGGCAATGTTTTCTGAGCCAATGACCAAAGCAGGCAGTGATGCGAAACTAAATGTGGTGGCGATTAAGCGCCTTTTAATGCCGTATTTTTGTGCAAAAGCAGTTTCGAAAAAGTCTTTTTTTATTACAGCTGGGCGCATTAGCACATGGCCTGCTTCTGCATATTTTTCTGCCGTTAGTTTCCCTTTAGCTATCTCACTGTGCTGCCAAACGACACAAACAAACTCTTCTTTATACAGGACATCGTGGGGATGTTGTGCTGATACAAAGTCAGATGGGATGATGAGTAAATCCGCTTTTCCTTGTTCCAGCTGTTCATCAGGGTTATCCACTTGTGGCAAAAATTGAAAGCGAGCGGTGCTTTTTTGTTTGCCAATAATTTCTAAGGCGTGAGGTGCCAGTACGGTTTGAGTGTAATCGGAGCAGAAAATACTGAACACTCTATCTGTGGTAAGGGGATCGAAGCTGGGCTGTACAAGGATAGTGCTTTCAATGTTATTTAAGGCATTACGTACATTGATTTTTAGGCTTTCCCCTAAAGGGGTGATGACCATTCTTCGACCTATCTGCGTTAGCAGGTCATCTTCAAAATACTCTCTTAATCTTGATAAAGAGTTGCTTAGAGCTGAAGGACTCATATTGAGCTTTTCTGCCCCTTTCGTGATGCTTTGTTCAGTGAGCAAAGTATCCAGTGCCACCAATAAATTGAGGTCGAGTTTTTTAAATCGCATAGCGTTCTCATGAGTTTTATTGTTTTTATGATCTTTCGATCATATCGAATGATTAGAGTGATTTAAAGATTTTATTCGAATGGTTTCTATGCTTAATCTTTCGACGGTATCGAAAGGTCGATTCTGTTTAAAGGGTTTTTCTGAACGGTTGCAGTGATTTACATTGGTTTTGTTCTTAATACATAAAAATAAAATTTGAGAGGAAGAACACGTGAAAACCATTAACTCGACACCATTTGGTTTGAAGTTAGTTGCCTTGGCAATTGCTTCAAGCGCAAGCTCAGCCTACGCATTTAATATTGAAACCAATAATTCTGACTTTAGAGCAAGTCTGGATAATACACTTAAATACAGTACGGCTTTTCGTACTAAGGATGCCTCGCCAGGTTTGACTGAGGGGAGTGCAGCGACTAACTTCAACGACGGGGATAACAACTTCAATAAAGGGTTGGTATCTAATCGTTTAGATCTTTTTTCTGAACTGGACCTATCTTATAAAGAGGCTGGCGTTCGCATCAGTGGTGCGGCTTGGTATGACGATGTTTATCACCAAGATACCGACAATACCAGTACGACTTCAAACCATAATCCTGCGAGTGAGTTCTCAGATACCACTAAAAAAACAATGGGCGGTGATGCTGAAATTCTTGATGCTTTTCTGTACTCCCGATTCCCAGTTATGGATGGAATGGATGGCACTATTCGGGTTGGCCGCCATAGCTTGTTGTGGGGCGAAAGTTTGTTTTTTGGCTCTAACGGTATCGCTGGCGGTCAAGGTCCTGTTGATGTGGTGAAGTTGTCCTCTGTGCCTAACTCTACCTTTAAAGAAACCATGCGACCAACCGGTAAGGTTTCGATCGATATTCCTATTTCTGAAACAGCTTCGTTGGGAGCTTATGTGGGTTATGAGTGGGAGAAATCTCGCTTCCTTCCAGCAGGTTCTTATCTTTCTGCAGGAGATACCTTAGAAGGTGAGCAGGTTCTTGCTGGTTCATCAAGTTTCAAACACACAGCGGATGAAGAGGGCTCTGATTCGGGTCAATATGGTCTGCAGCTTAAATGGAGTGATTACGATATTGGTGCAGACTTTGGTCTCTATGCCATTCGTTTTGATTCTACTTCACCAAGCAATCTTTACACCATTCTGAACGCTTCTTTTCAGCCTAGTCAATACAAATGGGCGTATGCAAAAGGCATTGAAGCGTATGGTGCCAGTATGGCAAAAACGGTTGGCATCTGGAGTTTATCAGGAGAAGTTTCTTACCGTGTAAATGCTCCTTTAGCGAGCACTTCTCAAACAATCAATGCTAATACTCCACAATACAACAATGATGGCACTCCTGGTTATGCGGTAGGTGAAACGGCGCATGCCCAAGTGTCTTGGCTTGCCAGTTTAGGTCCAAACTTCTTGTCTAAAGAATCTAGCTTCCTTGGTGAGGTTGCTTGGAATACTCGTGTCAAAACTACTAAAAATGAAAATATGTTGAACCCAAATGCTGACCGTTCTGCGTTAGGGATACGCATGGTTTATTCACCCACGTATCGTCAGTTTTTTGATGGTGTTGACCTGACACCATCTATTGGAATGGGGCATACATGGGGTAAATCTTCTGCCTTAGGATCTTCTTTCGGTGTAGATGATGGCGGTGATGTTAACGTCGGTGTTACGGCAGTGTATTTGAATCGCTGGAAAGGATCTCTAAATTATATCAAATACTTAGGGGATGAAGGTGTCATGAATGAAAATGCAAGTACAGGCGGTACGAATGCGACCTATAAACAATCGCTAAAAGATCGAGACTTCATTTCGGCTTCTGTCAGTACCACCTTTTAATTTTTTGGAGAATGATAATGCACAACAATAAAAAACACTCTCTTAGTATGTTAGTCGCTTCTGCGGTACTAGGTTGTTTTTCACTGGCTTCTTATGCGGCAGTAAGTCCAGAGGAAGCGGCACGATTAGGTGTAGATTTAACCCCTTTTGGTGGTGAAAAAGCGGGCAATAGTGATGGTACTATTCCTGCCTGGACTGGCGGTTTTAATGATCCTATCCCAGGTGAAGTATTAGGTGGTAAGCGTCTTGATCCTTTTGCTAAAGAGAAGCCTTTATACACGGTTACTGCAGCGAATATGGATAAGTACGCTGAGAAGTTAACGGATGGTGTGAAAGCGATGCTGAAAAAGTATCCAGATACTTATCGCCTGGATGTTTACCCAACTCATAGAACGGCGACGGCGCCAGAGTGGGTATATAACTACACAGTTCAAAATGCGTTGAAGGCCAAAATGGACGGGCACAATATTACGGGTGCCTATGCGGGTATTCCTTTTCCTATTCCTCAAAATGGTTTAGAGGCGATTAATAACCACCGTTTGTCTTGGCGTGGTGTGAGCTGGGAGTCGGAGATTAATCAATATCAAATAACATCAAATGGCAATGTTGTTTTAACCACAGATGGCTTATTAAAAAACCAGATGCCCTATTACTTTCAAGAAGGCTCTAGTGAAGAGTTTGATGGTTATTTTTGGGAAGTCAATCTAGAGAACTACGGACCACCTATTCGCGCTGGTGAGCGCATTGTTGGTCGAACCAATTTAGATGATAGTAAGAGTGCGGCTTATGTTTATTTAACGGGTCAACGACGTGTTCGTAAACTGCCTAATGCCTGTTGTGATACCCCGACGCCTGCTACCGCTGGCTTGATGTCATTTGATGAGCTCAGTGTCTTTTCTGGAACAACAGAAGTATTTGACTGGAAGTTACTGGGCAAGAAAGAAATCTTTATTCCTTATAACGAAAATCGCTTTTTACAATACAGTGACGAGCAAGCAATCTCTGGTAGCCATTTAAATCCAGATGCTGTGCGCTGGGAGTTGCATCGTGTTTGGGTCGTAGAGGCAACACTTGCGGATGGCAAACGCCACCAAGCAGCGCGAAGTAAATATTATCTCGATGAGGACACTTGGCAGGCTTCCCTTGGTGATCGCTGGGATTCCAATGGTCAGTTATGGAAAACCCTCTGGCAGTTTAACTACGTCATGCCAGAGTTTCCTGGAACGATTCCGCAGACATTCGGTTTTTACAACTTACTGTCTGGTGAAGCCTATATTGCCAACATGATGAATGATAAATCGTTCCATAACAGACCAGTCGAGCGCATACCTACGAGCACTTTCACAGGGCAGGGTTTAGCGCGCCAAGGTACGCGATAAGTTCCGTTAATACTCAGTTAATCCGATTATTTTTGCATCAAGGGGAGAGTCTAGCCTTCCCCTTTTGGCCTTGCTTGTCCTTTTGATGCAGTTTTTTGGATGATTGAGCGTATTTTCAACCAGATCAGCTGTTTGTCAGCTCTTAATAAACGATGTTGGAGTATTTATGTTTCGCTACTTTCCCACCAATTATCCATGGGACCTTTCTATCAATCTTGCGTTAGAAATGGGGGCGCGTATTGGTGAAATTGAAGAAATGTGTGCGCCTCTTCAGGAAGCGGCAAAAGCAAAAGACGCTGCAGGCTCTAAAGCTTTTCGTGAAAGCTGGGAGCGTATGGCTGATAAGTTATGCGAGCTGGCTAAGGAGGACGAAGATCGCGGTCGTTTGATTTCAGCGGGTGACAAATATGGCCGTGCGGCGACTTATTATCTTACAGCTGAGCGCTTGCAAGGTCATGGCTCACCAGGTCGTCAAGCTTTGTATCAGCGTTTTCTGGATGTCTTTGCTCGTGGTCTTGCATTATCAAAAGAAAATTGTGAACGAGTTGAGATTCCATACGAAGGCAAACACCTTTCTGCATTGTACGTTCGCGCTGAAGGTGTTGGCGGTAAAGCGCCCATCTTGGTGCAAGTGAACGGTTTGGACTCTACAAAAGAAATGAAGTATCGCGTTGGTTTACCTGCGTGGTTAGCGAAGCGAGGCGTTTCTTCACTTATTGTTGATCAGCCGGGTACAGGGGAAGCACTGCGTTTACAAGGCTTTACGGCTCGTTTTGATAGCGAGCATTGGGCAAGCCGTATTGTTGATTGGTTAGAAACCCGTGAAGAAATTGATGCCAAACGCATTGGCATGGAAGGCGTTTCTCTGGGCGGTTATTACTGTCCTCGTGCCGTGGCATTTGAGCCTAGATTTGCTTGTGGTGTGGTGTGGGGAGCAAACCACGACTGGCGCGATGTTCAAAAACGTCGACTAGAAAAAGAAGGCAGTTTTCCTGTCCCTCACTACTGGGAACACGTGCGTTGGGTATGGGGGGCAAAAGACATGGATGAATTTATGGTAATTGCTGAGAAGGTTCATTTGGATGGTGTGTTAGATCGCATCAAGGTGCCATTTTTGGTGACGCACGGTGAAAAAGATTCGCAAATCCCATTGAAATGGGCTCACCGAACTTACGAGCAGTTAGTGAATAGCCCGAAACGTGAATTAAAAGTCTTCACTGATCGTGAAGGGGGCGTTCAGCATTCTAGTTTTGATAACTCTGCCAATGCTGGGGCTTATATTGCCGATTGGGTCGCAGAAACACTGAATGGTCATACGGCCTAATCACAAAGAGGATAGGAAAAATGAAAATAGTAGGTTTAGAGACTATCGTTTTTGGTGTTGAAGATGTCGCTTCTTGCGCGACCTTTTTAACCGATTATGGTTTATTCCCTGTTGATGTTACTGAATCCGGTGGTCGCTTTGAAGCCTTAGATGGTACCGCTGTTGTCTTGGCGCACGTCTCAGATAAAAGCCTTCCTGCCAGCATTGGCAATGGTTGCATGATGCGAAAAACCGTTATGGGTGTGGCGGACGTTGCCACGATTGAGGCGATTACCGAAGAGCTGAGTAAAGACCGAGAAGTTCGCCAATTAGCGGACGGCTCTATTGAATCTACGGACGATTCTGGTTTTGTCATTGGTTTCCAAGTCACCACTCGTAAGGAATTGAATTTGGCAGGTGAAATATCTAACGTGCCTGGTTCACCCTTTCAACGTCCTGTGAATCATCTTGCTGTCAATGATGAGATCGGACAAATTCGTCCTCGCAGTTTATCGCATATTGTGTATTTCGTTCCTGATCCAGTGAAAGCGGAAGCCTTTTACGTGGAGCGTTTAGGTTTTCGTTGTACCGATAGATTTGAAGGTACAGGTCCATTTTTACAACCAGCAGGCACTTTGGATCACCACACACATTTTTTGATCGGTGCGCCGCCGTTCATGAAAGGTGTTGAGCATTTCACCTTCCATTTTGGTGGTCCAACCGAGATGATTCAAAACGGTTCTCGTTTTATTGAGAAGGGCTATCAGGCATTTTGGGGGCCGGGTCGACATATCTTTGGATCGAATTGGTTTTGGTATTTCAATAGTCCATTTGGTTGTCACATTGAGATGGATGCCGACATGGATTTGCATGATGCTAATTGGGAGCCTCGTGTTGCTGCATCTAATGCAGATACATCGCAGACTTTTCTGTTGCGCTATCGCGACAAATGGGCACCAGGAAAAGACACACCTCATAATGGGGATTACGAGTAACTTTATAGTAGAAAAAGCGTATTTTGGGGCTGCTGCAGAGTGTTTTTCGCAGCCTCATCATAGGCTGTGAAAGTGGTGTGATGCCGCTACCACGTAATAACAATAAACAAAGTGGATGATAATAGTATGTTGATGATATCTGTGAGATACGGGACTTTTTGCTTTACGGATCGAAGAGAAGCGACCTTTCTAATGGGAGGTGCGCAATGAGCCATCGTTTTGGATTGAAAGGCAATCTTGCTTTGATGGTTTCCCATTGTGCGGGCATGCTAGACCTAGTGGCATTACCTCTGTGGGTAGGGATTTTGGTCGCTTCTTATCAATTTGACAGTCAGCAAGCGGGTGGTCTCGTTACTTTATTTTTAATCGGCGCTGTTTGCGCCAGTGTATTAATTGCCCCGCGTTTTAAAACCTTAAATCGACGTATGGTCGCTAGCGTTGGTTTTTTTGCTTCAGGTTTATGTTTCTTTGCCGCTTCTCAAACCAACGATTATTTCCAGTTAGCTTTATTGCATGTTGTAGCGGGTGTTTGTTCCAGTGCGGCACTCAGTATGGCGCACGGTATGTTTGCTCGTGGAGAAAATCCGCACCGGTTGTTTGCTATTGCAGGTCTTACCCTAGGTGTTATGGGGTTTGTCTTCATGGGCGCAACACCCAATATTACTCAGGCGGTGGGTGGACATTCATTGTTTATTATCTTTGGTGGCATCATGACGCTTGCTGCTCTTGTTTGTGCGGTGGCTTTTCCTTCAGTGGTTCTGGATCACGAAGAAAATGCGAATAACAAGTCGATAGAGACTAAGATCCCGTCTAGTGTTTGGTTTGGCATTGTGGGCATTAGCTTAATGGCAGTGACTCAAGCCATGACATTTAGTTTTATGGAGCGCGTGGGGAATGATCGAGGTTTCTCAACAGACTCTGTGACTTTGGTATTGGTGGTCATGGCCCTGATAAACATTGTCGCAGCCGCCCTTGCTGGTATTTTTCAAAAGCGTTTTTCTGCCCAATTCGTGTTATTTGCCGGTCCTGTTCTGCAGATTGTTTTGTCTAATATCATGATGAATGCCAGCAGTTTTGCGTTTTATGCTGCATCAGCGGCCTGTTTTGTTTCTATTATGATATTCACTCATACTTTTGTGTTTGGCCTATTGGCTCGTTTGGATGTGTCCGGTCGCGCCATGGCGGCAACGCCTGCGATGCTAATGATTGGCGCAGCGATTGGGCCTGTATTGGGTGGCACCATTATCAAGCTATTTGATTATCAAGGGATAGGCATTGCCGCTTTCGTCTTTGGTACGATTTCACTGGTTTGCTTTATGCGTGTCTTTCAGCACCGATCCGATGCTATTTCTACTGAATCTGCGGTTTGAGGTGGATCATGTTTAGCCAGAAAAAAATAGCAACACGAAAGGTCTCTGTTCGTTTTATAGGCAATGGTAGGCTGGCGCTATTTTATTTGATCGTTTTTTTCTGTGGTCGAATTGATGTGAGTGTTGCAGCCGTTGCCGATGCTATCGATCGTCCTGCTATTGAGTCTAATTTGGGCGTGCATTCTGTTTTGTTGTCGGTGACATCTGTTGGTGATCATTTTATTGCTGTTGGTGAGCGCGGTTTGATTTTGCGCTCCGATGACGATGGAAAAAGCTGGCATCAGTTGTCTTCACCAGTCAGTGTGACTTTGACGGGGGTAAATTTTTTTGATGATGAAAATGGCTATGCTATTGGTCACGGCGGCATTGTTTTGCGTACTACAAATGGGGGAAAGGATTGGAAAATACAGCTAAATGGTCAACAGCTAGCAGAAAAGCTACTACAACAAGCTGAGAAATCTAAAGACGAAGAATCTATTCGTCAGGCTACATTGCTGATTGCAGACGGTCCTGACAAACCTTTTTTAGATCTTTTGGTGCTCGGGCGCGATCATCTTGTGGTGGTCGGTGCATATGGCTTTGCCTTTGAAAGTATTGATGGCGGCCAGACTTGGGTATCTTGGATGGAGCAAATTGATAATCCATTTGGGCTGCATTTATACAGTATCCGTAAACAAGGTGAGCGCATACTGGTTACAGGTGAGCAGGGTTTTGTCGCACTTTCTATTGACAATGGTCAGTCGTTCGAAACCATTGAAACGCCATATGAGGGCAGTTTTTTTACCGCTCAGTTGCTTGGTCAAAATGAAATAGTACTTGCAGGATTACGGGGCAATACCTTGGTATCCGAAGATAACGGTCTGTACTGGAAAGACATTAAAAACCCTATCAGTTCGTCGATTATGGCCTCTTTTATTCATTCTGATGGCCAAGTCATCATGGCAAATCAAGCGGGAACCTTGCTTGGTTTGAGAGAAAATCGATTGGTTCCACTGACTCGTAAGCGCCTCCCACCTTTAACCAATGTACTGGAAAAAGCGAACGGTAGTGTACTGGCTTTAAGCATCAATGGACCTGTCTCTATTGATGTTGGAGATTTCAAATGAAACATCAGTCTACTAATTTAGCCTCACCTGAAGAGACCTTTGATCCTAGATCAGGCTCTTTTATTGAGCGAGTGTTATTCAATCATCGTTTCGTCGTTATTATTATTTGTGCCTTGGTAACGGGGTTATTAGGCTGGCAAGCAACCAAATTAACCATTAATGCGAGCTTTGAAAAAACCTTACCAACGCATCAAGAGTATATTCAAAACTATTTAAAATATGAAAATGAGTTAACCGGCCTGGGCAATGCGTTACGTATTGCCGTAGTGAATCCTAATGGCAGTATTTATGACGCTCATTATCTAGAGTTATTACGTCAACTTAGTGATGAAGTGTTTCTATTGCCTGGTGTAGACCGAGTACAAATGACGTCTCTTTGGACGCCTTCAACTCGCTGGATTGGGGTAACAGAAGAAGGCTTAGATGGCGGTCCTGTCATTCCAGAAGGTTACGATGGCTCTCCTGCTAGTTTGCAAACATTAAAGGACAATGTGGCGCGTTCGGGGCAAATTGGTCAATTGATCGCGGCAGATGAAGAATCCACTATTATCTACATGCCATTGCTAAGTGAAAGTGCCACGGGTGAAGCGTTGGATTACGCAAAATATTCTGATGTGTTGGAAGAATTGCGTGCCAAGTATCAAGCCGAAGGCCTAGAAATCCATATTAATGGTTTTACCAAGGTAATGGGCGACTTAATCGAAGGTGTTCAAGCGGTTTTGTGGTTCTTCGCATTAGCGGTGGTAATCGCGACCATTATGGTGTTTTGGTATACCCGTTGTGCGCGTTCGACCTTCTTAGTGGTATTTGCTTCTATCTTAGCGGTGGTATGGCAGCTAGGTATTCTGCCTACGCTAGGATATGTATTAGACCCGTATTCTATCCTAGTGCCTTTTCTGGTGTTCGCGATTGGTATGAGCCATGGCGCGCAGAAAATGAATGGCATTATGCAGGATGTTGGCCGTGGCTTTGACAAGCTAGTGGCGGCACGTTTTACCTTTAGACGCTTGTTTCTTGCAGGATTAACGGCGTTGTTGGCTGATGCCGTTGGCTTTGCTGTGTTGTTAGTGATCGACATTAAGGTAATTCAAGAATTAGCCATTGCGGCTTCTATCGGGGTGGCTGTACTGATCTTCACTAACCTTATTCTTTTGCCCATTATGCTGTCTTATGTTGGGGTTGGTGAAAAAGCCGCACAACGCAGTGTCATCAATGATATTGATGTTAATAACGTAAAAAAAATGCCGGCTCTGTGGGTCTTTTTAGACAAGTTTACCCAGCGTAAGTGGGCAACTGGCGCTTTAATAGCAGGTGCCGTGCTGGCCGTTGGGGCGTTCTCTTTAAGTACCCAATTGAAGATCGGTGATCTCGATCAAGGGGCTCCTGAACTACGCCAAGATAGCCGTTACAATCAAGATATCGCCTTTATGAATCAGCATTATGGCGCTTCCAGTGATGTGGTAGCGATCATGGTCAAAACGCCTGATGGTCAATGTGCTCAATACGATACCTTAAAAAAAATAGACGCACTTGAGTGGCAATTACGTCAGCTTCCTAGCGTGGAGTCGACAAATTCTTTGGCTCTATTATCTCGTCGTGTGTTGTCGGGTTTAAATGAAGGCAATCCAAAATGGTACGAGTTTTTACCTAACCAAAGTATGTTGAATTACATCACGGCGGGCGCACCACGAGGTTTGTACAACAGCAGCTGCAATTTGTTGACAGTGTATGTCTATCTGCAAGATCACAAAGCGGACACCTTAAGCGGTATTGTGAATCATGTAGAAGCTTTTGCAAAAGACAATAATACCGACGATGTGCAGTTTCTATTAGCCGCAGGCAGTGCGGGGATTCAAGCGGCAACGAACATTTCAGTAAAAGCCGCTTGGTATCAGATGTTGTTCCTTGTGTATGGCGCCGTGGCTTTATTGTCTCTTATTACATTCCGTTCGTTTAAGGCTGTCGTTGTGGCGTTACTTCCTCTGATGCTGACGTCCATTATGGTGGAAGCCTTAATGGTGCAATTAGGCATGGGGGTGAAAGTCGCCACCTTGCCAGTTATTGCCTTAGGGGTCGGTATTGGTATCGATTACGCCTTGTATATTTTGTCCATAACCTTGGTTGGATTACGTGAAGGTACTAGCTTATCTCAGTCTTATTTAAGAGCGCTTAATTTCACCGGCAAAGTCGTAATGTTAACCGGTGTGACCTTGTCTGTTGGGGTGATTACTTGGATTGCTAGCCCGATTAAGTTCCAAGCGGACATGGGGTTATTGCTGGCGTTTATGTTCATTTGGAACATGTTAGGAGCGCTGGTTTTATTACCTGCTCTTGCGCATTTTCTGCTTAAGCCAAAATATGCAAATGACACCAAAACGCATGATGAGCCAGCGTTATGAACGAGTTTGAAGTAAAAAATCTATGCCATCTTGATGATATTGAAGAGGGGGCTACAAAAGGTTTTTTGGAGAACGACGCTGGGCATGATTTGTTTTTCGTCGTGAAGATTGATGGCCAGATATTCGCTTGGAGAAATGCTTGTCCTCATGTGAATGGGGCACCCATGGCGTGGCGTAAGGATGCTTACATGGATGCTAAGAAGCAACATGTCGCGTGTCATGCCCATGGTGCCTTGTTTGAACCTGATACGGGAATGTGTATTCAAGGTCCTTGTCTTGGTAAGGCATTAGAGAGCATTCCTGTTTATGTTAATCAAGCGGGTATGGTTTCGATTCGAGTAACAGACATTAGCTTATTGTACTAACAACAAAAATAAGGAGTCATTAAATGGCTGCAGTAAAGAGAGTATTGGTCATTGGTGGTGGTTTCTCCGGTATGGCCACAGCAATTAAAATGCGCCGTCATGGCATTCAAGTCGATCTTGTTGAGATTGATCCAGAGTGGTGTGAGTTGGGTGCAGGTATCACCATTAATGGCGCGTCTATGCGGGCGTTAGAAAATCTTGGACTGTATCAACAAGTGGTTGAGAAAGGGTGCGTCACCGATGGCGTGTCTATGCATTTGGCTCATGGCCCTCTCATTATGGAGTTACCAACACCCAGTCCTGTTGGTTCTTCGGTAGGTGGAAGTGGCGGTATTTTTCGTCCTACTTTGGCTCGCATCATGTCTACTGCAACGCTTGATTCTGGTGTGAGTGTCCGTTTGGGTTGCACTTATACTGATATTCAACAGACAGAATCTGCTGCAGTTGTGACTTTCACCGATGGAAGTACGCACGAGTATGACCTTGTTGTTGGCGCAGACGGTGTGCACTCTAAAATTCGCAAAGAATTTTTCCCTGAGGTACCTGATCCTGAATACATAGGTCAGGGAGTATGGCGAGCTATTATGCCGCGCCCAGCCGAGATCAACCGTGTCACCATGTGGATGGGTAACCACCTTAAACTTGGTGTGAATCCTGTGTCTGATACTCATATGTATATGTTTATCACTGAAGACCGTCCTACGAAAGAACATATTGATAAAGAAACTTGGCCACAGGTTTTCGCGAGTTTAATGGAACATTTTCCGAACCCAACGGTGACCGCGCTGATTCCTCATGCTTTAGAGGAAGGGGCAAATATTGATTATCGACCATTGGCTAATTTATTAGTGAAAACACCTTGGAGTAAAGGCCGTTTGGTGATGGTGGGCGATACGGTCGCCGCGACCACGCCTCATCTTGCCTCCGGCGCCGGAATTGGTATTGAAAGTGGGATCGTCTTGGCCGATGAATTAGCTGCGAACGATGACCTTCAAACCGCGTTGGACAAATTTCATGATCGTCGTTGGGAGCGTTGTCGCATGGTGGTCGAAAACTCGGCGCGTCTGTGTGATATCGAAATTCATGGCGGCGACAAGGTTGAG
This sequence comes from Marinomonas arctica, assembly GCF_003259225.1. Classification (GTDB taxonomy): domain Bacteria; phylum Pseudomonadota; class Gammaproteobacteria; order Pseudomonadales; family Marinomonadaceae; genus Marinomonas; species Marinomonas arctica. The sequence continues at coordinate 121,325 of NZ_QHJF01000006.1, read as the reverse complement.
CACTCAAAACTGATGCGAGAATCATTAATTGCGTTAAGTCAACCAATTTAATACTCCCTTTGGGCAGCGCGATGATGTCTATTGCTGACCGCTGCCACTTTTTTCTATCAATATTTTGTTTTATTTAAGAGGTTTTCTCATGAGTTTTCCCGATATTTACCGTGTGGTCACGGGACATGATGAACAGGGTAACGCGATTATTTTAGAAAATGGTCCACTTAATACCGTAATGGATTTAGAGGCGGTGCCGGGCACTCGATTTCATGAAGTATGGAATACCAGCGAGACTCCCGCTCAGATTACTCACACACAATCAGACCCAACTCTTGGGCCAGTTGTTTTGCCTCCGATGAAATCGGGCACTCGAATTCGATTTGTTGATATTCCGCCGGACACAGAAGAGTTTTTGGCTCAGGGCAAAGGCAATATGAAGGATATGTTTTCCAAAGTCGGTGATGGCGATGCCTCTACCGTCAAAGACGATTCGCCTCATCCTTTGATGCATCGTACTGAGTCAGTGGATTACGGCATTGTTATTGAGGGTGAGTTGACCCTAATTGTGGACAAAGGCGAAGCCATTTTAAAACCCGGTAGCGTGGTTGTTCAACGTGGTACTAACCATGCGTGGGCGAATCGTTCTGGGAAAATGTGTCGCATGTTATTTATTCTCGTCGGTGGGCAGTACGACGATCAATTGGCTAACGCCTTGGCTAAATAAGGAGTCATATAATGAAATTCGCAACCTTACCCAATGGCACCTTAGATGGTCGTCTTGTTGTTGTTTCAAAAGATTTAACCAAAGCCGTCGACGCCACAGTTATCGCCCCTAATTTATTGTCGGCTGTGCAAAATTGGCAGGAAAAATCAGCAGACCTACAGGCTTTGTATGATTTGTTAAACGCAGGAAAAGTGGATTTTTCATTTGATTTTGAGCCATCCGTTTGCCTAGCTCCATTACCCAGAAGTCCACAGTGGCTAGATGCGTCGGCCTTTACCAATCACGGTAAACTGATGGAGCAAGCATTCAATACCAAACCTATTCCAGACTTCGACACGATTCCGGTGATGTACCAAGGCGCGAGTGACGATTTTCAGGGGCCAACTGCAGATATTGTGATGCCAAATGAAGAAGATGGGATCGACTTTGAAGGCGAGTTTGGCGTGATTACAGGACCAGTACCTATGGCGGTGACTCTGGACGAAGCGGCTCAGGCGATTTGTTTATTGGTGCAAATAAATGACTGGAGTTTACGAACGTTTGGGCCTCGTGAAATGGCAACGGGATTTGGCTTTTTACAGGCTAAGCCGTCTTCCAGCTTTGCGCCGGTTGCTGTCACCCCAGATGAACTGGGTGATGCTTGGAAAAATGGCCGAGTAAATATGCATCTTAACGTCACCTGGAATGGTGAGCGTTTTGGTGAACCTCATGGCAGTGAAATGAACTTTTCGTTTCCGCAATTGATTGCTCATGCAGCACGAACGCGCAAATTAAGCGCAGGTTGTGTCATTGGATCTGGCACGGTTTCTAATAAATCCCGCGATGCAGGGTCTGCCTGTATTGCCGAGCGACGAGTGATTGAAAAGATTGATCTTGGTGAGATCAAAACTCAGTACATGCGTTTTGGTGACACTGTCCGTATGCAAGCGAAATTTGATGATGGCCGCGATGGTCCGTTTGGTGTGATTGAGCAAAAAGTCATCGCGAACAAATAAATAAGGGCTGTCAGATGCATGTATTAATTACGGGGGCAAATGGCTTTGTTGGACAAGCGCTGGCAAACCATATTCTTTCACAAGGCCGAGTTGGAGAAAGCAAGGTCTCGCGTTTGACCTTATTAGATCGTCAGTTTGATGAGCCTGTTGCGGATAGTTCATTACTGGACTTAGTGGTTGAGCAACAGAGCGGCGATCTTGCAGACGATCAATGGTTGAAAGACACTCTAGGGCGTTTCCCCATGGATGTTATTTACCATCTGGCCAGTATTCCCGGTGGCATGGCGGAAAAAAATGATGAACTCGGCCGTCGAGTGAATATTGATGCCACCATGACCTTGCTGGAAAGCTGTAAAGCGCAAACCGAGTCGACAGGGCACAAGCCAGTATTGGTGTTTGCCAGTAGCATTGCGGTGTTCGGCACCATGCCAGATTTGGTTACCGATGATACGCCACTGAAACCTCAGATGAGCTATGGCGCGCACAAAGTCGTGAGTGAGGTGATGATCAACGATTTTAGTCGCCGTGGATGGGTCGATGGGCGCTCGTTACGTTTACCGGGCGTGTTGGCACGACCACCTGCTGAAACAGGACAACTGTCGGCTTTTTTGAGCGATATTATCCGTGAAGTCTCTCAGGGGCATACTTTCGTTTGCCCCATGTCTCCACAAGCAAAAACATGGGCGTCTTCTCTGCCGAACATAGTTGAAAATCTTATTCATGGTGCAGCGGTAGAAGAAAGCAAGCTAAAGACGACTAGAACCTTTACCTTGCCCACTCTCTGTTTCAGCATGGCAGACATGGTCGATGCCATTGGCGTTGTGTATCAGCAAAAAGCAAATGAACTCGTTAGCTATGATCCAGATTCTATGATTGAAAACTTGTTTGGACGCTTTCCACCGCTAGAAACTCCTGCTGCCGATGACGTGGGTTTTCAACATGATGGGAGTTTGAATCAGCTAGTAGAGCGGGCTTTATTAAAATGAATTCACTATTTTCGCTACAAGATAAGGTGGTACTGGTTACAGGCGCGTCCGGTGGATTAGGTTCTGCCATTGTCGATACCATGGCCGCTCATGGCGCCAAGGTAATTGCATCAGATAGGACGGATTCGAATACCGAGAAAAGTGGGGCGGTTTTTATTGCCTGTGATTTAAGTCGTAACGAGGACATAGATAAGCTGGTTGAGCAAGCTAAGGCAGTTTATGGTCGTATTGATGTTCTTGTATCGAATGCTGGCGTACAGGGACCCGCTGGGCCAATAGGGTTAATCACCGATGACGACTGGGATTTGGTCATGTCGGTCAATTTAAAAAGTGCATTACGGCTTTGCTCTGCACTGATTCCTGATATGGCGGAACGAGGTCAAGGATCGGTGATTTTAATGTCTAGTATCGCTGGACTAAGGGGCAATAAGGCCATTGGGCTCTATGGTTTATCTAAAGCCGGATTGGCGCAGCTAGCGCGTAATCTAGCTGTCGAGTGGGGTCCTAAAGGAATTCGAGTCAATGCAATTTCCCCTGGTTTGATTCGAACGCCTTTAGCCATAGAATTACTTGAAAACGAGCAATTCATGCAACGCCGATTACTCGCCACACCACTCCGTCGAGTCGGCGAACCCGAAGAAATCGCCGGCGTGGCGGTGATGTTGGCAAGTAGGGCGGGTGGCTTTATTTCTGGGCAAAATATTATTGTTGATGGCGGTACGACTATTAGTGATGGGCAATAGATTAACAGATCTACATGCAATGGAATGCTGTCGTTATGAGATAGGCTTTTCTTCAATTTTAAAGGCAAACGAAACGGATTAATGTGATATTTTGGTAACATATAATCCATCTGTTGCTTTATTCTTTGGCTCTCAGTGTTATCCAGTACACACCGCTTTTAAGAGTAAATCATCCCTTTCCAGCGGATACCAGGTTGATGTCGATTGATTCTTGGCATCTGATGATGCGCTAAAAGATTGCGTGAAATCGGTTCTAGCTCCCTGTACGCAATCGATGATTTGCGGTACGCGTTTGGCCAGGTGGCGACGTTCAAAGAAGTATAAGTCGACTAATACGAGGTTCGGGTCGATTTTGTTCTTTGCTGAGTTAGCTACATCGGCGGCAATAAAGCGTAGAGTTTGTGGGAATACGTAGCTCCAAGGGCGCCAAGGGGCTTCTTCTTGTACCGTTTTGACCACCACAACCCCTTCTGGCAATAAACTGGCTTGGTGATGGTACCAATCGTATTCTCCTTGGATTTGGAATCCTAACATCGCAGCGCCAGCAAACACTGGAACCAGCCATTTAGGGGCGGTTTTTTTGGTCAGTTTTCTTAACATTAGCGCAATGCCTGCGCCACCAATACCGGCAAAAATGGTTGCAATGAGTTCCCAAAACATAAGTCTTCTCTTTTTTGATTTTGTGGATTCTTATTATAGGTAGATTGGGTCTCACAAAGAAGTGAGACCCAATGGTTTAAGGTGTGCTTTTTAACCCTTAGTGGTCAACAGCACCGCCGGCACCTTGAGGATAGCGAACGCTTTCAACGAGGTCTTGGATTTCTTTTGGTGGTGGCGCTGTCATCGAAGAGACAGTGAATGCAACCACAAAGTTAATCACCGCACCAATGGCACCGAATGACAATGGTGATACACCGAACCACCAATTAGCAGGAGTATTGGCGAACGACGCTGTACCTGGGACGAAGAACCAGCCAAGGAATAAGAAGATATAAACCAAGGTAGATATTAAGCCCGCTAGCATACCAGCCACAGCACCTGCGCTGTTCACACGTTTCGAGAAAATCCCCATCATTAGAGCTGGGAAAATAGACGCCGCCGCAATACCAAATGCTAATGCCACTACTTGAGCCGCGAAGCCTGGCGGGTTCATACCAAGATAGGTTGCTACGGCAATGGCCACGAACATGGATACCCTTGCGACCCTTAGTTCTCCTTTATCACTAATATTGGGGTTTATTGAGCCTTTAATTAAGTCATGACTGATGGCCGATGATATTGCTAGCAATAGACCTGCCGCCGTTGACAGTGCTGCCGCTAAGCCACCCGCTGCGATCAGACCGACTACCCAACCTGGAAGGTTTGCAATTTCTGGGTTCGCCAATACAAGGATGTCACCGTTAACGGTTAACTCATTACCTTCCCAACCACGTGCTGTTGCTTCATCTTTAAATGCAGGAACATCATTGTAGAACTGGATACGACCATCCGCATTTTTATCGTCAAACTTGATTAAACCAGTGGTTTCCCATGTTTGCATCCAGTCAGGACGTTCCGCGTATTCAACAGATTGTTCTGTTGGACCAGATGGGTAAATAGTGGTTAACAGATTCAAACGAGCCATAGACGCAACGGCAGGAGCCGTTAGGTATAACAAGGCAATAAAAACAAGCGCCCAACCTGCAGACCAACGCGCATCAGCGACTTTCGGTACGGTGAAGAAACGAATAATAACGTGTGGCAGACCCGCTGTACCTATCATTAATGATAATGTAAACAGAACCATGTTGAGTTTGTTATCCACATCAGCCGTGTAATCTCTGAAACCCAGTTCACGAACCACTTCATCTAGCTTCTGTAACAAAGGTACGCCAGATTCAGTATGATTAGAGAAAAGACCGATAGCAGGAATAACCGAATCGGTTAACTGTAAAGAGATGAACACCGCAGGAATGGTATAAGCAATGATGAGTACCACATACTGCGCAACCTGCGTATAAGTGATGCCTTTCATGCCGCCCAAAACGGCGTAGAAGAATACAACCACGGCCGCGATCAAAAGACCGGTATTGTTATCTACTTCTAAGAAGCGAGAGAAGGCGACGCCTGCGCCCGTCATCTGACCGATAACATAGGTTACCGAAGCAATGATTAAACAAGCCACGGCGACGAGGCGGGCGGTGTTACTGTAGAAGCGATCACCGATGAAATCTGGCACAGTAAACTTGCCGAACTTACGCAAATACGGTGCGAGTAACATCGCCAGCAGTACATAACCCCCTGTCCAGCCCATTAAATACGTTGAGTTAGCATAACCGCCAGCCGCGATTAAGCCCGCCATAGAAATGAAGGAGGCTGCAGACATCCAGTCTGCGGCGGTGGCCATACCGTTTAATATTGGATGGACACCGCCACCTGCCACATAGAACTCTTTTGTCGATCCGGCCCGAGCCCAAATGGCAATACCGAAGTAAAGCGCAAAGGAGCCGCCAACGAACAATAGGTTGATAGTAAATTGATCCATACGACTTACTCCTGAAGGCCAAATTCTTCATCAAGTTTGTTCATTCTCCAAGCGTAGAAGAAGGTCAACAAGATGAATACAAGGATAGAGCCCTGCTGAGCAAACCAGAAACCTAGGTCGGTTCCTCCGATTTGAATGCCTGAGAGCATAGGACGAAGTAAGATGGCGCAACCATAGGATGCTAGCGCCCAAACCACCAAGCTACCTAATATGAGCCTGAGGTTGGCTTGCCAGTATTTTTCTGCATTAATGTTATGATCTGACACGGTAGATCTCCTTATAATTATTTTTATACGCCTTGTTAATTTAGCAGGCGTTTGTCTAATAAGAAGTCAGACTTTAGTCGCATAGTGCGATTTTTAACCGCGATGTCTTTGTGCGTGAATCGTGTAATAAAAACGAGAAAGTAAGAGTAGATACAATGTATAAAGAGATTAAACAGAAGATTCTTTCGGTTTGCGCAGAAAAAATCAGGAAAAAGGGCGAAAACGTTCAGGTATCGTTTTATGCTTTTTTTGCCAATAAAAACGATGATCCAAAGACCTTGATGGCGATTGCTCGCTGGTGGATAGAAGGACATCAATTGAATCATTTTGAAAAAGCCACCAAAGTTTATTCCTTGGTCGCATCACTTGATGATGCCTCTGCCTTTCAATTGCCTGCAGTTCAACAAGACAAAGGTCTCAATCACCTGACCTTGAGTGTTACCAATCTTGAGGCTTCACTTCATTTTTATTGTGATCTGCTTGGTTTTAAAGGTGAGGTTCGCTGGAATAAGGGGGCTTACTTGTCGTATGGCAATTGTTGGCTCTGTTTGTCATTAGGTGAAGCGAAACCCAGTCAGGACTATACGCATTTTGCGCTTAGTTTTGATGCTCTAGCCATAGCTTGTATTCAGGAAAAAGCAGCCTTTAAAACGGTAAAAATCTGGCAAGAAAACACGAGTGAGGGAGATTCTTTATACATTAAAGATCCAGATGGACATAAACTTGAACTTCATGCAGGATCTCTAGCAACCCGCCTTGAATCTTTAATAGCCAAACCTTATGAAGGACTGATTTGGATGGAGTCGTCTTTATGACAATGATAAAGCATTCTTTTACCATTCAAGTGATTCGTGCCGAAGAGACATTGACGATTCGGCAGAGCGTGCTTTGGCCTGACAAATCGATTGATTTTTGTCGGATCAGCGACGACGAAGAAGGGGAGCATTTTGGTGTGTTTATGGGCAGTAGCCTAGTGTCAGTGGCTTCTGTGTTTTATGATGGTAGATCAGCAAGACTGAGAAAGTTTGCCACATTACCTGAGTATCAAGGTCAAGGTATTGGTAGTTTGCTGCTGACCTCCATCATTGAACGGCTTAATAGACAAACGCTGACTTATTTTTGGTGTGATGCCCGAGAAAGCGCAACGACTTTTTATGAAAAGTTCGGCATGACGAGCCAAGGTGAGCGATTTTATAAAGGTGATGTACCTTATCGCAAAATGTCCTTAACATTCTAAGAGCTAGAGAGGTAATGGGTGATTCAAGCAATTTTCGTGTCGAAAAAATCAAAACAGTCTCAGATTGGGATTGATGCTGTGAAAGTCGATGCGGGTAAAGGCATTGTCGGTGATCGATATTATGGCAAGAAGGGCAGTGACGGTCCTAATATTACCTTTGTGGAAAGTGAAGAAATCGCCGCTTTTAATGCGAATTTCGGGCAAAGTATTGGGCTTTCTGCCACCCGACGCAACATAGTGACCCAAGGTGTGCGACTTAACCAGCTGGTTGGGCAAGAGTTTTCCATTGGTGATGTGCGTTTTTATGGCGTGGAGCTTTGTGAACCTTGCGGCTCGTTAGGGAAATCCTTAGCCAATGATTCTATTTCATCACCGCAGGTCGTTAGAGCTTGGTTACGTCGTGGCGGTTTACGAGCGAACGTATTGAGCACCGGTATTTTGCGTACTGGCATGCAGTTTAATTTGATCCAGAAATGAGCCAATGAGAATAGGCGAATGGGTAAAAGATAAGCAATAGTCCTTTCTGGGGCGTTTATTTTATTCGGATCTAATTTTTGACCGTTGTGACGGATTACCTCTTTGTTCTCTGATTTTTAAAACCTGCAACTGTTTGATTTATATGTTTTTGTAGGTCGTGGCTTTAGCCCGACAGGATGTAATTTGTCGTGGTGAGGCTTTTGTCGGCCTAAAGGCGCGACAAGATCGATTGAAGTTGTTTTTTTGCAGGATTAACAAAGTTCAGCATTGTTCGAATAATAAACCGATATCCTGTCTTTTATAACGTTTTAAACAATATCTTCAGCCAACACAAAACGCTTAATATCATTAAACTCTTGATTGAAGGGTTGCGGTTGCGGTGTGTATTTTCCAGCCAAACAACGTCGAACGATTGCTTCCGCTTGCGTTAGGTAAGTACGTCTATCCTCTGTCGAGCTTGCATTGTGCTCTGCTGTTGATGGTTGTTGCCACAGCAAATCGGCCAGTGACTTAGGTGTGTTGGATTGCCCTTGGAAACGCCACAAATCGGCCGTTTGATCATAAGCGTAATAGGGCAATAACTTGATGCCGTGTTTGGCTACAAAATCAATGGCTTGTAAAATAAACATGGTTTCATCATCGTCTAAGAAATAATTCAAATTGAAGCGAACCCAACCTGGTTTAACCAGCTTTTCGCCTTTTTTTAGGGCTTCTTGAATGCGTTCTGATTCCCTTGTGTCTATGCCCAAAAGCTGGTGTCCATAAGGGCCTGCGCAGGAACAACCGCCTCGTACTTGAATACCAAACAGGTCATTTAACATGGCGGTGATAAAGCCATGATGTAAGTAGCCAAAGTCGGTGTTGACGCGAAACGCGGTAATCGACAAACGGGCAGCATCAGCATGACCTAATCGCTCAATAGTGGGGTGATTGTGCCAATGTTTATCAATCCGTTGTACTAGCTCGTGTTCACGGGCCTCAATGACGTTTTCCCCCACAGCTTGTTTGAGCTGAAACACCAAGCCAGCGCGAATCGATTCGATAATACCGGGCGTACCCCCTTCTTCTCGACGAACGCCAACGGGCAAAAAAGTATGATCCTCCGGTGTGACAAAAGACACGGTACCGCCGCCAATAAGACTGGGCTTTTGGTTAGTTATAATGGCTTTTTTGACCACCAGAATTCCCGGAGTCCCTGGTCCACCGATAAACTTATGGGTTGAGAAAAACATGGCGTCTTTGGCCAGTATTTTGTCTGCGCTTGGATTCATATCCAGCGCCACATAAGGCGCGGCCGCGGCAAAGTCCCAAAAAGCGAGGGCGTTATAGCGATGTAGCAAGGCGGTAATGGCATCCTGATCGCATAAAATCCCTGTGACGTTGGATGCTGCGCTGAAACTACCGATGAGGCGTCTATTTTGATTGGCTTTTAGTTTTGCCTCTAAGGTGACCAGACAAACGCCACCGTCTTGTGATTCTGGGATGCGAATGACGTCAATGCCCAGCTCTCGCCACGGTAATTCGTTGGAGTGATGTTCATAAGGACCAATAAAAATGCAGACGTGTGCTTTTTCAGATTCATTCAATTGGCGCAAGCCTAATTGGCTAATTAAGGTGTTAATCGCGCTGGTGGCGCCACTGCCACAAAATATCACCAAGTCTTCGGCTGAGGCGTTAACGGCTTGTTGAATGTGCTGACGAGCTTGCTCGCGAAAGGCGGTGGTTTGTTGGCCTGTGGCATTGGCTTCGGTGTGCGTATTGGCGTACAGCGGTAAGACATGTTGACGAATGGCGTCTTCGATAAAATCCAGACTGCGGCCAGAGGCGGTATAGTCAGCGTAAGTTAAGGTTCTTGCGCCAAAAGGGGTATGAATTTGTGTATTTTTGCCGATGATGCCGTCGCGAATGCGGGCAAGCAAAGCCTCTTGATTGGATTGGCTTGTGGTACTTTGCGCTGGTGTTCCTTGATGTGAAATATTTTCTGCGGCAGCAACGGACATGTTTCTTTCCTCATTTGGCTTGCCGCATCAATAAACCTGTTAATTCATCACTTATTCTTCATGACGGGCAAGGGCAACTGAGTTGTCCACTTGATTTGCTCCATGGCGAAGTTTGAGGTGACGTCGGTTAATGCGGTGGCACTGATTAATCGTTTATAAAATTTGTCGTAGGCTGGAATGTCTTTGACCAGCACACGAAGTAAGTAATCGTATTCCCCTGCCATACGGTAAAACTCCACCACTTCAGGGAATTCCGCCACAACGCGAGCAAACTCATCGGCCCAGTTAGCATCATGCTGATTGGTTTTGACTTGAACAAAAACCGATACGCCAAGGCCAAGTTTGTCCGCGTCTAATAGAGCGACACGACGCTTGATATATCCTGCGTTTTCCAGCTTTTGCACCCGTCGCCAACAAGGGGTTTTAGACAGTCCGACTTGCTGCGCCATGGCTTCGGTAGAAATACTATCATCACTTTGAATTAAGGCAAGTAGTTGCAAATCTATCTCATCTAAGTGCATTCCGTTCTCTTTTTTATTGATTAATTAGGATAATATTTCTAATTGTCGTGTTTTTTTTCATCATCTGCAATCACGTTCTTTTAGAGTATTGGATAGTGGAATTCTGTTTCTTTTATTTGGCGTAAAAAAGTGCCTTGTAAACACAATTTAATTAATGAAAAAGTAAATTGAGATGCGGTTAGGTGTAAAAAAAATGTAAGAAGAGGCGCTTGATGGAATGTTTTTAAACCTTAGTAGTCTCAAGAATGCGTTAAAAATGTACTAGGGATTTTCTATTTAAGGATAGGTATGAAAAAGATTTACGTAGTGGGTTTAACTTTGTTGTCAGGTATCGCTTCTGCGGCTGATCAAGATGCGGTGTCTGATGAGGTTATTCTAAAACAGCGCCAAGCATTAAAAGAAAGCTCAATAGGGCGAGATGTTGGGCCACAATCGCCACGGGATATAGATAGGATCTTTGGATGCAACCTTCAAACCTTCGCACAAGCGCCAACATCGAATAAGATGAACCTATGTAATATTCATTTTCACAAAAATGCTGAGCATAAAGGAGGCGAGTTTACAAAATACGTAGGTAACGGCGATGGTAAAGGTTATCAAACGGGTTATCGTTATTCGGGGCAGCTCAGTAAAGCCGAGCTAGCACCACGCAAAGGTGGTGCGGTGTGCAGAAGTCAATACAGTGAAGTGGATTCTGGTGACACGATAGAAGTGCATTATGTGTATTCCACGGCAAAGGTAAAACCGGGTGCGACACTAGGGGCTTGCTTGATTAAAGGTGAGCCAATGCCACAGCTGCGTGTAGAGACACAAGTTTATGTCGTAGTGAATGATGAGCAAGCATTGGATTTTGAAGCCTTAACGGCTCATGATGTTCGCAATGGTCGTTTTCAAGCCGTTGCCATTCCTAACGATACAGGGAACCCTGTTACTTATGCGGGCTCTACAACAGGCCCTGCTTACAATGAGGTGGCGTCACCTTTCCAAGTCACCTGGAATGTGCGTCCCAAAGTTGCCAAGGTGAGCATTGACTCGTTAGGTAGCTGGTGTGACAGCGATAATGTCTACCAAGAAGGTCATGCCCATGGTGTGCGGAACTTGGTAACCAATCCAGATTTGCTTTCTGAAATAAATTAGTCGCATATTAGAAAAAATAAAGAGACGGTGCTAGCAAGCATTGTCTCTTGTTTTTTTTCTATTCACCTTCGTTCGCTGGTTCCAACGTATCCGCAGTCTTATTTTTCAATTTATGTATGAGCTGATGAACGTCTTCTTTGATCATTAAGAGCACAGGAATGAGTATTAGGGTAATGACGGTCGCAAACATGATGCCGTAGGCGAGGGATACGGCAGCAGGGATGAGCATTTGCGCTTGTCTTGAGGTTTCCCACAAAATCGGAATTAAGCCCGCGAAAGTCGTAAATGACGTCAGTAATACAGCGCGCAAGCGACTCCGACAGGCGAGGCTGATGGCCTTTTTGACGTGGCTGGTTTCATGACGAAGGTCGTTGAAGCGAGACACTAGAAGTAGGCTGTCATTGACCACCACACCGCTGAGCGCGAGGATGCCGTTCAATGAGAAAATCCCCAACGCTAGGTTGTTCATCCAGTGTCCAAGGAGTGCTCCGATGATGCCAAATGGTATTGCCATCATGATAATCAGCGGCTGCGAGTAGGATTTTAACGGTATAGCCAATAGACCATAAATGATCAACAGGGCAATCAGGAACATTTCCGACATAGAAGATTGTGTCTTCTCCCTTTGTTCTGCTTCTCCTGAAAAGTAAATGGAAACACCAGCAAACTGGCGCAGCATTTGCGGCACCACGGCGTTTTGCAAATATTCAACCACCTCAGTAGAGGACATGATGTCTTTGTCTACCTCCGCTGAGAGGTATTGGGACCGTTTGCCATCAATGCGAATAATACGCGTCTCGGCGTCTTCTTGGGACAGTGTAGCGACGGTAGATAAAGGGACGCGAGTGCCGTCAGCTAAGACGACTTTTGTGTTTAGCACGGCGGCAGGCGATTCCTTTTGTTCGCTTGGGTAGCCTAAGCGCACTTCCACTTCTGAATTGTCCCGCTGGTATTTTTGTACCACTTGCCCATCAAAATTACGCGCGACTTGTGTTGCGAGTTCATTAGAAGACAAGCCCAGTAGTCGACCTTGATCCGTCAGTGTAAGGGTAAGGCGCGATTCGGTTGGTTCGTTATTTTGCTCGATACCCGTTACCGCAGGTAGGGTATTCAGTTGTCTTAATAGCTCTTCCATGGCGCCATTTAACACACTGGTGTCGTTGCCACGAAGTTCCACTTTTAAGGCATCCACGGTTTCACGGGCGCTGCGAATTCTGAGATTTTTTACACCTTCTGGCATACCAGACAGTTGCTGCCATTTACTGGCGAATTGCGCAGAAGTGTAAGGTCGATTATCGTCAAGCTCGATCCGAATATCACCAGACTGATCATCACTGGCGGTGACTTGAATATTCTTGATGGCTACCTCACCTTTTGGTGATACTGCAGAGGCAGCGTTATTTTCTCGTAGACTGGCACTGACAGACGTTCGTTCTGTTTGGCTTTCTTCATCATTGGTGATAGGGCGACGGCGTTCGCTGGTTTCACTACGCAATGCAATATCGGCTTGATAGGCCTTTTCTTCCAACTCTAATAAGACCTTGTTGGTTTGTCCGTAGCTGACATCGTTATACATGGTGAGTGAGCCACGCACAGTGTCCCCCGGAATTTGTGGGAAGAAACTCATGCGTATCGCGCCCGTAAACGGCATGGATATAACCAATACGAAGACAGCGACAAATAAAAGACAAATCGCGTATCTGTGGTGCAGCGAGAAGTCTATCGTCGGGCGATACACGCGTTCACTAAACCATTGCAAACCAAAATCGGCGCCTTGTTGAACCATGGCCCAGGCTTTGGAGAGCGGATTGGTACGAGTCGACTTTTGGGTATTGATATGGGCAAGGTGAGCCGGCAGGATAAGCTTTGATTCAATCACCGAGAGAATAAGGCAAATAGCCACAACGGTGGCAAATTGCGAGTACAACTGACCTAAACGACCTTCTATGTTGGATAACGCCCAGAATGCTGCAACCGTGGTAAATACACCAAAGAGGGTGGGTATCGCTACTGTCATGGTGCCTTTTATGGTATTGCCAATGGTGTCACCTTCTTTAGAGCGAACGGTATAAACGCTTTCACCCACGACAACGGCATCGTCTACCACGATTCCCAGTGCCATTATAAAGCCAAATGTAGTAAACATGTTCAGCGTTAAGCCAATGCTTTCGGTGCCCATAAAAAATAGGGTGCCAAAAAAGATAAAGGGCAAGCCCATGGCCACCCAAAAAGCGACAGTCACGTTGAGAAAAATGGCCAGTAAGATAAAAACCAATAACACGCCTGTAATGGCGTTTTCTATCATTAACTCTAGACGTTGATTTATGGACTCACTGCGATCATACCAGGTACCCAATTTGACATTGGCGGGCAGTCGTCCATTGTCTTGCCAATCTTGAATCACCGCTTTAGCGCCGAGTACGGAATTAGATATGTCACTGGTGCCTGTGGTGAGGACTTGAATCGCGAGGCTATTTTCGCGATTGAAACGGGACAAGACAAAGTCATCGTCATCAAAGGTATCGCGTATGTTGGCGATGTCGCCAAGCAATAGCTTTCCACCTTTGTCGTTGGTAATGATCGGGATGCGGGCAAATTCACTTTTTATATAGGCTTGTTCGGATGCACTGATCGTCAAATAAATATGTTCATCGCGTAGCGTTGCCACTTGTGCCGGGGAGGACTCTGCATTAATGGCTGTGGCAATATCGGACAAGGTGAGTCCGTAGGATTCCAGTTTGTTTTTATCAATATCTATCTTGATGGTGGGATCTAACCAACCTGATATCGAGGTGGCACTGATGTTTTCATTGGCCAGTAAATCGGATTCCAGTTCGTCCGTCAGTTTTTGTAACGTGCGTCGATCAACATCGCCATAGAGTTGAATCCAAATGGAATGTTCCTCTCGTGTGGCTTTGGTGACAACGGCTGGATCGGCTTCATCGGGAAATGATGAAATTTGGTCGACTTTGTCTTTGACGTCTGCCAGCAAGATATCGATATCGTAGCCATCAAGCATTTCGATGCTGGTGCTGGTGGCACTGGCGGTCGACGAGGTGGTGATGTTTTTAATACCAGAAACCCCTTGCAGGGCTTGTTCTAAAGGGATGGCAATGCCTTCTTCGTTCTCTTTGGCAGACCCTGTGTCATTACTAACGGAAATGGCCACGCGGTTTGGTGTCAAACTAGGGAAGGCTTCCTTGTTTAAGGAACCCATGTTTAGAACCCCCAAACTAATGACCAAAATAAGCAATAGATTGGCTGCCACTGGGTTGTTGGCAAACCACGGAATAATGCCTTTAGGTTGATCCATTGGGCTCATGGTTGAACACTCTTATTGGTTTGGCCGGACGTGTTAAGTGTTTTGACTAATGTGCCTTTTAAATAGCTATTGTAAGGCTGGGCAAGTACTTCATAGGTTTTGTTGCGCATGGTGTCAGGTACTTGAATATAAACGTATTTAGAGTCCACAAAACGGGGTGTGGTTTCAAAAGCCGCCAGCCGGCTGTTTTCATCCACATACCAGATTTCGCTCTTTTGGCTTAGGGCAGTGTTAGGAAGACGCCATAAATTATCGAGACGTTTGCCTTGAATCGACACCTCAACAAACGCGCCAGGAATAAGCGGTGGTGTGTGTTGCAGAGGGTTCTCAAGGCTGATGGTCAGGCTGCGCATCCTTGTCGTTTCATCGATGTGTTGGTTGATGCTTAAGACCTTACCTTGCCATGTTTCGCTGCTATCGATGCTGGCTATCAAAACAGGCCAGTTTTCCAATAATATGCTGCTATTCGGCAGCTTCAGCCAATCACTGTTTGATAGGTCTAGTTGAATTTCGGCTCTGTCTGTACTGTACAAGGTGCCTATTTCACTGCCTGCGCTAAGGTAAGAGCCAGGGGAGACATTACGTGCAATGATCAAAGCATCAAAAGGCGCGATGACGGTTGTGTAGGCTAACTTAGTTTGTGCATTGTTCAGAGCGGCTTTTGCGGCTTCCACTTCGCTTTTGGCGGCAGCCAGTTGCGGCGCTCTTAACACCAAATCTGAGTCTGGCTCACCTCTAAAACCAGCGGCTTGCCATTCGGCTTTGGCTTGCTCACCTTGGCGCATTTCTTCTTTGAATGCGAGTTCAGCGGCGGCTAATGTATTTTTCGCGCTGGCGACGGAGCTGTTGAGTTCACTGTTTTGTAGTTGCCCTAGAACATGGCCTTTTTTAATGACTTGGCCGGATTCAAACTGGCTGGAAAGACGAATGACTTCACCGCTTACTTGGCTGGTCATGGTGAGTGAATATCTTGGCTTGACTAAACCTGATGCCGTAATAGTTGCCGCATAGCTGCCTGTCGTCGTAGTCAGGGTCGAAAGCTCTATCGCTTGCTCTGGCGCCGCTGGACGTGGTGTTTGTATTCTATTTTTTTGGGCTTCCATAGCATGAGTCACGTAAAAATATACCCCAGCAATGGCGATGCTAGCCAGCAGTAAGGTGATCCACTGAGAAAAGTACTTCATTCCGATTTTACTCCAAGCCCAAGTGCGAGCCCTAAATCGACTCTGTTAGATAAGTGTTGGTAAATTAAATTGTCCAATTGCGCTTCTAAATCAAAGGTGGTTTCTTGGACGTTGATCAAATCGTTTAATTCAACGAGGCCAGTACGATATTTTTTCTCATACTGATTGAGGTTTTTTTGCGAGCTGGCAAGAGCGTCCTGTATATGGCGCACTTGTTGAGACAAAACGCGTTCTTGTCCTAGGGTATTTTCGACTTCGTTGACTGCTGTTAACAGCGTGTCACGGTAATCTTGATAGGCTTGGGCGGTTTGCAGTTTGGCAATTTCCGCCGCGGCTTTTAATCGTCCTCCTTGATAAAGCGGCTGAGTAATTTGCCCCAATAAAGACCAAATAGGTGAGCCAAACAACGCTGCTCTTGGCGATGCCGCTGTTTCGCTTAATGTGGCACTTAAGCTAATACTGGGCAACATGTCTTTGTAGGCAACAGAGGTGTTCAAATCAGCGGCTTCGATGGCTAGGTAGGCGGCTTTTAAATCCGGTCTGCGCTGTAAGTTTTGTTTTGGTAAGTCACTGAGAGTGAGATTGACAGCAGGGTAGTGGTCATTCGTAACAAAATGAACAGGGTCAGAATGGCCTAAATAAAGTTGTAAGTTACGTATTTCGATCGCTAAATTTTCTTGGTATTCCACTAGGTCCGCTTTTGATTGGGAGGCGGATGTGCGCGCTTCATCCAGCGCTTCTAAATCCCCTAGGCCATTTCTGAAGCGCTTTAAAATGAGTTTTTCATTGGCTTCTAATAGCGCGAGGCGCTTTTCTTCGATGGCAATAGCGTGTTGTTTTGCGGTAATAGCAAGCCAAGATTTTATGACATTAGCGACTAACGTGTCTCGGCTGGCTTGAAAAAGCGCTTCGTCACTGGCGAGAGTCTTGGCTGATGCTTGTTCTGACAGAGCAAGTTTTTGCCATAAGTCGGCTTCCCAACTGATACTCAGATCGGCATTATAATTGGTGTTACCGCCTTCGGCTCTATTGCCAGAAAGACCGGCCTCAACACTGGGAAGTGACTCCCCTTGCTGGCTCTTTAAGCTCCATAAACTGGCTTGTAGAGTCAGTTGTGTTTTTTGCAAACTGGGATTGGCTTGCAGAGCCTGTTGAATCAACGCTTCTAGTTGTGGGTCTTGGATTAAATCGGTTAAGTAACTGGCGGGTGCGATTTGGTCCATTGTTTGCCACTGAGACGATTTGGACTCACCGACCGCATCGAGGTCTTCTTGTGCCAAATTGGCGTAGTTTTCGCGTGTCTGCGTATGACTGCAGGCGACCAGTGCCATGCTTAGGCAAAGCAAGCCTATTATGTTCAAGCAAGATCGAGTGATCATTTACATTCCTAGTGTCAAGAAAGCCAAGTCAATAACATTATGCTCTGAGTGTAATATTTGGTGAGCAAGTTATTGGATTATTGCGTTTTTACATCAAGGCTTTAAGTCTATTTGCGTTTCTTTACAAGACGATGTGGCAAAATGAGGCTCGGCTATTGAGTTTATACTTGTTTACTACGCAAAAGCAGGTGGATTGGTTCACCCGACTTTTGCTCGTAACTCAACGCCCTGTAAAATCGTTGCTAACGTTTTGACGGCCCACTCGCGTTTTTCAGGGCTTTGTTCGCTAAAGTTGAGTCGGAAGCAATTACGATATTTACCTGTGGCTGAAAAGAGTGGGCCGGGAGCAAAGCCGACGCCTTCTTCGCGGCATTGCTCCACCAGCTTCATGCTGTCAATGTTGGTGTGGAGCTCTACCCATAAAATAAAACTGCCATCGGGAAAGCTGACTCTGGTATCACTGGGGAGGTAGGTTTTTATCGCACGAAGTAAGTGATCGCGCTGTTGTTCGTAATGTTGTCTCATTTGGCGTAAGTGTTTGGCGTAACCGCCTAGACGGATGAATTTTGCAATGGCGAGTTGGGGAAGCACCGGACACATGGAGCTGCTAACGTATTTTATGTGAGTGACCTTATCTCGGTAGCGCCCAGGGGCGATCCAACCTACACGCATGCCAGGGGCGATGGTTTTTGAGAAAGACGAGCACAGTAAGACGCGACCATCGGTATCAAAAGATTTGATGGTTCTTGGCCGCGGAAATTGATAGGAAATATCACCATAAATATCGTCTTCTATGATGGCGATATCGTAGCTTTGCGCGAGTCGATAGAGTTGCTCTTTTTTGTCATCCGGCATGGTGTACCCCATCGGGTTATTGCATGTGGGGGTAACAAAAATGGCTTTGATAGGCCATTGATCCAGAGCCAATTCCAGTGCTTCTAAACTGATGCCCGTTTCGGGGTGTGTCGGAATTTCCATGGCTTTTAGGTTGGCCGCTTTAATGGCTTGCATGGAACCGTAAAAACTGGGCGATTCAATCGCGATAATATCACCGGGTTTGGTAACCGCTCTTAGGCAAACCGACAAGGCTTCCTGACAGCCCGATGTGACCACCAAATCATCCGGATGCAATTGACAGCCAGAAGCAACGGTAAGCCGACAAAGTTGCGTACGTAATTCTTCTGTGCCACGAATGTCGGCATAACCCAAGCCGAGCTCCGGTTTTTGTTTGGCAAGATCCGCTAAGGTTTTCAGCAAGGGCTTTAATGTTGGCGCTGTCATGTCTGGCATCGCGTGCTGTAACTGTACGCCTTTGTGGTTGCTGCGAATCATCAGCATATTGAGTACTTCTTCCCACTGCGACACTTCCAAAGGACGCTGTGGTGGCCTAGAAACGCTCGGTAGGCTGTCTTTTTTACGACTACAGACAAAGTAACCCGATTTAGGTCGAGCCTCGACAAGAGCGTCTTGTTCAAGTTGTCGATAGGCTTCTTGTACGGTGGAGATGCTAACCCCATGCTCTTGAGCCAACTGTCTGACCGAGGGCAGTTTGTCGCCTGGTTTATAAAAACCATGCTGTATGTGCTCTCGTAAGCGGTTGGCTAGGTTTTGGTAGAGTGTCATGGTGGATTCCTTTTCGAGGACGTAACGAAGGCTGAAATATAATTTGATTGTAGGTCTTTTTCTGTATGGATTTAACCATACAGATCTCGGTTTATTTAGCCATACAGACGATACAAACCGTCTTCTGTGTGTTTGATTCGGTGATTTTCTGAATCTGTATTGCGTTGTCTACTTCTTTTAAAGTAATTACTCATACACATAGCACTGCTGAATACCAACAGTGTGCTTTAATAAGGAGAGGGTTATGTTCGTCGTCAGTGTATTGGTTTGCATTCAACAGAGCGCACTGCGTTTTAAAACACGTAAAAAATTGGCGTCTATAACCGCGTTGCAGATGAAGGATATCGGCATGACGAAGGAGCGCCAACAAGCGGAATTATCACAAGCGACCCTTATTGGTTTTGTGGGAGATTTGCTGACTTTCATAAAAAATAAAGGACGAATATTATGATCGATGTGTCTTTTTTCTTTGCGCTCGCCATGTTTGCTTTTGTAACTTCTGTGACGCCTGGTCCAAATAATATTATGTTGTTAGCGTCTGGGGCACAGTTTGGTTTTCGTCGAACCTTGCCACATATGTTAGGCATTGTGTTAGGTGTCGCGACCTTATTATTGTCTACCTTGCTTGGCCTTGGCGCGCTATTTACTTTATATCCACCTCTATACAGTGTATTAAAATGGGTCGGTTGTGCGTATTTATTGTGGCTGGCGTGGAAAATTGCTAACGCGCCAGTTGGCAATTTAGAGGCAAAAAAAGCCTCATCTTCTCCCATGTCTTGGTGGCAGGCGTTGCTTTTCCAATACGTTAACCCTAAGGCTTGGATGATGGCGATAGGCTGTGTTAGTACTTTCTCTATTGCTGGCGATCTGTACGCTCAGTCTGGTTTGTGGATGATTGTTTTGTTTGCTGTTGTGGGTTTTCCCTCCATCGCTATGTGGGCTTGGGCTGGCGTGAGTATTCGTCGCTGGTTAACAGATCAAAAACGTCAGCGCCTGTTTAATCTCTGTATGGGCATTGCCACAGCGTCTACCTTGCTGCTGATCATTGCTCAGTAAAGGCTTAAAAAGGAGTATTGAAGTGACAGAAGAGCGAAACGATAACCGCGTTTTAAAAGACAGTGAGTGGAGTCTTTATATGATAAAGACGCGCTTAAATACGCTTTATACGGGTATCAGCACTGACGTAGATCGCCGTTTCAAAGAACACTCAGGTGTCAGTAAGCGGGCGGCTCGCTATCTCAAAGGTAAGGGACCATTAGAGTTGGTATGGCAGCAACCTGTTGGTTCGAAAAGTGACGCACTGATACTTGAATACCAAGTGAAAAAACTCAACAGACGGCAAAAACAGAGCCTTATTGACGGTGGAATAGAGTTGGTTTCTTTGCTGGATTAATGGCAATCAATAAGCTTGTTTTTGTGGCGAATCATTCGTAGCATGACATTTACTTATTGATAATGAAAAGGATGGTAAGGGAGCTATGATTAGTCACTTTGATCATATTGTTTTGACCGTCGCTAACATAGATAGGGCAGTCTCTTTTTATGAAACGGTTTTAAACATGGAGCCTATTACCTTTGGCGAAGGTCGAAAAGCCGTGCGTTTTGGTCAACAAAAAATCAATTTTCAATTGCTTGGACAAGAGTTACGCAACCACGCTATGGAAGGGGCGGGTGATGTCTGCCTGATTACGAATTGGACAATAGATAAGGTAGTTGCCCATTTAAAAGCATGTAAAGTTATTATTTTGGAAGGCCCAGTGACAAAATCTGGGGCTCTGGGGCCTATCCAATCTGTGTATTTTAATGATCCAGACAATAACCTAATTGAAGTCAGTGTATATGAAAAAAGCCGAACTGCTTTTTAGTGGAGACTATTTTATAGTGATAATAATTCTTTACTAATCTTATTAAGAAGGCAACCTTACATTGAGTTTTAAAGCCAAAAAATGATTTGGGGTTAGCATGACTTCATTTGATAATTTGAGATATGTAAAAAAACAGCTTGGTGAAAAATAATGACTCTTGTGTAGAGCAAAGTGAGTACCTTTAAATCAGCCTTATTGCGGCTTAATTTGTTTTGAGAGTGTCGTGGATAACCCCGTGATCATGTAATCAATACGTCTCATTTTCCGAGTGAACGGAAACTGAAGTGGAGCCGTCGAAGGCGGTGTCGATGTTGAAGGTGATGGGGCGGCAGCAGACTTGACAATCTTCTATGTATTCTTGGCTTTCATCTAGTACTTCGATTACGACGTCGATGCTTTCGCCGCAGTAAGGGCATGAAATGTCGGTTTCCATTAGCTCGCTCATTTTTACCTCTCATCTCACTTTAAGTGTTTAAAAATTACCGATACTTTAATCATAGATGATAATTAGTCTGCTAGCTTGCGGGTTGACTCCTTTATTTGTATACCTTTTTTATGAAAATCCACATTTTTATCGATCTGCTTTCACGCTCTTTGTGCCACACTGTTATGATTTGAGTTTCAAAGGTGAGGTGCTGTCATGATGAATTCTATTAAATATTTATCGGTTTTAGCGTTGCCAGCGTTGTTGTTTGGCTGTTCTTCTGGATCCCATGTGGTCACTGGGCAGCAGATGCCTGAACTTGAAGTTGAGCAAGTGACGATATTCGAACAAGCGCCAGCGTTTGATTATAAAGTCGTTGGCACGGTGAAGGCTTCTAGTGATAACGGCTTTACGGAAGATTCTAGAAAAGAGAAGGCCACTCAAGAGTTAAAAGAGCAAGCGGCTAAAATAGGTGCGAATGGGGTGATTTTAGATGAAGTCACACAGTTGTCTTTTAGGCGTTTGGGAACGGGTGTTGGTATTAGTGCCGGTAGTGGCGGCGGGATAGGAACCTCTATTGGTTCGAGCTTTTCGTTCCCAACAACAGAGGCCAAAGGAACGGCAATTTATTACGAGACTGAGTTAACAAAATAACTCGGCGTTTATAAATGTTGTCATGAGTTTTTTAAATGCTTGCGATAATATTTTGTTGTTACTCTCTGACTACATAAACGGATACACTTGCGCTTAGTGAGTGGGAAAAACTGATTGAGAGAGCGTTATGTCAGAGTTTGAAGAAAAGGCAAAAGGTCGTCTTACGACAAGAACCGTGGCTATGCCCGGCGACACGAATCCAGCGGGTGATATTTTTGGTGGTTGGGTGGTATCGCAAATGGATATCGCGGCGGGCATATGTGCAGGTCAGCGTGCTCAGTCTCGGGTAGTGACGGTCGCGCTTGATGGTATGAGTTTTATTCGCCCAGTAAAAGTGGGGGATATTTTAGGGGTGTATACCCGAGTAGAGTCGGTTGGTCGTACATCAATGAATATTCTTGTGGAGGCTTGGGTTCGCCGTGGGCGCATTGGACGACGAGAAAAAGTCACAGAAGGGATGTTTAAGTTTGTGGCGATAGACGAAACTGGGCGGTCGACGCCGATTCCAAAAGAAGAAGATCTACCCGATTACGTATTGCATGGTTTTGACGATCATTGATTGTTCTGCCTCTTTGAAGGCACTTGTTGAGTCGAGTGCTGTTCTTTGATGGCAAGTTGAATGCAAAAAAAAAAGCGCTTACCGAAGTGAGCGCTTTTTTTATGTTGGTACCAGTAGGCGGACTCGAACCGCCACACCCGAAGGCAACGGATTTTGAATCCGTCGTGTCTACCAATTCCACCACACTGGCCTTGAAAAAGGTGAAGCGTATTCTATGGTTTTTTAGTTAGGTGTCAATCATTTAAAAGAAAAAAATACGTTTAATTTGCAATTAATTAATTTATTGATCGGACGACGTCATCAGCCCATAGCATGGCGTCTAAAAAGGCTCTGTTGAGTGTTGTTCTTTCGGCCGGTGTCATTGACTGGATTTTGTTCCAGTCTTGCTCTTCACAGCTTAATGTTTGTTTAAGATAACCGCCAAGTTCTCCCGATTGTTTGAGGATGGCAGCGAGTAAGCTTTTATCTAAAGCAATCTGTTCTAACACAATGGATTTTTCTAAGTTGAACACGGCGTCTATGCCAGACATCATTCCAACCATAAAAGCAGAATCAGCAAGAGTTGATTGTTTACTTTCTGCTAATAATTGGCAGCAACGCCCGCGGGTTAATAAGATTTTGAGCAGTGATTGCGGTTGTTTTGTGGATGAGGTGATGGTGATCAGTAGTGCCCATTTTTTTAACTGCACCAAGCCCAAAAAGATAATGGCTTCTCTGATGGAGGTGACGGTTTTAGATACGCCACAAACCGGGCTGTTAAGAATGCGCAGCAATTGATAGGACAGCTTGGGATTTTTGGCGACTAAGTCGGTGATCGCTTCAATACTGATGTCTTTGTTCTGCAAGGCATTAACCAACTCGATTGCGCCGTGCGTGGCCGAATCGATTCTTTTGCCCTTGATAAGCTCGGGGCGTTGTAAAAAATAGCCTTGGAACAAATCAAAACCGAGCTGCTTGCAGAGCTCAAACATGGCGGCATTTTCTACTTTTTCAGCCAGTAAAATAAGGCCTCTCGATTTTAACTCTTTAATTTGCTCTATGTGCTCGCTGGGTGGTGTAAGAAGCACATCTATTTTCACGATGGATACCCAGGGGAGCAGTGCCTGATAGTTTTCATCAAATTGGTAATCGTCGAGGGCGAAGCGATAGCCCGCAGCTCGCCAATTTTTTAAGGCAGTAAAAAATTCAGGGGTCAGTTTTTGGCTCTCAAGGATTTCAATGTAAACGGTGTCTGGATCGATAGGAAAAAAAGCGTCAGACAACATAAGTTCGGTTGTCATATTAATAAAAAAAGGTTTTCTGAGCTGAGATTCCAGTTTGGTGATGCCGATGCAAAGATTGACCAACACTTGGCTTGTCGCTTCTTCACCGTCAGAGATGTTGGCGTTTAGGGAGTCTTTTCCACGGAATAGTAGCTCATACCCAAAAATTTCTTTTGTTCTTTTGAGTATCGGCTGTTGGGCCATCATTAAATCGTCTAAGACCGTTGGAAATTCGATCATTGCGCTTCTCTTATTATTGAAGTTGAGTTTGAAACGGTTGCTCTCATGTAGTTAGAACAAGGAGTTATAAAAACACAAAAAGGCGGATCATCACAATGATGAAAGTGTTCGATTTTGTGTTGATTGGGGAAAAATATCCGATTAGAGCTTCGTAAAAAGGTTGACAGTATTAGCAAGCGCCCATAAAATCCTCGCCAGTTTTTAGGGGCTATAGCTCAGCTGGGAGAGCGCTTGCATGGCATGCAAGAGGTCAGCGGTTCGATCCCGCTTAGCTCCACCACTTATTGCTAAATAAGTGATCTATAAAAACATCACCCAGGACACACTGTCCACTTACGCTACGCGTTTTGTGGGGCTATAGCTCAGCTGGGAGAGCGCTTGCATGGCATGCAAGAGGTCAGCGGTTCGATCCCGCTTAGCTCCACCATATATTCATTTTAGTTTTTCCCTCATACATGCATCTAGTTTGGCATTGGCCATTTATCGCCATTAAACTAGCAAAGTGATTTACACGAGACCTATACCGATACCCCGCCCACAATGAAATCTATATTTTTAGGGCTACTAATACTTAATAGCGACAGAGTATGAAGGGTAATGTCCATATTTGATAAATATAGACATGGAGTGATAGCTTGAAATGAAAAGCTCATGGGGTTAAATAACATGAATATTAGTTTTACCGATAAACAAGAAGCTTACATTTCTGCGCAAATTCAAAGCGGTGATTTTCAAAATGCCAGCGAAGTGGTGCGCGATGCATTGCGCCTGCATCAAATCTACCGTCATCGCATAATAGAAGAACTACGCGCAGAAATAGCCAAAGGTTGGGACGGTGAAGCTAGCCCGAATAAAGTGCAGGATATTCTTAATGCCAAGCTAGAAGAAAAGCGCTTTTAATGACTTCTTCGGTGTCAAGCTATGAACTGTCGCCAGAAGCGGCGTAAGACTTGAGTGATATTTTTGATTATAGCGATACTGAGTTTAGACTCGATCAGGTCGTTCGGTATTTAAAAGATTTAGAACACTGCTTTATCCAGCTATGTGACAACCCCAGCATCGGGCGTGAACGCACCGAAATCCGCGCAGAGTTTTATAGCTTTGTCAGTCAATCCCATGTGGTGTTTTATCGCGTTATGACTAATCGCTTAAGAATTGTCCGTGTCTTACATGGTAGCCGTGATCTACCTAGGCATTTTTGAGTCAAGCTTTTCAGTAAAGTGTCCTTTAGTATTTTTTCCCACTGTGTTAACGCTTGGAATAATGAGGATTCGTCTTTTCGGTCACCTCTAACACCTAATCTGTCGTCTCTTCACTTTTTAAATTATTCAGTCCTTCTTTTTTATCGCTTCCAAGGTTAGGCTTATTAGTCTTTTATTGAGCTGCTTTCTAACGCGTAGGATTCTTGCATGTTTCAACTTTACACAAGTAACCGTCTAGAGGATTTGGCCGTGTTGCTTGCGAAGATTTTGGCTGTTTCGCCGCCAGTAAATCCGTTTGATGATGAGCATATATTGGTACAAAACCCCGGTATGGCGCAGTGGCTGAAGATGTTTTTGGCCGAGTCTCATTCTATTGCGGCGGGTTTGGTGTTTCCTTTGCCTTCTACCTTTGTTTGGCAAACCTTTGCGCAAACGTTAGACGATATTCCGGCGCAAAGTGAATTTAATAAGCCTTTCTTGGTATGGCGTTTAATGCGCTTGCTGGACACTCGCTTACACGAACCCGAATTCCAAGCGCTGAGTTGGTATTTGGAAGAAGACGATACACAAATTCGACGCTTCCAGTTATGCAGCAGCATTGCCGATATTTATGACCAATATCTGGTGTATCGCCCTGATTGGATTAAGAGTTGGGAGGGTGGCGAAGCACAAGACCCCAAGCTAAAAGCCATCTTTGAGCAGCAACCTTGGCAGGCTATTTTATGGCGCGATCTGGTGGCCGATGTCAGTCAACAAGGAACTTCCTTGTATCATCGGGGGAATCTTATTGAAGCTTTACACGACGCTACGCTATCGTCTGCGCGCCCAGCGGGTGTTCCTGAGCGAATTTTTATTTTTGGTGTGTCTTCCTTGCCGCCAAATACGCTGGAGTCTCTGCGTGTGTTGGCCGCTTCTGGCTGGATTGATGTGCATCTATTTTTGCAGAACCCTTGTCGTTTTTATTGGGGTGATGTGGTCGATAAACATTATTTGGGCCGAGAAATAAAACGCCAAACCCTCAAGCCAGGTTTGAGTACGGATACCTTGCATCTGGATGCCAATCCGCTGTTGGCAAGTTGGGGGCGTTTGGGTCGAGACTACATTGCTCAGCTGCAAGAGATGGCCGACAACGAGCTGGAAGTGTTCGAAGATTATCGTAGTGGGCAATCGACTGGGTTACTGCAATGGGTTCAGCAAGATGTATTGACCCTAGAAAACCATGGCTCGAAACAAGAAAGAGACGCCAGTATTGCCAATGCGGAATATCGTCACGCTATCGCAGTGGGTGATCAAAGTATTCGTGTGCATCGTTGTCACAGCCCATTGCGGGAAGTGGAAGTCTTGCATGATCAGCTGTTGCAAATGTTCGAGAGCGATCCGAGCTTAACGCCAAAAGACATCATCGTCATGTTACCGGACGTCAACACCTACAGCCCGTTTGTGAAGGCGATTTTTGGGGGTGAAAAAAAGAGCGGTGCTGTTAAAGGCAGTGCTCAGGGCAGAAAACAGATTCCCTTTGCCTTGATTGACCAATCTGGCGGCATGGAAAACCCGATTGTCGATGCCTATTTGTATTTGCTTGGTTTGGGCGAAAGTCGTTTCACCTTGTCAGAATTGATCAGCGTATTAGAAGTGCCTGCGGTGTTGGCGCGTTTTGAATTAACCGCCGACGAGTTAGAGCGTATTCGACAATGGTCGACAGAAGTCGGTATTCGTTGGGGGTTGGATGGCAACACGGCTCAACAGCATGATTTGCCCATACAAGAATCTCATACTTGGCTGAATGGCGTGCGCCGCATGTTATTGGGTTATGCCATGGGGCATGATCACATCTGGGAAGGTACGTTAAGTTACGGCGATGTGGAAGGTTTAGAAGCCTCGGTGGCCGGTAAGCTCGCTGAGTTTTTGGTCGCCATTAACGATGCACAAGCCAAGTTAATGGAATCCCTTACGCCGAAAGAATGGATTTCGACCTTGTATTATTTGGCGGAACGCTTCTTTTTGGTGGACGAAGACGATGCCTTTCAGGTGCTGCTGAGTAAGCAGCTTGATGCGTTAACGCTGCAGTGGCAGCAAGCGTATTTTGATGCGCCATTGGATCAGCAAGTAATCCGTCAGTTGCTATCGCCATTGTTGCAAGAGTCCCAAGGCGGACAGCGTTTCCTAGCGGGGCGAGTCAACTTTTGCACCTTGATGCCCATGCGCTCGGTGCCGTTTAAAGTCATTTGTGTGTTGGGTTTAAACGAAGGTGATTATCCTCGCAGTGTTGCGCCAATGGGCTTTGATTTGATGGTCGGGCAATATCGCAGCGGCGATCGAAGCCGACGAGAAGACGACAAATACTTGTTTCTCGAAGCCTTAATGTCAGCGCGAGATTGTTTCTATATCAGTTATGTGGGTCGCAGTATTCAAGATAACAGCGAAAAGAATGCGTCTATTTTAGTCAGTGAGTTGTTGGAATACATGGGGCAGAGTTGTGTGTTTGACGGTGACCAAACATTGGCGCCAGACGAGGCGCAGAAAGCCTTGTTAGAGCGACTGATTCTTGAGCATCCGTTGCAGCCTTTTAATGCCGCTTATTACGTTCAATCGCAACAATCGGCCGTTCAGTTTGATAAACGCTTATACAGCTATGACGATCAATGGTTACCGGCGTTATTAAGTGTTCCGGTGGACAATGAGCCACAAGCGTTTCTTCCACTGGATGGTTTAGAGCAGCCAAGATTGGAGCTGGCTCTTGATGAGTTGTCGCGTTTTATTGGGCATCCGGCGCGTTACTTTACTCAGCGCCGATTAAAAGCCTATTTGAGCTTGCCAGAAGAGGAAGAAAAAGAGGACGAGCCATTCGCATTAGATGGCTTGGCGGGCTATCAATTGCGTGAAGGCTTGCTACAAGCCATGCTAAAAGACGATGAAGATTCGTTTGTTGAGCGTTTGTCCTTAACGGGGGCCTTGCCTTACGGCGCGTTAGGGCGTTTGTCTTTGCAGCAGAGTCGTGGTCAATGTCGTCAGTTGTTGTCTGTGTTACAGGGCTATGCGTTGGAGGAATGTGCGCCTATCGAAGTAAATTTAACCCTTGGTAGTCTTGTTTTGCAGGCGTGGTTGGATTTACCAACAGCAACGACGCGTTTGTCTTATCGCATTGGGGACTTATCCGCTCATCAAAAAATGCAGGCGTGGATCGAGCATTTGGCCTTGTGCGCCCAAGGTACGCCAAGGCAGCATCATCTTATTAATTTGAGTAAAACAGGTAAGCTGTTGCAGCACAGTTTTATCTTGCTTCAGCCGAACGAGGCCAAAGAGCATTTGAGCAGTATGTTGGCGTTGTTACAGCAAGGCTTGTGTCAGCCAATTGCCTTGCCCGCGAAAAGTGCTGACGCATGGTGCAAAAGTTATTGTGCGAGCAAAACGCAAGAAGACCCTGATATCGCTTGGGAGCAAGCGTTGAAACAGTATCAAGACAACAGCAGTGCCTTTACTCGTAGCGAGGTCGACGATGCTTATTGGCAGCGTTATTTCCCCGATTTACCGTCGCAAAAAGCTCAGTTTGTCGCTTTGTGTGAGCAAATTTGGTTGCCTATGCATCGTCATTTGGAGGAGATGGAATGAGTCTTTCTAACGAGTCCGTTTCTGTTAATCAGCTTGCCGTTAATGCAGAAGCCTTGAATATGATTCCTGAGCCGCTCAACGCATTAACCTTCCCGTTGTTTGGCAAACGGCTAATCGAAGCCAGTGCCGGCACAGGGAAAACCTACACCATTGCCAACTTGTATCTGCGTTTGCTGGTGCCGAGTGGGCCGTCTTTATCTGGGAATAGCGGTGATTTAGATAAACCGCTCACAGTGGATCAGATCTTGGTGGTGACCTTTACCGAGGCCGCCACCGCCGAGCTAAAAGCACGGATTCGTGGGCGCATCCGAGCCGCGCGAAAAGCTTTATTGCAAGGCGAAAGCAGAGATGTCTTTCTGGCTGACTGGCTGGCGCAAATGTCAGACGATCAGCGCGCGGGCGCCATTGAAAAACTGCTGTATGCTGAGAAGCAAATGGACGAAGCGGCGGTGTTTACCATTCATGGCTTTTGTCAGCGTATGCTGAGTCAAAACGCCTTTGAAAGTCGCATGTTGTTCCAGCAAACCATTGAGACCGACGAATTGGCGCCCTTGTCTATGGCGGTGAAGGACGTTTGGCGCAGCGTGTTTTATCCAATGGACGACACCAAGGCGGCTTTGATTCAGCCTATTTGGTCGAATCCTGACGCCTTGCTGAAAGATTTGTACTTATTGAATAACCAGCCTGACGCCAAAATCGCGGTGCCCGATTACGATTGGGAAAGTGCCCTAAGTCAGGCGCAACAAACCATGGCCGCGGTGCGTGCCATGTGGCTGAGTCAATCGCATGATATTGTTGAGGCCCTTGAGCGCAGTGGTATAAAACGCACGTTTTGGCGCAAAGATCCATCGAAAGACATCGACGCCATGACGCAGTGGGCGAATTCAACCCGTTTTGAACTGGACAAAAGCCTCGAAAAATTTGATACCCATGAACACGCCAGTCGACTGAGTAAAGGCGGTGACTTGCCGGCTCACGCATTCTTTGGCTTGGTGCAAAACTTGCGTGAAAGCTTCCCTGACGCGGGGCGCTTAAAAGCGGTCTTACTGACTCAGCTGTGGCAGCAAACCCAAGAACGCATGAAACGCTGGAAGCGCAGCACACAATCACTCACTTTTACCGATTTGCTCACGTCTCTCGATGTGGCGCTAACGAAAGACGAAGCGGGCAAGTTGGCAGAGCGCATTCGCCACCTTTATCCGATTGCTTTAATCGACGAATTTCAAGACACAGATGCGGTGCAATATCGGATTTTCTCTACCATTTATGCCCCAGCGACGGTAGATCAAAATACGCTTGGCTTGATCATGATCGGTGATCCAAAACAGGCGATATATGCCTTTCGTGGCGCGGATATTTACACCTATTTGGCGGCTAAAAAACGTGTCGACAGTGTGTATTCCTTGGCGACCAATTACCGGTCTTCTGCGGCCATGATTCAGGCGGTCAATGGACTTTTTACTACCCAAACGGAACCCTTTCGCGTCACCGGGATTCCTTTTATTGAGGTGCAAGATCGTGGTGTTGCCAGTGGCTTTACTCGACAAGGGCAAACGCAAGCGGCGCTGCAGTTTTTGTATCAAGCCAGTGATGAGCCCGTGTCAGCAAAAGACTATCGGCAAACGATGGCGCAATCTTGTGCCGCGCATCTTCATCAACTGTTACTGGAAGGACAGCAGGGTTCTGCGCTGATCGAAGGACAGGGCGTGCGACCAAAAGATATTGCCTTGTTGGTGACCAATTTTAGTCAAGCCAATGCGTTAAAAGACGCCTTACGTCAGCGCGGTATCGCCAGTGTGTATCTCAGTGACAAGGGCTCGGTGTTTGAAACCGTTGAGGCGCGCGAGCTACTGATTGTGCTGACAGCGATATTATCCAATGGGCAAGAAAGTAAATTGCGTTCGGCCTTGGCAACCAGCTTGGTTGATTGGTCGTTGGAAGATTTGGATACGCTCAATCACGACGACGTGGTGTATGAAAAATGGGGACAAGCTTTCCGTGATTATCTAGAAATCTGGGACAAGCAAGGCTTATTGCCTATGTTAAGAGAGTTTATGCAAGACGTGTCACTGGCGGCGAATATGCTCAGCCATACTGGTGGCGAACGTCGCTTAACCGACTTTCTGCATTTGACCGAAAAGCTACAGCAAAAGTCCTTAGAGTTGGATTCCAAAGAAGGCGTTTTACGTTATCTCAGGTTGGCGATTCAAGCGCCGAATGGCAACAGCGATGAGCAAAAGATTCGCCTTGAAACCGATGCGGAGTTGGTGCGGATTGTCACCATTCACAAAAGTAAGGGCTTGGAATATCCGATAGTGTATTTGCCGTTTGCGTTTACGCCGTATCGAGATCAAGACAAGTCGGCTTTATACCACGATGCGCAACAGCAATTGTGGATCGCCATTGACCCTGATGAAGCGCAGACCGAGCAGCACAAAGAAGAGTTGTATGCGGCCGAAATTCGTTTGGCTTATGTGGCATTAACGCGCTCCAAAGAAGCGTGCTTTATCGGTGCCATGGAGGTAGGAAAAGGGGCGAATAAAACTCGTGGTGCGGTATCTGAGGTGCATCTTAGTGGTGTGGGTGCCTTGATTGGCGAAGGCGAGTCGCTTGAGGCTGGTGATTTGTACCCAAGTATCGAAGGCCTTTGTGGGCGTTATCAGCATGGTCAAATGCAGTTGTTGGATTTACCTAATGAGCCTCCGAGCTTACCACGATTCAAAATGGCGCAAGCCGACTTAGTTGAACCCCGTGCGCGAGATTTTACTGGGCGTGTCGAGCGAGACTGGTGGGTGGGAAGTTATTCTTCGCTCGTAGTGGAAGACAAAGAGCATCACGATGAAAGCGTACCAGGCTTGGATGAGATGGCGCGTTTTGTCGATCCTTTATTGGATGAAACGGACGTGTCTGACCCCGTGCTTGAGCCGCAAAAGAGTCGCTTTACTTTTCCCAAAGGCGCCAAGCCTGGCACTTTCTTGCATGATACGCTGGAAGGCAAAGCCCTGCATGATGTGTCTGCTAATCCGAGCTTTAACGACTTATTAAAAACCAGTCACCATAAGCGCATGATCGATTTTTACGAGCGTCAGGGCTTTGGCGAATGGCAAGACGTATTGAGCGAATGGTTGCCCGATATGATTAATACCGAGTTAATGACGGGAATGAGTTTGGGGCGTTTGGCGCCCTCGGTTTGTCGCAAAGAAATGGAGTTTTTTATTCCGGTGACCGGCATGAATGCCTTGCAGTTGGACCGCATTTCTCGTGAACACGATGAGGTATCGCGTATTGCGCCGATGATCCAAGATCGTCCATTAAAAGGCATGTTAAAAGGCTTTATCGATTTATTGTTCGAATACCAAGGCCGTTATTATGTGCTGGATTATAAGTCCAATTACTTGGGGGATAACCTGGCTGATTACGAGCCAGAGAGATTAGTTCATGCTATTGCCGAGCACAGATACGATTTGCAGTACCAGCTTTATACCTTAGCCTTACATCGTTTGTTGAAGCAGCGTTTGCCGAATTATGACTATGAAAAACACATGGGCGGCGTGGTGTATTTGTTTTTGCGTGGCATGCGAGTAGGGCAGCAAACGGGTGTTTTTCAAAACCGTTTAACGCTTGAGCATGTGACTGCGCTCGATAAGCTGTTTAGTGGCAAGGCTCAGAGTGATAAATCCATGGGTAGCAAATCGAATGATGAGGTAGTGCAATATGGACTTTTCTAATCAACTAGGTTTGCTCGACTCTCTTGATGAAAAAGCGCGTGAAGAAAATCCATCTGCTACGACGCCATTTAGTTTGTCTGCTTGGCAATCTAAAGGGGTTTTACGAGCCATTGATCGTCAGTGGATTGAGCAGCTGGCGCAACATGCCAAAGAAGGCAATTCAGAGGTAAATAAGAGCGCTGTGTATATCGCCGGAGCCTTATGCAGCGCGTACCTTGGGGCTGGCCATATTTGTATCGATCTAGCGAATATTTGGCAAAGACCACCAGAAGGCATTGATTTAGAAGAATTAAGAGCGGCATTGGAAAAGAGCGGTGTGAAGAGCGTGTCGGCTTGGTGCCAAGTCTTGCAGACAAGTTGTCTGGTTTCGTCGGCAGACAGTGTGGTTGAACGCCCTATGGTGTTGGCGGGCACGCGTTTGTATTTGTATCGTTATTTCCAATATGAGCAACAAGTGCTGACGTATCTCAAGGGGCAATTTACTGTGGCGCCTTTTGCTGTGGATGCGGCGTTATTGGCAACGCTGTTTCCCAATAAAGCCGACGCGGTAGATTGGCAAAAAGTGGCCGTCGCCAATGCGGCAAGTTTGCCTTTTTCGGTGATCAGTGGCGGCCCGGGAACGGGAAAGACAACCACTGTGACTCGTCTTTTGGCGTTGCTAGTGGCTCAGTCGCTGGTCGAAGGTAAGGTGTTGCGTATTGAGTTAGCCGCGCCAACTGGCAAAGCCGCGGCGCGTCTAACGGAATCCATTTCAAAAGCCAAAGCGGGTTTGCCATTAAGTGATGACGTTAAGCTTGCCATTCCAGAGCAAGCGAGTACTTTGCATCGCTTGTTAGGAAGTGATTTTGGCCGCAGTCGTTTTAAGCACAATAAAGCAAACCCCTTGCATTTGGATGTGTTGCTGGTGGACGAAGTGTCCATGGTGGATTTGCCAATGATGGCGAAATTGATTGATGCTATGCCGCCTCAGGCGCGACTGATTTTGCTGGGCGACAAAGATCAGCTGGCTTCGGTAGAAGCGGGCAGTGTACTGGGGGATTTATCCTATGGCATCGAAGAGGTTTACTTCCAACCAGAATGGGCTGAGCGACTGAGCCGTCTTACTGGAGAAAACCTTGCGCCGTTTGGCAATGCGTCAGCGCCGCCCATAAGCCGAGCCTTGACCTTGCTAAGAACCAGCTATCGCTTTGATGCCAATAGTGGCATTGGATACTTGGCAAAAGCCATGAACGCTGGGGACAGCCAAGCGGTATTGCGTTGCTTGCAGTCTAATAACACGGATGTTGAATGGCGAACGCCAGAAGAAGGACAGACCAAGGCCGATATTGCGACTCTCGCCAAAGGGTATGATGATTATTGGGAAGCGGTGCGTCAGAACCTTGATATTGCCAAACTTTATGAGGTGTTTTCACGTTACCAGATTCTGACGGCGGTTCGCCAAGGGGAGTTTGGTGTCGAGAAGGTGAATGCTCAGTTGGAGCAGTATTTCTATCAGCGGGGACGAGTAAAAGACCCCCATGTTTGGTATCCGGGGAAAGCTGTGATGCTAACCCGAAATGATGCGGCATTGGGCTTGTTTAATGGCGATATTGGTCTTTGTATGCCTGATGAGTTTCAGCGTCTTCGAGTATGGTTTATGCAGCCTGATGGTTCTTTTACTGGCTTGCTGCCGAGTCGTTTGAGTGAGTTTGAAGTGGTCTTTGCCATGACAGTGCATAAATCTCAAGGGTCAGAGTTTGATCATGTGGCTTTGTTATTGCCTATGACGCCTTCGCCAGTATTAACCAAAGAGTTGCTTTATACCGGTATTACTCGGGCGAAGAGATCCTTTGCGTTATGGGGATCGAGCGGCTTAATTCGTAGTGCAACGAGTGCTCGTATTGAACGTTATTCAGGCCTTATTGATGAGCTTTGGCATTGATATTTTACTATTCGGCTCCACTATCTGCTGAAGATGTAAAAAAGCTTGTAAAACATCAGATTAAATAATCGTAATGCGTGATTCTTGCGGTCGTTTTTTTATGGTAGGGTAAGCAACATTTCAACATTGTGTAAAGTAGGAAAGAGTAGCAACAATGGCAAAAGAAATTGTTTTAACCGGTGTCACCACCACAGGTACTCCTCACTTAGGTAACTATGTGGGAGCCATTCGTCCAGCGATCGAAGCGAGCCGTCAAGACAATACGGAATCTTACTTCTTTCTTGCAGACTATCATGCCTTGATCAAGTGTCAGGATCCAGAGCGTGTGAAACAGTCTCGTTTAGAAATTGCGGCGACCTGGCTAGCGTGTGGCTTGGACACGGATAAAGCAACTTTTTACCGTCAATCTGATATTCCTGAGATTGCTGAATTGAATTGGCTACTGACCTGCGTCACCGCAAAAGGCTTGATGAATCGCGCCCATGCTTATAAAGGCGCGGTAGATGACAATCTTGCTAATGGCCAAGATCCAGATTTTGGTATCACTATGGGCTTGTTTTGCTACCCAGTGTTAATGGCGGCGGATATTTTGGCCTTTAACGCCCATAAAGTGCCGGTTGGTCGTGATCAAATACAGCATATTGAAATGGCGCGTGACATTGCTGGTCGTTTTAACCATTTATTTGGTGAACATTTCGTATTACCGGAAGCGGTGGTGGGTGAAGAAGGCTCCATTCTTAAAGGCTTAGATGGTCGTAAGATGAGCAAGAGTTACAACAATACGATTCCATTATTTGATACTGAGAAAAAGCTACAAAAAGGCATCAATAAAATCAAAACCAACCTGTTAGAACCGGGGGAAGCGAAAGACCCTGATGACTCTACTGTGTTTGATATTTATAAAGCGTTTGCGACACCAGAACAAACTCAGCAAATGCGTCAGAATTTTGCAGAGGGTATTGCTTGGGGCGAAGCAAAGAAGGAACTTTTTACCCTGATCAATGGTCAACTGAGTGAGCCGCGTGAAAAGTATCTAGAATTGATAGCAAATCCTGTTCATGTCGAGGAAATACTACAATCGGGTGCAGAAAAAGCGCGAGCGCGAGCAAGGCAAATGATTTCAGACCTACGCAATGCCGTAGGTCTAGTGAATTTTAAATAATAGGAGAAATACCGTGAAAACATCTGTGTATGCCATGCTGTTGGCGTTTGTGTTGGCAATTGGGGCGGGGGGCTACAGTGCCGATGTCCATGCTAAAAAGCTTGGTGGTGGTAAGAGTTTTGGTAAAAGCTTTTCTGTGTCTAAGCCTAAAGCGGCGCCAGCGAGTGCGACCAATTCTACGGCTGCGGCGGCTGGAGCTAAAAAACCTGGTTTCTTGGGTGGTCTAGGCGGTGGTCTGTTAGGCGGTCTATTAGCAGGTGGTATTTTTGCAGCCTTGCTAGGTAGTGGCGCGTTTGATGGTATTTCATTTGGCGATATCTTGTTATTCGCTGTGATTGGTTTCTTGATCTACAAGTTCTTCATCGCGCCAAAACGTCGCGCTGCAGCAGCGGCTCAACAAGCTGGCACAAATGGTATGTTCCGTGAAATGCCTGAATCAACTCGCGACAGCGTTCAGCCTTCACCAATGGCTGGAATGAGTGGTTTCGGTGCTACTCCAGACATTCAATTGCCACCTGGTTTTAATGAGCAAGCCTTTGTTGCAGAAGCGAAAAATCATTACATCACACTGCAAAAAGCATGGGATGATAATAACTTTAATGAAATTTTAGATTATGTTAGCCCAGAGCTTTATAACTTGTTGGTTGAAGAGCGTGCTAAGCATGGCGACAACAAGCCTCGTACTGAAGTGATCTCTTTGATGGTTGACTTGGTTCGTGGTGAGTTTATCGGTTCGACAGCGTCTATTTCTTTGCAGTTCTCAGGCTGGATCAAAGAAGGCGATGAAACATCGGAAACCGCTGAAATTTGGCACTTAGAAAAGAACATGTCTGACGCAAATGGAAATTGGACAATAGTTGGGATACAACAAGACAACTAATTGTTACTTAACTTTGCTCGTAGACTCGTTACTCTTTGTTTACACTAGACAAAAGCAGTAACGAGTTCTACAGTACTTTAATCAAATTGAATATGGATGTGAGCCATGTCTGAATTAGCACCTATTAAAGAAAAAGGGAAAGCCTTATCTGAAAATAAGAAAGGCGAGTTGTTGCAGTATCTGACTTTTAAGCTGATTGACGAAACTTATGGTATCAACGTCATGCAGATTAAAGAGGTGCTACGCTATAGCGAAATAGCTCCCGTTCCAGGTGCGCCTTCTTATGTACTAGGCATCGTAAACTTACGCGGTAACGTTGTGACGGTAGTGGACACACGCGTCCGTTTTAGTTTGCCAGAGTGCACTATTACCGATGACACGCGCATTATCATCATCGAGCATGATGGTGAACAAGTGGGTCTGTTGGTCGATGCGGTACAAGAAGTATTCTATTTGTATCAAGGTGAAATAGAGCAAAGTCCAAGCGTAGGTAATGACGATGCTTTGAAATTTATTCAAGGTGTTTACCAAAAAGAAGATGAGTTGGTTATTTTGTTGGAACTCAATCGTATGTTTGAGCGCAACGATGCACTTGGCATCGAAGCGATGAATTAAGAGCCAATCCATTCTTTTTAGAGCGATCTAGAGTTTAGAACGACATAAAAAAACCATGCTTATGCATGGTTTTTTTATGTCGCTAAGAAAGCTTGAACGGTTATCTTTCCCAGTAAGCTTCTTCTAGGCTGTCTTCTCTTTCTGGTAAGCCACGGGATAATCGAGACGCGTTTTGCGCTAATATCTCATAACTTACGCGGTTCGAGTATTTACAGATTTGGGCAAAAGAGGAATAAGCCAAAAAGGGCGCTAAGTGTTTGCTGGAGTTTGGAATGGCTTCTTTGTGAAAGTGGTTCGCGGAAATATCATGCAGCAATGCTGATAATGCGCCGTCACCTGCGCCATTGGTGTTGCGAATTTTGTCGGGGCCGCCCATGTAAGGATCAATATGAGAGAAGACTTTTACGGGGTGTTTGCAAGCTTCACGCAGCATAGGGCGACTGAATTCCCAACGATTAAAATCGGCCAAGCTGCCCGATTTAATAGGGTGTGTGGTTTCCCGTTTTAGCTCATCATCGGTATAGCCGCATAGATACATGCCGTCTGGCCCTGCGGTTAATAACACAAGATCAACGTAATCAAGAATGGCACTGGCCGCCTGTAATGGATCTGATAATCCCGTTAACGCTTCGGCTTCTAATTCATTCATGGCGAGTACGTTGACGTAGTTTTTGATTAATTCGAGCAGTTCTTCGCGATTATCTTCTACAAGGTGTTTGGTGCCTAATGTAAGAGCGGTTGGAACATGATGTTGATGGGCATATTGTAGGGCGGTTAGCATGGCCTGTTTAATGGGTTTACCCTGATGGCGTAAAGGGTAAGCACAAGTTACCAGGGCAGCCGCACCCGCGATAATATTTTCCGGAATGTGTTCCGTATTGAGCTCGTCCATATCCCCAGGGGCGATCGCAAAAGTGCGCTCACCGTCAGGTGTGATTAAGGTAATGCCATGGCCGATGTCTCCAGGAACGCCTTGAAGGTGATTCATATCGACTTTACTGCTGGTGTGGCAGATATAATGGTAAGCTGGTGATCCTAAGGTAATATTGGCAGACATGACGCCAAGTAGCACAGATTTGTCATCAGCTAGCACGGAATAATTGTGTATGGTGTTGCCAATGGTGCCGCCAGCAAAATGATCTGAGATACTGTTTTGTGCAGTGAGTTCATCATATATCGCAGAGGCTGTGTCGGCATCGACAAGATTCGACAATCCTTTTTGGATGTTAAATGTGTTTAAAAATTGATCCGAGACATTGGCGACCACATCGACGATAGTTTCATCCAAACCAACGATGTAAGTGTCTTTATCTGGACGGACTTCTGATTTAGGCAAAGCAGGTTTAGGTTGAGAAACTGGGAAGTAATGTTTGAGTTTGCGTTGACCGGGAAACTTCATATCGATGCTCATGGATAAAATAATAGAGTGAGTTTAGCAAAGAATTGACCAGTCGGGCAGGATGAGCAAGAAGAAAGTAAGGTGAAAATGAACGAATCAGAGTTAGATCGTTATAGTAGACAGTTATTACTGCCAAATTTTGATATACAGGGGCAACTCAATCTTACCCAAGCCAAAATATTGATCATTGGCTTGGGTGGATTAGGGAATATTGCGGCGACTTATTTGGCTACGTCAGGCGTGGGAAAATTAGTGTTAGCGGACGGCGACCAACTAGAGTGCAGCAATTTGCCACGCCAAGTGCTTTATGCTGAACATCAGCTTGGCCTGAATAAAGTGGATGCGGCGGCGGCGCAGATTGCGCTTAAAAATTCAGCCGTTCAGGTCGAAGTGATTGCTCAAAAGTTGGCAGACGATTCTTTGCTTTGTGCTGTAGAGCAGGCTGACGTGGTGCTGGACTGTACGGATAACTTTACCGCTCGACAAGTCATCAACCGTGCTTGTCTGTCACTGAAAAAGCCACTGGTTAGTGCGGCAGCGATTCGCTGGGAAGGGCAGTTGGTGAGTTTCTTGTATCATCAACAATCAACGCCTTGTTATGAGTGCTTATATCCTTCTTTGTCGGATCAGCAATTAAGCTGTAACGAAAGTGGTATTATCGCTCCTGTTGTTGGCTTGCTCGGCGTTTATCAGGCGCTAGAGGCGTTAAAGTTGGCAAGTGGTTGTGGAAAGGTTAAGCATGGCGTATTGAGGCTATTTGATGGTCTTGAAGGCAGCTGGCGTGAAATGCGTTTAAGTCAAGATCCAGAATGCTCTGCTTGCTCACTTGAAAACTCATAGAGAGTCCCTATTTTAGTAATTAGTATTTTTCTCTAAGAATTTCAGTCGATTTTCGTTAGAATTTGTCACAGTATTTTAGCCGGCCGCCTTTTTGAGTCTGGCAAACATTCATTTACAGGAGCAATGACATGAGCGATGTGAAACACGCTAAATTAATGATTTTAGGTTCTGGTCCAGCTGGCTACACCGCAGCGGTTTATGCCGCCCGTGCGAACCTGAATCCTGTGATGATTACCGGTATGCAAATGGGTGGTCAGTTGACCACAACTACCGAGGTCGATAACTGGCCGGGTGATGATCAAGGCGTCGAAGGTCCAGAACTGATGGAGCGTATGCGTAAGCACGCTGAGCGTTTTGAAACGGAAATTATTTTTGATCATGTCAATAAAGTAGATTTAAAAAACCGTCCATTCCGTTTGGAAGGCGACAGTGGTGTTTATACTTGTGATGCTTTGATTATTTCTACTGGCGCGAGTGCTCAGTATTTGGGTCTTGAGAGCGAAACAAAATTCATGGGACAAGGCGTATCGGCTTGTGCGACCTGTGATGGTTTCTTCTACCGTAATCAAGATGTTGCTGTGATTGGTGGTGGTAATACGGCGGTTGAAGAAGCGCTTTACCTTTCTAACATAGCGAAAACGGTTACCGTTATTCACCGTCGTGATAAATTCCGTTCTGAGAAAATCCTAGCGGATAAGCTGATGGAAAAAGCGAAAAACGGCAATGTGAAAATCGAGTGGCATTCTGAGTTAGAAGAAGTGTTGGGCGATGACGCTGGCGTAACGGGTATTCGTATCAAGAATAACGAAACAGGCGAGAAAAAAGACATCGCGGTTGCAGGCTTGTTTGTGGCCATCGGTCATAAGCCGAACACAGATATTTTCCAAGGTCAGCTTGAGATGCACGATGGTTACCTAAAAGTTCAATCTGGTACCCACGGTAATGCCACTCAAACCAGTATTGAAGGGGTTTTTGCGGCGGGTGATGTGTCTGATCATATTTACCGTCAAGCAATCACATCGGCCGGTACAGGTTGTATGGCTGCGCTGGATGCAGAGCGTTACTTGGATTCTTTAGAGTAAGATGTACACACGCCTCATACTTTGCTGAATGAAAGTTTTAGACACAAAAAAACCGATCCTAGGATCGGTTTTTTTGTGTCTAAAGTAAATCGCTTGAACGAATTACTGAGCGTTGTAAGCTTCGATGCCTTCAACAATCGCTTTTCTTGCTTCGTCAGCGTTTGCCCAGCCTTCTACTTTTACCCATTTGCCTTTTTCAAGGGTTTTGTAGTTTTCGAAGAAATGTTCAATTTGATCGCGTAGCAATTGTGGAATATCGTTCACATCTTGGATGTGACCGTATTCTTTGCTTAATTTCTCGTGTGGAACAGCAACCAATTTCGCGTCCATGCCAGCTTCGTCAGACATATTCAATACGCCAACTGGGCGGCAGCGGATAACGGAACCTGGAACCACTGGGTAAGGTGTGATTACCAAAACATCAACTGGGTCACCATCATCTGCTAACGTATGGTTAACATAGCCGTAGTTAGCTGGATAAAACATAGGTGCGGTCATGAAGCGGTCAACGACAAGCGCGTCCATATCCTTATCAACTTCGTATTTTACTGGGTTTGCTTGTGCTGGGATCTCGATGATCACGTTGATATCATTTGGTGCATCTTTGCCAGCAGGGATTTTGCTATAGCTCATTATAATTTCTTCCAATGTGTTAAATATGGGCAATATTATAAAAGCTAGACAGCATCTATGCTAGTTGTGTAATGCATCCATTCGTAATATTCTCTATTTCACTAGAATAAAACATGTAAAAAGCATCCTAAATAGCGTTAACTTATTGCTTTCTTTCTAAATTTAGCTAGTCTTACACAGTGATCAAATTATAGTCGCGAGGACAGTAATGACAAAATCTGAGCTGATAGAGCTGCTAATCGATCAGCAATCCCATTTGCCGGTGAAAGATGTTGAACAAGCAATCAAAGCAATGCTGGAGCATATGTCTGATTCCTTAGCGAATGGTGAGCGCATAGAGATAAGAGGCTTCGGTAGTTTTTCTCTGCATTACCGAGCACCCAGAATTGGCCGAAATCCTAAAACGGGAGAGTCTGTTGAACTGGGAGCCAAGTACGTGCCTCACTTTAAACCGGGCAAAGAATTGAGAGAATTGGTTAATTTGCCTGAAGACAGTGAGATTAACGAACTTAACTAATTTACGTCTTATGCCTCGAAATTTTTTAGCTACCACGGCATAATAACGCCATTCTATTTTTTGGTAGGTTGTTTTATGCTTAAATGGCTGAAAAGAGTTACTTACACAGTACTCGTTGTTTTTTTTCTT
Source organism: Marinomonas arctica (assembly GCF_003259225.1). GTDB lineage: Bacteria > Pseudomonadota > Gammaproteobacteria > Pseudomonadales > Marinomonadaceae > Marinomonas > Marinomonas arctica. Next base: position 79,492 of record NZ_QHJF01000006.1, on the reverse strand, counting down.
GCCGTGGGTGTGTTTTTTGCCATCCGCAATCCACAACTGATCCCTTTAGATCTTGTTTTTTGGCAAGGGCCAGAACTCAGTGTCGCTCTCTATGTCATTATATCTTTTACTGTCGGAGCCTGTGTTGCCTTGTTGGTTAGCTCAGTTACCTATTTGCGCAGTGAGCGTCAGATCAAGGTATTAACTCGTAAATACGAAAAAGCACGAGATGAGGTAGATTCGTTGCGTAAGGCTTCTATTGCGAAAGAGCTTTCTGTTGGGAAGGAGTGATTGAGTTGACCGAAATTGGGTTGTTTTTGGTTCTGTTTGTCGCGCTCTTTGTTGGCTGGGCAATGGGGCGTAAAAATCCGACCAAGAAAAATAAGCAAACCAAAAAAAGCATACCGACCGATTATTTTCGTGGTCTTAACCATCTACTGAACGATCAACATTCTGAGGCCATTGACGCTTTTGTTGATTCTCTCGAAGTCAATTCTGATACCTTTGATATTCACCTTACACTGGGTAATTTATTTCGTAAAAAAGGTGAAATACAAAAGGCTATTAACATACACCAAAACTTGCTCGCTCGTCCTGAGATATCCCAGCGTGAAATGCGTATGGTGCAGTTGGAGCTGGCCAGTGATTTCATGTCAGCTGGTTTGCTAGATAGAGCAGGGCGACTGTTGTTGAACATGGCGTCAACGTCACGCAAAACGGAATTTCAGCCTAAAATACTCACTTTGCTTGTTGATCTTTATGAATTTGAGCAGAGTTGGGATAAGGCCATACAAATTGGCTCTGAGTTGATCAAAGAAGCGCCTACCAAAAAAGAGATTAAGCGCTTGGCGCATTTTCATTGTGAGATGGCTCAAGAGTTACAGAAAAAAGAGCAATGGAAGCAATCTTTTCAGTATTATAAGCAAGCTTTAGAGGTGGACTCTAGCTGCGTTCGAGCAAGCATTGGCGCGGCCGATGTATTAAATAGCCAAGGGCGTTATCGTGACGCCATTAAAGAGCTAAAGCACGCAGCAGAACAGGACCCAGAATTTATTTCCATTATTATCCCTAAGTTAAAAGAGTGTTATCAAAAAGTATGGGGCAGTGGTGGTTACATTAAGTTTTTGCAAGAACAGAATCAGAAAAAGCCTTCTACGGCTTTAATCATGGCGCTGGTTCAGCATTACATGGAAACAGATAAAGACTACGCCGAGATGTTTCTGGTTGAACAATTAAGATTACACCCCACGATTAAAGGTTTTAAAGAGCTAATTAGTTTGCAGCTCGCCGATTCTCAAGGTTACAACCAACAACATTTGGTGGTGTTATTCGAGCTGATTGATCAACTTGTACAGGCAAAACACAAATATCAATGTCGCCAGTGTGGTTTTCCTGGACATCAATTGCATTGGCAGTGTCCTAGTTGTAAAAATTGGGGTGTGGTAAAGCCAATTCATGGTTTGGAAGGTGAATAAAGCAAAGCGCGTATTGTGATACTTATAAACGACAGAAACCGAAAGAAAAGAGGACACTGAATGAGCTGCCAATCCCCTATAGTGGTTGCCCTAGATTACCCAACCATGGCGCAATCCGTTGAGATGGCGAAACGACTAGACCCTAGCCAGTGTCGAGTCAAAGTCGGCAAAGAGCTGTTTACCACAGCAGGTCCTGTGATTTTGGATGAGCTGCATAAGCTAGGCTTCGACATTTTTCTCGATCTTAAATTTCATGATATTCCAAATACGGTGGCGAACGCGGTGAGTGTGGCGGCTAAAGCGGGTGTGTGGATGGTAAACGTTCATGCGACTGGTGGCCGTCGTATGATGGAAGCGTCTGCGAATGCATTGCAGCAATTACCCGATAACAAGACCTTGTTGATTGCGGTAACGGTTCTGACCAGTATGGATCAAGCGGATCTTTTAGAAATCGGTATTGACGCGACGCCTGAGCAACACGTCAAGCGTTTGGCAGCGTTGGCGAAATCTTCTGGCATGGATGGGGTGGTCTGTTCTGCGCAAGAATCCAGCATGTTGTCTGCGGATTTAGGACGAGATTTTGTGTTAGTAACACCTGGTATTCGTCCTACTGGTGCGGATCAAGGCGACCAGAAGCGTATTATGACACCAGCGGAGGCTATGGCGGCAGGCAGTCATTACCTTGTCATGGGGCGTCCAATAACTCAGGCTAGTGATCCTATTGCTGTGTTGACTCAAGCGAATCGTGATCTAGGTGTGATGTCATAATCTCCCTTATGGCATTTTGATATCCGATAAAAAAGACGCTTGAAGTCTGACTAAAAAGCTTTTACTCTAAAACCACTTGTTTATGTTGACCCTATGTCGACATAGTAAGTGGTTTTTTATTGGCAAGATGCCATCTTTTATTAAGACTTTGAAAAGGATTTTTCTATGACTAACCTCTCTCGTGTTTTTCGTGCTTGTATTTCTCGTTCACTTCTTGTTGCTGCACTGGCTCTTGTGCCTTTCTCACTTTTCGCGGCCACGCCTTTGGATATTAACACTGCCACGGCGGCGGAGCTTGCAGCGGTTATGTCTGGTGTTGGCAGCAAAAAAGCCGAAGCCATTATTGCTTATCGAGACGCCAATGGTCGTTTTGAATCGATTGAGCAGTTGTCTGAGGTAAAAGGCATTGGTGATGCGTTATTGTCTCGTAACAAAGATCTGTTGCGAGTAACGGCGGATGATAATGCTTCGGCCAATTAACATGGCCTTTTAAGAGCGCAATACAGCAAGCAGATCATATTTCTGCTTGCTGCTTGGTTAACGTCTTCATAGCCTGATGTTGGGTTAAAAAGATCTGACCGCTCAGGTTTGAAACTAAGCTCGACTCTTTTAATTTATCCATTACAGGTCCTTTTATTTCAGAAAAATGCAGCATGACTCCGGCAGATTTCAATCTGTCGTCAATGGTTTCTAAACTGTCTAATGCGCTTGCGTCTATCATATTGACCGCGTTGCACATAAGAATGAGATGCTTCATGTCTTTATGCTGAGAAACCAAGGTTAAGACGTAATCTTCAAGGACTCTCGCGTTAGCAAAGAAAAGGTTTTCATCAATTCGAATGGTGATCACTTCTGGGTCGGTTTCCACGTCGAAACGCTTTACGTTACGAAAGTGCTCTGTTCCAGGGAGTCGGCCAACCACGGCGATATGTGGATGGCTAGTGTGCCAAAGGAAGAATAAAAGCGATAATGAGACGCCGACGATTATTCCTGTTTCCATGCCGACAAACAGCACGACAAAAAAAGTCGCTAATAAGCCCAGCGCTTCTTGTTTCGAAAAGCGATAGAGCCTCAACAGGTTGTTGAATTCAATAAGCTGTAGAATCGAGATAATAATACTGCACGCTAGTACCGCGGTTGGCAGGTAATAAAAAAGCGGCGTGAAAAAGAGCAAAGTTACTAGCATCAATAAACCCGTGAGGATGCCTGTCATTGGGGTTTTTGCCCCTGCGCTGACGTTGACAACCGACCGTGAAAAGCCGCCAGTCACGGGAAAAGAAGCGCTGAATGCCGCGCCTAAGTTGGCTAAGCCTAAACCAACCAGTTCTTGGTTTGGATTAATATCTTGCTTGCGTTTTGCTGCGAAGGATTGAGCCACAGAAACAGACCCTACAAAGCCCACAATGCTGATCAGAAAGGCCCCTGGTAATAGGTCAATCATGGCATCGATGGTAAATTGTTGGAAAGGAATAGAGGGTAAGCTTGTGCTTATATCACCAACAATTTTGATTCCGAGAGTGTCTAGGGAAAACACAGCCACACTGCTGGTGGTGGCTACCACAACAATAACCGGCCCCGCTTTTCCAAGCATTTGAGCGTAATGCTCTGACAGGCCAAGTTTGCTCAAAATGGGGGTGAGATAACGTTTGAGTAATATTAAAGATAGGATGGAAATGGTACTTAAAAGCACAGTAGGCAAATTAATGTCTTGGATATGCCGCATCATACTTTGCGTCAGCTCGATAAGATTGTTGCCATGAGCCTGGACGCCAATTAAATGTTTGAACTGTCCTACTGCGATTAATATAGCGGAAGCACTAATGAAACCGGAAATAACAGGATGGCTGAGTAGATTAGACAGAAAGCCCATTTTTAATAGGCTCATCAATATTAAGAATACCCCCGATAAAAACGCCAACATCATGGCAATGGCGGCATATTGTTCGCTTCCTGGTAGTGCGAAGGGCATCAGAATGGTCGCTGTCATCATGGAGGTGACAGCAACAGGGCCGACAGCCAGTGTGCGGCTTGTACCAAAAAAAGCATATAAGATAGAAGGAATAATGCCAGCGTAGAGGCCTGTTACAGCGGGTAATCCTGCCAATAAAGCGTAACCCATACTTTGTGGTATCAATAAAATAGTGGCAATGAAACTGGCTACAGTATCGGTTTGCAGATCAGCGCGTGAGTAACCTTTAAGCCAACTCAGAGCAGGGAAATATCTTTCCAATTTTTTCATGTGACTCGCTTAAAATTGTACCCTTCTAGGTCGCTGGGTGAACGCTCAGGGCAGACTTTGATTGTTGCCAATCGTAGTGATGTCTGTGTTTTATATGAAGCGTTATAAGAATATGTCTTTATGTTATATTTGATAGTGAAATTAATAAAGTCTAACGGGGAAGTTTTTCCGACTCTTCCTTAAAGTCGTCTAGATGAATACTCTAAATACCAGACCTTTTCTGCAAAATTTGTTAATCTATGGAGTCAATTGTATAGCTTGGGGAAAAATCCGTGTCGCAAGAGTTTCAAGTTGTTTCACCTTACTCACCCGCGGGCGATCAGCTAAAAGCCATTGAAAAACTGGTTCGTGGCGTAGAGGCGGGTCTGGCCCATCAAACCTTACTTGGGGTAACAGGCTCAGGGAAAACCTACACCATTGCCAATGTGATTTCGCAAGTGAAGCGTCCCACGATTGTCATGGCGCATAATAAAACATTGGCGGCGCAGCTTTACGGTGAATTCAAAGAATTTTTCCCCAACAATGCCGTAGAGTATTTCGTTTCTTATTACGATTACTACCAGCCAGAAGCCTATGTGGCCGCATCAGATACCTTTATTGAAAAAGACGCATCAGTTAACGAGCACATAGAGCAAATGCGTTTGTCTGCGACTAAGGCGTTACTGGAACGAGAAGACGTTATTATCGTCGCAACTGTTTCAGCGATTTATGGTTTGGGCGATCCGCAATCTTATTTAAAAATGATGTTACACCTTGACCGAGGTGATCGCATTGATCAGCGTGACGTGTTACGCCGTTTGGCAGAGCTGCAATACAGCCGCAACGACTTGGTATTAGAGCGTGGTAACTTTCGGGTGCGTGGTGATGTGATCGAAGTGTTTCCTGCGGACTCGGAAGACACCGCGATTCGTATCGAGTTGTTTGATGACGAAGTTGAAACCTTATCGATGATTGACCCGTTAACCAACAAAACGCTTCGTAAAGTGCCTCGTGTCACTATTTATCCGAAAACCCATTATGTGACGCCAAAAGAAACCGTACAGGCGGCCATCGAGCGCATTAAGGTAGAGTTAGATCAACGCCTTGAACAGCTAAAGTCGCTGAATAAATTGGTCGAAATGCAACGCCTTGATCAGCGTACACGATACGATTTAGAAATGATGCAAGAGCTGGGCTACTGCAACGGCATAGAAAACTATTCGCGTTATTTATCGGGTAGGGAAGAAGGCTCACCACCGCCCACTTTGTTTGACTATTTACCAGCCAATGCCTTGTTGGTGATCGATGAATCCCACGTGACTGTGTCGCAGATCGGTGCCATGTACAAAGGCGATCGTTCTCGTAAAGAGAATCTGGTCGAATACGGCTTTCGTTTGCCTTCCGCCTTAGATAATCGCCCGATGCGATTTGAAGAGTGGGAACAGATTAAACCGCAAACAATATTTGTCTCAGCCACACCGGGCAAGTACGAGGAAGAGCATCAAGATTGGGTGGTCGAACAGATTGTACGCCCGACTGGCTTGATTGACCCCATTTTAGAAGTACGCCCCGTAGCGACGCAAGTTGACGATTTGTTATCTGAAATTAATCTGCGTACGCCAATTGGCGAGCGGGTTTTGGTGACCACCTTGACCAAGCGCATGGCGGAAGATTTAAGTGATTATCTGAGTGATCATGGCGTTCGAGTGCGTTATTTGCATTCAGACATCGATACCGTAGAGCGAGTGGAGATCATTCGTGATTTACGTTTAGGTGAGTTTGATGTCTTGGTTGGTATAAACTTGCTACGAGAAGGCTTGGATATCCCAGAAGTGAGTCTGGTGGCCATTCTTGATGCCGACAAAGAAGGGTTCTTGCGTTCGGAAAAATCGCTGATTCAGACCATAGGTCGAGCCGCCCGTAACGTCAATGGTAAAGCCATTTTGTACGCGGATCGCATCACGGGTTCTATGGAGCGAGCCATTAATGAAACCGATCGTCGTCGTGAAAAACAGCAGGCCTACAACGAGGAACATGGTATCACGCCAGTTGGCATCACCAAATCGGTTGAAGACATCATGGAGGGCGCTTATAACCCAGGTGCAGGCAAACGCGGCAGCAAAACTAAGAAAGTCGCCGAGACGGCAAAAGATTACCAAGTGGAAAGCATGGAAGACGTGGCTCAAGTTCGTAAAGCCATGATCCAACTGCAAAAAGAGATGATGTTGGCCTCGGAAGAACTGAAATTCGAACTGGCAGCCGGTTATCGAGACCAGATTCGTCAGTTGCAGAAAAAACTAAAAGACGTAGGTGAATCCTAAGAGCGGGAAACAAACATGGCGATTACGTTAAGAAACTACAACATCATTCGGGTTATCGACAAGGGCGTTATCGTCAACTGCACCGTGATCGAAATGTGCTACGACTATGTATTGGTTAGGTTCAAAGACAAAAAATACAAAGTACCTTACGGCCTAATTGACGAAGTTATTGGTCATGAACTGCTCGTTCCATTCGACGAATAAACAGTTTTAAAACAAAGACTTCAAAAAGTGTGTTCTAGGGCTTGTCAAAAGCAAACCTCTGCGTATAATAGCCAACACTTTTTAGGACTATAGCTCAGTTGGTTAGAGCGCTACCTTGACATGGTAGAGGTCGGCGATTCGAGTTCGCCTAGTCCTACCAAAATTTATACTTACTACTCAGTAAGTTACGAAAGCCGAACCCAGTGTTCGGCTTTTTTGTATCTGAATTGGTCCCAAAAAGGGACCAGATTGATACCACTTTGATCCCATCTTTGTATTATTGCTGCTTTTGAGTGACCTTTACCCTTATTTAATATTTTCTGAATATTAGAAAATTTCTAATTAATAACTTCAATCTTCATAAGCCAACAATCGCACAACAATCGGGGTCAGATGAAAAATAGAACAGAAGTAAAGGAGGACCAGTATGCCCATTTTCGATATTTCTGGCGATAAGCTATCCGCCTTTGAGCAGCGTAATATTACTTTTAAGGTGTTTTTTTTGTAGACCTCTTATGATAGTAAAATCAGATTAATCCTATGGTTGTAATAGAGTGATCTGCATATGCTCTCCGGTCCGTAACTGTCTATGCTGTATAAGATAAATTGTCGCTGGAGTAAAACATGTTACCCATCTCTGTTGCTGTCGTGGATGATCATCCGTTTTTACGTTTGGCAGTAAAAGCGGTACTTGAGCGGTATAATTTTGTGGTAATGGCGGAAGCGGATAACGGCATAGACGCCATTCAATTATTAAAAAACACCCCTTGCCAGCTGATGATTTTGGATTTGGATATTCCGCAAATGAGTGGTTTGGAAGTGATACGCCGCGTCAACCAGCGTTATCCTGACACCCGTATTTTAGTGCTGACGGCTCAGGATCCATCGGTGTATGCGGTGCGCTGCATTGAAGCTGGCGCTTATGGGATTCTCTCTAAAGCGCAGCCGTTGGAAGAGTTAGCAGAAGCCGCACGTTTGGTGCTGAAAGGCAAAAAAGTATTCCCACAATCGGAGTTCTATGGTGAACAACTGGCAGGCTCTGAGAGCGAATTATTAGCCAGTTTAAGCAACAGAGAGCTGCAAATCGTTGAGTTGTTGTGTAAAGGTCATGCTAATAAAGACATAGCAGAAACGATGGCCATTAGCCATAAAACGGTCAGCACCCACAAAACCAATATTCTTGCCAAACTAAACTTAGGCTCGTCTATGGAGCTGTTTGATTTTGCCAAAAGGCATAATTTGATATGAGGCGATGGCTTTGGATTGTTCTGTTGCTGGTTCCGCTAGTGTCGGCAGCTCAGCAGCTTCAGCTCTTTTCCCGCAGCACTGCAATGGTACAAATAGAGCAAACAGGAGCGGAGCAGCAGTGGTTGATGGCAAAGAAACAGCTGGTGTTTGGTGCGTTGAATGACGAGCATCCGCCTTTTGTTATTAAAACCAATGGCAGAGATTTTGAAGGTATAACCGCGGATTATTTGGGTCTGATCAGCGCAGCTTTGGCAAAGCCTGTAGAAGTTCGAAGTTTCGCCACTAAAGCAGAGTTAATAGCCGCTGTGCGAGCAGGTACCATCGACTTTTACAGTTACGCTCGTATGAATGAGCTGGATGTCGCAGATATCATTGCGACAGAGCCTTATGCAGATGATATTCCGGTGTTGGTGACCGCATCACATCAGCCATCCACTACAAAGTTAACCGCAAAACAGATGGCTAACCGTAAATTCAGGTTGGCCTTTTCAAAACACTATTTAACTGTTGAACGGTTACAGCAAAGTTTTCCTGACGCTGATTTAGTGCCATACGACAATTTAACTCAGGCGATAGAAGCTGTGGCTTTAGGTCATGCTGATTGGTATTTAGGCAATGCTATCAGCGCGCATTATTTAATTCACAGCGGTCATTTTTCAGAGCTGAATATCAGCGACTTTACCCCTCTGGCGTCAGGACACTTTACCTTTCATGTGTCGAAACAACAGACTGAGCTATTGGCACTGTTAAATAAAGTTATCTCTGCTGTGCCTCATACTGAGCGGCAACAGATTTTACAGCGCTGGAGTGCAGGTCGCGCGCTTTATATGTTGGCAGAGCGTATCGAGTTATCAGAAGCTGAACATCGTTACATCGAACGTAATAACGCTGTGCGTATTGTGCATGTGCTGAGCGACACTCCTTTTTTAATGGGTTCAAACGATTTAAGCCAAGGTGTTGGCATTTTAAAGTCCTTAACAGAAGCGATTAGTGCCAAGACTGGGCTGGAGTTCGAGTGGGTGCCTGCATACTCTTTGACTGAGATGCTGCAACTGCTAAAGCAGGGTAAAGCAGACCTGTCGGCTATTCTGGCACCCAATGCTGAACGCGCTGAATTTTTAAATTTCAGTCGGCCTTATCTGGTGACTTCGTATGCGGTATTGACCCGTGAAGACTCAGCTACGCCTGAATTGCGGCTGGAGCAGATGGCGGGAAAAACGTTAGCTATTCAAACCAATCATGCAATAGTGCCTTATCTTAAGGCAACGTATCCTGATATGAAGTTTACATTTGTTGATAACTTGCAGCAAAGCGTGGATGCCGTATTAAAGGGGCAGGCTGATGCTTTGGTTGAAAACCTTGTGATAGCAAGGTTTTATACTGAATTAACCTATAAAAACCAATTGCAAATCAGTTCTAGTTTTTTACCCGCTGGGGCACGTTTTACCTTAGCTGTCTCCAAGCAGCAACCTGAGCTGTTTAGCATTTTGGATAAAACTCTGCTGAGTATTCCGCCTGATCAATTGGCGCTGTTGTCAGATTGGTCGGTTAACCCTTCTACTCCAAACTTTTGGCAGAGTTATCGCCAGCAGCTTATCCAGGCGGCAGTTGTTTTTACGCTGGTTGTACTGGGATTTCTATTCTGGAATTTTTATTTACGCCGTCAGGTGCGGGAGCGTCAGTTACTGCTTGAACAAGTTGAACGTGCCAAAGAGCAGGCTTTAGAGGCCAGCAAAGCCAAGAGTTTTTTTCTTTCCACCATGAGCCACGAAATTCGAACACCGCTGCACGCGATTATAGGCACGTTGGAGCTTGCAAAGCGCCAAGCCGATGAAAAGTTGTGGGATTTTACCGCCATAGATATTGCCTACGATTCAGCTCAAGGTCTAAAAGAGCTGATAGGTGATATTCTGGATATTGCCAAAATTGAAGCTGGCCAGTTGGAACTTAACCCGTTGTGGCTGAACTTGAAGGACGAAATCAACAGATTGTATCTTGTGTTTGTCGGTATGGCGAAAAGCAAAGGCTTATATTTGCACTGCAAGGTGGATGCGGCTTTTGAGCGATATCAGGTAGAGCTGGATCCTTTACTGTTTAAACAATTGCTATCGAATCTGCTCAGTAATGCTATTAAATTTACGCCGGAAGGTGGTGTGTGTTTACGGTTAATCGTGCTGGAGCAGCAAGATGAGCATCTTTTAGTGCAGCTTTGTGTCAAAGATACTGGGGTGGGCTTGACGCCTGAACAAGGCAAAAACGTGTTGAAACCTTTTGCGCAATTGGCGAACTCAGAACAGGTTTCAGGCGAGCGTGGTTCAGGCTTAGGTTTAAGTATTTGCCAGACCATAGTGCAATTGATGCAGAGCAGGCTTTCGATTCAGAGCGAAAAAGATCAGGGTACAGAGATTCAGATTGAGTTGAAGCTGCCTTGCAGGGCCGCTGTGCCTGTGACTGTCGAGCAATGTCATGATATATCAGAGGAAAATACAGAACAAAAGCAACAAGCCTTAAAGCTGTTGGTGGTGGACGATCATCAGGTCAATCGACTGTTATTGCAGCGTCAATTGAGTTATTTAGGTCATCAGGTGTGGCAGGCTGCAGACGGTATCGAAGCATTGGCGCTTTTAACGCAGCAACATCTAGATTTGGTACTAACAGATTGTAATATGCCACGTATGGATGGTTATCAACTGGCTAAAGCCATACGAGAAGACCAAGCCTTAAAGCATTTGACTGTCATAGGGTTAACGGCCAGAGCTCAGTCCGATGAAATAGCGAAATGTATAGCTGCTGGTATGAATGATTGCTTATTTAAACCTATCAGTATTAATGAATTACAACAAAACATTCAGAAGTATGCCAAAGGCAAAGCAGCATTTAATATCGATGCTTTATTTGCCTTATCTGGTCCTGATCCAGTCTTTGCCCGTCAGATGTTGTCGACTTTATGTCAAAGTAATAGTCAGGACATTGAGCAACTGAAGCGGTTACTACAGCAATCGGATTGGGAAGGATTGAAACGACTGGCGCATAAAATCAAAGGCGCTGCTGTGTTGGTGCAGGCAGAGCAGCTGTTGGATAGTTGTGAAGCGATGGAACACGCCACAGAGCAGCAGATCACCAGTGCCAGTTTACGGATATTAGCCGCTTTAAAAGTATTTAACCGCGAAGCACAGTTATGGTGCTATAACAGTCAGAAGTAGCTGGCCTCAGACGGGAAAAACTTCGATTTTTGAGCAAAAACTTTGAATAAAAAAAGGCAGGTAAATTATTTACCTGCCAAAGGCGCGGGTTGTGCTTAATGAAGACTTATGGGGCAGGGGCAGGTTCTGTACTTGGTAGTGGGGTTTCAAAAGATAAACTGACTACACCAGAGTAATTATCCGGCGTATAGTTTGCGCCTGTTACAGGTGCTATTGTCATATTGACCACCTGACCTGCAGCGGCCTGTGTTGCACCCAGCACATCGGCTGATGCTGTACTTAGCGTCACTCCGTTTACAGAAACGGCAAGGTCTATAGTATTGGACAATAAACTGCCTGTCAGGGTAGAGCTGGTCACCGCAGCCTGAATCGCTCCAGTGGTGCTACCCATATGCAGTTGCTTTTGAATAGGGGTTAGCACGTTATTAAAAGTGTTCCATTCCATACGCTGAGGCGCAGTAAAGACGTCGTCCCCCGGCAGCGCATTGACGAAAAATTCTGTGGATGGCACATCAGCCACTATCGTGATTTGTTTTTGCTCAGTCTGAGCGGCAAAGCCCGAAGCTGATAGGCTTAACAGCATGGTTGAGGCAAGAACTGTGTTCAGATTTTTCATAGCTAAAAGCTCCTTAAATCAAAGGGTATGCAGCCCTTGTGGTACTGCGGTATTGATGAGCAACTCATCATGAGGGTTATGGTAGGGCAGTCCGATACAGCAGACTATCGGACTAATCTGATCTGGTTTTATTTTTCAACCGATGGTGCAAAAGTGTAATCTTACCGACGAGCGATCTAGTTAGGGAGCTGAGGTTCAATTACCAAGGTGACATCGCCTTTGTATAAATCCCCTCTGTAGCTGCTAAGCATTTCGGTTAACGCGTTACGTTGTACTTCAAAGTGCAGCTGTCCGGCACCGTTCAGTACTGTGGAGTTAGCTTTAAACAGTAATTGATTGGCTTGGCCTTGTCTTAACTGGATGTTATTGACCGCAGCGCCATTTTGTTGTGCCAGTTGTTTTGGCAAACTCAGGCTGGATATTACCGGCACCTGATGGTTTTGTTTGGTGTTTTTCAGTGCACAGTCTGAGCCGCTTTGGTACTGACATTGCAGATAAACTGCAATAGGAACCGAGTTCCACAACCGAAAAGGTATGTCCTGATAAACACGGGCTGGTACCTGCCCAGTATTTAAATACTGGGCCCAGCCGGCGGCAGGGGAGAGCGTAGCTTGTTCACTGCCTGCCGGAAAGCGAAACAAAGACTGGTGGCCTACACTGAGTTCAAAATTTATCACTACTTCGCTTTCATCATAGCTGCCATCACCAAAATCAAAATCACCATTAGGCCCTACGCTAAATACCAGTTTTCCTCTGTAAATGCCGTTATCCATTTTTAACGGGTCGGGCGTGTTTAAGCGGTATTTAAAAATCAAATGCCGCTGTGTTATGCCATAAGTGCTTGAGTATTGCCTTCTTAGCGTTCTGGTGCATTGACCACCATTTTGTTGTGCTGCCGTGTTGATATTCCATAAAAAGGCGGTGTCTGTATAACCGTTGACTGAGTTAAATCCACTTCTTTGGCAAGACGAATTATTGTCTGGCATGTTTAAATCGTCACTGAGTTGGAACAAATGAGGCTGATTCGTGCCGTTGCGACGATAAATACCGCCTATATCTGTTAAGGAAAAAGTTAAATTGGCGGTACTACCGTTTTCTTGTTGCACTCTTACTATCTTGCTGCCTGGAAAACGCAAATAGACTTGTTCCCTTGGATTTGTGCCGCGACGAAAGTTTCGGTTGATAAAGGTATCCAACTGAAGGATTTTGTCTTTTCCCCAAAAACTGCACCAATAATCACTGCATTCCGTTATGTCAGTAAAATTGATATTCTGCTGACCATTGGCGCTTGGCCTGTATTCGGCGTGAATAGTGGTTTCATAAGCATGAACTGGCAAAACATAAAGCGCTGCAAGCAGTATCATGCGGAAAGTGAAAACAGTTAAATGCATAGTGGGCCCCATCTAGATGATGTAATTAGTGGTTCTGGCTTTAATTGGTTTGACATAACAAATCACCGACAAACCATAAGTCCTGTTGTTGCTGTCCAGTACTGGGTGACAGGTCAAAATGACAAAGTGGTGCACCTTGTTCTAGCACATCCAACGTAGGGGAAGACTCACGCATTGCCAGCGTAAAAAATCCGCTATTTTCTGTGACAGTGCGGCTGGAGTGATTCAGTACATGATGTCCGCCTAAAGGTTTATCTTCAGCATCAAGCAGACGGCCTATAACAGTCAGAGTTTTGTACGCTGATAGTTTCAGATACTGCACACCACCTTTATTTAGATGATAAGGCGCCACAGATTGCGATAGGCTGACATAAGTAGAGTGCGGGTTAGCAATGTCGAAGCTGACAGTGCCTGGGGTATAAGCGCTAACAGGAACCACATTACGGCCGGGCTTTAAACGCACTGTCTGACCGGCTGAATCGTGTGCCATCAGTTCTACATCGTGCTGATCCGATTCTAAATCAACAATTAAGCTGGCACCGTCATAAGTATTTGCGCTGCTTGCCGCCACACTCTGTGTATTGGCGACCACAGTACTATTGAGGTTTAAGCCTGAGCTGAATTTGCCATCAAAAGAGGATCTGGACATATAGAGATCGCTGGTGAGGTATTGGTTTTGCACAGTCGCATAGCTGTTGATGCCCATCCCATAGCTGTCAAAGTTTGAACTCAGACCGATATTTTTAATGTCGCTGTTTTCAATTTGCTTACGCCAGCCTAATTCTGCTGTGTTTTCTTTGTTGCCATCGCGTGAAGTTCTGTTGCCAATAGCGCCGTAATACTGAGAAGAATGCTGTCCAAAGTTGATATTCAAGCTAAGTTCTATGCCTGTATTACGTCTATGGACCAGATTGGAAACCGCAGGCCTGTTAAAGGCGCTTAAGCGCCAAGTGCTGTCGGTATCCATCATTTTTTGGCGATATTGCCAACTGAAATCAGCGCCTGTGCCTCTGTTCATCTGATGTGACAGTCTGAGTGACGTACTTTGTGTAGCATTTATTCTTTGTTGCCAGCTTAACGCTGTTGTTTGTTGTGAAGCCGCAGTGATGCTTTGAGAGCTTTTATTGTATTGCTGCTGGCTTAGCACCAAATTGCCGCTATCAAAACCATAGAGAAACTGTGTGTCCAGGCCATAGCCTGAACCTTCGCTGTGATAATAATTGGCCAGTAGTTTGCTGCGATCCGACAGGCTGTAATCGACAGACGTACCTAATTGAAGATGCTGATCGATGTACTGAGTACCAAGGCCGACAATAGTGAACGGATTCAGTAGGTAATTCAGTGTTGCCCCTGCTGTTAAATCACCTTCATACTCTGATTCCGTCCTGCTAAAGAGTTGGGTCTGACGACCTGCAAAAATACTGTAACGCAGTGGCTCAGAGCTATCGCGCCAGCCCGATGGTTTATAAATCATCGCCTGAGAGTCTGACAGCAATTGCCCATCCTGCACTACACGCAGTTGTACTGCATAAATACCGCTTGGTAGTACTTTGGTGTCGATAGCCTGCAACCCCGCCTGGACCTGCTGGCTATTGATTAAAAAGCCGTTGCGGTAAATCTCCACAACAGCAGGGCGCTCGGCAGTAACATAGACTGGTGTTGTACTTGGGTATTGCTGTTGAGCGACCAGCGAGTCTGAAGAATTGAGCATCACCCCCAACATATTTTCGCCACCCGAACCACGGCCAGGGCGCAAACTTAACCCCTGCGGGTCATTGGCAAAATAGCCTGCACGAATAGCGCGCCCTTGCAGTTCACGTTGACTGTAGAGCTGACTTAACCCGTAGTAGGTGTTATCTCTGGCAACGCCACTTTTGGATACTTGAGCGCCGGTGTGATGAGTCCAGTTCCCCGTGCTGGCGACAGCCTCTAGATTGTAATAGCTCGAAGTAGCCGCGCTTTCTGCATTGACCAGGCTCAGCTGGTTTTGAATAATAATCCCGCTGCTGCCGTCTTTAGGTAACAACAGGTATTTTTGCTCAGAGTTTTGTTTCTCCACATCCTGAGTCAAAATAGACAAGCGGGAATCGGACAAACTGTACTCCAACGCCAGCCACTGTTTGTTACAGGCAGAGCAAGAGCCTAAAGCCACTTTATCACTCAGCTCCTGTAGCCAGAAGTTACGCTCTGTATCGCCATAAGGGCTGTTGTAAGCATCAGTAAAGCTTAAGAGTTGTACCTGGTTGTCCTCTGTTAATACCAAAAGCGCATCCCCGAGGTATTGACTGTTTAGCTCCACTCGGACGACAAGTGGTACATTAAAAAGATGAGCGGCAAAATCAGCCGGCAATTGTTCGGCTTGCTGTAACACAGGAATGGAAGAATGCGCAGATTGGCCATAGGTGTAGGTTGCCAGTAGAAAGCAGGTCACACAGATAGCAATTCGGTTAAATGAAAAGACTGGCAATCACAGTTCCCCCAGGTAAAGTGAGTGCTGCGTATACTAGTGGCGTCAGGGTTGGCAGACTATCGGACTAATCTGAGTTTGGTTTTTTCTGCAGTAAAGGTATCTGCTAAAAGAGCAAAATGCCGGTGTTATGGGGAAGAAGTTTCAAATAACATATTCACCACCCCCTGATACGTTCCCGCTCTGTAGCGGCCACTGGGATCGGGCATTGCCATAATGATGACATCCAGTTGCTGACCAGCATTGGCTTGTTGGGCGTTTAATATGGTTTGTGTTGTGGTGCTTAACACTGTGCGGTCCAGCTGTACTTTCAGTAGTATTTGCTTCGGGCCGTAGCTTAATCTCGCTGGTGCTAATAGGCGTGCCGAAACTCCGCCTAAACGACTTTGAATAGTAAGCTGTTTGTGGATGGGTAGTAGTCGCTGTTGGTGGCTATCCCATTCCATCTGCTGGGTTTGATTCAGCCATGGATCGGACGCCGGAGTGCTGATTTGAAAATCTGGGTTGGGCAGTTGTAAAGACACCGCCACAGTGTGTTCAAAGCGCTCAGCGGCAACGAGTAAAGGGCAGACCATCAGCATCAACATAAAAATGTAGTGCATCTCAAAACTCCTGCATGTTTTTGTGGTCACCTTCCTGTAGTTCAAAGCGGTAATGGCGACCGGTGTCTTTGTGCAGCGTTTTGGTTTTACCCGGCAAAATATGCTCCAGTATCGGCTTATCGCAGTTGGTATTGCCCTTGTCACACTGTGTCAATTTATCCAGTTTGATGGTGGTATTGCCGTTGTTGCGGATAACGACTTTGTCGTTGTAGGGGGTGATCTGAGTGTCATACCGCTCATGTGCCGGATGCACAAAGACGATAGTGCCGTACCCCGCCAGTAAGTTAAAACCCGCCTGTAAGGTGCTGTTGTATTCCGCACTTTCTTCGGCGCTTAAGTTAAAGTTGTCGTTGATATCTGGCAGCACAGGAATATAACGCACTCTAAAGTAACGTTCTTTGTCGCGGGGGCCAATAAACAATAAACGAGCTGACTGAATACCTGATGCCGGAATAATCAAACGGGCAGGGCTAACAATTAAGGTATCCGCGTTTTGGCTATCGCCTAAAATTTCACCCGCGTCTACTTCTTTGGCGATACCTTTTTCGTCATACACAATTTCGTGCACTGTCACTCGAACAAACGCAGTGGCATCGCCTGCATTGTAAATACGTTTGAGTTCAGTGCTTTGTTTACCGCTGATGTAATCGTGTAAGGTACCGACGTTAATATTAGGGGCTGCAGCATAGCAGACTGAACCAGTCAGACCAGCCAATACAACAAATATTTTGAGCACAGTGCATAGTGTGTAGTGCATTTTAGGTCGCTTCTTAGGGTGAATTAACCTGGCGGAATACTAAAAATATTTACCACCAGTAAGGCACGTTAGTCTAAAGCGTGGCAGGTTGGTTGTGGATCGGACTTGTCTGATTTTAACGGTGATGAACTAAGAAAGAGCGTATGGCAATTTCAGTTAAGATAAAAATCACTTACAAGCCGCTGTGACTTTTTGCATACTGTGTTTAAGTACATTTAAACGTAAGGAGTGTTAAGCGAGGTAGCTACGCTGAAGGTCATTGCTCTAGCGGATGACCCGACAATAAAAAATGACTTAAGCAGGTAAATAGTATGAGCATAGAAAAAGCAAATATCGAATTAGCTTGTGATACCGATAAGGGATGCGAGGCGATTGATATTATTATCAAGCCGCGAGAGAAAGATCTAGGCGAGTTCATGGTTAGGCGTACTTTGCCAACGACGGAGCGCAAAACGGTCGGACCATGGATTTTCTTTGATCATATGGGCCCTGCGCATTTCCCAGCGGGTTCCGGTATTAATGTTCGTCCCCATCCTCATATTAATTTGGCAACGGTGACTTACTTGTTCGAAGGGGAGATTTTACACCGAGACTCATTAGGAAGTTATGCCACGATTAGACCAGGGGACATTAATCTCATGGTGGCGGGTAAAGGGATTACCCATTCCGAACGAGAGCGTCCAGAAGTAAAACATGTGCCACATACCTTGCATGGTTTGCAACTTTGGCTGGCATTGCCAGAGAAAGACGAAGAGATCGAACCTGCTTTTTATCATTACCCTGCAGACAGTATTCCTACGGCGACGGTAGAAGGTGTGCCATTGAGAGTATTGATGGGCAGTGCTTACGGATTGACCTCACCGGTAAAAACCTATGCTGAGACCTTGTATGTTGAAGCTCACATGCAAGAGGGGCAGAACTTAGCCTTGCCGAATGCCGAAGAGCGTGCCATTTATGTAGCAAAAGGTGGTCTGAAAATAAACGACACCGTGATACCTGAGTTTGCCATGGTCATTTTGACGGCCGCTGATGACATAGTGGTTGAAGCGACAGCGGATTCACGAATCGCGCTGATCGGTGGTGAAAAAATCGGTAAGCGCTTTATTGAGTGGAATTTTATCTCTAGCCGTAAAGAACGCGTCGAGCAAGCAAAACGAGACTGGCAGGCTGGGGCCTTTCCAAAAGTCATTGATGACGAAGAGGAATTTATTCCGTTACCTTAAACGCTAAGTTTCGTCATTTTAGCAGGCTTTTGGTGGTTTCATCGCCACTTAAGGTATTGGAATCAACCCGTGCAAACCTCAGTGTCACAGGATAGCCAGCGGTTATCCTGTCTCGTTGAGAATCGATATCATATGGTTGAAAATGGTTGTTATTTCATCGTTTTTTTAAGGTTTTTATAGGGCAATTTGTGGTCTAGTTGCACATGGTTCTTATCTGGGGTAAATCAATGAATTATTTCTATATTTAGAGTGATGATAGCCATGTAACATTTGCATATCTTCTATTATGATAGGCGCGGCTGGCCTAGTTGAGCGACGATCGAGTAGTGTGAAACCTCTTCAAACACAATTTCTCCTTAGTTTTTATGAATTCCTCCGACTTTGCTGCCTTAATCTCACGCAAGTTTGATTATATGATAAGTGTCAAATTTATGACGTCATCCCTATGTTGGGGCTTGGTTAAGTCCAATTAAGCAACGAGAGAGCTTCTTTTGAAATTATTTACTTCTTTATCTCACATGCCTACCCATTCACTTTTTCTGATTAAACTGCCGTTATTAACCTCGTTGTTAATCAACTTTATTGGGTATGCGCAGGCGGAAGAACCCAATGTTAAGGTGGATGCTGTTCCTGCGGTGGAAAACGTTCAGCCAGAGCAAGAGGCAGCAAAAGGCTATGCTTTTACTAACCAGACAGTGATTGAATTAGCGAGAACGTTGGCACAATCGCCTATGACGCCAGCGGAAAAGGCGCCTCAAGCGCTAACAACGATGGACTATCCAACTTATCAACAAATCAACTTTCAGCAAAACCAAGCCGTGTGGGGAAACACGCCAACCAAATTTTCCGTACAGCTATTTGCCCCAGGCTTTATTTTTAAAGACCTCGTGTCTATCGATGTGGTGGAAAGCGGCCGAGCTTTTCCATTGGCCGTGTCAGCCGACTCTTTCACAACGCCTAGCCCAGAAATAAGCGCGCTGATTTCTCAGGTTGGTAAGTACGCTGGATTGCGTTTGCATTACCCAATAAACAAAGCCGATGTGAGTGATGAGTTTGCTGTTTTTCAAGGTGCCAGTTACTTCCGTGCGGTTTCCAAAGAGCAGACTTATGGTTTGTCGGCCCGAGGGCTTGCGGTCGATGTGGCGCAGCCAAAAGGCGAAGAGTTTCCAATGTTTAAGCACTTTTGGATTGAGCGCCCTTCATCTAGCCAAGACGCCATTGTGGTGCATGCTTTGTTAGACAGTAAAAGGATCACAGGCGCTTATCGTTTTGGTATTTATCCAGGAAAGCCAACCCGTATTGATGTGAAAGCAACCTTGTTTCCAAGGGCTGATCTGAAAAATGTGGGTATTGCCCCGTTGACGTCCATGTTTATGCATAATAGTTCTCTGGATGTATCAGACGTGCCGGATTACCGTCCCGCGGTGCATGACTCGGATGGACTTCAGATCCTAACGGGCAATGACGAGATGATTTGGCGTCCATTGAACAACCCCAGCTCATTGCAGGTCAGTGCTTTTAGTGATACCTCTCCAAAAGGGTTTGGTTTAATTCAGCGTAAGCGAAAATTTGAAGATTATCAGGACTTAGAAGCCAATTATCACACGCGACCTTCAGCTTGGATTAAGCCAACAAATGATTGGGGTGAGGGTCATGTTGAACTGGTGGAAATACCATCAAAGTCAGAGACCAACGACAATATTGTTGCCTACTGGCAGCCTAAAGATGGCCTTAAAAAGGATCAATCTTATACTTATCAGTATTTGATAACTTGGTCTAACGATACGCCCGTATCGTTGGAGTCTCCTCGTGTTGTACGAAGTGCTAAGGGCGTGAAACTGTTTAAGACTGATCCAGAGGTGGTGATCGATTTTAATAAAATGCCGGATGTAAATGTCAATGATTTAAGCGTTGATGCCAGCATCAGTAATGGGGAAATACTCGAGACTATCGTGGTGAAAAACCCCCATAAAAACGGTGTGCGTGTTTACCTCTCTTTTGACCCACAAGACGCCGACTTGGCAGAGTTACGGGTTCAACTTAAACAGGGAGATACTGCCGTTGCTCCTACTTGGCTATATCGTTGGATTAAGGAATAACCATGTTATTGAAGGATAGCACTTTGCAGTTAGCACTACCGAAAACATCGCCTTTGGATATGCCGCGCCATGCGGTTAATGAAGCGTCTCAAGCACGTAAAAAAAGGCTACAAAACTTTGCGTTAACAACATTTTTTTCGCGTCTGTTTGTTCTACTGGGGACTGTGGGTCTGTCTTGGTATGGCGCAACCGAAATGTATGACGTACTGAATACCAATGCCATTGCTGGTTTGCAGTGGGCATTTCTGGTTTTATTCTGTATTAACTTTACTTGGATTTCTTTTGCTTTTTCACAAGCAACACTGGGTTTATTGTTTCAGTTGTGGCCATTTTCGCGTCGACGTAAAGAGCAAGATGTCGAGGGTGTGACAGCGATTTTATTGCCTGTTTATAACGAAGACCCTTTGCGTATTCGCGCGAATATTCAAGCCATGCGAGAAGATTTGCTGGCCCATGCACCGGGTAAATTTGCCTTTTTCATTTTAAGTGACACTAATAAAGCCGATGCATGGATTGCGGAGGAACAAGCTTTTTATCCCTTGTTAAATGAAGAGGGTCAAGCTTGTCCAATTTATTACCGTCGTCGCTACAAAAACGCTGAACGCAAAGCCGGTAACATAGCTGAGTGGGTGACGAGTTATGGTGGCGATTATGAGTGCATGATTGTGTTAGATGCCGACAGTCTGATGGGGGCGGAATGTTTGATTTCTCTCACGCGTAGGATGGCGGCAGAGCCTGGTTTGGGGTTAATTCAAACCTTGCCGACGATTATTCGTGCCAATACGCTTTACAGCCGTATTCAGCAATTTGCTAACCATTGCTTTGGTCCGATATACGCTTCTGGCTTAGCCGCATGGCATGGTTATTCTTCTAACTTCTGGGGGCATAATGCCATTATTCGAACCAAAGCCTTTGCTGACGCTTGTGGTTTGCCTATGTTAGAGGGGAAGGCGCCTTTTGGTGGTCATGTTATGAGTCATGACTTTATGGAAGCCGCATTGTTACGTCGTGCCGGTTGGGGTGTGCGTTTTGATACTGACTTAAAAGCCTCTTATGAAGAAGCACCGCCATCGCTGGTGGATGTGATTGTTCGTGATCGTCGTTGGTGTCAAGGTAACTTGCAGCATAAGGCGTTTGTGTTTGCCAAAGGTTTTCATTTTGCGACTCGCTTGCATTTGATGTCTGGCATCATGTCTTATCTCAGTGCTATGTTTTGGTTAATGTTGATCGTTGTGGGTTTTGCCTTGGCGGTACAAGCGTATTTTGTTCGCCCTGAGTATTTTGCTAATCCATCCTTGTTTCCTACTTGGCCTGTGTTTGATTTTGAAAAAGCACGTTCTTTGTTTATCTTGTCGATGGCGTTGGTATTGGCTCCAAAAGTCTATGGCTGGTTGGCGGCGATGCTGAACATTCGCCGCTGTATGCAATTTGGTGGGCCGATATTACTGACATTAAGCACTTTAGTTGAAACCCTTCTATCGGCTTTGTATGCGCCAATTTTGATGCTGTCTCAGTTTCAGGTTGTGTACGATGTATTTAAAGGGCGTGACAGCGGTTGGAAACCTCAATCTCGTGATGATGGTGCCACATCATGGAAAGTGGTGGCTCGCGCTCATTTTAGTCACACGGTTTTAGGATTTGTATTGGCTGCTGGGGCTTTGTTTTTAAGTCGAGAGCTTTTTTACTGGTCGTTGCCGATTAGCTTTGGTCTGATTCTGTCTATTCCGTTGTCATGGCTCAGTGGTGGTGCTAAACGCGGTAATGTGATTCGTTACTTGGGGCTGATGCGTGCGCCTGAAGAGAAAAGACCTCATCCGATCGTTGCGATGCAGCACAGACACAGTGTTGAACAAAAAACTCTATCGTTTGATGCTTCTTTGTCCTCTCTTAAACGCTTAGTGTCCGATTCAACGCTTTTCTATTGGCATCTAGCGCAAATGCGAAAGGACCAGCCTAATAAAGAGTTTTGTCGTGCGTGGATTTGTGCTGAGTGGCAAATTCTCAACAGTGACGATATTCAAAACCTGCTGGATCATCTCAATGAAAAAGAGTGTCTCGCGATTTTGGAACACCGTGAATTGATGAGTGTCATGCAGAAATATTTGCCTAAAAATGAGCGTGTTAGTGAACTTGGTGAAGCTTTGATAGGGGTTTAGTTAGACGCGTGCTTTGAACAGATATTGGGCCAGAATAACCGTTATTCTGGCCCAATAGGTTATGTGAAGACGGTTTTTTTAATTACCAGCTGTGGTCCAATTTAAGGCTAATATTACGACCTGGGTTGTAATAGTTTGCGGTCCCTGAACCAACAACATACTGTTTGTCTAGAAGGTTGCTTATGTTCAGTGACAGCGTAGTCTGTTGTGTTAAGTCATAGCCGTAGGACGCATCAAAAAGAATCGCCGCCTCGCTTTTTTTGGAGTTTGCCTCATTAAAATAATAAGAACCGATATATCGAGTTCCAAAGCCAACCGTCATGTCTTGCCTTGGTAGCGTATAGTGACTCCATACAGAGGCCGTATGATGTGGCGCTATTTTAATTTCATTGCCTTGGTAGTTATCATCTTCTACGACTTTTGAATCCATATAGGAATAGCCGCCAGTGATGCTTAGGCTGTCTGTTAATTCGGCTTTTACTTCCAGATCAACTCCCTTTGTGCGGTTTTCGCCAATGATTTCACGTTCAATAGTGCCATTATCCTGAACCACAGAAGTGTCAACATTGTTTTTCGTAAGATCATACACAGCAACAGAAAAGAGGGCGTTCATATTGTTTGGTGAATATTTTGCACCCACTTCCAGTTGTTCGCCACGCACAATTTCTGTTCCAGAAGACGGTGGGGAAACCGATTCAACCTGGCTAATATAAGCGGAAACTTCGTCGTTAAATTTGTACGTGAAGGCCGAACGGAAAGAGTTTTCTGAAAAATCATTACGTGTGGTTGTATTGGTTAGATAATTGACTTCAGTGAGTTCTATATCGTCATTACGAACGCCTAGCGTCACAATGTACTTATCATCCAGTGCAAAGTTTTGTTGTAAGAAAACACCCCTTGTAAGAGTTTTTGTATCAGTATTACTGTAAATGTTAAGATTATTTGGAGTGCCGCTATATACAACGTTTGTAATATCAATGCTATTCGCAGCTCCATAAGCGCTTACTGAATTAGATGTAGAGTCTTGATACTCGACTCCAACTAAAGTGCTGCTGTCAATACGGCCTTTGCTTAAATCGTATTGCGCAACGAGGTTGCCATTGAACTGTTGGTTTTCTTTTTCTGATGTAATATAGGCGCGGTCTACTGTGGTGCCTGTTCTGCTATCATTGTCAGAAATATAGGTATAACCAGCATAATCTGTTGAGTCTCTATATCTAAAGTTTCCTCTGATTTTGACACTGTTATTGAGGTTATGAGTTATTTGAGCACTGATATTGGTTCGTTCGACATCATGGTAGTTGAAGTCCGGTTCACCAAAAAAATCACTACGGCTGTATTCTCGATCAAATGGGTAGCCGCCGCTATTGGGGGTGGCATCTGTTTTCAGGTAGTCGACAATGAGGGTAGCGCTGGTGTCATCGGTAGGTTCCCAAGTGAGTCCCCCCATCAAAAGCTGTGAGTCATCTTTTGAATAATCGTATTCACGATCACTGTCTTTGATTTTGCTGGTAAAGCGGTAAGCAAGGGTTTTGTCGGCATCCAGTGTATCACCTGTGTCGACCCCAACTTCTTTGTGGTCGTTGGAACCATAAGTCACATACGCGTTACCGAATTCTTCAAATTTAGGGCGTTTGCTGACAAAGTTAATGGAGCCACCGGGCTCAGCGGGACCGAACAGAGTGGAGTTTGCACCGCGGATGACTTCGACACGCTCAAAGGCGTAAGCGTCTTCTCGAATGTCACGCAGTGATCCAAGAGTCAATCCATCGCGGTAGGTGGTGGCATCAAAGCCACGAATCTGGAAATAATCATTTCGATCATCTGTACTGTAGTAGCCGGTTAATGTGCCTGGTGTGTATTCAAGGACTTCTTCTGTGGTGCTGGCGTTGCGTTCGGTGATTTCTTTTTCAGTAATGACGGAAACAGAAGCCGGTGTATCTTGAATGCTGGTGGCCACTTTGCCGCCTACCCACAATTCTTTGGCGACCACTGATTCGGCATCATTGTCTACTTCTACGTAATCATTGACGAGAATAGGAGAAAGCCGAAAGGTTTCGCTTTCTTTTGTCTCTTCTGTTTCTGCATTTGCCATCATAGGTGTCATGATTGAGCAGCAGAAAAGCGCCGTGGTGGCGTAGTGGTGCGGCTTTAAGGTTAACGAAAGAGTGCTTTTTTTCTTCATTTTTTGGGTTCCTCTAATGAATTATTACATGAATCTATTTAAAAATGCTGTTGTTAATGATTATTAATTAAAACATTTAATAAGACTGCTCCAATGACTTAAAGCTTATTAAAGTGTGGTGTTCTTGTGTCGCCCAATGGGTAAGACCATCGGTGAACCCGAAATAGGGTCGGACACAATCTGGTTATTCAAGCCAAATACCGTCTGAACGGTGGCTTCAGTGATGACCTGTGTTGCTGTGCCATAGGTAAAGACGCGCCCTTGTTGCATGGCAATAAGCTGGTCTGAATATCGGGCCGCGAGGTTGAGATCATGTAAGACCAGAACAATGGTTGTGCCTCGACTTTTGTTTAAATCAACGAGCAGGTCTAATACCTCAATCTGATGAGCCACATCTAAAAACGTCGTGGGTTCATCAAGCAGTAAAATCTCAGTTTCTTGTGCCAACGCCATGGCGATCCATACGCGTTGTCTTTGTCCGCCAGAGAGTTCATCAACATCTTTCTCCAGTAGCTCCGTGGTTTGGGTGGTTTCGAGCGCCTTGGCGACAGCTTCATCATCCGCTTTATTCCAGCGCGACATGAGTCTCTGGTGCGGATAGCGTCCTCGGCTTACCAGATCGCCCACCGTAATGCCTTCTGGCGCGGTAGGCGATTGTGGCAACAGACCAAGTGTCTGTGCCAATTGTCGCGTTGGGCTTTTGTGTATGGATTTTCCGTCTAGTAATACCTGACCTTTGCTGGGCGTCAGTAAGCGTGACATGGTGCGCAGCAAAGTGGATTTTCCGCAGGCATTGGCACCAATGATCGAGGTGATTTGGCCGGGGGCAATCTTTAGCGTTATGTCTTCTAGAATGGTTTTATCGCCGTAACCTGCTGACAGAGAGTCCACAACCAGTTGATGTTTTTGTGTCATAGCGCGCTCCCTTTTTGATTCACGCGAATAATCAGATAAATAAGATAGGGCGCGCCTAAAGCTCCGGTAATGACGCCAACAGGATAACGACTCGGTAGAAGAAACTGTCCAATATAGTCGCCCACCATGACGAGGCAGGCGCCAACCAGACCGGCTGGAATAATCAGAGAGCCATTATTTTTGATGAGGCGCATGGCAATAGGCCCGGACAAAAAGGCGACAAAAGCAATCGGCCCGGTGATGGCGACACTGACGGCGATGAGTCCAACGGCGGCCACCATGACGGTTATGCGTGTCATGCCAGTGCGAACCCCAAGCGCTTGGGCGGTATCATCGCCCATTCGTAAAGCGTCCAGTTCCCGTGCGCGGCTCAATAGCAGTCCACCAAAAATGCATAAAGAAACCAGTAATGGATAAGCTTGATCCAATTGCGCTGAGTTGACGCTGCCTGTTAACCAGCGCATGGCTTCTTGCCTATCCCAGGATTGAGCTTGGGAGAGCAAATACACAATAACGCTTTCAATCATGGCGGAGACACCGATACCAACCAAAATAAGCCGTGTTCCTGTGACACCTCCATGGCGGAATGCTAAAGCGTATACGACAAGTGCGACTAATAGGCCGGTGAAAATGGCGAAAAAGGCCACGCTGCTGCCGCTCATATTGAGCATAATAATGGCAAAAACAGCCGCGGCAGAAGCACCAGAGCTGACTCCGATAATGTCTGGACTAGCAAGTGGGTTTCTCAGCATAATTTGAAACGCGACGCCAGCCATGCCAAAACTCATGCCAACCAGCATGGAAATGACGGCACGCGGTAAGCGAAGGTGACCAACGGTAAAAGAGGCACCCGGTACCGTTTCTCCCAGTAGTACCCGCAAAACCTGACTCGGTGGCGTAACGGATTGACCGATACTTAGCGTGATCATAAACACAGCCATGGCCAAAACACACAAGATGGTAACAATGGTTGTCCACTGTTTTGATCGTCGTTGGCGTCCTGTTCTAACTCGATGAACAGTGTGGTCTAGGCGATTTGTCATAGTTCTTTCACCCGTTGGCGCCGCACAATCCAGATGAAAAAGGGCGCGCCAACAAAGGCGGTCACCACACCAACTGATAATTCACTGGGTCTGGATATAATGCGGCCAAGAACATCGGCGATTAATAACAAGCTGGCTCCGCCCAACGCTGAAAACACCAACAACCAACGATTATCAACGCCTACCAACAGTCTACATAAGTGGGGAATAACCAAGCCAACAAAGCCTATAGGGCCGCAGATAGCGGTGGTGGCACCGCACAGAACAACCGCCGACAGCCAAGCCATAGATCGAGTCCAGACTACTTTTTCTCCCAAGCCTGCGGCGATATCTTCACCTAGTGCTAAGACATTGAGTTTTCTTGCCACTATGGCACTCATGAAATAGCCCACGAGCAGAAACGGCAGTATGAGCTGTATGCTGTCAAACGTGGCACCGCCAACGCCACCGATTTGCCATGATTGTGCGCCACCGGCGATGTCATTTCTTGGTAAAATCACCGCCATGGTAAAAGACGATAGAGCGACAGAGGTGGCGGCTCCCGCCAGTGCATACTTCAGTGGTGTCGATTTTCCTCGGCCTAATGAACTTATGAGATAGACAAAGAGTGCGGTGCTTCCAGCGCCTAGAATAGCCAGCCAGATATAGCTGTTGAGTTGATCGATGCCGAACCATGCAAGCCCAATGACCACAAAAAACGCCGCCCCTATATTGACGCCCAAAATACCTGGGTCAGCTAAAGGATTACGGGTAACGCTTTGCATAATCGCACCTGATAGGCCTAAGGCGCTGCCAGCTAATACGGCTAACACAGTTCGAGGAATGCGCATGGTCACCGAGGCTTCCCCCATGGTGTCCATCTTGCCTTGCAGAGCCCCAACTATCTCTTGCCAAGACACGTCTCTGGTGCCAATGGCAATCGAAAGAAAACATAAGGCTGCTAATACGGCTGCTGCGACAACCAGAGCAAAGATATTTCGTCGGAATAGCGCGTCTGAGTTGATCGTATGATGTTTATTCATTGTGATTTTCGTGCGGCCGCCGCGAGCGCGCTTATGTAGTCATTGAGCACCCAAGATATCGATAAGGGTGTTGGGTTAGCGGCGGTCGCCAGCGGACTGTTGCCAAGCATAACAATGGCGCCGTTTTTAATGGCGCGCATTTTTGACATAAGGGGATTCGCGTTCAGCGGTGTTAGTAGATTGTCATTGCCGTAGGTGACAAAAATATCAACATCATTAAATTCGTCTATTTGTTCAATGCTGCTTTCACCAGAATATTGCCCATTGCGGCTTATTTTTTTGACACTATCAGGAGAGTGCAGACCTAGATCATCAAAAAAACTCACGCGTGCGTCATGGGTACTGTAAAAACGTATGACGCTTAAATCGGTGGGATCAAGGTGGGTAATAAACATGGCAGATTTATCATGTAGTTCGGGATAGCGCGCCACTTGTTCGGCAATGTCTGTTTCAATCTTCTTGATCAGTGCGTCGCCTTCTTTTTTCATTCCTAGACCGGCACTGTTAATGCGAATCATACTGCGCCAGTTTGTTGACCAAGGCGCGTCTTGAAAAGCAACGACAGGCGCTATCATGCTGAGGGTGTCGTAGTCTGATTGGCTCAGACCAGAGTAGGCCGCTAAAATAACGTCTGGCTGTGTGGCGGCTACCGCTTCAAAATCGATCCCGTCTCCTTCATCAAATAAGACCGGCGTTTTGGCGTTTAACTCTCTCAGTCTAGCGGCGACCCAAGGCAACACGCCATCACCATCATCGTCGCCAAACTTGGCCGCAGCGAAACCAACGGGCACGATTCCTAACGCTAATGGCACTTCATGGTTTGCCCAAGCGACAGTGGCAACACGTTTAGGTTGTTGTTTAATAATCGATGAGCCAAAAGCATGCTGAATGGTGATGGGAAACTGAGACTCTTCTTGTGCTAAAGAGACACTAGAAAAGATAAAGGTAATGGTAATAATGATAATTGATACTAAATTCATTTTTTCACCAAACATTCAATGGGTTCACTATTGGGTGCAATGGGATGTATTTGATTGTAAAACAAGGCTTTGATGTCGCGACAACGGGAGCGTTAGAAGCTAATCATTTTATGCAGCGATCAATGATAGAGGGATTATTTAGAGGATAATTGTACAAATCGGTCGTTTTTGTCTTGGGCTATTTGCTTAGGCGTGAGGCTAGAGTATTTTTTGACTAGCTTAATAAAATGCGATTGGTCGTTGAAGCCATTTTCAGGAAACAGCTGACCCACTTCTAAAAATTCGAAACTGCTACGAAACCGCAAAATATCACAGTAGCTCTTCAGCGGCAGACCAAGCCATTTATTGAAATAGCGATTCATTTGACGACTGCTCCAATTTGCCGCTGAGGCGATATCGGCTACTGATATGTCGCCCTTAGATTGATAAATTAATTCAGACATGATTTTTTTGCGCGGGTCCGTTGGTGTTGTCATCTGCGCTGTAAAATATTGGCTTAGTTTGTCACAAAAAAGAGGGAACTCTAGTAGATCATTGATTTCTATGCCCGCAAAACCGTTTGCTAGAGTAACGCGATCATTGATTATGTCCGCTACCGGCCTATGCAACAAATATTCTGCGGCGAGAAGTTTTAGTCGAACCCCAAAGAGGACGGAGTTGGCTGGCATGTACCCTTTTTGCGAATGGGTTTCCAGCCCTACCAAAGAAACATGGAGCGGATACTGCTCGCTGTGAAAAAAGTATAAATCGATCCCCCCGTCAGGAAAGGTGACAAGCTCCTCGTCCTTATTCGTTGGATTTTTGATCATCCAGTAGCTTTCGATAAAGGGCGATAACTCATCATTTGGCGCCAACGACGCAAGTTTAATCGTCGATTTCATTGTTCAACTTTCACTGCTTAAACCACACCATGGATGACAAATTGTTAGCACAATAGAGTAACTAACAACTAGGGATATCTCTAGCGTAATTTATACCATAACGTTGCCTTGAAAGAACGCCATGACATCATTTTAACGTAAGCCTATGGTTGCCTGTATTGCCGAAATGTTGGGTATCAGATCCGATATTTTGCTATCGACTTCTCGCTCAAATACCAAAAAAATGAAACGAAAAACAAGTTTTTCTGCATTTTAGGTGGGTTAGTACTCATTTTTATAAGGTTTTTATTGGGCGCAATAGTTGCTTGGGTCTATCTGTGGGGATAATTTGGTTTATTTTTCAATATTTTGATTTTTTTCAATCATTTTTTGTTTTTTTATCTTTTTTTGATTTCAAATAATCAAAAAAATGATTGATTTTTGTTTTTTTATTGATTATTTTGCTTCTAAGGTGATGATGTAGTTAAGCTGCATGTATGCCAGTAGAGTAATAATTTATAAAAACAATAAGAAGGAATTGGTTTTGAACTCAGCGGTGGAATTAGCATTTTATGGTGACGACTTTACAGGCTCCACTGATGTGCTTGAAAGTCTAAGTTTACGTGGTAAGAAAACGATTCTATTGCTTCGTATGCCAGAGAAAAACAATGCGATTAGCTTTTCTGATTATTCCTGTATAGGAGTAGCAGGGATAAGTCGAAGCAAAGATCCGGTGTGGATGAAAGCTGAATTACCGAAAGTATATCAGTTTCTAAATTCTTTCGGTCCTAAATATATACATTATAAAGTCTGTTCAACGTTCGATTCTAACCTTCATAAAGGCAACTTAGCCGTAGCTACTCAAATCGGAATTGACGTTTTGTCGCCCAGCTGGACATCCATAGTAGTGGGCACTCCAAAAATTAAACGCTACGTGTGCTTTGGTGAGTTGTTTGCTGATTTAAAAGGGGAGACTTATCGCATAGACCGGCACCCTGTGATGAGTAGCCATCCAGCAACACCAATGACAGAAGCGAATCTAGTTAAGCATATGCATCAGTTGGGTGAGGTTGATTGCGCCTCAGTTAATTTGAATATGTACTCAGACGACTCTGCGGCGACTAAATTACAGCAATTTATTGCTGAGAATAAAGTGGTTATCTTTGATTCTGTTGATCATTCCTCTCAGTCCAAAGTTGGGGCGCTGATTAATGAGCATTGCCAAGAGGGTCTGCACTTTTCTGTTTCTTCATCTGGCTTCGAAGATGCCGTTTATAGCCAAAATAAACTTGTCGAGAATATCAATATCACGCCTAAGTCTAGGATTTTGGCACTATCCGGTAGTTGTTCTTCTGTTACAAGTAGTCAAATTGATTATGCGTTGAGCCATGGTTTCATTCCCGTTGAACTTGATATCGCCAGATTATTGATATTTGAAAGCAGGTCTCAATATTTAGATGAGATCGTTCAAACCTGTATTGATTTGCTTAGTAGCAATAAATCGCCTTTGGTGTATTCCGCTTTGGGTCCTCAGAAAAGCGGCTCAATGATCTCTTTTCAAGACGGAGATCTACATTTTGACGAAATGCTTGGTAGTTTCCTTGGAGCTATTGCTTTAGCTGTTACAAAGACTGGTCTTATTGAGCGGCTTGCTGTCGCTGGTGGTGATACCTCAGGTTACTGTATACAAAGTTTAAACTTAGATGCTTTGACATTTGTTGCGCCACTTTGTCCAGGTGTTCCTCTATGCCGAGCTCATGCTCAAGACAATGATATAGATGGGTTAGAGATAGCTCTTAAAGGTGGGCAGATGGGATCTGAAGGTTTCTTTGTTAGGTTATGCTCAGGTGGAGAGTAAATGATGGATAGATTTGAGGTTACGTACTTAATTTATAGTTTCATCAGTTTAGCTCAAGTTGCTGAGAAAATTTGTAATGATCAAACAACGGGAACTTTTACGAAAATTCCAGATATTTCAAGTGGTAATGTAGGATGTTTTTCGGCTGAAATTATTTCTGTAGAAGAAAAATTTTTTTCATCAATAAAGCAATATTGTGGCCGTGTGGTTATCTCTTATCCTATTGATTTATGCGGATATGACTTGTCTGCTATTTTCACTATTGCTTGTGGTGGTGTCTCTTCTATTAAGGTGATTGAGCGTTTGAAAATAGAAGACATTCAATTTACCGATCAGTTTATTACTCAATTTCAAGGTCCAAAATTTGGTATAGAAGGCACTTACCGAAAATTGGGAATGTCAGAAGGACCAGTTATCGGTGGGATATTAAAACCGAATATTGGTATCACACCAGCAGATAGTGCCAATCTGGTTACACAATTGGCGGCTGCTGACATTGATTTCATCAAAGACGATGAGAAACTACAAAGTCCGCCGTACTCTCATGTAAAAGATCGCATCGACGCTATTATGCCTGTTATTGATGATTGGCAGCAGAAAAGCGGTAAGAAAGTTATTTATGCATTTAACATTTGTCATTCAGATATTGGCGAAATTGAACGTAATCATGAGTATTTGAAAAGCAAAGGCGGCGATGCTGCAGTTATAAATGTCAATCAAATAGGTATTTGCGGTTTAGATTCAATTAATAAGTTTAGTGACGTTATTTTGCATGCTCATACTAATGGCTTGGCTTTTAATGAGCGCAGCGATTGGGGGATTTCTTTCAATGTTTGGCAAAAAGTTTGGCGTCTATTAGGAATTGATCATCTCCAAATTAATGGTATTGATGGGAAGTATTGGCAAAGTAATGATTCCGTGATGGAGGCTTATTATGCAATGACTCAACCTCTTGGACATTTATCTGCAACTTTACCTGTTTTTTGCTCCGGTCAGTGGGGTGGTCAGGTGCCAGAAACCTACAACAGAACAGGTAAATCTACAAAACTAATGTATCTCGGCGGTGGTGGTATACATGGTCACCCATTGGGTGCCCAGGGTGGAGTAAAAGCCATTAGACAAGCTTGGGACTCCTGTATCTTAGATCAAAATATACATGATTATGCCGTGACTCATCCTGAGTTATCTCAGGCATTATCGTATTTTTCTCATAAAGCAAAACAATAAAAGTGGAGTAAGTATGACAACTATATCGTTAATCGGTGCTGGCGGAAAAATGGGCATGCGTTTGTCTAAAAACCTGCAAAATTCAAATTATAAGGTCAATCACGTTGAAATAAGCGAGCAAGGTCGTAAGAACCTAAAAGAGCAGCTTAATATTGATGCGATTGGTCCTGATCAGCAAAATTCGGCTTTAGAAGCTTCTGATGCGGTTATTTTAGCCGTTCCAGATACTCTTATTGGTAAAATTAGTAGTCAGGTTTGTGAGCATTTGAAACCGGGAACTATGGTTGTGGTTCTTGATGCAGCTGCACCATTTGCTGGCCATCTTCCTAAGCGTGATGATCTTGTGTACTTTGTGACTCATCCTTGTCACCCCGTCATTTTTAATAAAGAACTTAATCAAGATGCTTTAAATGACCACTTTGGTGGTTTACATGCAAAACAAAGTGTTGTTTCAACTTTACTGCAAGGTCCTGATTCTGCTTGGGAGCTTGGGGAAAATATTGCAAAGACTATCTATGCACCGATCAAAAATTCGTATCGTGTTACTTTGCATCAAATGGCAATGTTAGAGCCAGGTTTGTCTGAAACTGTTTGCGCAACATTGTTGACTGCAATGCGTCAAGCTATGGATGAAGTGGTTGATGGTGGTGTTCCGTATGACTGTGCTCGTGATTTTCTTTTAGGTCATATGAACATTCTGTCAGCGGTTATTTTTGATGAGATTGATGGTCAATTTTCTGATGCTTGTAATAAAGCAATCGATAATGGTTTGAGTAAGTTGCTCTATCCAGATTGGAAGAAAGTCTTCAATAAAGATGAACTTGCTCACAGTATTCAATTAATCACTTAAGTGAATTTCAACTTATAAAATGATCATAAGCAATAACATAAATTAAAGGAAACCCCAATGAATATAATAAAGACAAAAATAATTCAATGTGCTGCTTTAACTACTCTCGCACTTTCTCCGTTGGCTTTAGAGGCTAAAACTATTAACCTCGCTTTTACCCAAACTATGGATTCACAATATGGTGCAGCTGGTAATGCTTTTAAATCAGAACTGGAAAAGCTAAGTGACCATAAAATTGAAGTTGATTTGAAACCTGCGGGTGCTTTGGGTGGTGAGCGTGAAGTGGTTGAGAGTTTGCAGTTAGGTATTATTGAAATGACTATTTCTTCAACGGGGCCTTTAGGAAACTTTGATAAAGATGTTTATCTATTTGATTTTCCTTATGTATTCGAAAGTTATGATCATGCGCATCGTGTATTAGACAGCCATATAGGGAAGGATATTCTTAACGGAATGACAGAGCATCAGATTAAAGGTTTGGCTTGGGGAGAAAATGGATTTCGTCAGCTTACCTATAATGGCGACCCGATCTTGAAGCCTGAAGATCTTAAAAGTAAAAAGATTAGAACGATGGAAAACTGGGTTCATCTGGCGACATTTAACGCGTTAGGTGCTTCCCCAATCCCAATGTCTTGGACGGAAGTGTTCACTGCGCTTCAACAAGGAACCATTGATGGGCAAGAAAATCCGATCAATCTTGCTGTAACCTCAAAGCTTTATGAAGTTCAAAAGCAAGCTTCTATGACTCAGCACCTATATAGTCCAGCTGTGATTGCTATGTCTCAGGGGTATTGGGATGGGCTTAATTCGAATGAGCAAAAGTGGGTTCAGCAAGCGGCTGATGTTGCCGCCAAAGTGATGCGTCAGTCACGCGAGAAACTTGAAAATGAAGCCTCTGATCAGTTGACTCAAAAAGGTATGACTATACATAAAGTGGATATAGCGCCTTTTGTAAAAGCAACTGAGGATGTACGTAATAAGATCGCAAAAGAGTTGGAATTTACTGAGAAGCTAGCTGAAATAAAAAGTATGAAATAATAGCTTAAGAAGGCTGGTTTTTAAATATCAGCCTTCTAGTTTGAGGATACGAAAATGGCAAAATTCATTATTAAATTTAGTCGATTCCTTAATAATTCTGCTTTAAATGTTTCTGCGGTTCTTATGGGGCTTATGGCTTTATTGGTGTTTTATCAAGTCATCACGCGATTTGTTTTTGGTGCTCCATCAGCTTGGTCTGAAATTTCGGCTAGAGTTATGATGGTGTGGATGGTTTATATTTCCATGGGTTGTGTTTTTAGTCGTGGAAGCATGATAAGTATTACTTTTTTTGTTGAAGTGCTACCAGATATATTTGGTCTATGGGTAAAGAGAGCAGTAACTATTATCGTACTGATTTTTTTTGGTGTATTGATATGGTATGGCTGGGATATTGCTGTAAGAGTAAAAAATCAAAATGTCGCTATGTTAAATATATCTGCATTTTGGCTTTATATCAGTATTCCCATTGGTGCTGTTTTAAGCATTCCCTCCTTACTTGAATGGCATATATTAAATGTCGAGAATAAATCCAAATCTGACGATCTTAAAATAACTAAAACCGCAGAGGTGTAGTCATGCCAACAGCCATTGTTTCGCTATTACTTTCATTTATTTCATTGTCTGTACCTATTGCTGTTGCTATTGTTATTGCGTCAGCAATAGGTCTTTATTTCTTCAGTAATTTACCATTAATAATCATTCCACAGCGAATGTTTATTGGTCTAGATAGTTTCCCATTAATGGCTGTTCCTTTGTTTATTTTAGCTGGAAATATTATGGGGCAAGGGGGCGTTTCAAAGCGTTTGGTTACTTTTGCAAAATCTTTAGTAGGTAACCTCCAAGGCGGTCTTGCTATTTCTTGTGTGATTACTAGTATGATTTTTGCTGCGGTATCTGGGTCAAGTGTTGCTACGGCGTATGCGGTAGGAGCAATCTTACTTCCAGCAATGATAGCACATGGTTATCCTAAACCTATGGCAACAGCGATTCAGGCATCGTCTGCTAATTTGGGTATTGTGATTCCTCCATCCGTTCCATTGATTATGTATGGCGTTAGTACTAATACTTCCATAGGAAAGCTTTTTCTTGCAGCAATCGGTCCAGGACTGCTTATGGGTATAGCATTGATTATCATGGTGATTATTTGGTGTATTGTGACGGGACATGGTAAAAATGATGCAAATGATCAACAGAGTTTGCTTGCATCATCAAAAGATGCCTTATTGGCATTGTTGATGCCTACTATGATTCTTGGAGGTATTTATGGTGGTATTTTTACTCCTACAGAAGCGTCTGCTGTGGCTGTAGTATATGGTTTAATTCTTGGTGTGTTTGTTTACAAAGAAATTGCATTAAAAGATATACCCAAAATCCTAAAAGGATCCGTGGTATCAACATCTTCAGTAATGTTAATCATTGCTGCGGCTTCGCTATTGAGCTTTCTGGTAAGCCGATCAGATTTACCTCAGTTACTGTCAGCGTTTGCAACAGATAATTTTTCCACTAAGTTACAATTTTTTTTAGCGGTTAATTTGTTACTTCTAGTTGTGGGGATGTTTGTTGAAACGTCGGCTTCTATATTGCTACTTGCTCCCATACTTGCCCCTATTGCTGTGATCTATGGTATAGACCCTGTTCATTTTGGCGTTGTTATGGTGGTCAATTTAGCAATTGGTATGTTTACTCCTCCGCTTGGAGTTACCTTATTTGCAGCAAGTCAGGTTGCTGAAATACAAGTGGAAAAAGTTATATTTGCGACATTAGTACCTCTGGTTACTTTGCTCTGTTGCCTTGTTGCCATTACAATATTCCCTTCGATTACACTATTTTGGGTGAATTCGTGATTATTTACTTAACTAGGGTGACCCAAGTTGATGAAAAAAAAGTATCGCTATAAAGATATAGTAGATTACCTGAAAGATACCAATTTAACGACTGTTGAAGAACTTGTTCGTGCCCTAAATGTTTCCCCTGCAACGATAAGAAGAGATTTGATCGATTTAGAAAACCAGGGTGTTGTTAGGAGAACTCACGGTGGAGTAACGCTGAATAGTTTTGTTGCAACTCAGCTTTCTGTGCAAGAAAAAAATCAATTGTTCAAAGCTGAGAAAGAGAGGATATCAAAAGCGGCGGCAGGAAGAGTAGAGTCTGGAAGCTCTATTATTTTGGATGCAGGTACAACGACAATGGAGATTGCGAAAAATATTACTCACCTTCCACTTAGGGTTATTACTCCTGATCTTAGAATTGCACTTTTTTTAAGTGAATTCAAACAGATTGAGGTAACTATGTTTGGCGGAGAAATAGATAATGCGAGTCAGTCTTGTGTAGGAGAACATGCTAGGAGGTTGCTGCAGTCTATACATACTGATATCGCTTTTATAAGCAGTAATTTTTGGAGTTTTGAACACGGCGTTACTACGCCTAAGGAAGCAAAAACAGCACTTAAAATTGACATGATAGGATGTGCGGAGGAAAGCATTTTAGTCGTTGATAGCAGTAAATATGATAGTTTTTCTTTGTTTAAAGTGGCTGAGTTAGAGCAGTTTTCAGAGATTTATACCGATGACGGACTTGAAAAAGATATAAGAGAGAAACTGAAATATCTAAATGTAAAGCTACATTTCATGTAGCTTTATCTTATAAAGCAGCCCCAAGGAAGTGTTTCAATCTTATCCTTGGGGATTTTCTTATCTGCGTTTAATATTCAGATAACATAAAAGCTGAAGTGTAGTATTTAATGTTTTCAGATGTAATTAAATAACAATCAAACAATTGTTTTTCAGCATCAACGCCTGTGCTGCCATTTTTAATGTAGTTG
This sequence comes from Marinomonas arctica, assembly GCF_003259225.1. Classification (GTDB taxonomy): domain Bacteria; phylum Pseudomonadota; class Gammaproteobacteria; order Pseudomonadales; family Marinomonadaceae; genus Marinomonas; species Marinomonas arctica. The sequence goes on along the minus strand of NZ_QHJF01000006.1, from coordinate 41,966 downwards.
TCTGCTTGTCGGATGGCTTCAGCGGCAAATGTGGCAACTGGTTGAAGTACTGTGTACTCCATTTCTCCTTTTAAAATGGCTTCTGCTGCGTCAGGAGAGCCATCAAACCCACCAACTTTTACTTGATCCAGTTTGCCAGCTTCTTTAAGTGCTGCGATAGCACCCAGCGCCATGTCATCATTACCACTGATAACACCTTTTATATTAGGGTTTGCTTGAAGAATGGACTGCATTTTAGTGTAGCCTTGAGTACGATCCCAGTTGGCAACTTCGCTTGCGACTTTTTTCAAGTCTGGGTATTGAGATAGAACGGTCTCGAAACCATTTGAACGAGTTTGTGCATTGTTGTCGCTTGGCGCACCAAATAGTTCAACATAATCGCCCGAGTCTCCTACGCTTTCAACCCACTGCATTGCCCCCATCGCGGCGCCTTGTGCGTTGTTGGATACCAGTTGCGCTTTTGCAAGACCGCTTTGGTTTATTTCAGCGTTAATAATGATGACTGGAATGCCAGCTGCCACCGCTTTACGAACAGCTCCAATGGAGCCATCAGCGTTAGCTGGGTCTAATATAATGGCTTTCGCCTTGTTGGTGATAGCTGTATCTATGAGTTTACTCTCTGTATTGGTATCTCCTTTATGAGCGGATACGTTTGCTTCGTAGCCCATATCTTCGGCTGTTTTTTTAGCGACTTGGCCTTCAGTAAACCAATAAGGGTTAGAGGGGTTATTAACTATAATTGTGATTAATCCATCGGCCCATGCGCTGCTTGCCATAAGGCTTAAGCTTGTGGCGGACGCTATCAATAAACGTTTTGTCATGTTGAACATATGAAATACTCCGATTTATTATTTTAAGAGTTTGCCGACATTCGGCGAGTTGTTTGTGTCTGCTAACCGTACTTCTAAAAAGTGAGCAGACACAAAATCTTCTAGCGGCTTTTTCCCGCTGATCTGTATTGCAAGCTGTTGAGTAATACTGCTAAGACGATAACAGTGCCTGTGAATACGGTTTGCCAATAAGCAGAGACGCCAATGATGACCAGGCCATCCGAAAGGTAGCCGATCACTAATGCGCCAAGAATGGTTCCGCGAACCGTGCCTCGCCCTCCTGTTAGTGCTGCGCCACCTATTACTACAGCTGCAATGGCTGTTAATTCGTAGGTGGTTCCAGCTGTTGGGCTTGCGGAGGTTAATTGAGAAGCAAGCACAATACCGGCAAGAGCGGCGCATATGCCTGAAATAACGTAGACAAGTACTTTTACTCGAATGACTGGAACGCCAGACAGGTTTGCAGCGCTTTCATTACCGCCAGAAGCGTATAACCAACGGCCAAAAGCAGTACGACTTAGTACTAAGCCACACAAAAGAGCGACGATGATCAATACGATAACGCTGATAGGGATACCTGCTAAGCGATTAAAACCTAGCCATTCAAATCCTGTGTTACCTAGCTCCGCCTTACCATCAAGTTTGTTGTATGTCAGCCCGTTCGTGATCAGTAGGGCGATGCCTCGTGCAACATACATGGTGCCAAGCGTGGCGACAAAGGCGGGTACTTTGAAATATGCGATGAGTATGCCATTGACACTGCCAACAGCGGCTCCCAACACGCAGGTTAAAACGACCACAACCCATAGCGAGGGATAAAAAGTAAGCCCTAGTATTTCGATGTTGACGCCTTGCATTAAATATCCTGCGAATACACCACACAAACCAAGAGTCGAGCCTACAGATAAGTCTATGCCACCATTTAATATGACTAACAACATGCCAAGTGCCAACAATCCAAAGATAGCGACATGTGAAGACATGATGAGAAAGTTATTCAAAGTAAAGTAGTAAGGCGACATGAATGAGAAAAAAATAATGATCGCTATCAAGGCAAAAAAAGCTCTACCTTCAAGTAATAAGCGGCCAATGTCTAATTTCTTTGATTGATCGCGCGAACGGGTCGCCAGTTTATTTTGAGTTGTCGTAGACATGGTTGTACTCCAAATTATTCTTATTTTCTTTAATGGGCAACCGATTCACCGGATGCTGCCATAATCTTTTCTTTGCTTACTGTTGAGTCAAATTCAGCGGAAATATGGCCTTTGTGCATGACAATAATTCGATGTGCAATGCTCAGGCATTCAGCGACTTCAGAAGTTGAATAGATGACGGAAAGGCCTTCTTTTGCGCGCTCTGAGAGCAATCTGAATACTTCAGCTTTGGCTCCAATATCGATGCCTCGGCTGGGCTCGTCTAGCAAAAGTACTTTTGGGTTGGTTGCTAACATCTTTCCGATGACGACCTTTTGCTGATTGCCGCCAGATAAAGATCCAATGGCGGCATTAGCACTGGATGTTTTAACCGTCACGGCTTCAATAGAGTTATCCACTAACGTATTTTCAGTATCGGTTGAGGTGAATAGCTTTTTGGTAAATTCAGTTATGCTTGCCAAAGATAAATTTTGCCCAACTGACATGGTTTGAATGAGGCCATCTTTTTGACGGTCCTCTGGTACCAGAGCAAGACCAACTCTAATACGCTCTGCAATGGTCAGTTTGCTAATGTCTTCATTACCCAAAAAAACGGTGCCGCTTTGAGCACTGAATCGACCAGCGATACATTCCATGAGTTCGGAACGTCCAGCCCCCATTAATCCATAGATACAGACAACTTCACCGGCTTTGACCTCCAAGGAGAGTTTATCCACTACATTAAAATTGCCACCGTTAGGATCAGTGATGACTAGGTCCTCGATTTTTAGAGCGACCTCACCAAACTGATAGCCGTCCGGTGGAGAGCCTAAATCAAAATTTTCACCAACCATGTTGCGTACAATCCACTCAAGATCGATATCTTTACGAGGTGCGTATGCCGTCATAGTGCCGTCCCGAAGAACAACGGCATGATCCGTGATCAACAGGGCTTCTTCTAGATGATGTGAGATATAAACAATGGATACACCTTTGCTGGTTAAGTCATGGATTACTTTAAACAGGACCTCTACTTCTGCCGCACTGAGGGCGGAAGTGGGCTCATCCATAATTAGGATTCTAGATTTTTGCGATATAGCTCGAGCAATTTCTATTATTTGCTGTTGCCCAAGTCGAAGCTCTTCGACAGGTGTTAATGGGTCAATCTCTTCTTCAAGCTCAGCCATTAATTCACGTGTTTGACGTTCTTCCTCTGCAAAATCGACACTGCCATTGGTGATGATTTCACGACCCATAAATATGTTGTCTCGCACATTCATGTTTGGGGCAAGGCTGAGTTCTTGATGAATAATAGAGATGCCATGCGCTCTGGCTTCATTGGCGTTATGGAAATGGATTGGCGTTCCATCTAGAATGATCTCGCCAGATGTGGGTGTGATGACACCAGACAAGATCTTCATTAAAGTGGATTTCCCCGCGCCATTCTCACCAAATAGCGTTGTTACTTGTCCATGATACACATCAAAATTAACGCCTTTAAGTGCATGGGTGTTCCCAAAAGACTTTGTAATATGATGAGCAGATAGAACGACATCATTTGCAGGGAGGTTGTTTGAGTGATTAGCTGCGAGAGTCATTTCAGGTTCATCCTTACTGGTGTTATGAGCCAGTTTTTAGCATTGATGAGGCGGAATACACCTGATATTTCTACCGTTTTGCCAGTGAGGGTGCTTTGATCAATCTTTTCAAGAATGTCTTCTTTCATGACTCGGTTTAGTGCGGCACCAACATCTTGGTATTCTATTTGATTGGTGAATTCACCAAAGGTGATCTTTCCTGTTGCATCACGTAGGTCGGTACCATTAATGGCTGGGCCAGTTTGTATACGAACTTTTTGTCCACTAGGAAAACCTTCGATTTTTACATCAAAGATACCTGACTTTCCTACGATTATTTCGCCCTCAAAAGACACAGGAATAACTGGGCCAACACCACCGCCTATGCCATATTTTTGCCCCGCTGCTTTTTTATCAGCGTTTAATTCTTTGAGTAGAAGGTTCGCATCAACAGCATTTTCTAATACGTAGGTTTTTATTTCGTCGTACTGGGCTTTTGCATAATTGTCTGCGGAAAAAGCTTGCTGTCTTAGGTCATCTGTAGAGCCATTAGTGATGACTTTTGTATCCAACGCCATAGCGCTGACGACCATTGCTGTTGCAATAGCGCTGATCAGCATTATTTTTCTTTTTTTTGACGCGAGCTGATTGGATAGCTGCGTCTGCACAGTAGTGTTTATCATTTTTATTTTACTCCGGCTGTCTTGTTCTCTCCTCTAAATCGAAAGTACACAAACTTTAAATAATTGCCGCTGTGTGCTTTTTGATCGAGCCAAGATCTACGTTTGTTTTTAGAGGATTGTGTGATCTTTGTTCATTACAATGGAATAAAAATAAATAGCTGTCAATGAAATTTATTACATCAAATACAATAAATATCATTTTTTATTATTTTGCGATGGCGTTCGTCTCTTGTTTGCACAAAGGTATGATCTTATTACTGTCCGTGAAAAAATTATAATTCAATGAAATTAAAAGGTTTTTTTATTTTTTATTGTTCGGTTTTTTATTTTTAATACGTTTTAGGCTCTTTTTAAGCCAATTTTTGTGAGTAAAAAAGAATCAGATTGCTTGTTGACAGAATGGTATTGAATAGAAATAATTAACAAAACAAGAAATAAATTTCACTCTAGTTATGATTTATTGGCTAGAGCAAAACGGGGTTCAATCATGCTTCTAATAATAAAGTTGTCCCGCTTTGTTTTCCTTCGTAGTGCTTTTTTAAGTATTTGGAGGGCTGACAAGTGAATACTGATCTGATCATAGGAATTGATGCTGGTACATCTGTCATTAAGGCCGTTGTTTTTTCCCTTGATGGAAAACAGTTGGCGGTTTCAGCTGTTCGCAATTCATATAAAACAACGTCTGATGGTGCTGCGACGCAGTCTTTGAGTCAAACATGGGAAGATTGTGTTTGTGCAATTAAAGGCTTAGATAAACAAGTAGAGATGTTGCGTGAACGTGTGGTTGCCGTTGCTGTTACTGGGCAAGGTGACGGTACATGGTTAATAGACGGCGCAGGTGAGCCAGTATGTGACGCTTGGCTTTGGTTAGACGGACGTTCTGCTCCCACGGTAGATATTCTCAATAAGAAAATCAGTGAGCGCCAGCGTTTTGAAAAAACAGGTACAGGTCTTAATACTTGCCAGCAAGGTGTTCAGCTTGCACACATGGCATCACACTTTCCCCAGTTGTTGAACACGGCAACAACAGCTTTTCATTGTAAGGATTGGCTGTATTTCAATTTTACTGGCGTAAGAGCGACCGATCCATCTGAAGCCAGTTTTACTTTTGGCAATTTTCGTACTCGTCAATACGATGATCAAGTTATCGAGAGTCTAGGGTTGGGTGGGCATCGAGAGCTGCTACCAGACATTATCGATGGCAGTGAAATAACCCACCCTCTGTCTCAAGAAGCGGCCAACCTTACAGGCTTAAAAGCCGGTATTCCGGTGTCTTTGGCTTATGTTGATATGGTGATGACGGCTTTAGGTGCTGGAGTTCACACCGGGCAAGATAACGTTGTTTGCTCTGTGGTGGGTTCTACTGGCGTGCACATGAGATCTGTTTTATCCGATGATGTTTTTTTAAATGATCAAGGTACGGGTTATGTGATTACTTTGCCACTTCCGGGAAGGGTCACACAAGTTCAAACCAACATGGCATCGGCGCTAAATTTAGATTGGCTACTAAACGTCGCGGCAGGACTGTTAAACGATTTTGGCTGTGAGCATACCCCTCAAATGCTGGTGAATAAAGTCGAGGATTGGTTACAACAAGCGGATGAGGGGCAGCTACTTTACCACCCTTACATCTCTGACGCGGGAGAACGCGGCCCGTTTGTTAATGGTCGTGCCAGAGCCAGCTTTATGGGGCTGACTTATCATCATCGCTTTGCCGATTTGGTCCGCGCTGTGGTGGAAGGCCTTGGGATGGCTATGCGTGATTGTTACGAGGCTATGGGCGGAGCGACAGATGAGCTTAGGTTGAGTGGTGGTGCGGTCAGGTCGCCAACTCTTCGTAAAATTTTAGCCGCTTCGATCGGTGCCAATGTAAGAGTGTCTGGACGTGAAGAAGCGGGTGCTGCAGGGGCGGCTATGATGGCCGCCGTAGCGATTGGGAAGTATCCAACAATGGATGACTGTATTGCTGAATGGGTTACGCCGCTACTTGGCCAAATTGAAAGCACTGATGCAGCGCTTGGCGAACGCTATGACATGCTTTTCAAAGCATTTTATCAGCAGCGTTTGACGTTCCCAGAGACGTGGCTTGCCATGGATCAATTAAGAGAGCGCCCTACGATACTGTCAACGGTGGGTTCTTCAAAGAAGGCATAGTGCTGTCTTTGGTGACGAAATAAGAGGTTCTTTATGAATAACGAACAGGTGTTAGATCTTTTTGTGATAGGTGGGGGGATCAATGGTGCTGGTATTGCCCGTGATGCCGCGGGTCGAGGCTTAAGTGTTGCCTTGTGTGAGAAAAATGATTTAGCACAAGGAACGTCATCTCGTTCTGGAAAGCTGGTACATGGTGGATTACGTTACCTTGAATATTATGAGTTTCGCCTAGTACGTGAAGCCTTGATTGAACGTGAAGTTTTATTGAATTCTGCTAGCCATATTATCTGGCCTATGCGATTTGTTTTGCCTCATAGTAAAGAGGATCGTCCTGCATGGCTAGTACGACTTGGACTTTTTCTGTATGACCATTTAGGTGGGCGTAAGCGTCTCCCAGGGACTCGAACACTGGACCTTTTGCGTGATCCCGAAGGCGCACCAATCAAGGATCGATATACGAAGGGTTTTGAATATTCAGATTGCTGGGTTGATGATTCGCGTTTGGTTATTTTGAATGTGTTGGACGCTGCGCAAAAAGGTGCTCAAGTATTAACGAGAACCCGCTGTGTATCTGCCAAACGTCAAGAGGGCCACTGGCTTATTAAAACAGAGAATGAATTCACCAAAGAAGTTCACTATTTTAAAGCGAAACTGTTGGTTAATGCCGCGGGCCCTTGGGTGCGTAATATTGTGGATGATGTTGTTCACTCACAGAGCTCTCGAAATATTCAATTGGTTAAAGGTTCGCATATTATTGTGCCTAAGTTTTGGGAAGGGCAGCAAGCTTACCTTGTGCAAAATCATGATAAGCGTGTGATTTTTATTAATCCCTATGAAGACAATAAAGCGTTAATTGGTACGACGGATATTCCTTACGAAGGTCGTGTAGAAGATGTGACGCCTGATGAGTCTGAGATTGAGTACTTGCTGGCGGCAGTCAATCGTTATTTTAAAGAGTCATTGCAGCGTAGTGATGTCATCACAAGTTTTTCAGGGGTTCGTCCTTTGTTTGACGATGGCAAGGGAAACCCTTCAGCTGTGACTCGTGATTACGTGTTTGATCTTGATGAAAGTGGTAGTGCGCCATTATTAAATGTATTTGGCGGTAAGCTCACGACATTTCGTAAGTTGTCAGAGCACGCGATTCAAAAAATTGAGAAATTCTTTCCAGATATGGGTGGGGATTGGACTCGAGGTGCAGTGTTACCTGGTGGCGATATTCGTAACGCAGATTTTCATTGTTTTATCCAAGACGCTAAGGAGGCCTACAGCTGGATGCCACGTGCACTGCTTATCCACTACGGGCGCCATTATGGCTCTTTGATTGCAAAAATTGTGGGAGACGCAAAAAGCGTTGATGGGCTTGGGCTTCATTTTGGCTCGAATCTTTATGAGTCTGAAGTACGCTATTTAGTCGAAAACGAATGGGCTATGACGCCAGAAGATATATTGACTCGTCGTACAAAAGAAGGTCTTCATTTGAGTGCTTCTCAAAAAACGTTTTTTGCTGAATGGTTTGCTGAGCAGTTTGCTACTTTAAACGTCAGTGAAAAAATATCATAAGAGAGATGAAATATGCCATTAACACTAGGACTTAATACCAATCCTCTGGTCAATCGATTTGCTGAACCTGCTGATTTAATTGATACCGTTGCCCATGATCTTAAAATTCGCGATGTTCAATTAACGCATGAATTCATTAATCCTAGTTGGCCAGTTTCTGTGATTCGTCGGTTAACACGAGAGATGCAGGTGGCTTTGAATCGAACAGGGGTTCGAATTACATCTGGGATGACAGGTCCTTATGGGCGCTTGAATCATTTTGGACATCCAGATGCTGATGTCCGACGTTATTATGTGGAATGGTTTAAAACTTTTGCTGATATCACTGCGGATTTAGGCGGTCATGCCGTTGGAACACAGTTTGCCATTATGACATACAAAGATTTTGATACTGAGGCTCGTAGAGAAGAGTTAACTAAAATTGCCATTGATTGCTGGGCAGAAGTTGCCGAGCACGCAAAGCAAGCTGGTTTGGATTATGTCTACTGGGAGCCAATGAGTATCGGGCGGGAGTTTGGTGACACTATTGCTTCCGCTATGGCACTGCAAAGACGCCTAACCGCTGCGAATATGGCGATACCAATGTGGATGATGGCAGATATTGATCATGGGGATGTCACATCCAGTAATCCAGCGGACTATGATCCCTACGCTTGGGCTGAAGAGGTGCCATCGGTTTCGCCTATTATTCATATCAAGCAGAGTCTTATGGATAAAGGAGGACATCGACCATTTATAAAAGAGTATAATCAAAAGGGTCGAATTCAACCTAAACCTTTATTAGAAGCGTTATTGAAAGGTGGAGCTAAGGATAATCAAATTTGTCTTGAACTCAGTTTCAAAGAGCGTGACCCTACAGACCGGCAGGTAGTGGCGCAAATAGCTGAAAGTATTGCTTTTTGGGCTCCGTATATTGACAGTGGTGCGCAAGACTTAAACATATAAAGAGACACGGCTTTATCCTATAGGCTGACATAGTATTTAGAATAGACGTGTTATTGTTAAGGCTTTGCTTTGTGGTTTTTAATAGGGTGAATTAGGCTGTAACATTGAGCGGAAGGCAGGTATAAATATCGTGCTTACTTGCCATAACTGAAAACGATGGAGCAACATAGGGTGGATGAAAGAAAATCCAACAGTGAGTCCGATGGCTCATTGGCGATTCGAGCAGCTTGGCTGCATTATGTTGGTGGTTTGACTCAGGCGGCTGTGGCTAAAAGGCTTGGATTAACGTCTGTAAAAGTTCATAGGTTAATTTCAAAAGCAGTCACCGAGGGTGCAGTAAAAGTTACTATTGACGGTAATATTACCGAGTGTGTGAGACTAGAAAATCAGCTCATCGAGCGGTTTGGTTTAGGCCAGTGTATTGTTGCACCAGATTTAGGGGAAGAGGGGATTCCGCTTAAAACGCTTGGTCAAGCGGGTTCTTCTTATCTACAAAACGTTTTGACGATGAGGCCTAATATAACGATTGGTCTCGCGCTTGGGCGGGCGTTGGCCGCTGTGGTTCATCAACTACCTAGATTAGACACCCCTAATATCCGATTTGTTTCATTATTGGGGGGATTAACCAGAGATTACTCGATTAATCGAGACGATGTTTTACACTGGATTGCTGCTAAAACGGGTGCTCCAGCTTACACGATGCCAGTTCCTCTGTTGGCAAACTCAGTAGAAGACAGAATTGTGCTGCTTGCTCAAAAAGGTGTGCAAGACGTTTTTACGATGGCGAATAATGCGGATGTAAAGTTCATAGGGATTGGAACCGTCGCTCAAACGGCTCAGCTGGTTGCGTCTGGTCCTATCAAGCCAGAAGAGATTATTGAGATCGCTAGGTCTGGCGCGGTGGGTGAGGTAATGGGGCATTTTTATGATGAAAACGGATGTATCGTTGAAACATCTTTAAGTGCTCGTATGCTATCGGTTTCATTAGAGGGTAATAAGGGTGAAGTTATTGCCGTCTCTGGTGGAGAAGAGAAAATTGAAGCAATTCGAGCGGCTCTCAAAGGAAGTTTATTAACAGGGTTGATCACTGATGAGCTCACTGCCCGTGCGATTCTAGCCTACCACTAGGGGTTATTATTTTAATGCCCCTTCAATGGGGAAGTTGTATTTTGCGACCTTAATATTATTTATTATAAAAAATGCCCAATAGCCATCTTATTTGTCTAGATGATTATTGGGCCAAGGGTCGAGGTCGTGTCATGACTGTTTTTTCATGTTAGATGTGATTTTTTTTGTGATTTTTCACAAATTTTAAGTGTTTGGTACGTTTTTCCTTTCTTTGCCCCTCCCATATTACTATCAAAATTCTGTTTTATAAGTGTTATTCTAGTGACCAAGTCATGTGGAGACGGGACGTTTTCATGTTTTTTTGTGATTTTAACCCAGAATCTCTTAGGTTTGTTGTGTTTATAACATTATATTTAACAAAATAAAGTAAAATTTGTTAAATATAACTTTAAATTTGCTATTTTTAACGTTATAACATGCATAAGAGATTTGCTATCGAAGTGAGTGTTTATGAAGCGTGATGAACGTAGACAGCAAATTATCGATCTCCTTGTTGAAAAAGGGGTTGTTGATCTAGAGGAACTGGCAAAGCGTTTTGCTGTTTCAAAGATGACAATTCACCGCGATTTAGATGAGCTTGAAGCGGGTGGTTTACTGCGTAAAGTGCGTGGTGGCGCCACAATTGAAGCGGGAATGCAATTTGAAAGTGATTTCAGGTTACGCGAGCGTCAAGGCAGTGTGGCTAAAGAACGTATGGCGTTTGAAGCGTTGCAACTGATTGAGCCTGGTATGACGGTTATGGTCAACGATGGCTCTATGGCGGCCGTGCTTGGGAGCATACTGCCTCGTAAAAAACCACTGACGGTGATTACGAACAATGCCTCTATTTTGGAGACATTAAAGCTTGAAAAGGGGATTGATCTTATTGCACTTGGGGGAATGTATTCTTCTAAGTTTAATGGTTACTTCGGTGTATTGGCTGAACAAAATTTAATCAGCTTGCGAGCGGACATTGCTTTTTTATCGAGTCCTGCTGTATCAGGAAACCAAGTGTTTCATATGGATGCAGATGTTATTCGAGTGAAGAAAGCCATGCTAAACGCAGCGGTTAAGACATGTTTGCTGGTTAACCATACACGGTTTGACCACGTAGCACTTCACGTGTTGGCAAATCTCGATGATTTTGACTGGGTCATCACCGACCAAGTTCCAGAGCCCAGCGTTCAACGACAATTAGTGGACGCTGGTATTCAGTTAACTATTGCGAGACCACTGGAAGAGACATGACAAATAAAAAGCAGTTTTGGGTTGGTACAAGTTGGAAAATGAATAAAACATTAGAAGAAGCACACGCTTTCTCGGCGGCACTAAAAGCCGATGATGTGAACGCCGATGTTAATATTCAGCGATTTGTTATTCCTGCCTTTACATGTGTTCGTGACGTAAAAGAAATGCTTCGCGATACCTCTGTAAAAGTTGGGGCTCAAAATATGCATTGGGCAGAGCATGGTGCTTGGACAGGTGAAGTATCACCTCTCATGCTAAATGACTGTCAGCTCGATATCGTTGAACTGGGGCACTCAGAACGACGCGAGTATTTTGGTGAAACGAATGAGACGGTCGGCCGTAAGGTCGAGTCAGCCATTCGTCATGGCTTAATTCCTCTTATCTGTGTTGGTGAAACCTTGGCAGATAAAGAAAGTGGTCAAGCCTCTTATGTTTTGGCAAAAGAAGTGCGTGGTGCGCTGCAATTTTTGAGCGACGACCAAAAAAACGCCCCTATTTTGTTTGCCTATGAGCCCGTTTGGGCGATCGGTGAGCGAGGGGTGCCCGCTTCTGCAGAGTATGCCGACTTAAGACAAGCTGAGATTTTGGATGTGGCCGAACAGGTGTTGGGACGTAAAGTTCCTTGCCTGTATGGAGGCTCGGTGAACCCTAGTAACTGTGAAGAACTGATAGCTTGTGAACATATTGATGGTTTATTTATCGGTCGATCCGCTTGGAATGTAGAGGGGTATATCGATATTTTAAACAAATGTGCCGCAGCGATTCAAAAGTCACTATAAAAACCGAGGATAGCATCATGAGAATTGCAATTGCTGGAGACAGCGCGGGTGAAGGTTTAGCAAAAATTTTAGCGGATCACTTAAAAGATCGTTACGATGTGGAAGAAATTTCACGCACAGACACAGGAGAGATGGAGCCGTTTTACGCTAATTTATCTGATCGTGTCGCCAATGCTGTTTTGGATGGAAAATACGATCGTGCCATTTTGTGCTGTGGAACGGGAATTGGTGTGTGCATAGCGGCAAGTAAAGTACCTGGAATTCGCGCAGCGCTCACTCATGACACGTATTCCGCTGAGCGTGCTGCCCTTTCTAATAACGCACAAATTATTACCATGGGCGCTCGTGTAATCGGACAAGAGTTAGCAAAGTCCATTGCGGATGCATTTTTGGCACAAGTTTTTGATGAAAATGGTCGTTCGGCAGATAATGTCAAAGCCATTAATTCCATTGATGAGAAATATCATGTTCGTCCGTAATTCATTGATATAAATTATAAAGTGGAGATGCTGTGTTAACTCGTAAGCAAAAATCAGAGGTGATAGATATCGTTCGAGACGTTGCTAAGGTAGAGATTTTATCTAGATTTAGACGGCTTTCGGATGAGGCTGTGTCGTGTAAAACAAGCTTCGATGACTTGGTTACCGAAGCGGATGTTGCCTCTGAAAAAGCGTTAACGCAGCGCTTTCAAGCATTGTTACCCCACGCAGTTATTATTGGTGAAGAAGCTGTTTCAGAAAATGAGTCAGTATTAGATCAAATTGATACTGATGAACTGGTTATTATCATTGATCCTATTGATGGAACTTGGAATTTTGCTCATGGTTTAGCCACCTTTGGTGTATTAATAGCGGCAATTTATCAAGGTAAGACGATATATGGCTTGTTATACGATCCGTTAAATGATGATTGGATCGAGGCCAGCTTAGGGGAAGGGGCATGGTATGTTAGACCGAGTCAATTGCCACGGCGTTTACGGCTAAATGATCAGCCTGTCGCCGCTAAATTAGTGGGATTCTTTTCACCCTTCTTGTTTGAAAATGTCACAGTTCGTGAGCGTGTTGCCATTCAGCAAGTTAACTATGCTCGAGCTTCTAGCCTGCGTTGCTGTTGTCATGAATACCGAACTATGGTGCAGAACGGCGTTGATTTTTTTGTGAGTCCAAAACCAAAAGTGTGGGATCACGCTGCTGGCATTCTCGCGTATCAGGAAGCTGGTGGTTATGTCAGTATGTTAGATGGCTCACACTACCAGCCATCTATTCGAAAAGGCGTAATTGTTGCAGGAAGAACAGAAGCGATTAAAGATCAAATTATCAAAGACTTTCAAGTTACTGAAGTTACGTCAACTTAGTGCTAATGTTCATTAGCTGTGGCCTATACGACACCAACTCTTTTTTACTGATTTAGGTGTGAAAGTTTTAGCCTTCGTTATAGAAGGCTATAGCGGTGCCAACCTAGTTAAATAATGTTAGATTGCTGTTTCCTTTCACACATGCTTTCAGCTGTCGTTTGCATCTCCCATGTTTGTTGGTAAAAGCGTTCAATTGTGCCTTTTTCATCCCAGCGCAGTAGGTAGAGCCATTCGTTGTCGATCAGGTGGCGAACATTATCGTGTTTCGCGGTGATCTGTTCGATGGCTTCTCTTGGCGCGGCGATATACACAGCCAGTCGTTGTGGCTGGTGCATCCATTTTTCGCCATTGTGTAAGGATTGCAATGAAAGGCCAATGCGCAGGTCGCCACCATTGCCTTCAAATACGCCTATGTTTCCTCCGACCGCGTTATGTAATACCTTGTTGCCGCTGCCGTATTTTAAGGGATCAGTGACAGAAGCGTTGTATTGCATATTAATCCAATTGGTGACGATCATCGGGGCCGTCATGATGAGTTCGAGCACGTTAAACCCTGTATCGTTTTGCCATTGGTAATCGTGAAGAAAGCAGCGACCTTGTAGGTCTACTTGGCGAGTCCAATTTCTTGGTGCAACAATAAACGCAGCGTTATTGGCTAATCCCCATTCGGGGCGTACTTGAGACCAGTCTTGGCTGCGTTTTAGATACGCTTTGTTGAGTTTGTCATCATTGGCGTTGAGTAGTGTTGGATCTATTTGCGCGATGCGTTCTCGTTGGGCTTTTTTGGTGGCTGCGTTGAGCCAGTGACACACGTTTTCCTCTACATTGTCATCAAAGCAGCTTATGTGATCTGTGGTGGTGTTGTGTAGCGCCGCAACAAATCGGCTGCAGTCTGGGATGTCAATATCAGATGTTCGTAGCTCCGCTCGAACAGCTTGGTCGTTGAGTAGTTGAGCGAGCACTCGTACATTAATTTCCCCTGTCTGTCCGCCACAGGCACCGCAATCTAGCCCAGCCGCATGGAGATTATTCGTCGTGTGGCTGCCGTGTCCAACCAATAAAATAGTCTTCGCAAAATGCGTTAAGCCCATGGCGTGCAAGATGCCTTTTGCCAAGCCCGCTTTCTCTTCTAAGGTTAAGAGTTTATCTTCTTTTGTCAGTGTCCATTTGTGATGATGACTGAGACGGTTCAGTGGATTTTCTCCGCTATTGGGGAAAAACGACTTTTTCAGCATTTTGAACGCGTACAGCCAACCCATGGATTCCACCATGGAGAAGGTGGACGGTGCCGCTTGCGACCAGCCGTGCCAACGAGCGCGTTTATTGAGCCCAACCGCCGTTTTTACGACGGATGAAGAGTCGAACGGGCGGTTGTCTGATGCGATGGCTTCGGTGGCGCGAATCGCCGGTTTTAACAGCCCTGGTAATTGTGGGCGAGAGAGGGCGCTTGCTTGGGGTTGGTATTCCAATGGCAGGCCAAAAAATCCCGCGAATCCTAGCGTTTGAATATGATCACTTTGCGCCTCCAACGCACGACGCATGACTTCAGAGCGCACATCAATACAAAACGCCGCTTGTAGCGTGGGTGTTTGAACGGCAGGCTGTGGTTTTGCTGTCAGTAAGGTGTGATTGAGTCGTTGTTGATAGCTCATTTCCGCGGCTTTGGCCCACACCCACAACAGACGTTGTGCGTCTTGTTGTTGACGTATAAGGTGAGGGAGCTGACTTTTTTCTCTTGTCCATAGAACTTTTAACAGTTCGGCGGTATCTGGATCTTTTGCCTGATAGTAGCGCCAGATGACCAGCTCCCACGCCATGCGAATGGCCAAGAGTGCCAACATGTCGTCATGTGGCTGATCATAAAGATCACCTTGCCAACGCAGGTAAGCTACCCACGAACCCCAGCCATTAATATCAAGTAATAACGCATGGGCATAATGGCCGAGTAGATCGTCACTGAGTGTTAAGGTTTTTATGGCTTCTGCGATGACTTGCTCAGGTGTGTTGGGCAGTTGTTGAAAGAAGGCCTGTAACCCTGGTTCGTCTAAGATAATACTGAGGCCTTTGTCTCGACGAGTAACGTCTAGCCAATGTTGATATAGGTCTGGCTGATGGGCGGTGTCCTGACGTCCAAGAATAGGGCGCAATTGTTGATAATGTGCGGCGCAAAACTGGCTAATTTGATGCGTGATTTCATCGCGCCAGGCCATTTTGTGCGGATCGCGTTGATTGTCCAATAAGTCTGAAATGTTATGCCAATTTGCGATGGCCGTGTCTTCTTGTAAAAACGCGACCAGTGCGGCTTCTTTTAAGGGGATACCTTGTGTCTGTGCCGCCTTCATTAAAGCACTGGATGAAATCTCACCGGATTGATAACCCTGCAAATAATAGGATGTTGGCATCAATAATTGCGCATCGCCTAGGGTACTGAGTATTGCGCTGGCGTGTTCAATGGGCTGATGGCGCATTGGCCAAAAAGGGTTCACGGCAATCATCTGATCCAATGGCCAAGTGGGTGCAATATGTTGTCCAGATGACTGTAATATCGCCATTTGTTTCTCTGTTAACATCGAGCTTTGAGTGGCGCTGATGGTAGCATTCATCTGATTACTCCTTCTTAGAAACGTTGGTATGACGTGTTTACTTAATGGACGTTTGTTGTGTTAACGTTTTGCTGTTAATGCGCGTGGGTAAACGCAATGGCCACACTTTTAATGTCAGGCGGGTTAACCATTCATCAAGGTACAAACCTGCAAACAGCGCCATCGATAAATGTTGCACTGACGGTCGTTGTGCTTGATAACGCAGCAACCAACTCAAGATAAATAAACTGATAAATAGTCCCATAACCCAGAAATCCGCCAAGCTTAACGCAGGCACACGCAACATTGGGTTGATTGGCAATACAAGGCCAAAGAAGGCTTTCATGGTGCTGTAAATGGTCAACAGTATTAGGGTTAAGCCGATAGCAGACATTAGGCTGGCTTTACGTTGCTGACTATGACGTTGAGCGATTAACACTGTTAAAGCCAACCCAAACAATACCCAGGCACTCCAAACGCCTTGGTAATGGATTACGTATGCTGCACCACCCACAAGACAAGCCGAGAGCAGGGCAGCGACGAACCAATCCACAGCGGATGGGGCTTCTGCCGGAGCAAGACGACGCTGAAGGTCGTCATGGATGGCATTGCCTGAATTTAAGAAAGCATGCGCTTTGTAAACTGAGTGAGTCAGCAAATGCAGTAGGGCCAGTTCAAATAACCCTAGCGCGCATTCCAATAACATTAAGCCCATTTGTGCACTGGTCGACCAAGCCAAACGCACTTTTAAGCTGATTCTGGTGGTCATAATAAGGGCGCTGATCACTGTTGTTAGTCCCGCGACAATGAGCACTAACCACTGCGCTGTGGCGACTTGGAGTAGTAAAGGTCCAAAGAGTATTAATAAGAAACCGCCTAGGTTAATGACACCAGCGTGTAATAACGCGCTCACCGGCGTAGGCGCTTCAACCACTTGGATTAACCAACCGTGGACAGGCAGTTGCGCGCATTTAATTAAGGCCACGATGGCGATTAAGACAGCGGCGATGTGTTCATTTGTGCTTAGCGACAGAGCGGTATTACTTGCTTGGAGGTTAAAAATGTCCACCAATTCATGGATGAAAAAGGTGTTGTGGGCTTGATATAAGCAAATAAAAGCGACCAATAAACACAGTTCAGCGGTTCGAGCCAATAAGAACTTCTTATGTGCCGCCAGCGCGGCCCGTGGGCGTTCTGGATAAAAGGTGAGCAGCTTGTGCAGCGCCAGACTGATGCACACCCAACCCAACCAGAAGAGTATTAAATGGTTACTCATCACCACCAAAGAAACCGCAGCTAACGTGAGCAATAACCAGCGCCAATACACGTTTAATCTTGGTTCCGTCGCCATGTAGTTGCGTGAAAAGGTCATTAATATGGTGCCCATAAAGAGCACCAGCGCCAGCATAATCAGGCTAAGGTTTGAAGTACTAAGGTATTGCTGGGTCGGCGGTGGTGATGGCAATAGCCAATGGGCCAGTACACCAGCCGCAAAAAGCCCTACGAGCAGAAGATTCAAACAAACAAGACGACGACCTTGGCTTCGGGTTGGTTTGCGACCGACTAACCAGCCTGCCAATACCAAGCTGATGGGAATACAGATGAAAAAAATGGAAGAGAAAAACGTGCTCATAGCTGGCCCCTTAATTAACTGTTGGCAAGTATGTCAGAACTGGATTGATTAAAAAAATATATATAAAATAACTAAACGTTCACTTTTATAGAATGATTATGAGCCGACTCAATTACCACCATTTGTATTATTTTTGGCGCATCGCTGTCGCGGGCAATCTTACTCAGGTTGCTAAGGAGCTGCACATTTCGCAATCGGCGCTTTCACTGCAGATTAAACAACTTGAACATAATATGGATGTCGCGTTATTTGAACGCAGTGGCCGTCGCCTTATTTTGACCGACATGGGGCGACGGGTTTTGGCTTATGCTGATGATATTTTTAATAAAGGAGAAGAGCTTGAATCTTTCTTAAACAAAGGCATCCTTGCTGAAACTCAGCATTTGTCCATTGGGGTATTGCCAACGTTATCGAGAAACTTCGTTGAGCACTTTGTCAGCCCACTGCTGGCCAAACCTGAGGTGAGCTTTTCATTGACCGCTCGTGGCATGAGTGATCTGCTCAATGGCTTAACGAATCATGAATTGGACCTTGTTTTGACCAATCGTCCTATTAGTGCCGACACGAAAGACGCACCTTGGATTGTGCAGCAAGTCTCCCGTCAGCCACTGGCGATTGTGGGCCCGAAAGAAGGGAAAATACACACACCATTTCCGCAAGGTTATGAATCGGCTCATTGGATACTACCCGGAAAAAACACTGAAATTCGGACAGCGTTTAACCTACTGTGTGCCACATGGCAGTATCAGCCCGATGTCAAAGCCGAAGCCGATGACATGGCGATGCTGCGTCTACTCGCGAGGGACAGCGGCGCCTTAGCTGTGCTACCACCAGTGGTGGTCAAAGACGAAATTCGACAAGGATTGCTGGAAGAATATCAACGCCTACCCGATGCTTACGAACACTTTTACGCCATCACCACACAACGTAAATTTGTGCCACAAGTCTTAATGGAATTGTTGCAAATGAGTCAAAATATTTAGGTGAATATTCCATCAAAAAGAACATATCAACATACGGTCAGAAAGTATTTTAAAATTAAAGGTTGAGGGGCGTCAGTCTCTGTCAAGGGAGGTAAGCGTCAACCGATCCTAGGAGCCATTCTGTATAAGATATTCACTTAAAGGGTATTCCCTAGTTATTTTTGGCTGTTTCATCGAGAACATAGTATTGACCGAGCGAACTCCCTTCGCCTGTAAAAGTTGCTTGCTCAACAGCTCATCGTAACTGTCTAGGTCTCTGATTATAATTTTTAGTAGATAGTCACAATCGCCACTGACGGAATGACATTCTTGTATTTCTGGGAATTTACGTACGATAGAAAGGAAGGGTTCCAGTGTTTCTGGATGGTGGTTATCCATTGATACTTGCGCGAAAGCGATAACATTTAGGTTCACTTTCTTTGCATTCAGCTCTGCTGTATAGCACTTTATATAGCCTTCGTCTTCTAAGCGTTTTAAGCGTCGCCAACAGGGGGCAGTGGAAAGACCAATTTTATCGGCTAAATCTCTATTACTCAGACGGCCATCTTTTTGCAAGGCAGCAAGAATACTGATGTCAAATTTATCGAGCATGAAAGTGTTTCCATTTTTTGTTATTTGAAGAAACTTTGTTGCTTAGTTTGTCAAAGACTCAGCAATTAAGAAAGATAATTTCGCTAAATCATAGATAAGATTAACTACATCATACTTATAACAATAAAGCTGAAAAGCAGCTGAAGATGGTGTACCTCTATGAAGCAATTGCTAGAAAAAAGTAATCACGTCACGAATTTTATACCTCAAAAGCTTGAGTTCGATTGGTTTCAAGTCAGTCAATTAATGCTTTTATCTCGTGCTCTGGATGAGATAGAAGAAAAAGAGCTAGTGCCAGAGAAGTTAGTGTTTAACCAATTTTCTGCTCGAGGGCATGACTTTGCTCAGATTCTCCTAGGTTCTTTATTGACACATCCTCACGATGCCGCCAGCGGCTATTATCGATCTAGACCTTTTGTCATGAGTCTTGGGATAGATTTGGATGAAGTGGTTGCATCGCCTATGGCAAAAGCGGGTGGTTACAGTGATGGTAGAGACATCGGCGTAGTATGTAACTATCCGAATACCGATAGAAAAGGTGCCATATTATTTCCTATGTGTGGCGGTGTCGGTGCACAATATTCGCCTATCTCTGGTTGGGCACAATCCATTCTTTATCATAAAAATCAGTTGAATGACTCAAGCTATTCTGGCGCTATTGCGGTTTCAATGGGTGGCGATTCTTCTATGTCGACCAGTGGTTTTTGGGCGGCATTAAACATATCAACGACTAACAACTTACCGCATTTATTTTACATTGAAGACAATGGTTACGGCATTTCAGTGCCTCAAGAAGTGCAAACGCCTGGTGGTGATCAGGTGGCGAATCTTAAAGCCTATAAAAATCTTAAGATTATTGATGGTGACGGAACCGACCCAGAATTGGCTCCAGCACTGATAAAAGAAGCTGTCGAGTACGTGCGATCTGGGCAAGGCACTTGCTTACTTCGACTAAAAGTCCCTCGTCTATGTGGTCACACTTTCCAAGACACTCAAACTTACAAAGAAGCTGACTTTATTGCTGATGAACAATCAAGAGATCCGCTTCCTAAGTTAAAAAGTTATCTATTAAATAATGGCTTAATGACGACTGATGAATGGCAGAGTTTAGAAGAAGAAAGTCATCGTAATATTCGCAATGCAGTTGATAAAGCGAAAGAGCGCCAGCAACCCGATCCAGAAAATCTGACACGCTTTGTTTATGCCGAAAAAGATGAGGTTCAACTTCGAGGTGGCTTAGCGGCAAGTGGTCATGTATTTCCAACTCAAAGCAATCAAGCTAAGCCAGAAGGTTCACGCCTGAACATGTTAACAGCGATCCGCAAGACGCTTGATTACGAACTCGCAACGAATCCTAAAGTGGTGGTATTCGGCGAAGATGTTGGACCAAAAGGCGGCGTTCATGGAGCAACGCTTGGGCTGAATGAAAAGTTCGGTGGTAATCGAGTGTTTGATACTAGCTTGTCTGAAGAAGGCATTATTGGTCGTTCCGTGGGAATGGCGTTGAGTGGCTTGATGCCAGTGCCAGAAATACAGTTCCGCAAATACGCTGAGCCTGCGGCTGAACAACTGTCCGATACTGGCATTATGCGCTGGCGAACCAATAATCAATTTGCTGCGCCTATGGTAGTTAGGATTCCGGGTGGTTTTGCTCGTCGAGGAGATCCATGGCATTCCATGAGTGACGAAGTGGAGTGGGCGCATAAAGTCGGCTGGCAATTGGCTATGCCTTCAAACGCTGAAGACGCGGTTGGTTTGCTGCGTTTTGCACTAAGAGACAACAACCCAACTATTTTCTTTGAGCATCGATCTTTACTGGACAATAGCTGGTCACGTCGTCCTTATCCTGGTGATGACTATGTCATCCCATTTGGTAAGGCAAAGACGATTCTATCAGGCACAGCATTAACGGTAGTGTGTTGGGGCGCGATGGTAGAGCGTTGCCAAAATGCTGCAACGAGTCTTGATATGGGCATTGAAGTGATTGATCTTAGAACCATTCAACCATGGGACAAAGAGGCGATACTTGCCTCTGTCGAGAAAACCGGACGTTGTTTGATTGTTCATGAAGATAATAAAACCGCTGGGTTTGGCGCTGAAATCGCGGCGACGTTAGCCGATGAATTGTTCTTTAGTCTTGATGCGCCGGTCCAGCGATTGACCATGCCTGATATTCCTAATCCTCACAATTTTTTGTTGTTAGAAAAAGCCGTACCTAGTGAGCAAAAAATCGCTCTCGCCATGAAAAAACTGATTGAAGTGTGAGGGGGAAACGATGAACGAATCAATGACTATTACGCTTCCAGTGGGCGCGTTGGAGGGAACCGCGGCGATATTGTCTACTTGGCTGGTAGCAGAGGGCGATCAAGTTCGAAAAGGCGACCCCATATTAGAGCTGGAAACCGACAAAGTATCGATGGAAGTGTGTGCTGAAAATGATGGCGCCATTGGTAAAATCTTGGCGACATCGGGTGACAATGTTGATGAAAAAACCATCCTTGGCTACTTAAATTGTGGTGAACAATCACTGGTAGATAAGGTTGCGGCAGACAAATCATCATCTCCTGTTGCTAATGACGCGTTGCAAAATGAGTCTGTGGTAGATGTTGTTAAATACGATGTGGCTGACGATGACTCAAAACGTCATTTGATCGGGCCTGCGGTCAGGAAATTATTGAGAAAGCATAACCTGAACTTGTCCTTGATTGACGGCACAGGCAAAGGTGGACGTGTTACGCGAGATGATATTTTAGCTTTTGTTGATACCCAAATTGGCAAGGAGCAAAGCAACTCAAGTGCTTCTATCCAAGCAGAAAAATCGCATGGCGTAAAAAGTAAGTTGGTTCCTCATACTTCCATGCGCAAGAAAATTGCCAATCATATGGTGGAAAGCTTACTTCACACCTCTCCTCATGTGACGAGCGTCTTCGAAATGGATATGGGGCGAATCATAGAACATAGACAACTGTGCAAAATGGGCTTTGAAGAAGCGGGTGTAAAGCTAACTTTTACCGCTTATTTCTTGGCCGCCAGTGCTAAGGCAATGCAAAAAGTGCCTGTCGTAAACTCGCGTTTCCATGATGACTGCTTGGAAATATTTGAAGACATTAACATAGGTGTCGGCACAGCGTTAGGCGATGATGGACTGATTGTCCCAGTTGTAAAAAAGGTTCAAGAGAAGAACCTGTTTGAAATCGCATCCGCCCTTCAGCAACAAACAGACAAAGCTAGACAAGGTAAACTGGTTGCCGCAGACATGAGAGATGGCACATTTACTATCTCAAATCATGGCGTGAGCGGTAGCCTATTTGCTACGCCAATTATTATCAACCAGCCTCAGGTTGCTATTTTGGGTATCGGAAAACTTGAAAAAAGAGCCGTGGTGGAAGAGGTGAATGGAGAAGACACAATTGTCATCCGACCAAAATGCTACGTGTCTCTTAGTATCGATCATCGTGCCTTGGATGCGTATCAGACTAATTTATTTCTGAGTCACTTTGTTGAGGTGATAGAAAACTGGGGAAAATAATGATTTATGACATAGTGAATCGTTATGTAATGGTACTCATTTAATGTTTGCTAGGTCAGAAAACAATCCTTCTTAAATAGAATAAGGTTATGAATGATTAATTAAGTAGCTAAGTAAACAATGGCAACAGGGATGTCTGTAATGGGTATTTCTTCTAAAGAGTTTAAGAAGTAGTGAGTGTCAACTTAGTTGGCGTCTCTGGCTGTCAAAATGGTGGTACTTCATTGGGTGCTCATTATGCCGCTTCGTTTACTTCAACTGTGACTATTATTCGCTGAACGAATAGCCTGTGTAACAGACCAAGTAATTAATAAAAGATTTCTGCAATGTTGTACAACGGATTGGGTTCAGTTATTTGTCTTAGGAGATATGATGCGTAGGTTTTATAGAGGTTCTGATTTTTCAAGAGTACAAAGTGTGGCTGAAATGGCGGCCCTTGCTCGCCACCGATTACCAGATTTCGCGTGGGAATACTTGGCGGGAGGTGCAGAAAATGAACAGACTTTACATAGTAACGAGAGCGATTTTGCCAAGATGCGGCTGACTTCTCATACTTTAGTTGCCAATCATCCTCCAGTATTGACGACATCATTGGTTGGATCACCTAGCGTCTTACCAATGATGATAGGTCCAAGTGGTTTCAATGGCATGTTGTGGCCGCAGGCTGACATTGCTTTGGCAAAGGCCGCAAACGAGAAAAAAATTCCTTTCTGTTTAAGTACCGTATCTAATGCGTCTATGGAGCAGGTTCGCGAAGCCACTCAGGGTCTTGATTTTTGGTTTCAGCTTTATTGTTTAAAGAAGGAGCAATTTAACAATGATTTAATGGCTCGAGCGAAAGCGACCGAGGTAAACACCTTGGTTATCACTTCGGATGCGGCAATTGTTGGAAATCGCGAGTGGGATCGACGTAATTTTGTTAGGCCGCGTCAACTAACATGGCAAAACAAGGTCAATGTTCTGATGCACCCCAACTGGATTCGCCGAGTTATGATTCCTAATGGTTTGCCAACTATGGGCAATTTGAACCCTTATCTACCTAATAATGAACAAAGTGCCTTGGGGGCAATTAAATTTATTCAGCAGCAGTTCGATACTTTGTTGGATTGGGAGAAAATGGCCAAGATGAGAGATCAATGGCATGGCAAGATGATCTTAAAAGGTGTACTGCATCCTGATGATGCGAGACAAGCGGTGAAGTTAGGATTTGATGGCATTGTGATCAGCAATCATGGCGGTCGTCAGCTCGATGGTGCTTTGTCTTCTATTGATGCTTTACCAGCAATTGTCGATGCCGTGGGTGGTAAAATAGGCATATTGTTAGACAGTGGTATTCGTCGCGGCAGTGACATAATAAAAGCCACCGCCCTTGGCGCGCAAGGTGTTATGCTTGGACGAGCTACTTTATTCGGTGTTGCGGCCGGTGGTGAAATTGGTGCGTCACGCATATTAGATATCTTGCAAGAAGAGCTGGCTCGCAGTCTAAATTTAATGGGCGTTCAGCGACTCGATGAACTGACTTCAGAACACCTTTATATGTCTTAACAAGGATTTATATCGCTTACAAATGAAAGCCTTATTCGTTAATTGATGATTAGTTCAGCCCTCCAAATCTTTGATAAAAAGCTTGTGAAGCTTCTGGAAGTGGCCCATCTGCGGATTCTAGGTTTTTCTCTAGCCATTTCTCTGTTGCTGGGGTGATTTTACGGTAAATGTTTCGGCATAATTGTCTTGCCGCTTTGCCTTCCCAGTCTCCCGGTAGGAGTTCTTCTGGCAGCTGTGGATCTCGCAGCAAGAGCTTTCTGTATTCATGGATTAACAGAGTACGAGTCAGGAAGCAGGATTCAGGATCGAGATTGTCTTTTTCATCCAGTTCTTGCCACACAGGGCGAAATAGGTTGATAAATTCTTGGTAGTGAGCGCCAAGTTTATCGAGTTCCCAACACTCTCGTACCATCATTCGAACTTGCCTTCCAGCCAGCTCTTCTTGTTGGTGTGTTTTAAATACAATAACTTTGCTTTGTAAACCGGATGAGGCTAAGACAGTATTTACATCACTTAGATTGGTGTTTGGGCTACCAATAAGCTGACCAGTTAGTACGCCAAAACCTTGCCAGTTGAGGTCGTCTAATAGTTGTTTTCTTTCCTCGGCAGACAATTGTTGCGTCATGATTAAACACCAAGAGCCATCCCAGACGGTTTGGTTGGCGCTGTACACGCGTCGGAAAGCTTGTTCAAATTTGCGTCGACCAGAACCTGTTAAGCTGTAGTAACTTTTTCTTCCCACCTTGTCACTGGTTAGCCAGCCATCCTGAGTCAAACGAAAGATGGTGGTTCTCATTAATCGTTCGTTGATGCCCATTGGCTCCAGTAGCTTAATTAAACTACCTAGCCAAACGGTTCCTCCATGAGGTTCAATCGTATCACCATATAAGGTGATGACGAGAGACGAGGCTCGAATGGGTTTTTGCTGTTGAAAACGAGTGATTAACGTGTCTAAAGTATTAATTTTGTTCATTAGTGACTGGTGATCCAGTGAGTTAAGCCAGCGGTCATTCTCTTAAACCTGTCCGGCTTAGTAAAGTGGAATAGTCTTTAAATAGTAGACTAAGCGCATTTCTATGTGTGATTGTACTAGTTTTTGGGCTGATGTGACCGACTTTGCAGTGCTGGTCTATCTTCTTCTATGGCATTGAGTGGAATACATTCGACCATCGAAGTTAGGCATCTTTTCGACAGTTCTATGTATTCCTGTGTGCCTGTTTGCTTCCATTTTAATTCGTCATCTGTGACGGACCGAACGATTTTTCCTGGCGCACCCATCACCAAAGATCTTGGTGGACAAGTAAAGCGATTCTTTATGAATGAGGATGCTGCAATGATTGAACCTTCGCCGATCTCAGCGTAATCCATGATGACACTGTTCATGCCGATTAGAGCATCTTCTCCAATAATACAGCCGTGCAATACAGCGCCATGGCCAATGTGCCCATGTTTACGAATGATGGTATGGCTGTCAGAAAAGCCATGAACAACACAGTTGTCTTGGATGTTTGATTCTTCTTCCATGGTAATACGCCCAAAATCCCCTCTTAAACAGGCTCCTGGACCAACATAACAGCCTTCGCCAATGATCACGTCGCCAATCAGCGTCGCGGTTGGGTGTACGTATGCACTAGGGTGTACCACTGGGGTGACACTGTCAATTTTGTAGTAAGGCATGCTTTTTTCTCTTCCAATTTGATTCTTTATTTTTTTAATTTTAGGTTGTTTTGTGTCGATATCTTTCGAATTCTTTCTTTTTTTACGTGAAAATTGAAAATTATCAAGATTTATTTTTGCTTTAATGAATTTAAAATCATCTTTTTTAATATTAACTTTTTGATTTTTAAATGAATTTATAATTTGTGGGTTGGATTTATTTGTATATTCCACTAAAGAGATACATAAAAAAATTAATTTTGTTATTGTTTTGTATCTAATTATGGTTCATCTTTATATTAAGTGGAATGCGATTGAGCTCGCTAGAGTGTGTTTGGCTGAGCGAATTAATAACAATAAGATCGAGTGTTTGAATCAAATGACAAATAAAAATTACCAATCATTGGTGGTGCATCCGGTGGAGAGTGGGGTTCAGTTGATCCAGTTGAATCGTCCCGAGGCATTGAACGCGTTAACGACAGGGCTATTGGCAGAATTATCTGAAGTTATGGATATCGCTGAGACGTCGGGTGATATTCGAGTTTTGGTTCTTACTGGAAGTTCGAGAGCGTTTGCCGCTGGAGCCGATATTAACGAGATGGCAGAACGTGATCTTGTTGGTATGTTGAATGATCCGCGTCAGCGATATTGGCAGCGCATAACGCGTTTCTCTAAACCTGTTATTGCAGCCATTAATGGTTACTGTTTGGGTGGCGGCTGCGAGTTGGCCATGCATGCGGATATTCTTATTGCCGGTCGTGATGCGCAATTTGGTCAACCCGAAATCAATCTAGGTATCATGCCTGGCGCTGGCGGAACTCAGCGATTACTTCGCGCTGTTGGTAAATCTCTCACCATGCAGATGGTGCTCACCGGTCAACCTATCAATGCCCAGCAGGCAAAAGATGCTGGTCTCATCAGTGAAATAACCCAACCTGAACTGACAGTTACCAGAGCCTTGGCTTTGGCGACAGTCATTGCGAGTAAAGGCAGTCTTGCTGTGCGTTTAGCAAAAGAATCCATTCTAAAAGGTATGGATACTGACTTGACAACAGGCCTGCGTTTTGAACGCCATGCTTTTACTGTGTTAGCAGGTACCGAGGATAGAAAAGAAGGGATTCTGGCGTTTAAAGAAAAACGTCAACCAAACTTTTCTGGTCGCTAATTTTTTGGGTGTTATTTTTCAATTCTTAGAGAGGCAAGAGTAAATGAGCTTCGAACATATTCTATATTCGGTTGATTCTGGTGTGGCATTGCTGAGCTTAAATCGCCCCAAAGCGCTTAATAGCTTTAATGAGGCCATGCATCTTGAAGTGCAGCAAGCATTAAAATCCGCTTTAAAAGATAAACAGGTTAGGGCGCTGGTTTTAACGGCAGAGGGTCGAGGTTTCTGTGCTGGGCAAGATTTGTCTGATCGTAATGTTGATCCTAATGCCGCGTCACCTGATCTGGGTATTTCCATTGAACGTTTTTACAATCCACTGATTAAACAGTTGCAGGCTTTTCCAATGCCAGTGATATGTGCAGTTAATGGTGTGGCGGCAGGTGCTGGAGCGAATATTCCTTTGGCGTGTGATCTGGTTATTGCAGCACGTTCTGCCAAATTTATTCAGGCTTTTTGCAAGATTGGTTTAATACCTGACTCAGGTGGAACCTGGTTTTTACCACGCTTGATCGGTATGGCAAAAGCCAAAGAGTTGGCCTTGTTAGGAGAGCCATTGATGGCGGAAAAAGCGTTGGAGTGGGGGATGATTTATAAAGTTGTAGACGATGAAAATTTGCGTGACGAGGCAATGTCGTTGGCGCGTCGTCTGGCCACTCAACCGACCAAAGGTCTGTCTTTTGTTAAGCGTGCTTTGAATCAAAGTTTTGATCATGATTTCAATACTCAACTCGATGTCGAGCGTGATTTGCAGCGAATGGCGGGGCAGACGCAGGATTACCGTGAAGGCGTAAAAGCCTTTATGGAGAAACGTATGCCAGAATTTAAGGGAGAATAATTATGCCTGCCTTTAAGCAAAGTACGGTTATTGGGGTGATTGGTGCTGGCGCGATGGGAGCAGGAATTGCTCAAGTGGCTGCTCAAGCGGGTTATCAAGTTAAGCTTTATGACAATCGAGAAGGGGTTGCTCAAATTGCTATCGATTCAATGGCAAAGCAATTAGCTAAATTGGTAGAGCGTAAAAAATTTACCGCAGAGCAAGTGCAACAAACATTGGCTCGATTGGAAGTGGCAGATTCGCTGAACGATTTGGCGGAGGCTGGATTGGTGGTAGAAGCCATTGTTGAAAACATCGACGTCAAGAAAGCAATTTTTGATACTTTGGAATCGGTTTGTTCTGCCGATTGTATTTTAGCCAGTAATACCTCTTCTATTTCTATTACCCGTTTAGCGGCCGGAATGAAACACCCAGAGCGTATGGTGGGAATGCACTTTTTTAATCCGGCACCCATTATGAAGCTGGTGGAAGTGGTGTCTGGCTTAGCCACGGATTTGAAAGTGGCAATCTGTCTTTATGAAACAGCATTAAGTTGGGGTAAAAAGCCAGTTTATGCGGCGTCTACTCCGGGTTTTATTGTCAATCGAGTGGCGCGTCCTTTTTACGCGGAAAGCTTTCGATTGCGACAAGAGCAAGTGGCTGACTGTGCGACTTTAGATGCTTTATTAAAAGGCGCTGGAGGCTTTCGCATGGGTGCGTTCGAACTGACGGACATGATAGGTCATGACGTGAATTATGCCGTTACCTGTTCTGTATTCGATGCTTATTATGGCGATTTCCGCTTTCAGCCTTCTTTGATTCAAAAAGACTTAGTGGATGCTGGTTTTTTAGGGCGGAAAACCGGTCAAGGTTTTTATTGTTATCAAGAGGGTGCTGAAAAGCCTGAGGCTCAAATCGTCTCTGTCTCACTCTCTACTGATGTGAGCAGTATCAAGTGTGAAGTATCTGAAGATGTTGGTCATCTAGCCGGGTTGGTTGAACGTTTGTCTCAGGCGGGTGTTCAAGTGACGCAAGTGTCTGGGTTGGCGAAAGGTTATCTAAAAGTTGGCAGGGCCTTGCTGGCGTTAACCGACGGACGTATGGCGTGCGAACGAGCCAAAGATGAACGGTTGAGTGAGCTGGTGTTGGTGGATTTGGCGCTGGATTATCAGAGCGCAACGCATATTGCCTTGAGTCGTTCGGCAGCGACATCTGAAGGGGCATTTAATGATGTGGTTCAGTGTCTTGATCTGCTTGGCATTAAGGTAAGTGAAGTAGTGGATTCACCCGCTTTGGTTGTGATGCGCACGGTCGCTATGCTGGCGAACGAGGCCGCTGATGCGGTTTTACAAGGCGTCGCAACGGCAGAAGGTGTTGATACTGCCATGTGTTTTGGCGTGAATTATCCCAAAGGTCCATTGGCGTGGGCAGATTCTATTGGTGTTGCTGATGTGGAAACCGTGTTGCATAACTTACAGCAGTCTTATGGTGAGGACCGTTATCGTCCTTCCTTGTTAATGCGTCGTATCGCTATGTTAGAAGGAAGCTTCCATGTCAAATAAGCTTACTGAAGAGCAGATAAAAATGCAGCTTGCCGAGCGTTGCGCGCAAGCTTTGTATGAACGAGATGTTGCCACTCAGCATTTAGGTATTGAGTTGCTATTTTCCGCGCCGGGTCAGTCTAAGGTTCGCATGACGGTGCAAGACTTTATGTTGCAGGGTCATAAAACTTGCCACGGCGGTTATATGTTTACTTTGGCCGATTCCGCTTTTGCGTTTGCCTGTAATACCTATAACCAACCTACTGTCGCGCTCGGTTGTTCTATTGATTACGTGGCACCAGCTTTTCAAGGTGATGTGCTTAGCGCAAGTTGTCGTGAGAAAAGTCGTGGTGGGCGCACAGGAAACTACGATGTCGAAATTCATAATCAACAAGATCAATTGATTGCCATATTTCACGGTAAATCTTATCGAATTAAAGGTGAGATACTTTCACAGGAGAACGTAAATGACTGATGCTCTAATTATTGATGCTATCCGTACGCCGATTGGGCGCTACGGTGGTGCGCTTTCTACAGTCAGGGCAGACGATTTGGGTGCTATTCCAATTAAATCTCTCATGGATCGAAACCCGACGGTTGATTGGTCAAAAGTAGATGATGTTTTGTATGGCTGTGCGAACCAAGCGGGTGAAGATAATCGCAATGTGGCGCGCATGTCTTCTTTGTTGTCAGGGCTTCCTCATAGCGTACCAGGTTCGACGATCAATCGTTTGTGTGGTTCTGGAATGGATGCGGTTGGCTTGGCAGCTAGAACCATTCGTGCCGGTGAAGCGGGATTGATGATTGCGGGTGGTGTTGAGTCTATGTCACGAGCGCCCTTTGTATTGGGTAAAGCGGATCAGGCTTTTTCTCGTCAAGCGGATATGTACGACACGACGATTGGTTGGCGCTTTGTTAATAAGCTGATGGCAGACCAGTTTGGTGTACATTCCATGCCAGAAACCGCTGAAAATGTGGCGGAAGAGTTTAATATTTCTCGAGCAGATCAAGATTTATTTGCTTTGCGTAGTCAGCAAAAAACCGCAGTTGCTCAAGAAAATGGACGTCTATCGAAAGAGATTATCCCCGTTGTGATTCCGCAACGTAAAGGTGATCCAGTCGTGGTTAGTCGGGATGAGCATCCGCGTGCAGACACCAGTTTAGAGGTCTTGTCGAATCTTGCTACGCCTTTTCGTCGCGATGGCAAAGGGTCAGTGACAGCGGGTAACGCATCGGGTGTAAATGACGGCGCTTGTGCCTTGTTATTGGCAAGCGAAGAAGCTGCGGCGACTTATGGTTTAAAAGCGCGTGGTCGAGTGTTGGGTATGGCTGCAGCAGGTGTTGAGCCACGTATTATGGGAATTGGTCCAGCTCCAGCGTCTAGAAAGGTACTCGAGCAAGTGGGCCTTACCATAGAGGATATGGATGTTATTGAATTAAATGAAGCCTTTGCATCACAAGGCTTGGCGGTATTACGCGAGCTTGGTTTAGCAGATGACGATGCTCGAGTTAACCCAAATGGCGGTGCCATTGCATTAGGTCATCCATTAGGGATGAGTGGTGCGCGATTGATTACCACCGCGTTAAATGAATTGGAAATTAAGAATAAGCGTTATGCCTTGTGCACCATGTGTATTGGTGTGGGTCAGGGGATTGCGATGGTGATTGAGCGACTTGATTAACGACTACTGTGCTCGCCAATACTGTGTTAAAAACAGACTCAAAATGCTCATTTATAACCTATAAACTCTGCTTTTTCGTCTGTTTTTGCCTTGTCTTGGCTTCGCTCGTAACGTCGTGGGCTGTCGTGGTGTTGTGGGGCGTCATGCATCGCCTTGTAGTCGTAAAAACGGTTTCAATTTACCTAGCAGTCAAAACAATAAGGTTGTGTTACCAAAAAAATAATACAGCCATGAATACTAAACTCTAAAAATAATAAAAGAGAGAGCGCAGCAATGGATATTCGTAGTCGGTTTAATCCAGATCAACTTGACCCAATGGAAACAGCCAGTATTGATGAGTTGCGAGCTCATCAATTAGAGCGTTTACAGTGGACTGTTCGTCATGCTTATAACAATGTTCCTATGTATAAGCAGCGTTTTGATCAGTTAGGGTTGCACCCTGATGATATTAAAACGCTGGATGATCTTGCCAAACTTCCTTTCACCACAAAATCGGATCTACGAGATAACTATCCGTACGGTATGTTTGCGACACCGATGAATCAAGTGGTTCGCCTTCATGCCTCAAGTGGTACAACAGGCAAACCAACGGTCGTTGGATATACCCAAAATGATATCGATAATTGGGCCAACATTGTGGCGCGTTCGATCCGTGCTGCAGGCGGGCGAAAAGGCGATATGTTACATAATGCTTATGGTTATGGTCTGTTTACTGGCGGCTTGGGGGCGCATTATGGCGCCGAGCGTCTTGGTTGTACGGTTATTCCTATGTCTGGTGGGCAAACTGAAAAACAGGTACGCCTGATTCAAGACTTTCAGCCTGACATTATTATGGTGACGCCATCTTATATGTTGAATTTGCTAGACGAAATGGAAAAACAAGGCATCGATCCACTTGGGCTTAAATTGCGTTTAGGTATTTTTGGTGCCGAGCCATGGACTCAAGAATTACGTCGTTCAGTAGAAGAGCGAGCGGGTATTCGTGCCATGGATATTTATGGTTTGTCTGAAATCATGGGGCCAGGTGTGGCGATGGAATGCGCAGAAAGTCAGGATGGACCAACGGTATGGGAAGATCATTTTTATCCTGAAATTGTTGATCCAAATACGGGTGAGGTTTTGCCTGACGGTGAGATGGGAGAATTGGTGTTTACCAGTCTAAGTAAAGAAGCTTTGCCAATGATTCGTTACCGCACGCGGGATTTAACTCGCTTATTACCGGGAACCGCTCGTCGTATGCGCCGCATCGACAAAATTACCGGCCGCAGCGACGATATGATGATTATTCGTGGTGTAAACGTCTTTCCAACACAAATTGAAGAAGAGGTGATTAAAGTAAATCACTTTTCAGAAAGCTATGAAATACATCTGTATCGCAAAGGCAATATGGATAGTATGGATGTGCATGTTGAGCTGCGCCCTGATTGTGCTGGCTTTGATGAGCAAGAAATCAATGATGCCATTAATGAATTGCGTCACCATGTGAAGTCTTCCGTGGGAATCAGTATCAGCGTTAAGCTAAGAGAAATAGGTAGCATAGCTCGTTCAGAGGGCAAGGCTAAGCACGTTTACGACGAACGAATTTCCGTTTAATTAATCTTTCTATTTGATAAAGAGTAGCCTCTTGTTTTAAGGGGCTAGGATTTTCTGTTGCCAAAAAATTATAATTATAAATGATACATAAAATTAAAAATTAACTTGAATTTATGTATCATTAGTCTATTCTCTTATTAATAAAATGACTTATTTCTACGATATTGGAGATGTTCTCATGTACGCACAACAAGTTGAAACAGGGACGAAAGCAATAAAATCCCTAGCTGAAATGGGACCAGAAGAAAGGGCATTTCAGGAAAAAATTGATGCCGAGATTAAAATCGAGCCTAAAAATTGGATGCCAGATAACTATCGCAAAACCTTGATCCGTCAAATTTCCCAGCATGCTCATTCTGAAATTGTGGGTATGTTGCCAGAAGGTAATTGGGTGACTCGCGCGCCAACCTTGAAACGTAAGTTGCAACTGATGGCCAAAATTCAGGATGAAGCGGGACATGGTTTGTATCTGTATAGCGCGATGGAAACGCTAGGCGCGGATCGCGATGAAGAGATTGAAAAGCTGCACTCTGGTCGTGCTAAGTATTCGAGTATTTTTAACTATCCAACACTTAATTGGGCTGATATGGGGGCTGTTGGTTGGTTGGTTGATGGTGCTGCGATTGTAAATCAGGTCCCCCTTCAGCGTACCTCTTACGGTCCTTATTCCCGCGCCATGATCCGAGTCTGCAAAGAAGAAAGCTTTCATCAACGCCAAGGCTACGAAATCCTTTTGCACATGATGCGCCATGGCACGCAAGCACAAAAAGACATGGTGCAAGATGCGATTAATCGCTTGTGGTGGCCATCTTTGATGATGTTTGGTCCAAGTGATGCGGAGTCCCCTAACTCAGCTCAATCTATGGCATGGAAAATCAAACGTCATACCAATGACGAACTGCGTCAGCGCTTTATCGATCAAACCATTCCGCAATTAGAGCTATTAGGCTGCACGGTTCCAGACCCTGATTTGAAATGGAATGAAGAGCGTGGTCATTACGACTTTGGTGAGATTCAGTGGGAGGAGTTCTACGAAGTGCTTAAAGGTAATGGCCCTTGTAATCGAGAGCGTTTGGAAACGCGTCGAAATGCGATTCAAGACGGAGCTTGGGTGCGTGAAGCAGCGGTGGCTCATGCAAATAAAAAACAAAAACAACAGGCTGCTGCCTAACTAATTTTGAGGTATCTCCCATGTCTGAATGGACACTTTTTGAAATATTTATCCGTAGTAAGCACGGTCTAAATCACAAGCATGTTGGCAGCGTTCACGCTGTGGATGCCGAAATGGCCATCGAGAATGCCAGAGACCTTTACACCCGTCGCAATGAAGGCGTGAGTATTTGGGTTGTACCATCTGCATCAATCACAGCAACCGCGAGTGATGAGAAAGAGCCATTGTTCGATCCATCAGAAGACAAAGTCTATCGTCATGCCAGCTTTTATGAGTTGCCTGATGAAGTAGGGCATATGTGAGGTGGTTATGACTAAATACGATGAATTAACCGAATTTTTATTGCGCCTTGGTGACAGTGCCTTGATCCAAGCTCAGCGTTTATGCGAGTGGACGGGGCGTGCTCCAGCTCTTGAAGAAGAAATGGGCATGATGAACGTCGGTCTTGACTTAGTCGGTCAGGCTCGCAATTGGTATGAATACGCCGCCGAGCGAATTAACGATGATACCGATACCGATGCCGATACGTTAGCGTTTCGCCGTGATGAGCGTGCGTTTCGTAATTTGCTATTGGTAGAGCAGCCTAATGGCGACTTTGCCGTCACTATGACGAAGCAGTTTTTCTATGACGCTTGGCAGTTTCACCTGCTGACGATGCTAAAAGGTGCAAACGATGAACGTATTGCGGCGATTGCAGCGAAGTCTTTAAAAGAAGTGACATACCATTTGCGTCGTTCCTCTCAATGGGTCGAACGTTTAGGTGACGGTACCGAAGAAAGTCATCAGCGCATGGAAAAAGCGGTAGATGCCGTTTGGCGTTTTACCTTTGAACTGGTTGAAAAAAACGATGCGGAATTAGCCTTGTCTGAATCAGGCAATATTCCAGCGCTGACTGAATTGCCAGGAAAATGGCTGGCGACCGTAAACGAGGTATTTGCTAAAGCGACGCTAACCGTTCCTGATGCACCAAACACTTTCTATTTGAGTGCTCGAACAGGTATGCATTCTGAGCACTTGGGGACGTTATTAGCAGAAATGCAATTCTTACAACGAGCTTATCCCGATGCAAGCTGGTGAGTTAATTATCACTGACCAACAAGGTCGTTCAGGGGGCGCGGCTGATATCCAGCAAGCATACAAAGTGCTGGAAGAGGTGATGGACCCTGAAGTGCCTGTGGTGAGTGTGATGGATCTTGGCATCGTTCGGGACGTCGGCTGGGCGGATGGACATCTTTATGTAGTCGTCACACCAACCTATTCAGGTTGTCCTGCAACGGAATATATCGAAACCTCGATACGTGATGCGCTGCAAAATGCGGGTTTTTTACACCCTAAAGTAGCGCAACGTTTAGACCCAGCTTGGACAACCGATTGGATTACCGAACAGGGTCGAAGTCGCCTTAAAGCCTACGGGATTGCACCGCCAGTCGGGAGTTCAAATAAGCGTTCTTTGTTGTCGGGAATAACACAAGTTGAGTGTCCAAATTGTGGTAGCCAAGACACAGAACAATTAAGTGAATTCGGCTCGACAGCGTGCAAATCCTTGTATCGATGTAAGTCCTGTTTAGAACCCTTTGATTATTTTAAATGCATTTGAGCCATAGATAACAATAACCTGGCCGTGGAGACACAGATGAATCAATTTCACTCACTTACCGTTTCAGATTTACGTCGTGAAACTCGTGATTCTATTTCGCTCGCTTTTGCTGTCCCTGAGGATTTAGCGCAGAGCTATCAATTTAAACAAGGTCAATTTTTGACACTGCGTACTCAGATTGATGGCCAAGAAGTACGTCGTTCTTACTCTATTTGCAGTGGCGTTCAAGACAATGAAATGCGAGTTGCAATAAAGCGTGTGCCTGATGGGCTTTTTTCTACCTTTGCTAACGATTCCATCAAGGTCGGTGATGTGCTTGAGGTAATGCCACCGCTAGGGCACTTTTATTCAGAGCTTGATCCTGCCCGTCATGGTGACTATTTATTGGTTGCCGCAGGCAGTGGGATTACCCCCATTCTGTCTATTGCAAAAACGACTTTGGCTACTGAGCCGTACAGTAAAGTCACGCTTTTATATGGCAATCGTTCTACTTCTTCCACCATGTTCCGAGATCAACTGGCGGACCTTAAAAACACCTACATGAATCGTTTGAATCTGATTTTCGTCTTGAGTCGAGAACAACAAGATATCGATTTGTACAACGGCCACATTGATGCAGATAAATGCCGTGCTTTGTTTGATCGTTGGGTGAATGTGAAAACACTGACTGGTGCCTTTATTTGTGGCCCTCAGTCCATGACAGAAATGGTGAAAGACCTTTTAAAAGAGTTTGGTACACCAGAAAAAAATATCCATTTTGAACTGTTTGCCGCGGCTGGTAATGAGCGCAAACGAGAGCAGCGTGCACAAGCGTCTGCCAGTGCAGATATGTCGGAAATTACCGTTATTCGTGATGGTCATGCGATGAGCTTTGACCTAAAACAGAATACCGAAAACTTGCTGAATGCGGGTAACGAGCATGGTGCAGACCTGCCATTTTCGTGTCGGGCGGGCGTGTGTTCTACCTGTAAATGTAAAGTGGTTGAGGGCGAAGTAGACATGGACATTAGCATTGGTCTTGAAGACTACGAGGTGGAAGCGGGTTATGTGCTTTCTTGTCAGTCTTACCCTGTGTCCAAAAAGGTTGTGCTGGATTTTGATCAAGTCTAATTCGGCTTGACCGATCGCCTGACTATGAAAGATCGAGACATCATAAAAACAACAAAGATGACGGTGGCAAATAGACCACCGATGGAGAACATTATGAGCCAAAGCCCAGTTGTACAAAGCCCAGTTGCACGAAGCCCAGTTCTACAAAGTTTTATTGCTGGGGAGTGGTTAGGTAATCAAGCTGGACAAGCACTAGCTAGCCCAGTTAACGGTGAAACGATTTATCACACGCACGCTGAAACTATTGATTTTGCTCGTTCACTGGAATTTGCCCGCACCAAAGGTCGTGCTTCTTTAATGGCAATGGACTTTCAGAGTCGCGCATCTTGTTTGCGTGATTTAGGAAAGCATTTACTCGAATACAAAGAGTCGTTATACGCTATTTCTCTGTTAACTGGTGCGACTCGCAATGATAGCTGGGTCGATATAGAAGGTGGCGCAGGTACGCTGTTTGCTTATGCTAGTGTCGGTCGACGTGAGTTGCCATCCGGCAACCTGATTCACGAAGATGATGCCTTTCCTTTGGGTCGTGATGGGCAGTTTTTCGGTTCGCATATTCTGGTGCCTCGCCAAGGTGTTGCCGTACACATCAATGCCTTTAACTTCCCAATTTGGGGTATGTTAGAAAAATTCGCAGCTAACTTTTTGGCGGGCATGCCATGTATTGTGAAGCCTGCGACGTCTACCTCGTATTTGACTGAGGCTTGTGTGCGTTTAATGCACGAGTCTGGTTTATTGCCAGAAGGCAGTTTGCAGTTAATCATTGGTCGTACAGGTGATTTGTTAGATCGTTTGGATGGTCAAGATGTGGTGACTTTTACGGGCTCTGCGAGCACCGCTGCCAAATTAAAAGTCACACCGAATATCATCAATAACTCTATTCCTTTTAATGCCGAAGCAGATTCGTTGAACTGCGCTATCCTTGCGCCGGATGTCTCTGTCGATAGTCCAGAATTTGAGCTTTTCATCAAAGAAGTTGCACGGGAAATGACGGTGAAAGCAGGGCAGAAATGTACGGCGATTCGTCGTGTATTGATTCCTGAAAATCAAGTTCAGGCCGTCTCTGAGCGCCTAACCGCACGTCTTGCCAAAATGTCTATCGGCGATCCGCATTTAGATACGGTACGCATGGGCGCATTGGCCTCTTTTGAGCAAAAAGCAGACGTCTTAGCGCAACTTGAGCAATTATTAAAAAGTAGTCAGCTTGTTTGTGGTCATGATGAAGGGTTTGAGCTTTTAGGAAAAGGTTCAGAAAAAGGTGCATTTATACAGCCGACTTTGTTACTGAGTAATGACCCTGATGCAGATGGCGGGGCTCATGATATTGAAGCGTTTGGCCCAATCAGCACCTTAATGCCTTATAAAAATATCGACCATGCTATTGCGCTTGCAGCTCGTGGCAAGGGATCTCTGGTAACAACGTTAGTGACCCAAGACCCTGAGATTGCCAGAAAAGTGGTGCCCGCTTTAGCCGCATGGCACGGCAGAGTGCATATCTTGAATGAAGCATCCTCGAAAGAATCTACTGGACATGGTTCTCCGCTGCCAATGTTAAAGCATGGTGGTCCAGGACGCGCTGGCGGTGGTGAAGAATTAGGCGGTATACGTGGTGTTAAACACTACATGCAACGTGCTGCGATTCAGGGCTCACCAACGATGTTGTCAGCGGTCACCGGAGAATATGTTCGTGGCGGCGAAACCTATGAAAGTGATGTGCATCCATTTCGTCGTTACTTTGAAGACCTTCGTATTGGCGAGTCTTTGCTTACTCATCGTCGTACGGTCACGGAAACTGACATAGTGAACTTTGGTTGTTTGTCTGGCGATCATTTTTATATGCACTTTGACGATATTGCCGCCCGTGATTCTCAGTTCGAGCAGCGTATTGCTCATGGCTATTTTGTTTTATCGGCTGCCGCGGGTTTATTTGTTTCCCCTGGAGAAGGTCCGGTATTGGCAAATTATGGCTTGGATACCTTGCGCTTTATCACACCTGTTCCAATTGGCGACACCATTCGTGCGCGTTTAACCTGCAAACGCAAAATTGACCAAGGTAAGTTAAGCCCTAAAGGTGAACCTCAAGGTGTGGTGGTTTGGGACGTTCAAGTCACCAATCAGCATGAAGAGCTGGTCGCTAGTTATGACATTTTAACCTTGGTTAAGAAGCAATTTGATTGATGCCGACAGGGCGATTACATCGCCCTTGTTTTCGGATTTTATGCATTTTGATTCAATACAATAATAAAAATTTAGGAGCTGTCATGTCGATAAAAGGCTGGATTGATAAGCATTACCCAGAGCCAAATATTTATCGTTGGGTTGGTGTGGTGTTAGAGGGGATTTCTGCAACGGTGTTGTTTTTGTTGATGGCGCTAACGTGTGTGGATGTAGTGGGTCGCTATCTTTTTAATAATTCTATTAATGGTGCCTTTGAACTGACTCAAATGGGCTTGGCTATCATGGTGTTTGCTCAAATGCCGTTGATTACATGGCGTGGAAGTCATGTAGTCGTGGATTTATTGGATCATGTTTTAGGCAATCGTATCGTTAAAGTGCTTGGCATCTTTTCAGTATTTATTGTCTCTTCTTCGTTTTATTTCTTAGCGGTTCGTATTGATGAACTGGCAGAACGCTCTCTGCGTCGTGGTGAAGTTAGTGAGTATTTAAAAATCCCTACCGGATATTTAACCGAATATATCGCCATTATGAGCTGGATAACCGCGGCTTGTATGTTGACATATGGTGCGTATCGAGTGCTAAAGGGCAATAACGAAACACAGCAGTTTGGAGAGTAGCATGTCAGTTGTATTAATCGGCTTTGCCGTTCTTTTGTTTTTAATTTTGGTTATTCGTATGCCGATCGCTTTTGCAATGGGAGTGGTTGGTTTTTTAGGTTTCGCTATTTTGCAGGGTCTAAGTTTTGACAATGTGCTGTCTTTTCGTTGGACGGCAGCACTCACTCTGGCATCCAGTCGGGTGATAGGAACCGTGCAAGACTACAATTTGTCGGTGATTCCTTTGTTCATTCTGATGGGGAATTTAGTGACTCGTTCTGGTTTGTCACAGGAATTATATAACGCGTCATATGCTTTTTTAGGTCATCGAAAAGGAGGTTTGGCGATGTCGACTGTTTTAGCTTGCGGCGGTTTCTCGGCTATCTGTGGTTCCAGTTTAGCCACTTCTGCAACCATGGCAAAAGTGGCCATGCCACCCATGCGCAAGTTTGGTTATGCGGATAGTCTGGCAACGGCATCGATAGCCGCAGGTGGAACATTAGGTATCTTGATTCCTCCCAGCGTTATCTTGGTGATTTATGGTTTGTTAACCCAGACCAGTATCCGTGAGTTGTTTGCAGCTGGCTTTATTCCCGGCATGTTAGGCATTTTCTTGTATATGTGTGCTGTTCGTTACGTTGTATGGCGAAACCCTAAGGCGGGCCCCGCTGGGGAGCGGATGGGCTTTAAAGAACGAATGCTTGCTCTAAAAAGTATTTGGGGCGTTTTATTGCTTTTCACTATTGTGATGGGCGGTATTTATTTAGGTGTATTCACGCCGACCGAAGCGGCTGGTATTGGGGCGGGTGGTGCGCTAATCATTGGTTTGACTCGCCGTAGTCTAAGCTTTGTTGGAATTGTTGAGACGCTAGTAGACACCTCGAGAACGTCTGCCATGTTGTTTTGTGTGGTGATTGGCGCGTTTATTTTTTCGGATTTTATTACCCGAGCGGGCTTGCCTGATGCTTTATTGAGCTTTGTTACGGCATTGGAGTTAAGTCCTATGCTGGTCATCATGGTTATCCTCGTCATCTACATCATTCTTGGCATGGTGTTCGAAAGTCTTTCCATGTTGCTACTGACGGTGCCGGTTTTTTTTCCTCTTGTGTCTAGCTTAGGTTTTGATCTTGTTTGGTTTGGCATTGTTGTTGTTGTAGTGACTGAGATCAGTTTAATAACGCCACCAGTGGGGATGAATGTCTTTGTATTAAGTGCAGTATTAAAAGACGTAAAAGCAGGCACGATTTTCAAGGGGGTTACACCGTTTTGGTGTGCGGATATTATCCGACTTTTGATCATTGTGTTCATCGTTCCAGTATCGATGTTTTTGCCTAATTTTTTATATGAGTAAACATTTTTCAAATGAATTTTTTTATTAATGGGGCGTTTTTATGACTTTCAATAACCATAAGGTTGTAAAGTCATTGCTATGAGAGAGCGAAATTTTTATCAATGTAAATCATAAACTATAGGAATAATAAATATGATGAATGTTAAAAAAAATCTACTTTTGGCCGTATGCGGTACTTCTATTTTAGCATCCGGACTGACTTCAGCAGCAGAAACGACTTTGCATGTGGCGACTTGGTTACCACCAACGAGTTCGCAAAACTCAATTGTTTGGCCAACTTGGAAAGAATGGGTTGAACAGGCTACTGAGGGTCGTGTTGAAGTGGTTATTGAAAACTATACTGGTGACCCTAAAGCGATTTTTGATGCTGTAGAAGATGGCGTTTATGATGTTAGTTTTGCTGTTAACTCTTATGTACCGGGTCGATTCAAACTAACCAGCGTTTCCGAAATCCCAGGTGAGATCACCGATGCAGAAGTGGGTTCTGTGGCGTTATGGCATA
This sequence comes from Marinomonas arctica, assembly GCF_003259225.1. GTDB lineage: Bacteria > Pseudomonadota > Gammaproteobacteria > Pseudomonadales > Marinomonadaceae > Marinomonas > Marinomonas arctica. The sequence continues at coordinate 774 of NZ_QHJF01000006.1, read as the reverse complement.
CCTATGAAAAATTCTTTAAAGCCGATGGAGAATTCAAAGGACTTGAATTACTTGCCTTGTTTGTTCATGGTCCAGGTCAGTTGAATACCAATTTTCCAGTTAATTCATTAGAAGATTTGAAAGGTAAAAAAATGCGTATCGGTGGTGGTTTGGTGAATACCCTTGCTGAACGTTTAGGGGTGACCCCCGTTTCTGCTCCTGCGCCGAAATCTTATGAAATGATGCAGCAAGGCGTAGTAGATGGTACGTTTTTGCCTGCTGAACAGCAAAAAACGCTTCGGTTAAGTGAAGTGACGACTGATCTCACCTTGTTTCCTAAAGGGCTTTATACCACCGCATTTAGTATTGTGATGAATCCAGATACGTTAGATAGCCTGAGTAAAAAAGACCAGGACGCTATCATGAGCGTATCGGGTGAAAAGCTTTCAAGGCTGGCTGGTGCCGCTTGGGGGAAAGCTGATCAAGACGGCATCTTAGAGGCAAAAGCGAATGGCGTTAACGTAGTTTACCTATCTAAAGATGACGCCATCGTAAAAGAGATGAATAGATTAGAAGCGGGAATAGATCAGGTATGGATTGACTCTGTTTCTGATCGCAAAGTGGATGCAAAAGCAGCGCTTGCTTACTTTAGAGAAAATGTAAATGAATTGAGTCAGTAATTCTTTCTGTACTTATATGAAAAATAAAAACCACGGTCTTTAAAGGCTGTGGTTTTTTGTTTGCCCAGCGAAGCTGGCAAACCCGTCAGGTTGAAAGAAACCTGTCTCACCCCGA
>NZ_QHJF01000059.1 GCF_003259225.1 Marinomonas arctica | reverse complement strand
ATTACTTGAGCAATCAGTGACAACAAAACCCCTAACCTATAAGGGCATTAAAACCAGATAAACACTAGATGTAGTGTCTGGTTGCTCTAAATGGATAGCCCTTATAGATATACAGTATAATTTTAAATCACGTAAAAGACCAAGTGAATTTTTGTAAGAAGAGCGCTCAACAGAAAAGCAAAAGCATTTTCAACAGGCATAAAAAACCACCCGAAGGTGGTATTTTTAAAGCTATACAGGATGTTTAAATCATGACTCTCTTACTAAGTGTGTAAAACTTGGCACTGAACGATCAAGCTTTATTAGCAAGTCTTCGACTGTAAGCTCCGGGTCTTTATGTACGCGAGCAAAATTTTCTAAGGCTTTCATGACACTAGCCTTTTCATTAGTGAACAAGAAACACATCAATTCGTCTCTTGTCATCGTTCTAATGCCATACTCAGCCAATAACTCTGCTGGAAAATGTTTGGTGTTATCTGTCGCAATAACATTACAACCCGTCTTTATTGCGGCGGCCAGAACATGACGATCATCAGGATCAGTAAGTTTAAGCTGATCTATTAATGGTTCGTAACCTAAGACATAACATTCAAAAAAGGACTTCTTAATTGCCTCAACTTGCTTGGCTATTATTTCCTTACTTTCAGGATGCTTACGAATAAAAGCACCAGTCCATTCCGCATCTATCTTATCTGTCCAAAAAAATTGAACTGAACACTCATCTACATTAGCCAAATTAAGAAGCATCATTCTCAATGGCTGTGAATACAAGACATTTGCATCCAATAGAACTTTATCACTCATGGTATTTCCTTACATAAAATCTGACTCCTGTTCAAAGTTAGCAATTAAACTAAGGGTTTCATCACGCGACATTTTCGCGTTAGAAAGCTTTTCTCTGAATAACATAACATCTGCCATTTTTACACGGTGATGAGTGCCTACCTTTATAGATGGAATTTGACCTGCCAAAATATAACCTGTTACTTTTGGTCGTGACATTCCAAGATATTTCGCTGCAATAGCCGGACTAACCATTTGATTTGGATCAATCTGTTGCACTTCAAAGTTTTCACTGTTCCCATTTTTAGCCAATTGACTTAACACCTGAACAAGTACATCAAGGGTTAGTGTTGGCACTTCAAATTCGGCTTTTTGGCCGTTTTTTAGAAGCACATCAATTTTTAACTTATCTAGATCCGCTTGGTGCTGTGTTAGATACTGTTGCGCTTTTATTATTGCGCTAACATCCGGTTCAACATTTAAACGTGTCTTAATCATTCATAACTCCTTCCTCTTAGCATTGTAGAAGCTAACCGAAGCTAGGAATTCTAAAACGTCTTAGAGGGTTATAATTTTTACTAAACCTTTGATAATTAATAACAAAGATTCACTATTTTACACCCACATAGTTTTTAGCAGGTTAAGTTTTGCTCTTAACTAGAGCTTTAATTACCAATCATCTTGGTTCTAGAGGCATCCAACAATGCTGCAAATTGTGTTACTGGCCTCCACACCAGCGAAATAGATCATAAGTGAAATAACTGAAAATAACAACTCAATATTCAGATATTTCACTTGTTGTTTTTTTCAAGATATTCATTTCCGATTTTTCGACCAAAAATGAGGCGGAATTTCAGGAATAGCGAACGTTAGGGTAAAGTAGCGAGTCAACTGCCACAAACTGCCAAGACACCCACATAAAAAGCAGATATTCATCATACAAAACCATCTTCTCCAGAGATGGTATTTATATGGAATTCACTTTTATCGTTTTGGTAAGGACTAATTAATGAATGGCAACTGCCAAGACACCCACATAAAAAGCACTTTTATCGTTTTGGTAAGGACTAATTAATGAATGGCAACTGCCAAGGCAACTGCCAAGACACCCACATAAAAAGCAGATATTCATCATACAAAACCACCTTCTCCAGAGATGGTATTTATATGGAATTCATCTTTTATCGTTTTGGTAAGGAGTAATTCACTACTAAAAGGCTGGTTACTAGGTTGTTAGGCGAGTGAATTTACTAATACATGATTAGTAAAGAAAGACTTTGAATGGTGGATGGAATGAAGCTAGGCGAGTAGTTGGTTATGACTGGATCTTGGTTTTCTATTGAGTTTGTTTGAGTCACAGTAATAAGCAATGGATTGTTCAGCACCAACAACAGCACCGGTTCTTGCGCCAAATTCTGTCGCAATACACAGCCAATTTTCTGAAGATATGTTGAGTCGTTGAAGAATCGGTAACAATGAAGTGTCTATCGCACCTCGTTTATCCTCTCGGATGATTCGCCCAGTCATATCAACCAACTCAAGGTAGTCTGTCAATTCAAAAGGTAGACCATCTGACATGTTTTCTCTGGGGTTACCAACAAAAGGATAAAGCAACTTTGGTTGCTTTTGATGCCTTGCAGCGGTCACACGTTTTTTAACACTGGTGAATTCTGAGGTTTCTGGTGTCTGGCTTATTTTTGCTCTCAGTGGATTAAGATCAACGTAGGCCATACAAGCCACTAATGCCGATTCATCTAGCAGAGCCTGAGACTTAAATCGCCCTTCCCAGAACCTTCCTGTGCACTTGTCTTCAAAATTCGCTTGGCGAGCAATAGGCTCATTCAGTTCTCTCATGAACCAACTAATGTCTGTAAGGCGATTTCTAAAGGTTTCGGCAGACGATTCCACCAACGCCATAGCATAATCAGGCAATGACTCACCTCGCACGAATTGCTGAGTAAACAAGGTGCCTTTATGTAACTTATGCCACCTTTGCAGAACCTCTAATGTAGACCACTTCGCGGCTTTTTCTGCATTGATATGCAACACCACATGAAGATGGTTACTCATTACCGCATACGCACAAACATCGATAGCAAAGACACTGGCTAAAAATAACAAACGCTTTTCAACCCAGTCACGACGGTGCTCAAAGCTTGCACCAGAGACAGGATCTTCTCCACACAAAAACGCCCTACGAACACAGCGAGAGACACAGTGATAATAAGGCGTATCTTGTAAACTAACTTGCTGACTTCTGGCTCTTGGCATGACGAAACCTCTCTTCCATAAGAAACATACTGGTTAAATATACCGCATAGAGAGAAGTCGTCAAGTTACGATGGGGGTCTTGTTAGCTGCGTGTTTTAGGCCGCTGTTGTAAAACGGGGTCTCAATCCCGACACTGGATTTTGCCAGTGCAGGGAAATAAGTAGATCAGGATGCGCGGGAGGTCAAGACAAGCTACTTCAACTAAGCCATCTGAAACCCATAAACTTACCAAATTTATTAAAAAAAACTTCCCAATGGGAACAAATGACGATAAAGTTTACCAAAATTTATTGATATTGGTAAACAAACCCAAAAAATTTACCATTCATCATAAATAGAGAGCCAATATAGAGAGAAATGATGTGGATAAAAAAAGCGTTTTAGGTCTAGTTGATGCGGCATTAAGCGGAGATAAAAGGACAATTGAAATCGCTCTACATAAATTAGCATCTAAGGCAAAGCAATTAGATGAAGATTTTTACCTAGCAATTTCAAAGCGACTGAATACATCTCCCCTCAGAAGCGCAATCAAACAACAAAAACCTATACCTGTTGATGCGGATAGCCGTCAACCTCTTATAAGAGTAGAAAACCCTGTTATAACTGAATACCCACCAATTTTATCTAGTGATGTAAATAACTCACTGCAACAAGTCTTACTGGAAAGAAAGCATAGTAAAGAACTTATTAAAAAAGGGTTGACTCCATCTAGATCTATTATTTTCCAAGGCCCACCGGGAGTTGGAAAAACCATGTCTGCTCGTTGGTTAGCAGAAAGACTTGGATTACCTCTACTAATATTAGATCTAGCAACCGTTATGAGTAGCTTCTTGGGTAAAACAGGCAGCAATGTAAGATCTGTACTTGAATATGCAGTTTCGTTTCCATGTGTTTTGTTACTTGATGAGTTTGATGCGATAGCAAAAAGAAGAGATGACGATAGAGAACTCGGTGAACTTAAACGATTAGTTACTGTACTTCTTCAGGCAATAGATGACTGGCCATCTAGCTCTTTATTGATAGCAGCAACTAATCACGGTGAATTATTAGATCCAGCTATATGGAGAAGATTTGACATTGAAATATCATTTGAAATTCCAACAAATGAAATGATATCAAATTATTTAAATTTACATTGGCCTGATCAAAAAAATGATACAGAAGATCTTGTAAATATCTTCACTGGAAAAACATTTAGCTTTATTGATAGAGAGTTAAAAAGATCTAAGCGTGAAAAAATAATATCAAGTATTTACCACGATAATTTACGTAAAGTAGTAACTCCTATTAATAATTATACAGCATTAAATAATGCAGAAAAAAAACATCTCGCAGTACAGCTAAATATTGAAGGGTTATCTCAACGCGCAATAGCTGAAAGACTTGGAATCAGCAGACCAACTGTTAAAAAAGCAATCGATGAAGCTAAAATTTTATAGGGAATAATATGAAGAACTTTATAATTGGATATGGTGAAACACTAACTCATAAAGTTGAGGTTAAAAAAGGCTCTAGTGATAAAAAGCATCCTTATACTCTAGATGAAGCCAAACGAAATTTCATAAGTGATTTGTCAGAAACCCTAGAATCCATTGGTCATAAACCATCGATACAATGTGCAAATGATCAAATAGTTATAAAGTTCATTCAACATCCATCTTATTTAGCTAAAACATACTATCCAAGAAAGTTATTTGAAATGTTTGGTATGAAAGATGTAGGTACAAGATCGGTAAAAATTAAACCTAAAAAATGGGCTATAAAAAAACACCCTGCAGAAGGTCTTGCTTCCTGTGTATATGCATCAGGAACGGTTGACCAGTTCCAAGAAATGTTAACCACAATCAAATCAAAACGCCTAACCCAAAAAATAGAAAATTTAATTTTAAGTATAGAAAAAATAGACAATTTTAGAGCGGAAGAAAAAATTAAGTTTATTGATTCCGGGCTTGAAAAACTAAAACTTGAAGTGGTTTTGCATGCTAACAATACTGACATCGAAATAAAAAATGCTTTTGACAAGTACTTATATTCCCTTAACGGTGAGTCAAACTGGAAAAAATCAAAGGTAGTTGGGGGGTTAACATTTCTACCGGTAGAAATTGAAAAAGGCAAAGAGCTTGGACTTGCCGAATTTTCTCAATTAAGAGCATTAAGAAGCATTCCAAAACTTAGATTCAATAAACCCAATACCATTAGAGAATCTATAAAAACAAAATTTCTTCTACCAACGTACACACCATTAGAAAATGATTTTAAAGTTTGTATTTTTGATGGTGGCATTGGAGATAATCATTTACTTGGATCATGGGTGAAAGAGGAAATCCCTGAAGATATAACTACAGGACATCCTGATTATCTTTCACATGGTAGTGAAGTATGTGCAACATATCTTTTTGGCCCATTTAATAAAAAAACCAATACATTTGGAGCTCCATACACAAACGTTGACATAGTTAGAGTTTTATCTCCTGACGATGGAAGTGACCCTGATCTATTTAATGTCTTAACTAGAATTGAAAATGTTCTTAAACGAAATGATTATAAATATGTCAATCTGAGCCTCGGCCCTCATTTACCAATTGACGATGACGATGTTCATGTATGGACATCGGTACTAGATGAAATATTACAAAAAGGCGACACTTTAGTTACTGTTGCCATTGGTAATGACGGCGATTTAGATGGTGACAATGCTAGGATTCAACCCCCGAGCGATATGGTGAACTGTTTTGCAATTGGAGCCTCAAACTCAAATGAAGAAAACTGGGAAAGAGCTCCATATAGCTGTATAGGCCCAGGTAGAAGCCCAGGTCTAATAAAGCCAGATGGAGTTATCTTTGGAGGATCTGAAGAAAATTTATTTAACCTTTATTCACCGCTATCAAATAGCATCACAGGAACAATGGGGACTAGTTTTGCAGCACCTTTTGCTTTACGAATAGCAGCAGGCATAGATGCAATAACTTCTTTTGATCTAAGGCCTACAACAATTAAAGCTCTGATGCTGCATCATGCAGAACGAGACAAACACAAAAAAATGGAAGAAGTTGGCTGGGGTAGACTTCCAAACTCCCCTGAAGATGTAATCGAATGCTTAAGTGACGAAGCAATCATCGTATACCAAGGCGAGATTAAAAAATCAGAACACCTTAGAATTCCGATCCCTATTCCAGATGCTGTGGATTGTACATGGATACATTTGAAAGCAACGTTCTGCATCACTTCAATGACAGATCCAGAACACCCTCTACATTACACAAGAGGTGGCCTAGAAGTAACATTTAGAGCAAATGAAGATAAAAAGAAAGAAGAAGATAACAAACACGCTGATACCAAAAGTTTTTTTTCTAACTGCGTATTTCGGAGCATTCCGAACAGCCATTTCGGTATGACCCGAACACCTATTTCGGTTTAATCC
>NZ_QHJF01000058.1 GCF_003259225.1 Marinomonas arctica | reverse complement strand
TCCTCAACGACAGCATCACTCACATCGGTCACGACCAACACAGACAAATCGACAACGACCGCTTCACACGGCTAAACAACAACGACCACCTCACCATTAAGGGAGAAAGTCGTCACAAGATAGACAAAGACCACACCCTCACCATCGACGGCAGCTTGCAGCAAAAAGTAGGTTCGAAAGCGGTGCTCGATGCTGGGAATGAGATTCATCTAAAAAGTGACAGCAAAGCCGTGATTGAGGCTGGATCAGAAATGACAGTCAAAGTTGGTGGCAACTTTATTAAAATAGACGCTGCAGGTGTGCATGTCGTAGGCTCCGCCATCAACTTCAACTCAGGCGGAAGTGCTGGATCGGGTAGTGGTTTTAGTGGCTTTGAACCTGAGCCACCGATCACAAAGCCACCACAAAAATAAATATACCGAAAAAGCATACCCAAAAGAAGAAGGCAGACTTTTACATTGACAGTGAAGCCCGCTTTCTTCGTTTTTTTCTGGTTTTGGCTGCTTTATAATAAGCTAAACCGACATTAAAGGATGAATGATGGCTCTGTATCGTACCTTCCTTCGCGCCTTACCTTATAACATTTCTCGATTCGTATTGGCGGCGCCTATGCTTGCTTCTTTGATGGCCTGCTCGCAAACGCCCTCTGTAGAAAGTAAGGTAATTGATGACAATAAAGTCGTGGAGATTCAAAAGACCATCGCTGAAAAATACCCTAATGCCGATGCAGAACTACAGCATCACATCTTAGACGTGGCCGTTAAAGCCATTGATAACATGGTTTTTATTGAAGGTGGCAGCTTCATGATGGGGGATTTTGGTATGCCTTGTGAAATGGACAATTTGTTTTTGGCCGAATGGAACCCTAATGTACAGTGTGCGTCAAACATCAACAGCCTACGTTACGGCACGATTAACCTACATAAAGTGACTCTGAGTAACTATTCTTTAGCTAAGTTTGAAACCACTTACTACGACATGAATGCCTACCGTTTAGTCCATCAACTGCCATTAATTAACGCAGAGTACAATGAAAGCTGGCTACAAAGACCCACACCAACCAAAACTTGGCAAGAAACGAAAGATTATTGCACTTGGCTAGGAGACATTACTAATTACCCTTTTGGCTTGCCGACGGAAGCCCAATGGGAATATGCAGCACGTAACCGCGGACAAAACATCTATTACGCCACCAACGATGGTCACATAAAGCGTGAAGGAGGTGGACGTTATATAAGAGATAGCAATAACCAGCGCATCTGGAAAGATTGGCCAGCAGAAGAGTGGAACTACCCAAGAGCAGGAAACGCCTTTAATGATGTGGGCAGTTTCCCTCCCAACCCTCTCGGAATCTATGACTTAAGTAATAATGCCACAGAGTGGGTAAATGACTGGTTCTCGGCCGATTATTACGCAAACTCTCCAGAACACGACCCTCAAGGCCCAACTACAGGTACTAATAAGGTACAAAGAGGTTGGCAGGATGATAGACCTATTGTGACCGCACGCTCCATTGGAGAAGATAAAGCTAAATATTATTCGATGTATGGTTTTCGTTGCGCATTACATCAAAAAGTACCACTTTAAACTTAACGCAGTACAAAATAATGGGCGTATACCCGTCCGTTATTTTGTACTAGTTTTCAACGCTAGCTATATCCTTCTTTTATAGTGTCTGCAATTTATTCTCAAAGGCCCTACCAGTTAAAGGTTGAAATGCCATGGCTTCACTTCGGTTTATATCATCTTGCTCTTCCGCTACCCAAGCGATCCAACTATTAAATTGCCTTTGCTGAGTTCCATCAAGAATATGATTAATACGAGCTAAATTATCAAACAGAGCTTTATCTTCGGATTGTTTCACCCCATCTGGGTTCATGTGTGCTAACACTTCTTCTAGCTTGCGCCACGAACGACCGATACTTTGTTTTAGCAGTTTATTAATGGCTTTTTCCTGATCTTCTTCAGCCCTAAAAACAAAGGTATCTACCAAAACATCTAGTAACATACCAATGGTTTCTGGTGGCAATAAATTCATATCCACACCGCTGAACGTACCGTCCTTACTATTAAGAATAGCTAAGGTGATACGTTGACCAAACTCTTCTCTATATACCTGCTTTTTCCATCCTTCTACCTTTTTGCCCCACCATGTATTTATTTCTTCAGCACCACTGTTAATGGCATCGACTAAAGTAATGGCAGTGCGAAGTGGCAAGGTAAAATAGTAAAAAGCGGCTCGGCATAAATACTGGTAGGCCTCTTCGTTAATGCATTCGACCGTTCGGTAATCAGCCACTTTTAACGCTTCCCAGATAATTTTTGCTAACGGCCATATTTCTTTAAAATCTACCGTCGTGCCAAAGCCCCCAGATCCGCCTGGCCCAAATGCAAGGCTCGCTTTACAGTAAACGATAAACTTACCACCCACCAAAGCAAGCTGAAATTCCCCACCAAAGGCTGCACCTAAAGACACATTGCCCATGGCCTTTATACCAGCAAGGGTATTAAATTGTTGTTCGCCTCTTTTTTCTGGTCGCTCCCACTGAAAGTTACCTTCAACCTGCCCGCCGACCTGAGCACCCGCAAATGCGGCACCTTTCAAACCAACTGAGCCAGATCCATTCTGCACCCCCATTCCCACATCTCTTGCTAATAGTACGGTAGCGCCTGAACTTTCTAATTCGTCTTCTCGACTAATATTACCATCGGTTTTTTTCGTGCTCGCGGAAACACCAACTTCAGCAGACGCCGTTACCCCAGCGAAGCAACTTAACGTAATGTTGAACCCAAGACGAAATTGCCCTAAAGGGTGCTGTGCATCCTTTCCATTGGCATCTTTGTAAACAATATAAAAGTAATATCCTTGGCTATGAGGCAGAGTAACAGAGCTGGTAATTTTGCCCTCTAATAACGATGCCTCTGCACCAACAGAGGCTCCAATATCAACGTTTCCCTTTTTCGGTTCAATGACACTTTTGACATCCGTATGCAGGCAAAAGCGCATCAATTGAGCTTCTCCTGATGTCGCAAAAATAGACTTGTCACCTTCTTCAGCGAAATAGACCACTCTTTATACTTTAAATCAGCGACTGAATTGGATAGCCATTTACCTTCCAATTTACCAAAGGCACCATTTTCTTTGTCTTTTACAATGTCCTTTTTTATGTCCTGTAAAATCCCTTTTGCAATCGCCTCTTTGCCACCGCCGCTGGCCAGTGCGGCATTCAAATGCGTATTAGATGAACGTTTTCTTGTCCAAGACCACTTTTTCTTGCTAATAACATAGTCTTCACGGATATAAATAATACGCTGCTGTGTCACCAGAAACACTTCAAACACCCGAAACACGCGAGTTGTTGTAACCTTTAGATTACGAGTATTGGACAGTTTGTCTAATTTAATGCCTTGTGCACTGCTCCCTCCGCCACTTTTCTTCTTTTGCTCTTCTTTTTCTGCTTTTTCATCTAGCTTGCACTGTTGCACATCACACAAAGCCTGCCACTCGGCTAGTTGTGTCTCCAATACCTTATTAATCTGGTTCCGTAAAACTTTTACAGAACTCTCGTCTTTAAAAATACCGTCACTGCTGTAATAACCATTAAGGATGGCCTTGCGCTGTTCAATCTTTTTAATCTTGTCTGCCAAAGAGTCTTCAGTCGAACTTTCCGATTTGTTTTCTTTCGTTTTTTTTTCAGGCTCTAAGGCAAACAGACCAGCAGTAGATGCGCGCTCTAAAAATGCTTCTTTTTTGTCTTTGTAGGCTTCAATCGCTTTGCTATCAGCACTATCTGCATCAGGTGACTCTGCAGTTAACGCTTGGTATTCTTTGGCAAAACCCGCCACAATATCGGCTTCTTCTAATAAGTCTTTCTGTTGCTCCTCATTCAGCACAATGTAATCGGCAGGGCCTTCCCCTGTGAACATCAAAACATCACAAACTTCCATACCCTCACAAGCTGGCTTACCTGCAATACAACCTTCTTCATTAAGAGCAATCGCATTTGGATCAATCGGAGGAATAGATTCTTTTTCTTCAGGTTCTGCCGTAGAGGTAGCATCTTCATCAGAGGGAAGAATTAGCGTCTCGCCAGGGTGAATTAAATTCGGATTAGCTTGATACTGAGGGTTTAGCTCTAACAATTTGAGGTAGCTAACGCCCTGTTCAACGGCAATTTTAAGGAGCTGATCACCCTCTTTTATAACGTAGGTTTTATTCGACATGAGTTACTTTCCCTGTTCTGCCCATTTTTGCTGAATAGCAGTCATTTTTGTGAGTTACTCGGAGCTCAACACAAAACCAGAATATCCTGCTGTTGGTTCAATTGATTGATCCGAAATGCCCCTTGCATTAAGTGCCATCCAAGTGTGATGAAACCAATGAATTGAGCTTATACCAGATACAAAACTGGCTTTTTCGTCTTGATTTAATCCACATAACAACGGAAGCAACATACGAGGTTCGTAATAACGTAATAGCGCTTTGGCTTGCCCTGTTTGAATGGTCAGGCGCTGCCTTGCCCAATCAAAAACAAACTCAAAAGGTTGAGTCCTTTGTATAAAACATCCAGAAGGCTTTTCTTCAAGTCGCCGCTTTAAAACAGTAAATGAATCATTTTGGGGTGAGAGCTGAACAATAATCGGTCCTTTGTCAGCTAAATCACGATATTCAGTATCGGCAAAGAGCCTGGCATGGCGAAGGTCTGCCACCCCTTTTTGGTAAACCACTTGCATCAAGTCTGGCTCAAGAAGAGGTTCGACAATGGCATAGGTGTACTTCGGCATTAGCTCAGGCGATTCAGTGGTTATGTCATATTCACTTAGGAATGAATCGAACATGGCTTGCCTCCTGAACAATCACAATGCTCGATTAACAAAGCACCCGATACAACAGAAGGTTCATAATCAAGAGCCAATGTAGCTTCTGGCGGTGGCGGCGAAACGATACCACCCGGCAACAATGGCATTAGTTCACTAAATCCACTGCCCGATCCGGCACGTTTAGGTTGATAGCGGCGCCGACCATATGAACACCACCACTGTCGATTTTGACAAAGCTGCCGCCCGCGGCAAGGATGATTTCTGCCTCTGCTTCAATCACGGTTTTGTCACCACTCTTGAAGTGTATTTCTTCGCCCGCTTCTAGTACGACAATTTTTCCGACTTTCTGCTGCAAGCTACCGTCGATGCTGATGGTCTGGTCTTTACCAATCTTATGACGACTTTCACCCTTGATGGTCAGGTGGTCATTGCCTGTGCCGTTTTCTCCGCCGATTTGGGTAAAGCGGTCGTTGTCGATTTGTCGGTGTTGATCGTGGCCAATGTGGCTGATGCTGTCGTTGAGCACATCGGTTTCCATGTCTTTTTGGGCATGTAGGTAGACTTTTCG
>NZ_QHJF01000057.1 GCF_003259225.1 Marinomonas arctica | reverse complement strand
CTTTACAAGGTGATTAAGTACACAAGACAGGTTTAAAGGCGCTGTTATTCGCTCACCCAAAAGAGCTTATGCTCATTTTCATTTTCCGTTTTAGAGGGTAACCGTTCACCTTTTTTTAGGCTTACTTCTTCATCGGTCAAGTTACATTGCCACACACCCTCTACAGGCGCGGCTTCGTTAGGAAACGCAATATAATGCTTAGGCGTTGACATGGGAAAAAGCGAAGTATAACCCTGAGAACGAGCATGAGCCACGAGGTCTTTAGGGTAATAAAGCATATGCGAATAGCCGCTATCGTCTAAGTCATACAACAAAGTCACTAAGGCCGCTTCAAACGCCCAATACCCCACAAAGACAGATTTCTTGTGAGTGTTATACCAATAGCAGTCTTTCATCCCCTTGTACCAACCACGCAGGTATTGAGTAAGGCTTTCTTGACGCTCTTCTTTTGTTGGGCTAACGCCATCGCCTTTTATGGCATCGTACAGGTGTTGATACACTTTAGGAAAACCAAGATGCTCCAAACGAGGCAAGCCAATATAACCCAAGCGAGCCAGTAGAATACTCAATAAAGGATCGTCATTATCCTGAGGGTTTTTACCCAACATACGCACAATGGTTTGTAGAGCATCTGGCTTTCCCGATAACACCGCAAAGCTCATTGATCTAAGTAAAAACTGGAATGAGTCAGGCTCCCAGTAAAAAAAGGATTTGTGTGGAAATTGTGTTTTATGACGTTCCAATTCATCTAGCGCATTATGCATAAGGGATTCACAACTTACTAAATCGTTACCTGCGGAATATTCAAGAGTGGCCTGCTCGAACTTGTGACGTGTAACACTCCAACTCACCCTGGAACGATGAATAAGCTCACGACCTAAGTCATTTATGATTTCATAGTCTTCAGTGATGTCCTCTTGGAAAAAAGCATTTTTTTTCTGGTATATTTCAGGTTTAAGTAATGGTTCTCGTCTATTTTGGTCAAACACTATTTCATCAGTTATCATAAAATTACCTTTCTAATACTTTTTGCGGCTTCATCTAACTCTGTAATGTTAACCACTTCACCTGAGCTGTCTACGATCATCAGCCACCTATCATAGCCACTGCGAACAATGCGCCTTGAAAGACTATCATTATCTAATGCGGTCTCTAAGCGAGGCTCAATCCAATCATCACTCATTTGCTTAGCTCCGGGTAAACCTGGAGAGCCTTTGGTGGTGCTCAAAGCGGAACTTTTTGCCACACCATCACTGTCTATAAATTTACCCGAATCTGTTTTGTATTTAGTTTCTGTTACAACATAAGGTGGTGGCCCAGAACCTTCCGGTTTTTTATAAATGCCATCAAGGCCACGACCTCTTGGTGTATCCGTCATTTTTCTAAGCTGTCGATCTGTGGGCAACAGATTTTCAAAGCCTTTGTTGATCATCAAATTATCACTAATGATCTCACCAAATATTCCTTTTTGAGCATTGGTTGCTTTAATAATCCTTGGCTGAATCTTAATAACACTGTCATCAATCTGATGCACTACCTTACCATCTGGCAGGGCTTTGTAGGCATCATCCAATTCATCCGCTTGGTGTTTAATTTCATCTGCGGATTTCTTTAGCG
>NZ_QHJF01000056.1 GCF_003259225.1 Marinomonas arctica | reverse complement strand
GCCGAAAGCAAGCTAGATTAGCAGAACTGACAGTATCGTTTTAGAGGGCTAATATAAGATCGCTTACCTTGAGTTCAGGACACTCAATAGTGTTACTAACCATTACTAAGCTTGTGGCTACAGTCCAGGAAAAAACTTTAGTTTTAATAGACGAACCCGAAAGTCATCTTCACCCCCCTTTACTTGCAGCATTCATTCGGGCTTTGTCTGATCTACTTTTGACAATGAATGGTGTATCGATAATTGCTACTCATTCTCCTGTTGTACTACAAGAAATCCCTAAGAATTGCGTTTGGAAAGTCTACCGACAAGGCGTAAACACCATTGTTGATAGGCCAAAAATTGAAACATTTGCTGAAAATTTAGGCACATTGACAAGCGAAGTTTTTGGCCTTGAAGTTGAGCAATCTGGCTTTCATGAAATGCTTAAGAAATCTGTTGAGAGTGGTAAAGCATATAAAGAAATTCTTCAAGAATACCGTAATCAAATTGGTTATGAGGGACGTGCAATTTTAAAAGGTATGATTGCTGATCGCGATAAGGAAAGCAATAATGATTAAGCTTGAAGTGCTTGATCGGTATAACTTTGATGATGTATTAGGGTTATGTATTGAAGGTATTACAGGTCTGGATGACTTAAAAAATATGGTAAAAAGTGAACGCCAAAAATTTTTACCATATATGCAACAATATCAGACAGCTGCAAGTTCATCTCAGCTCTTTGCAATTCCTGCATTAGATACAACTCGTGTCAAAGATCCTAGTGTTATTGGCCCCTTAACAAAGTCAGAACTCGAGAAACTTTATACACAGTATTTTGCTGCTAAAGGAAAGCCTGCTAGAGACGTATATGATGCGATACTAAATTCAGCGAAAGAAAGCTGTCCTTTTTGTAGCGGTATTGGAACGCCTCGCAATGTTGATCATTTCTTACCTAAAAGTCATTTTCCACAGTTTTCGATCTTACCTCATAATTTAGTTCCGGCTTGCAGGGACTGTAATATGGGGAATAAAGGTCATGGCTTTGCTATTTTAGAAAAGGATCAGATCATTCATCCATATCTAGACGCCGAGCATTTTTTTAATGAGCAATGGGTTCATGCTACTTATACTTCCGGTGATGATGAATCTGATCCTGGTGTCTTTGAGTATCATGTTGCTGCTCCCGAAAATTGGTCTGATATCGATAGAAGTAGAGTTGAAAAGTATTTTGTCGATTTTGATTTGTCTAAACGCTTCAGAACACAAGCTGCAAAACACCTTAAGGTTGTTCTTGGGCAAATAAATAGAAATTTAAGGAAAGGTGTTCCTGTCGAAGAAATTATAGAGGATATACTTGAGCCTGCTTTAGAAGAGTGTGAGTCGGTAAATCATTGGCAGCATGGTATGTACGAGGCTTTGATCACTCATCTTTCAAACTAAATTTCTTAATAGATTAAATTGGCTAAGATCAGACAGTAATTTTTAAGCGGTTTTACTTCTAGGTTAGTCGATTTTTTGGCTCTTGTTTCTCAGTACTCGTATCACATGTTGCTGCTTCAAATTCACCTAAAAGCAGTTCATCCGATAGCACAGTCATAGTGTATGAAATAAAAAATTTGATGCCATATTGATAATTAACTAAGGCTTGCTTATATGCTGCCTATATTTCTTGACTTATTCCAGTTATAACCTATTTTCTAAGTATATCTTAGAAAATAGGTTTTCTTATGAGCTTCCTACCAAACTCTATTGATCTTCATCAAGATGAAACCCTTGAGAGTGCTTTGCTCCGACTATGCAGAGCTAATCACTTTGAGAATTACAGTGACCTTTTAATTGAAGTTAAGTCTTGGCTAGAAGAGCACCATCCAACTGTTGCTGGTGCATTTCCACTTTCTCTTGATGCAGTAAACATCTATCACGCAAAGCAAAGCAGCGCCCAGCGTGTACAGGCGATTCAATTACTTGAGCAGTTGGTCGGCCTGTTACGTTTTTCATTACTGGATATCTGCTTCAAGCATACCAACGCTGTAGACCTTGGACTGTATGCCGAGGTTCGTTATAAACAGATCATTATCCCCAGAAGTTTTCTTTGTTCGACGATTATCCCTATCTGCCCAGTATGCTTGAATGAATCGAACTATGTACGTTTTGATTGGCACATCAACAAGGTTGAGTGCTGCGAGAAGCATGGCATTAAACTGCTAAGAAATTGCCCTTCATGTCATATCCCTTTGAACTACATGAACTCTGAAGACCCTGGACGATGCATCTGTGGTCAGAATTTGTTAGAAAACTCACATAGAGAGGTTGGTTTTGATAGCTGGCGTGATGATTCGCTGTATGAAGCAATTGGTTCTTGCTCACTTTCCGAAAAATTAGCAGTGCTCGTATTATCAGATAAGTTTTTTCCTTTGTTAGCTTATGAGGATTTCATTGTTGATCCACGTCGTCATATTGATGAGTATCTAAAGGGTTTAATCGAGCAAAATTTACTGCTGGCAACAGAGAAGCCAAATAAGTTATCGTTCTCTCAGATATCCAATGATTTTCTAGATGATATCTCTGCAATTAGTTGCTTGCCATTAAAAATTAAAGAGTTCATAGCCGACGCTGTTATCACTATAGCGACCAATAAAGCACGTTCAACGATTGCAAATATTGGCGATACTCTTGTGTCCGCTAGAGAGGCTGCTGTTATTACCGGTTCTGAGCTTGATGACATATATCGACTTTATGAGTCAGGGATTTTAGTTGTGGGGCGGCGGCTACGAAATGAAGGTAAGTTGGAGTCTCACAACCCTGTATTTCGCATAAGAGATGTTGCTTCTTTGGCATTGTCCTATTCTAAATATCGGTTTAGCCAATCAGCGTGGTAGCGGTTTTTATGAACTCACTTCAAGCACTGCTTTCATCAGACAACTCACTTTGCCTTAAAGACTTTAACGATATCGCTAAAAAGCTATTTGAGTTGAATTCGGACTTGGTTGATGTGACTGATCAAGAGCTGCTGTGTCTAGCTATCTTGGTCAACTTAACCAGCAAAGCTGAATGTCGGTTGGATAATATTCAAAATGCTAAAATGACTTTAAATAGCGATCTTTTTTGGACTAAGTTTCGCAAAGTCGCCTCGCAACTGCATACGCACAACCTTAAATGGCCAGATTCGCGTGTTAGCTTAAAACACCAAATACGAGTTATTCCTAAAAGCGGAGAGTTACCCGAGTTTGGTTGGGCGGGGAATAGCAGTGACTATCGAATTGGTCGAATGCTCACCAGTACTTTTCTATGGCGAGGCAGTAAGCATTCTCTAGTTTCTGTATGGCTTGATGATGACGTGATTTGGCGTAAGGCCGCGTACAAGCTAGGGATAAACAAGGCATTTTGGTATTCAATAAAGCAAGAGCTCCAAGAGCTATTCTTAGGTAGCCATTTTCCTGAAGAGATTGATCAGCACACCCATGAATTATTGTTTCCATACAAAGACAATCATTACTTAACTGTTACCCCTGTGGCGTCTCATGTGGATCAGTTGCTCATTCAAAGAGTTTCAGGCGTTCCTATGCAGACACTGAGTTTTCCTCATCCTAGCGCGCTAGGCGTTCTGTGTGGTTGTATGGGGGGCCATATGCGCTTTATAAAACAGTCCCCATTGATGCGTAGGTCTGCGACGAAATCCTCCTATGCTGAGCAGCAGGAGGTTTTTAATGTCTATCCAGTTACTTGCAAGCCAGCTGTCAGTATTTATCGTGAGATCATAGATGTTGATACTTATACTTCGCTAAGACTTAAAAGACGCGCTCGTCTTTTGGTATTGAAGCAATTAGATGATGTTTTAAGTCAATGGATTGCACCCTTTTTACGATTAAAACTCATTGGTAAAGAAGCGACTGAAACAAGCAAGCTAAGCGATGAAGAGCATTACTTTCTTCGGTCAAAAGAGACAGACTTACAAGACTTCTCACGCTATTTAAATCGAAAGCTTCATGGTGTACTCGAGCATAATAAATATACTCGAAGCTATTGCTATCATCAGCGATTGTTAGGAGTAACTCAAAAGCGTTTAGCAAGTATTCTTGAAAGAGCGTTTTCAATAAATGCTGAGGTTACATCTGACAATGAAGAAGAATTGTATATCGTTTTAAAGAATCTCAGACTCACTGAGGCTAACGGTTTAAATAATCCATACGTGGCTGGGATGCCATCCATGATTGGATTATATGGTTTCTTGCATCGTTTCGAAAGGCAGTTAATAGATTGCTACCCACAAGTGAGTGTCGAAAGCTTCGCGCTGCACTGTAACCAATATCAAGTAATTAATAAAAATAAGTTACCCGCCTACAGTATTCCTGAAAAGGATCTGGGGATTAGGCGAAGCGGCATTGTTCCAGAGTGCAGTTTTGATGGTAAGTTCTCGATAGTGGTTAAACTTAATAGACACTCTGGTTTTACAGATAAGCTTGACGTAGAGCTACTTAAGCAAGTTCTACCAGAGCGATTGTGGGGCGGCTCTCTTCATCCGCCATTTTTATATGAAGAAACTGAATGGGCCGAGTTGGTTCATGATTCAAACAGTTTGAAGCATTACATAGCTCTAAATCTCTTTGATGGAAATTGGCTGGCACCGGTTAGAGACAGCGGTTTTGACTTATCCTCGAATTTACAGCTTTTAAAGCAGAAAGATAAATTGTCGTTTTGCTTAGTGGGTTACAGACTTTTAGAGCCTATCAAATCTCGTGATGTAGCTTCTGGTATTCATGCATTCTGTGAGCCACTTATGAGCCTTTGCGCGCGTGAGCGCAGCATAGACGTGATAAGAGCTGCAAGTAATATTGAAAAGCAAATTTTTTGGCAATACCTGCCTATCTCTCAAAGCTGTACTACATTACAAGTAGGCCCAGTTTGTGGAGAATCAAATGCAACTTCCCAATCAACTTAGCTATAAGCGATCAATTAACCCTAGCAAGGCGATTTTTTACTATCGCCGAGATGGGCAACTTTTACCTTTACCAATTGAACGTATTAAAATTCGAGGTAGTAAAAGTGGTTTCAGCGAAGCTCATACATCAAAGGGTATTAAGGAATCTGCCACATTACATAACCTTTCTATGGGTAACCCGCATACTGTCGATACCTGCTATTTGCCGCCAGTAGCAGAATGTCTCGTTTGCCGTTTCTCTATTCGAGTTTGTGCAAACTCATTAGTGCCAGATCGTTGTTCAGATCAGTCAGTTAAGAGTAATATTTCTGATTTTGTTAGCGCCTATGCTGACAAAGGAGGCTATATCGAATTAGCTAGGCGTTACGCGAAAAATATTGCTATGGGAACCTGGTTATGGCGTAACAAGGAAGGTAATGCTTTTGACGTGTTTGTAAAAACAAGTGAAGGAGGTGATTTTAGTTTTGTTAATGCTCACCGCTTGTATTGGGACTCTGAGTGGCCAGATAGTCAAAATCACGAACTAGACAAGCTTGCTTCTGAGTTAGCACTAGCACTGACTAATACTCGTTATGTTTGGCATTGTGATATTTGGGCAGAAGTTAAAATGCCTTTTTGCGCAGAAGTCTTTCCAAGTCAGTGTTTCGTAGATAACGACAATAAAAGTGCCGCGAGTAAAGTGCTCCTTACAACGGACATAGATGGTGTTATGACTGCTTGTTTTAATGCCGACAAGATAGGGGCGGGAATACAAATTATCGATGATTGGTGGGATGAAAATTGCGATTTCCCTTTAAGAGTAAGTGAATATGCTGCTGATCAGGTAAATTTAATTGCCCGGCGTCACCCTCAGACAAAGCGCGATTTTTACCAATTGCTACAAAAACTACCGTCCTATTTAAAAGAATTGTCGGCTTCAACTTCTACCGCGAGTATAAATCCTGATATCCACTTCATTGCGTCAGTACTCGTGAAAGGGGGAATGTTTCAAGGAGCTAAAAGTTGATGTTGTATGGTGTTGTGCTTACCTATTTACCGAAGAGTTGTGATCATGCTTTATTGGCTGGGCGATGTATTAAGGTGCTGCATGGTTTTATGAGCAGGCATAGCCTTTCAAATATTGCTGTATCTTTTCCTAAATGGTCTCAAACTAGCGTTGGCAACCAGCTAATGTTTGTCTCGCCTCTAGTGGATCAACTTAATACACTGATTCAGCAGCCGTATTATCAAGTGATGACAGAGAATGGACTTTTTGAAATAAGCGATCCTACTATTCTTGAACAATCAAACACATGTATTAAATACGTTCGAAATCAATCAATAGACAAACTAACACCAGCAGCTAAGGCTAGAAGGCTTCGTAGAGCAAAGAAAAGGGCACTTGCAAGAGGCGAAGAATTCAATCCTGTTGACGCTCAACTAAAGGAAGTTGATTTTTACCATTCAATACCAATGGATAGCTCACAATCTGGTAGGGCTTATATGCTGAAAATTCAAAGGTATGAAATTGATTTTCCGAAAAAAGAAGATATCTTTAATACATGCTCTTATGGATTATCAACGAACTCGCGGTATCAAGCGCTTTTACCAATCTAATTTGGTAGAAATAAAACGCATAAAAATCAAATGTTTATAAACAACCTGAGAAATTAGGTGTTTTGTATAAAGTTGGTCTATATTATTGTAAATTAAGACTATTTTTAAACTTTGCTGTAGTGTCCTGCCGCATAGGCAGCTGGAAAAACCATCCGCGATTAACTTCATCGTTTCTTTGCGTGTCCTGCCGCATAGGCAGCTGGTAAATGCATGCATCTTGCCCTCTGTCGTATTGGGGTGTGTCCTGCCGCATAGGCAGCTGAGATTAGGACTGGAAGTAAGATTCCGCAACGATGAACATAAACCTACCGAAAAGGTAGATAAAGCCCACGGATGGGCAATTTCTATTGTTTATAATTTATGTAAGAAACATTGTTAAATGATAAGGAATAGCAGTAAGTGAAATTATACATCATTATTTGATAATGGGTTTTAATAGAATGAAGCATCGATAGGGTATTCATATAATATGAGATATTAATCCCAATATTGCTTAAAATTAAGTTGCCCCTCCCTAATATGTAGTATGCACTGACGTTTATTTAAAAAATGCTAATCTTGATCGTAAGTTGATAGACCAGGTGCAATGCCGCGACTCTCAACATCATACAAAGTCTGATGATTACGCAACCATAGCTGGTAATTATACCCCTTTAAGCTATGATCTTCCGTGCAGTCTACATTCCAGTAATGTAGCCAATAGCCCACTACCGCAGCTCTTACCATGAGTTTGAGTGCGCCATCCTTCATATCGAAATCATATTCTATAGTTTCAGGGTGAGGAACATTCTTTCTATCAGGATGTGGTGTCAACTCTACCGAAACCATCCGACTCCATTGAAAATCCTTTAGCTTTAAATCGGGGTGCTCGTTAACTTGCCGATCAATATGAGCGTTGCAGATTCGTGTTAAAGCATAGGATCTAAAACTATTTTTATCGAGATCAAAAGCCCTCATGTACCAATGAATACCGTTATCAAATAATGCGTGAGGAACCAAATTTTTTACTGACCGCCCATTCTTTACAGAGCGATAAACAGTCCTAAGTTGGGCACCCACAGAAATGGCTCGAGTAATCGTCGCCAATAGATCCACATCAGGAAGAACTAATCTTACAGGGCTGAAAGAGCCGTTAGAACCACTTATGCCAAGCGCATCACAAATATTGCGTTTGCGTAATTTTGAAAGCGCAGATTGGACTGGAAGGGCGAATATAGGGTGGAAGCCATCATCCAATATTTCATACTTTTTCGAGCTTTGGTTTAGTTTTAAATTATCTGGTGATAACTCTTTATATAAACGAATATCGCGCGTAGCGGCAGCTTCACCTAGTCCAAAGCGGTCAGTTAGGTCAGACCTAGAGATCCAGCCTCGAAATCTCAACATAAACTCCAAATACTCCAATCGATCATATACATTTTTGGGTAACTGATCTAATCGATTCATAATTCATACCTCTCATGGTTTTATTGGTGCAAATATATCACCATAACGATCTATTTACATCATCATAATGATCATGTATAGTTTGTAATTAGTGCAAATGAATTTGTACTAATTACTTACAAACACTCAATTATCTTAAAAGGAAAATCATCATGGCTCTTAAACCAGGTCCGAAACCCAAAGCTAAATCAACAGGAAAAACAGATCAGCGTCGCCGGGATAATAAAAAAACTCCTGGTAATACCCCAGACTTAAAACCAAGTAAATCTTCAGGAAAATAGGGCAGTTAAGTGAATTTACTAAAATGAAAAGGCCAGTTGACTCGTCATCACTGGCCTTTTTTTGTCACATATTCTTTTTCCAGTTAAAAGGCTAATAATCCTTTTTTATATGGCCTTTGGCTGCTTTCTTTATTGTGTTCTTGGTTTTATTGAGCATAGCGTTTTCCGTGGATAAGTGGTTGATCTCGCTACTTTACCCTTGAGTTCATCATTCCTGAACCCCGCCCCATTTTTGGTCGAAAAATCGGAAATCCTACCTGTTACAAAAATTCACTTGGTCATTCACGCTGCTTAAAACTATACTGTATATTCATAAGGGCTATCCATTTAGAGCAACCAATGTCAATATATAGTGATGATCATAAAATCTTCATCACTC
>NZ_QHJF01000055.1 GCF_003259225.1 Marinomonas arctica | reverse complement strand
TATACAAATCCAAGGTGAGGCAGATTATTTACATGAAAAACTTAATTTTTCTACAGCTTGGTTAGGCTTTAGGAGTAAAAATGATAAATGAGATCGTTGAAGCTATTTCTGGCGAAAATGGGTTGCTTAAAGAGGTTTATGGTGATTTAGCTAAACCTGGGGTGAAACAAGTTGGTAAAGCCTTAGAAACAGTTTTAGGGCTTGGCAATACAGTATTGATCCCTATTCAACTATTGAATACGAAAGGAAAGTATGTAGTTAAATCAAATCTAAACAAATACAGAGAAAAACTCGAAAGTTCAAATACTGATGATATTGTTCAAGTTGCACCAGAGGTTGGTGTGCCAATTTTGGAAAAACTAACTTATGTAACAAATGAAGAGCTCGTAAACCTTTATACAGAGCTGTTAGCAAAAGCATCTAGTAAGTCAAATTGTGGTATGGCCCACCCTAATTTTGTAAATGTAATTAATAGCCTATCACCTGATGAGGCTTTGTTAATAGGTACGCTAAAAGGAAAGACATCAATACCATTTGTTGATAAAACGTTGAAAAGAAGTACAGGTCAGTACCATATTATTCAGCCTATGATTACCAAGCTTGAAGATACGCCGGGGTTAGCTTTTCCCCAAAATACTAAAGCATATATAAGTAACTTAGAGGCTCTAGGGCTTTTAAATGTTAGAAGAGACATATGGCTTGATGACGAGCAAGTGTACACAGAGTTAGGTCAACGCCACGAAGTTCATGTAAATGAAGGGAGTGAGTACCAGCCCGGAACAAAGAAAGGTGTCATTGAAATTACAAATCTAGGAACCATGTTTATAGGTAGCTGCGTTGTACTACAAGCCTAACAAACGCCTCAAGAGGGACTGACAATGCGCGGCGTTTCCAGTCCCAATGAGCTGCGGTGGTTATGGCTGTTGTGTTTGAGTTGAGTGTTATGTGTTGTCAGCCCCTTAGGCGGGCGTTAGTGCTAGTCGAAAATCCGTCATAGAGCAGTTTAAGAAGGTTATGGAATTACCGAACTATATTAAAAACATAGAAATAGAAAAGTTTAGGGCTCCGGCAACAGATTTAGAAAAAGAACTACCGTTTGGGTTGTTAGAACCTCATATTTTTGAAAAGTTTTGTTGCGATCTCATCTACAGCAGGGTTGAGCAAGAGCTTGACGACGATATTACTGATGTATTGCCTATCGGCATTTCTGGCCAAAAACAATATGGTGCCGATATTTTTGTGAAAAATAACGGGAGAACGCAGGGTAATTATTCTCTTTATGAAGTAAAGCGAGTTAAATCGTACACGATTAGTGAATACAGAAAAACTATAGAAAGGTTCTTAGATAATTATGATAAATGGGGCTTTGATATAGCTGAATTCAACCTTTTTGTTTCTGAAGATATCTCCGCTGAGGAGATCGCATTATGGCAAAGCGAAGCTGCAAAAATATCAGTAAAGTCAATAAGTTATAGAATTATCCCTGCCTCTACACTTAATAAGTGGGTTAAGAGCTTTCCTGAACTAGTTTACAAGTACTTCCATGTGGCATGGACTGAGATGTTATTTGGAAAGGCTGCAATATGGCATATAGAAAACTATGGCATATGGCGGTATGACGAGCCCGCGACTTGGAACGGGTATAAAGAGCCAACCAAAAATCTATTCGGTGACAGTCTATCTTACATAAATGACCATGTAAAAATTCACGCATTTCTCCCTTCATTAGAGAAAAATAGTGCAAGTTGTTATATTGAATTTAGAAATGGAAGATTTTCACATGTAATGATAACCCTTAATCATAAACAACTGGTAAAGAGCTTTTTTGTCGCGGCGAAGATTCCTGTCCCTGATGCAGTAAGACCTTTTTTAATTAAGGAAGTAGATGGAGATAGCTATTACTGTGACATAGGAAATTGCCGTATTCGATTAGGCCTTCCTGAGGTTATTAGTCTATGTGACGCGCTTGATGTATTCTGGAATGAATACAGAAAACAGGTGAATAAGATCGAAAAATCTTGGAGGTCAAAACATTTTAATTATCATACCAAGTCTACGGAAGATATCCCTTTACTAAGAATAAAGAGAGGGTTATGGAGAATTCTTCTCGGCTTTGCTGAAAGTCATGATGCTTTTAACTCCACGGGAGACTGGAGCTTATTTGATAGCTGCCCAGGGTGGCTAAAAATATTTACTAATAACAAAACAAAAACGATGGATGCAGGATACCATGCATTTATTAAGCCTAGAGCCTATGAAGGCTTGGTTTCAAACTATAAAATCGTTGATGACGACGTTGTTTTGGTTTGGCAGCCTCCAAATTATTTTGTCGTCTCTTCGAAAGGTACTTCCATTAGCCCTCGAAATTATTGGGATGCCGAAACAACTCACGATTGGTTAAGAGACCATTTGATACCTAGAGCTCTTGAATGGAGCAATGAAAAAGCAAGTGTCGGCAAACCAAGAAGGTTTAATGATTTTTTCAAAAGCCTATTCAAGAAAAAGGAAGCGAAATCAAATTCATACAACCCAGATGATTACGTAATTTCATTTTTCGAGCCATACCCTAATAGAGACGCACAATCAATAGAAGAAACTGAAGGTCTGCTCTTTGTAGTAAATAGATTACAGTCATTTTTTAACAGTAATCCCAATGCCATATATGTCGGTTCTGAAAGTTACAGAAAACTCTACAGATCCCTTGGCGAAGTTCTTTCAAAGTCTGAGGTAGATGATTTTTTATATCTTCATGGCAATCTGAATTACCTATTTGCTGAGGACATGGAGTCACTAATAGCGGCAATTAATAATCATTCCCTTGAACATGAGGGTGGCTGTGATAACTCTTTTCGTATAGATTGCGTTTTACGTTGCATCCAAGTTTCATTGCGAGATGGGAATAGTTATCTAAACAGTCAAGAAGTTCGAGAGATTTTAAATGACTTGTACCCTTTAATTGAAATAATGGAAAGTCGAAAATTATTGGCTAGACAATCAAGATTCTTTGAGTGAATGCACTAACAAACGCAAGCACGCGGAACAAATTTCCGCTTCACTCCAATTTGTCCGATGTTGCGAGCGTTATACAGCTTTGGTATGTCCAGAAAACATGAGGAGTTAATAATAGTCACGATTATTGGCGAGAAGAAGCCCAAAGTAGATTAGCCAAAAGGGAATTTAGGGTCAGGTGAAAAATAGCTTTTTTTCATCTGACCCTAAAATTCTAAATTTCGACCCTAAATTTCTATAAAAAAGCCCTTTCAATCCGAAAAGGGCTTTTTTAGGTCGGTTATTTGAATATACCCTTTATTTAGTGTGATTTAAGGAGTGAGTTAATGCGGGCTCCTTATTTTTTGTTAACCAGTGATAAGCCAAATAAACAAGGCTGGTTCCAATGGCTATAAGCCAAATAGCACTTGCTGTTTGAGAGATCATTGCGAAGAATCCACATGCCATCATTATGATGCGTTCCAGTTTGTTCATCCTTCTTTTTGCAAAGCCTATGACACCGATTGCCCAGATGACGGTTGAAAATATCAATCCAACGCCAGCCAATAAAATATCTACATAACTTCCTATAAACAGGAGCGCTTCGTCAGCAAGGAAGGCGAATGGAATGAGGAAGGCCACAGCACAGATTTTGAAGGCTTCCACACTGGTTCTCATGGCATCTGTGTTAGCAACGCCGGCCGCGGCAAAAGACGCCAATGATACCGGCGGTGTTACCATCGAAAGGACGCAAAAATACATCACAAAGAAATGCGCTTGCAGCTCACTAACACCAAGTTCTTTAAGGGCTGGAACATACAATACTGCGCCAATAATGTACGCCGCGACAGTAGGAAGTCCCATTCCCATGATGATGCAGCCAAGCACTATCATGATTAAAGAAACCGTGTAAGAACCGCCTCCCATATCAATGAGTCCTGAGGCAAATTTCAGTGCTAGGTTAGATTGTATCGCGACGGAGACAACTAACCCTATTGCCATAATGGGACAAGCGATTTTTGCCGCTTGAATACCAGAGTCCAGTACCATTTGTGGGATGTTTTTTAGGTCGTAGCGCGTGTCCTTGCTTAAAAATGGCGCGATGAAACAGGTTATCGTGGCCCACACAACAGAGATTTGTGCGGAATATCCCATGACTAAGCCAATAACCAGTACCACAGGTGGCAGTAGCATGTTTAATCTGGGGAAGATGGATTTAATTTCATTGATATCTTCATCGTTAAGCGTACCGGTATTGGTTTTGTTGGCATGGATTCCCGCAAAGACAAACAAGGAAAAGTAGAAGGCAAGTGCTGGAAAAATGCCCGCTAGTGCGATATTGGTATAAGAGGTGGCAAGCATTTCTGCCATCACGAAGGCCGCGATCCCCATGATGGGCGGCATGAGTTGACCTCCAGTGGAAGCAATGGCTTCATAAGCCGCTGCTTTTTCTGGTGTTATGCCTGTTCGCTTCATTAATGGGATGGTAAATACGCCTGTTGCTGTCACATTGGCGACCGCGCTGCCAGAAATGGTCCCCATCAAGCTAGAGCCAATAATGGCCACTTTCGCACCGCCTCCCTTGGATTTTCCAACCAGCTTGATGGCGAGCTCTATAAAGAGCCGTCCACCACCAACGGAACTGTACACCACGCCAAAGACGATGAAGTAAAAAATAAAGTTGGTAGAGGTTGCGGTAGTGACACCCAAGATGCCACTGGTTGTCATGCCAAAAATCTCGCTCCATTCTGTCCACGAAATATTGCTAAAGCTCATTTGTCCTGGTAGCAAATAGCCAAACACGCCATAGAGCAAAAACGTAATAATGACAATTAACAGAACATAGCCAACGGTTCTTCGAACGGCTTCTAAAAGTAAGCCGATCAAGATGGTACAAATAACAATGTCATAAGTTTCAATGGGGGAGACATTTTCAATTCGGCTAGAAAGCCTTTCACTTTCGAAGTAGTAGTAACAACCAACCACAACGACCAAGGCAAACATAAGCACCGAAATGGCTTTGTTTAAGGCTGACGATGGTTTGGTTTTTAAAAAGGGTGTGGAAAGAAAAGCGATCGCTAAAGTCAGTACTAAATGCGTTGCGCGCTCAACTAAGGGAAGATCTGGATTAAATAAAATCCAGTATTGGTAAGCCAACAACCCAAGCGCTAACCAAGCACAAGGGTCGAGCATGTATCTACGAACAAATTTTTGCATCTTTTACACCTGATTTTTATATTTATTGTTGAGGCTTAGCACGACATTATTTTAACAGGCCAATTTCTTTGTAATAACGAATGGCGCCTGGGTGCAAACGAATACCATTTTTTTCCGGCTTAGCCGCATCTTCAAGCTTAAATGCCTTCCAAGCTTTAAAGTCATTGCTGAGCTGATCCATATTTTCAATGACAATTTTGGTGATTGAGTAGGCGGTATCATCACTCATTTTTGAACTGGCGATTAAGTGCGTACCAAAATCTCCGCCAATATTACTGTCAGTTTGTGCATCAAACCATTTTCCATAGCTGCCTTTTTGTAGACCTAGCGAGGCCATGACGTCCAACGCTCTTTCTGACATGTCTAAAAACTCAATGCCTCCAGTTAAGCTGATTTCAGTAATAGACGGGTGTCCTTGTAAAATGGTATCAAAAAAAAGATCTACCCGTTTATCTCTGATTAACCCGGACATTTGTGAGGAATCTACTTGGAGAATACTGCCGCCTTGGGACTTAATTTTATCTCTATCTAAACCATAGGCAGCGAGAATGGCTTCCACAACGGGAGGAATATTGGAGCCAGCAGGTTTCATCATAATGTTTACTGGACGGTCTGATTTCAAAATATCATCCAAAGACTTGAAACCATTTTCTTGCATGTATTCTTTGCGAACGATGGCGCCGATATAAACAGGATTGAGGCCACCTACCAATGAGCGGATATGGGTTGCTGAATTTCCTTGGTACAGCAACATACCTTCAGAAGCCCAGCGAGAAGTGGCCACGTTTGATAACGCAATATCCGCCTTGCCAGATTCAACCACCATGGGATTGGCCACACCGCCGCCGCGGGCAATGATCTCAATGTTTAATTTGGAATCTTTTTCTTGCACCATCCTTTGGATGGCCGCAGCGCCAACATACCAACCCGATCCAACAGGCATTGCGCCTAGTTTTAACTCTTCAGCTTGGGTAGGTAGCGAAAGTACACTTGTAAAAATAAGAGCTGAAGCAAGCAGAGAAAACTTATTAATTATTTTCATTATCTTGTTCTCCTTAATTAAGGGCAGCCGTGACCGCCCTTATGAAAATGTATTTCAGTGTATTTAAGGCAATATAATTTTTCTATTAAATTATACCTGCAGAGCGTAATGCGTCCGCAATTTCAACGTCTGCTCCTTCGGCAAGCGGTAACAGCGGAGAACGTACCGTTGCGTGCTCCAAAATGCCTCGAGCAACCAAGGCGTGTTTTAGTGCCACAGTACCTTCCATGTGAGATCCACGGTGATAGACGTTTTTAGTGACTGGTAAAAGTTGATCGTGAATGGCTCTAGCCGCAGGGTAATCTTTGGCTTTACCCGCTTCGATCAGTTTAACCAATAATTCTGGTGCCACGTTACCGTAACCAACCAAAAGACCGTCTACATCAAACATAGTGTGCAATAGGTATTCGTCATGACAGCTTAGAATCTGTAGGTCTGGTCGTTCTGCACGAATCACTGGGATTTCAGTGTCCCATCTTTTCATATTACGGACACCGTTTTTCATCGCAAAAACACCAGGTTGAGCGGAAATTTCAAGCTGTGTTTCTAGATCGTAAGTACATTTTGTTGCGTCTGGATATTGGAATAGGATTAGCGGTAAACCACTGTCTTCATAGCAGGCTCTGTATTTGTCTTGTGGCGCGCCTTTTTGATAACCAAATCGCAGCCAGCCGTGTGAAGGGTACAATAAACCGGCTTTCGCACCCGCTTCCACCGCGTTGCGACATTCTGCCGCCGCGACGTCTGTGCCTTCTCTGGTGATGC
This sequence comes from Marinomonas arctica, assembly GCF_003259225.1. GTDB lineage: Bacteria > Pseudomonadota > Gammaproteobacteria > Pseudomonadales > Marinomonadaceae > Marinomonas > Marinomonas arctica. Next base: position 1,402 of record NZ_QHJF01000055.1, on the reverse strand, counting down.
CCGCGATGATAGGGATTTCATCGTTAACCGATTCAACAAATGCTTCGATCACTTTCATTTGTTCTTTTTCAGATAGGAATGTGCCTTCGCCAGCATGCCCCAAAACAGTAAGGCTTTTCACGCCATCAACACTTTTCAGCCATGAACCAAGTTTTTGAATTGCCTTGAAGTCGACAGTGCCATCGCGATTAAAAGGAGTGACAGGAGCAGGGTTCAGTCCACGAAGGTCTATATCAATTTTATTCATTAGATTTACCTTTAATTATTATGTTGTTGGTTTGGTGTGGCTCTGTTTGGGTTAAGAGCACGTAAATTAGGATAGAATTTGTTTTGCTATGTGAATACTGTGAAAGTAGTATTTCTGATATGTATAAAACGTATGGGTTGTAGGGCATGAATTACGAAGTATGGAAAACCTTTGTCGACGTTTGTGAACTGGGGAGCTTGAGTAAAGTGGCGTCGCTTCATGGTATAAGCCAGCCGCAAGTGAGTCGCCAAATGAAGACAATAGAAGAGGCGTTTAATTGTCAGCTATTTATACGAACGGGCAGAGGAGTCGAACTCACTGACTTGGGAAAACGCATAGAACCCGAGGTCAGGAACTGGCTACAGCATACGGAACAGCTTGAAAACAGCATCCGAAATACCTCGGGCATTCCTATTGGCAAAGTGAGATTAGCAATCCTGCCATCGACGGCGGCGCCATGGCTAAGCGAAGTGTATAAACTTGCCAAAGAGCGCTACCCAGGGATACAGCTAGAGGTCAGAGAAGCGCAGGGCAACCAATTGGAAAACTGGCTAGAAGAAGGGCGTGTTGACTTGGCGTTACTGTTTCGACATTCCATCGATGATAAAGGTGGTGATATTTACTTACGTGACACCGCGACATTTTTAGTCGGCCCACCCAATGATCCATTAACCGCGAATCCAACCATTGAGTTCAGCGAAATAAATGGCATTCCATTAACGTTATTTTGTCGTCCTAGTAGCTGGCGAGATAGATTGGACGTACTAGCAAGACGATACGAGATCGACCTGAATGTGGTACTGGAAGCCGACTCTTTATCACTTCAGACCCATGCGGTCGCTTCTGACAAATGCTATGCAATGTTAGGCGCTTATGCCAGTGAATCCGCGCGTAATCTACTGGGCTTATCCGTTTCTCGTATCATTGCACCAGGCATTAAACGATACCTAGCATTATCTATGTCACCGCACGGGCAATTGACCCTCGCCATCAAAAAAGTCAAAGAACTTATTAAAGAAGTATCTGAAAAATACCCACCGGGATTTGAATAAAGGTTAATGTACTATTTTTTATCTCGCTCTTGGTGTTCGCCTTACTCCGTTTCAATCCTATAAGTTATTGATTTAATAATCTTTTGTAGGTCGTGGCTTTAGC
>NZ_QHJF01000054.1 GCF_003259225.1 Marinomonas arctica | reverse complement strand
GTTAAAGAAGGCGCCAGATTAAGCCTAACGGCAATTGGTAGAAAACTAGGAGAAGACGCTAACGTCATTGAAAAATATTGCATTAAACGAGTTGATCGACTGTTAGGAAACATCCAATTACACCAATGCCGAAATCAATTTTATAAGACCCTTGCCTCTCACTTTTCTTCACAAGAGTTTTTGCCCATCATTGTTGATTGGTCAAGTGTTTATGATTTTAGCTTTGTTTTACTGCGCGCTTCAGTGGCCTTTCAGGGAAGAGCTTTCACTTTATATGAAGAAGTACACCCTGAAAGAGCTATGAATAATCATAAAAGACATGTCGACTTCTTAAATAATTTAAAGCAAATACTTCCCTCTGA
>NZ_QHJF01000053.1 GCF_003259225.1 Marinomonas arctica | reverse complement strand
GTCGGGGTGAGACAGGTTTCTTTCAACCTGACGGGTTTGCCAGCTTCGCTGGGCAAACAAAAAAAGCGAGTCGCCTGCTGCACAGACCACTCGCTCAAACCCCGCCTTGGGTATCTCAACAAACATTAGCCAACAAGATCTTTCGGTAACAAAGCCTTTGGAATGTTTTGATAACACACGGGACGCAAGAAACGACGTATCGACAAAGTGCCCACTGAGGTGGCACCGAAGTTTGTCGACGCTGGATATGGACCGCCATGCACCATGGTATCGTTTACTTCCACACCGGTTGGAAAACCATTCGCTAACAAACGCCCCGCTTTACGCTCCAGCACAGGCAAGAGTTTCTGACACGCTGCATGATCGCCTTCATCAAGATGGATAGTACAAGTCAGCTGCCCTTCCAAATGACGAGCTAACTCGACCATTTGCTCAACACTGTCCGCCAAGACAATCAATCCAAGTGGCCCAAAGACCTCTTGATGCAAGGTTGGGTTATCCAACCACGCTTGACCCGTTACCGTGAATAAGTTTGGTCGAGCCGTACGATCACCTGTATCCGCTGAACGCACCACCGCCTGAATGCCCGTTTTTTCCATCGCCGCCACACCGGAACGATAGGCATCAGCAATACCGTCGGTTAGCATGGTTTGCGCAGCGACTTCAGACAAGGCAGCACTCGCTGCGGCTATCATGGCTTTTGAATCAGCGTTATCTAACATCACCGCAATGCCTGGGTTGGTACAAAACTGCCCAGCACCCATGGTTAATGAGCCAGCCCAACCTTTACCCAATGCTTCCGCACGATTTTTAACGGCTTCTGGCATCACAAACATTGGGTTTACAGAACCCAATTCACCAAAAAACGGAATCGGCTCTGGACGTGCCGCACACAAATCAAACAAGGCACGGCCACCCGCCAAGCTGCCAGTAAAGCCAACCGCTTTAATGAGTGGATGCTGTACTAAGGCTTGCCCAACTTGACGATTACCACCTTGAATTAATGAGAAAACACCCGCTGGCATCTTGCAGCGTTGAATCGCTTTATCAATGGCTTGCGCCACTAATTCGCCCGTTCCCGGATGAGCAGAATGGCCTTTCACCACCACAGGGCAACCTGCCGCCAACGCGGCAGCGGTATCGCCACCCGCCGTTGAAAACGCCAATGGAAAGTTAGACGCACCAAATACGGCAACGGGGCCGATTGGACGCTGGATCATGTACATATCTGGACGCGGCAACGGTGCGCGATCTGGCAAGGCTTCATCATAACGACGATCTAAATATTCGCCCGATAAGATGCGCTCAGCAAACAAGCGTAACTGACCCGTAGTACGGCCACGTTCGCCCTGTAACCGTGCCGCTGGTAAGCCCGTTTCCTGCACGCCGATTTCAGTAATTTGATCGCCTAGCACATCGATTTCGTCAGCAATCGCATTCAGAAATGCGGCACGCTCTTCGCGAGAAGAATATCCAAACGTTTCAAAGGCCGCTTCTGCCGCTTCTACTGCCGCATTTACATCAGCAACACGCCCCACAGCAAACTCATGAGAAGACCCAGACGAAGGCTCGGAAGAAAATGTTGCGTCGCCCTTTACCCATTTACCGGCAATAAAATGCTGTCCCGTTAACATACTCACTCCTCTCTGCTTTTTAATTAATGACTGTCTTTTGGTACGGCGGCACCACGACAACCTTTTAGGAAGTCAAAATCAGCGCCCGTATCGGCACCTTGTACGTGATCATGGAATAATTTGATATAACCACTCTTTGGTGCTTCCAAATGGCTTTTCCAGTTTGCTAAACGTGTTGCCATTTCTTCATCGGAAATGTCCACATGAAGACGACGGTTTTCCACGTCTAATTCAATCATGTCGCCATTTTGAATGACGGCTAATGGGCCACCCGCTGCGGCTTCTGGTGTCGTATGTAGAACCACGGTGCCATAAGCTGTTCCCGACATACGTGCATCCGAAATGCGCACCATGTCTTTAATGCCTTTGCGCAACACTTTTGGCGGCAAGCCCATATTGCCCACTTCCGCCATGCCTGGATAACCTTTTGGACCACAGTTTTTCAGTACCATGACGCAGTGTTCATCGATATCCAACGCCTCATCATTGATCTTGGCTTTGTAATCATCGATGTCTTCAAACACCACGGCTCGGCCGCGATGCTGCAATAAATGCGCCGATGCCGCAGACGGTTTTAATACCGCACCTAATGGCGCAAGATTGCCTTTCAATACAACAATACCGCCTTTTTGTGTCAGCGCTTTTTCAACGGGAAGAATGACATCTGGGTTCCAGTTACGCACCTCTTTTACTTCGTCCCAAATGGATTCGCCAGACACGGTAATGGCATTTTTATGCAATTTGCCCGCTTCCGCTAAATGCTTGATCACCACAGGCAAACCACCCGCGTAGAAAAACTCTTCCATCAAATATTTGCCCGACGGCATGAGGTTCACAATGGTGGCAATGTTCTGTCCAAGCTTATCCCAATCATCTAGGTTAAGATCTACGCCTACTCGCCCTGCTATCGCTAACAGGTGAATCACCGCATTGGTTGAACCACCAATCGCACCGTTGACTCGAATCGCATTCTCAAACGCTTGGCGAGTCAAAATATCAGACGGTTTCAAATCGTCTTTCACCATGTCAACAATACGACGACCGGTAAGATGTGCCATGACGCGACGACGACTGTCTACCGCTGGAATCGCGGCGTTACCCGATAACGCCATACCCAAGGCTTCAGCCATCGAAGCCATCGTGCTCGCAGTGCCCATGGTGTTACAACCCCCTGCTGAGCGAGACATAGACTGCTCCGCTTCAAGGAAATCTTCTTGTGTCATCTTGCCCGCTTTAATGTCTTCCGACATTTGCCATAAGGCCGTGCCAGAACCCACCCGCTCGCCTCTGAAGTAGCCGTTTAACATCGGGCCACCAGACACCACAATCGCAGGAATATCAACACTGCATGCGCCCATAAGAAGCGCAGGTGTCGTCTTATCACAACCAGCTAACAAGACAACACCATCAAGCGGATTGGCTCGCAAAGCTTCTTCTACGTCCATCGCCGCCATGTTGCGATACATCATGGCCGTTGGACGCAGCGAACTTTCCCCAACCGAAAACACCGGAAACTCTAGTGGCAAACCACCCGCTTCATAAATACCGTGTTTAACACGATCCGCAAGCTCACGCAGATGAGCGTTACAAGGCGTCAACTGCGACCACGTATTACAAATGCCAATCACGGGACGACCATCAAACAAATCCGCCGGTAGGCCTTGGTTTTTCATCCAGCTGCGGTGATAAATATGATCACGTGAGGTACCGCCAAACCATTCGGTTGACCGTAATTTTCGGGGCCATGCTTTTGGTACGAACTTATTTTTCTCAGACTCACTCATACCCAACCTCCATCAACAATAAAGTTCTGCGCCGAGCACATGGCCGCCGCATCAGATCCTAAAAACAGTGCCATATTGGCGATGTGTTCAGGCAGCACCTTGCCTGTTAGGCATTGGCTCTGTTTAATTTTTTCTTCGGCTGCATCATCGACCCACATGCGCAGTTGTTTTTCTGTCATCACCCAGCCTGGTACCAAGGTATTCACCCGAATACCAGCGCCGCCTAAATCACGGGCCAGAGATCGAGTTAAACCATGGGTCGCCGCTTTGCTCGTGCCGTAAGTTGGATAACCGGCTGTCGCCATCATCCAGCCCACTGAGCCAAAATTGATGATCGAACCGCCACCGAGTTTGCGCATCATCGGCGCGACGGCTTGCGCGGCAAACATAGCGTGTTTGATGTTCACCCCAACCAGCTCATCAAAGCGCTCTTCCGTTAGGGATTCTAAAGAATGACGTACGTCGTTAGCGGCGTTGTTCAACAACACGGAAATAGGGCCAAAAGCGTCTGCTGCCGCACGAATTTTGCCCTGATAATCTTGGATGTTAGTAATGTCGCAGACCTCAAAGCGCACCTCGTGACCGTCTTTTTTCAGACGTTTGGCCAGCGCCGTACCGGCTTTTTCATCCAAGTCAACAAACGCTGTTTTCGCACCTTGCTTGGCATACGCCTCAACAATGGCGGCACCAATACCCGTTGCACCGCCAGAGATAAAGACTGAACGACCTTTTAAATCTGGGTAAATGGCGCTGTTGGTCTTATTCATAATGGCGTCACCTCAGTATCGAGGGCACGCACTTTCGCTAAAGTATTGCGCAATGGCAAACCGAAGGTAGGTGAGGAAATTTCAAAAACATCGCCTTCTTGGGCTTGAATGCCATCAGCGAAAGACAAGGTCGCGGTGCCAAACATATGCACATGCAAATCACCAGGCTGGCGGAAAATCGCATATTTGAAATGATGATGCTCTAAGTTTTTAAAGGTGTGCGACATATTGTCTTCACCGGATAAAAAGCCTTTCTCCCAGAGCGTTTTCTCACCACGTTCGATGCGTGAATGACCATCAATGTGCATGGGCAATTCGCCCACCAGCAATTCAGGACCAAACGCTGCCGGACGCAATTTTGAATGCGCAAGATACAAATAGTTTTGGCGCTCTGTTATATGATCGGAGAATTCATTCGCCAAGGTGTAACCAAGACGATGCACTTTGCCGTCTTCGCCCACCAAGTAAAAACCCGCGATTTCTGGCTCTTCACCACCATCCAAAGCAAAGGATGGTGAAGGCAAGGCATCGCCTGGTGCGATCACGCCTGCGCCATTGCCTTTGTAAAACCATTCAGGCTGAACGCCTTCTTGGCCGGTTTTTGGTTTGCCACCTTCCACGCCCATTTGGAAAATCTTCATGGAATCGGTCAGTTCTTCACTTTTCGCATGCATGGCATTACGTGTCGAGGCGGAGCCCAAATGCGTTAAACCCGTACCAGTCAGATACATGTGTGCTGGGTCAGGATGACGGACTGGGCAATCTAACTGATTATTTTTCGCCAGCTCTGCCAAGTTCACAGACTCGCCCAAGCCATGCTTTGCAATAACAGACTTCAGCGGCACGCCATTTTTAACGGCTTCTTGAGCCAGTTCGTAGACACTCAATGCCTGAAGAACAAGGTGTGCCTCATTGCCTTCACGGCACACCACACCACCTTGTTTAATTTGAGATAGAAACAACATAAATCACCCCTTAACGCGTTTTTGTTTTTAGCGCGCTTTTTGTTTGTTGTAGACGTCGAAGATAACCGCAGCGAGCAAGACCAAGCCCTTGATAACTTGCTGCCAATCAATCCCTATACCCAATATCGACATCCCGTTGTTCATGACACCCATGATGAAAGCACCAATCACCGCACCAATAACCTTACCAACGCCGCCTGTCATGGAAGCGCCACCGATAAAGACGGCCGCAATAACATCCAACTCAAAAGCAAAGCCGGCTTTTGGCGTGGCCGTGTTCAAGCGAGCTGCAAAAATAAGCCCCGCAAGCGCAGCCAACATCCCCATATTGGCAAACGTCAAAAAGGTCAAACGTTCGGTGTTAATGCCTGACAGTTTGGCGGCTTTTACGTTGCCACCTAGGGCATAAATACGACGACCAATCGTCGTGCTGTTTGTAATAAAGGTATAGATAGCGATCAGTACCGCCATGGTGATCAATACGTTTGGTAAACCACGATACGTACTCAACATGTAAGATAGGTAGATAATGGCAATGGCGATCAAAGCGTTCTTCACGATAAAGAAAGCAAAAGGCTCATCTTGAATGCCATACTTAAGAGCTCTGGCACGGCTACGGGCCGCTAAGAAAACGATGGCGCTGGCCGCTATAACGCCCAATACTAACGCCGTGATATTTGGCCGTCCTGACCCAAACACATCAGGAATAAAGCCGGTACTTAGAAGCTGAAAGCTTTCCGGAAACGGTCCGATGGATTGCCCTTCCAGCAAGGTCAACGTCAAGCCACGAAATACCAACATACCGGCCAAGGTGACGATAAAAGCCGGAATCTTCCAATAGGCAATCCAGTAGCCCTGCAAACCGCCAATAATTAAGCCCACCAACAGGCAAACAGGCACAACGACAATAGTAGGTAAGTTATAATTTACCGCCATCACTGCCGCCAATGCACCAATGAACCCCGCCACAGAGCCAACTGATAAATCAATATGCCCCGCGACGATCACCAGCAACATACCAATCGCCATGATAATGATGTAGCTGTTTTGTAAAAATAAATTGGTCAAGTTAACCGGACGCATCAATATGCCATCGGTCAAAAACTGAAACATCCCCATGATGACCACAAGCGCAATCAACATACCGTAATCACGTACGTGTGACTTTAAATAGTCAGTAACAGAAGGTGCCGATTGGACCGCTGTAGAGGTTTCTTTTGTTGTCATTATTATTGCTCCGCTATTATTCTTCTCGCCGTTATTATTGCTATCGCTAGGCTTTCACAATCATTGACATGATTTTCTCTTGGCTCGCATCAGCTTTATCTAACTCGCCAACCAAACGGCCTTCGTTCATCACATAAATACGATCACACATGCCAAGCAACTCTGGCATCTCTGAAGAAATCATCACCACGCCTTTACCGTCATCGGCAAGCTGATTGATGATGCTGTAAATTTCAAACTTGGCACCCACGTCGATACCACGAGTAGGCTCATCCAAAATCAACACATCTGGTTGTGAATACAGCCATTTGCTCAACACGACTTTCTGTTGGTTACCACCAGATAAGTTCATCACCTTTTGAAACACACTTGGGGTACGAATATTCAGTGCTTGTCGGTAATCTTCTGATACTTGACGCTCGATGTTTTCATCGATGACCCCAAAAGACGACACCCGAGGCAGGTTCGCTAACGTGGTATTGGTTTGAATGGTTTCTTCTAGGATCAAGCCCAGCTCTTTACGATCTTCCGTCACGTACGCCAAACCACTTTTGATGGCTTTTGGCACGGTTGATAGATCCACGATTTCACCACGCAAACGCACCTCACCTTGCACATTTTTGCCGTAGCTTTGACCAAACAGACTCATTGCCAATTCCGTTCGTCCAGACCCCATTAGCCCTGCGATCCCAACGACTTCACCGGCACGAACCGTAAATTCAATATCGTGCAGCATCTGGCGATCCAACGCATCGGCATGCCATACGTTCCAACCGCTGACTTCCATTAGTGTTTCGCCTAATTGGCTGTCTCTCGCTGGATAACGATGCGCCATATCACGCCCCACCATGTCACGAATAATGTCTTCTTCACTGATGTTTTGCGCATGGCAGTCCAACGTTGATACAGAGGCACCATCACGAATCACGGTAATGCTGTCTGCGACTCGGCTGATCTCATTCAATTTGTGGGTGATCAGGATAGAAGAGATGCCTTGTGCTTTTAACTCCAGTAGCAAATCAAGCAATTTGGCGCTGTCGTTCTCTTGCAAAGCCGCGGTCGGCTCATCCAAAATCAATAGCTTCACGTCTTTGGCAAGGGCTTTAGCAATCTCAACCAGTTGCTGTTTACCAACGCCCAGTTGACCCACTAAGGTCGATGGAGACTCTTTCAAACCTACTTTGGCTAACAAGTCTTGAGTACGCGAGAAGGTCTTCGGCCAATTAATGACGCCACCTTCCACATTCTCGTTGCCTAAAAATAAATTCTCAGCGATGGATAAAAGTGACACCAACGCTAACTCTTGGTGAATAATAATGATGCCTTTCGCTTCACTGTCCCTAATACCGGAAAAGGCAACGGTCTCGTTATTAAAAAGAATATCGCCATCGTAACTGCCGTGTGGATAAACCCCACTCAATACCTTCATGAGAGTGGATTTTCCCGCGCCGTTTTCCCCCACCAAAGCGTGGATCTCCCCAGAACGAACTTTAAGGTTCACTGAGTCGAGGGCTTTTACTCCAGGAAATGTCTTGGTAATGCTGCGCATTTCCAAAATGATATTTTCCATAAAACATCCCATTAGCAGACGCGCTATTCCTGCTTTAACTCGCAGTAAGTAACGCATACGCTGGTTTATTATTGTTAAAGTAGGATAAATAAAAGTCGTTTTACAATATCGTGAGCAAAGCCAATTTTGTGCTCACAAAAGCTTGGCTTTGCTCACTCATTAAAGGCTTATTCGACTTGAGATTTGGTGTAATAACCACTGCCCAATAGCACATCTTGCCAGTTGGATTTATCCACCGTGACCGGCTCAAGCAAATAACTTGGCACTACCTTGATACCATTGTTGTAGGTTTTGGTGTCATTGATTTGCGGTTTTGCATCATTCAATACAGCTTGCACCATGCCCACTGTCACATTGGCCAATTCACGGGTGTCCTTGAAAATAGTGGAATATTGTTCCCCAGCAATGATGGATTTGACGGATGGCACTTCCGCATCTTGTCCTGTCACAATCGGCATGGGCAAATTACCAGAACCATAGCCAACCCCTTTCAAAGAGGACAAAATGCCGATAGAAATACCGTCATAAGGAGACAAAATACCATCAACATGTTTTGTCGTATAATGCGCTGACAATAGGTTATCCATACGCGCTTGAGCGGTTGCACCGTCCCAACGTAAGGTACCAACCTTATCCATGCCCATTTGTCCCGAAACGACGTTCACCTTACCCGAATCAATCATAGGTTGAAGTACAGACATGGCGCCATCGTAGAAAAAGTACGCGTTGTTATCGTCAGGTGAGCCGCCAAACAATTCAACGTTGTAAGGGCCCGCTCCACGCTGCTCCATACCACTGACCAAAGACTTAGCTTGTAATACACCGACCTTAAAGTTATCGAAGGTGGCGTAGTAACTTACGTGAGGGCTATTTTTGATCAAACGGTCATAGGAAATCACTTTGATACCGGCGGCATCAGCGTTTTCCAGTGCATTTGAAAGAGTGGTACCGTCAATCGCGGCGATGACCAATACATCAACGCCTTTTACGATCATGTTCTCAATTTGAGAAAGCTGGTTTGGAATTTCGTCTTCGGCGTATTGCAGATCAACCTTGTAGCCTGCGTCTTGGAAGAGTTTAACCATGGAATCACCATCTGTGATCCAGCGGGCAGACGATTTAGTCGGCATGGCAATACCAACATAACCACTCGCCGCCAAGGCACTCGCGGAACTCAGCGCAGTGGCACCCAAAACTAAACCAGCAATGGCATTCTTTAGATAGTTCATTAGCGTCTCCTGTTACAGCCGAGTAAGCGCCATAAAGGGCAAACTGTGTCAGCCGTAGGGTTTGTTATCGTTATTTTTTAGAGCCAATCAGGTCTTAAAAAAACCTGTCACTCAGAGTAGGCAAAATGAACATACCAATCAAATAGAATAAATGTTGTTCTGCATATCTTTTTTGATATGTCATTGAGTGAAGCAATAAAAGGCAAATAAGCGTATTAGCTGCTGCAGGGCTCGCACAAATTTCGTATGATAATTTCACCCTTTACCTATCCCATTCATTCAGAAGGATTATATGGAATTTATTTGGATATTATTTGCCTTTGTCTGCGGACTGGCGGTCAAAATGATCAATTTACCGCCATTAATTGGTTTTTTATTAGCGGGTTTTTTGCTCAATTATATGGGCATGGAAGCAAGCAGCACATTAGACTCGCTTGCTAATATTGGCATTACGTTAATGCTGTTTAGTATTGGATTGAAGCTCCACGTTAAAGACCTTCTCAAGCCCGAAGTTTGGGTCAGCACTCTTAGTCATATGGGATTATGGAGTGTGGTTTTCGCTGCTATCGCATTGTTACTGGGGACATTAAGCCTGCCCTATTTTGGTGTCCTAGATTACAAAGTTGCCGCTTTACTCGGTTTTGCACTGAGCTTCTCTAGTACAGTGTGTGTGATGAAGCTACTGGAAGAAAATGGTGAATTGAAGACTCGTCATGGCCAACTTGCGTTAGGCATTCTGGTTATGCAGGACATCGTAGCCGTCATCTTTCTGGTCGCAGCCACGGGGAAAATCCCTTCCATTTGGGCATTGGGGTTATTTGGCTTACTGCTTATTCGACCATTCATCAACAAAATGGTCGACAAATCCGGACACGGTGAGATGCTACCGCTAACTGGGCTATTTCTTGCATTAGGCGGCTATGAACTCTTTTATCTTGTTGGTGTAAAAGGCGACCTAGGCGCGCTGATCATGGGTATTTTGTTAGCCTCTCATCCCAAAGCAACGGAAATGAATAAATCGTTAACAAACTTTAAAGATTTATTCCTCATCGGTTTCTTTTTATCGATTGGCTTTACGGCGTTACCAACCTTTAGCATGATTGGCATGAGCTTTATCATCACCTTAGTCCTTCTATTGAAATTTGCTCTCTTCTTTGCCCTGATGACAAAAATGAAATTGCGTGGCCGAACGTCTTTCTTGTCCTCTCTTATCCTTTCTAACTACAGCGAGTTTGGCCTAATTGTCGTTGCACTAAGCGTAGCGAATGGCTGGCTAGCAAAAGAATGGCTGGTCATTTTAGCACTTGCTGTGTCAATTTCGTTTGTCATTACTAGCATTATTTACCGACAATCCCACAGACTTTACCGCAAAAACAAAGAGACTATTCGTCAATTCGAAAGCAGCCAATGCTTGCCTGAAGACATCTTTACTCAACCCAAAGGCGCAGAAGTATTAATTGTGGGTCTTGGACGTGTAGGACGTGGTGCGTTTGAGTCGCTAAAAGGTTTAATCGGTCATAACGTCGCCGGTATGGACGCTGACCAAAATCGTATAAAAATGATGCAAGAAGCCAATGAAAATGTCTTCTATGGTGACGGCGAAGACGCTGACCTGTGGGAACGCCTAGACACCAAAGGCATTCGCCTTATTATGTTGGCCTTACCCATCGCAGAAGACAGCACCAACATCGCCATACAGCTGCGCAAAGCCAACTACCAAGGCCAAATCGCCGCCATTGCCCGCTACCAAGACGAACGAGAAATACTACTCGCCTCCGGTATAGACAACGTCTTCAACTTCTACACCGAAGCCGGTACTGGTTTTGCGGAAGAAAGCTTGGCATTGATTCGACCACAGGAAAACGCTGTAGCGGCTTAACGTTCAACAGTAGAACGCACCATATCGAGTAGGGTGAGGCGTTGCCGCCTCATCCCTCTCACAGAACCGTACGTACGGGCCTCGTAT
>NZ_QHJF01000052.1 GCF_003259225.1 Marinomonas arctica | reverse complement strand
AACCGTCAGATTACGCCTCGTTCCTCGTCTCATCTGACCTACGAGTTTGCTTCGGTGTACTATTTGCGTAGGGCATAAAGTAAACCGTTAGGCCAAACTCTGTAATGTCTGGCTAAGCACCGCTAAGGTTACGGCCACATCTGGCGTATCAATGGCTTCCGCTGGGTGATGACTAATGCCTTTCTCGCAACGCATAAACAACATGGCCACGGGGCAAATATCGGCCATCGCCATAGCGTCATGTCCCGCTCCAGAGAATAGAGTATGTACTGGGATATTTTGTGTTTCGATAGCATTGCGTAGCACGCTTTGCAATTTGGCATCACAATGCACGGCGTTAGCTGCATGGGTCGCTTTGCGTTCAATACGCACATTACGACGTGCAGCAATGGCTTCTAATTCTAGCAAGATTTCATCGAGCGCCACGTCGCGTTTGTCATCAAACTCGCTGCGAATGTCGAGAGAAAATCCCGTGTTACCAGAAATCACATTAACGCCATTGGGACGATTTTGAATACGTCCCACAGTGGCAACAATGCCATGATTTTGAGCGACTCTTTCGACCGCCAAAATCATCTCACTACTGGCGCAAAGCGCATCTTGACGAAGGTTCATCGGCACAGTGCCCGCGTGGCCTGCCATACCAGTGATGTTAAACTCAAAACGTTTTGCCCCAGCGATGGCGCTTACCACGCCAACGGGCAAATTCAAGTCTTCCAGCACTGGCCCTTGTTCAATATGCAGTTCAAGGTAACCCAATAAATTGTCGGTTGCGATAGCGGCGTTAGAAATGCTCGCAAAGTCCGAGCCGAAATCTTTAAGCGCTTGCGATAAGCTAATGCCGTCGCTGTCTTTTAAATCGGCCCAACTTTTTGGCCATTGACCTGTCAGTGCTCGACTGCCTAACAAGGTCGAACTAAAACGCGTGCCTTCTTCGTCGCCAAATCCGACGACGTCGAGGTGAAATGGCAGACGAATGCCAGCTTGATTCATCGCTGCGATCAAGGTGACGGGGGTGATAACGCCTAACATGCCGTCGTACTGGCCGCCATTTGGCACCGTATCCAAATGACTGCCCATGATAAAACGCGGTGCCTCTGGGTCTGCGGCTTGCCAGCGTCCCCAAAGATTCCCCGCTTCATCCTGCCAAGTATGCATACCTGCTTCTTGCATCCAGTCGCCCACCAGTCCATTGGCTTGTTTGTGTTCTTTGGTGAGATAACGACGATCTAGGCAATCGTCGCTTTGACTGATTTTGCCAAGTTCGTCACAGCGGTCCATGACCAACTGAGCGAGTTTGCCGTAATCTGTCATTATTTTTCTCCTGCATAAACCGACATGGCCGCGTCTACCGCATCACCTGAAGGTAACGTAAAACCAGTGCGACGCAGTACCGTTTCCAGTGACTGCAAGGTATGTAATACCGCGTCTTGGCGAGCGTTGTAACCCATGGTACCAATGCGCCATACCTTGCCTTTTAATGGGCCAAAGCTGGTGCCGATTTCGATATTAAAGATGTTCAGCAAATCATGGCGAACTTGCTCACCATTCACTTGCTCTGGAATGTGAATCCCCACCACGTTGCTCATCTTGTGTTTGAGATTACCAAACGGCTGCAAGCCCATCTCAATCACACCTTGCAACATAGCGTTACCGGCCAATTGATGGCGTTTAATCACCGCATCCTGACCTTCGCTCAGTAATTGGATTGCACACTCACGGGAGCCAAACAACATGGTGGCGGCTTCCGTATGGTGGTTCAGACGCTCTTCCCCCCAATAATCCATAATCATAGGTAGATCAAAATAGTTCGAGCGAATGCGTAGACCAGATGATCCTTGATGATGGGCATCACGAATGCCCGCTTCCACATGAGCACGTTTGCGTACACAAGACACAAAACGATCACTCAAGGTAATCGGTGCGCTGCCTGATGGGCCGCCAAGGCATTTTTGCAATCCCACCGTCACCGCGTCGATTTTCCACGCATCCACTTCCAACGGATTACCACCAATAGACGCTGTCGCATCGGTGTAAAACAACACGTCATGGGCACGACAAATCTCGCCGAGCTCTTCCAATGGCTGGAACATGGTGGTCGACGTATCGCCTTGTACAATCGCCAACAATTTTGGTCGTACTTTCTTGATCGCGTCTTCGATTTGCTGAGGATCAAACACTTCTCCCCAAGGCACTTCGATGGTGTGAACCTCGGCATCGGCACGTTCAGCAATTTCAGCCAACAAATGACCGAAACGTCCAAAAATAGGAATCAATACTTTATCGCCCGGTTCTAAACAAGACACCAAAGCGGCTTCGATGCCAGCACGAGAGGTACCATCGATCAAAAAGGTTTGTTGGTTCTTAGTATTAAACACGCGACGATACAGTTCCATGACTTCGTTCATATAGCTGGTCATGGTGGGATCGTATTGGCCCACTAATTGAGTCGACATCGCCGTCAACACACGCGGGTAACAGTTAATCGGGCCTGGGCCCATTAATAATCTGGGTGGAAAAGAAAGTGGCTGCATGAATAATCTCCTAACCTAACACTTGATAAAGCATTTTTACGCCAGTGAAAATCAACACCACAGCGAAGACTTTCTTCAATTTAGCGGCGTCTAAACGTTGGGCTAATCCAGCGCCCACGGGGGCAAACAATACTGTCAATGGAATAATGCAGGCAGCACCAATCAAGTTAACCAATCCCACGGTTCCGTAAGGGGAATCTTCTGGGCTTTGTCCAAAAATCAACATGGTCAACGCCGCAGGTAAGGAAATGATCAAACCGACGGCAGCGGCGGTGCCAACCGCACGGTGCGCTGGATAATTACAGAAAGTCAGCATAGGAACGGTTAACGTACCGCCACCAATACCCACCATGGAGCTGAAAAAGCCCACACAGGTGGCCATCACGCCTTGCCCTGCTGTACCGGGTAAAGATTTGAACATGCTGTCTTTTTTGCCCAACAGCATATTGAGCGCCGACAAGGTAGCAATAATACCGAACAGTAACGTCAGCCATTCGCCATCAACGCGTGTCACGACAAAGCTGCCGATCATTACGCCTAGGAAGACAAAAAAGCCCCAGCGCTTCAATAAGTCGAAATCCACATTGCCTTTGGCTTTGTGAGAGCGAATCGAGCTGATCGACGTGGGAACTATGGTGGCCAATGACGTTGCCGTCGCCACCAACATAGCCGTATCCGCACTCACGCCTAACCCTTGATACAAGAAAAACAACACCGGCACGATAACAATACCACCGCCAACGCCTAACAAACCGGCTAAAATCCCGCCCACCACACCGGTGGCCATCATGGCGAGAATCATGGAATAGTTTTCCATTATGAATGACATCTTTCTGTTTGCTCCTAAGTGAGATTGTGACGTAAAAAAGTATGACTAACGAACCGTGCTATTAACGCAAAGCACCACTAATGGCAGAACCATCACTGCGTGGATCTGTCGCCGCATCGGTATGACCATCTTGATGCAGCACAACCGCACCAGCGTGACCCATTAATTCATTACACGCATCGACGATCACCAAATCGTGTCCACGTGCGACCAATTCTTCGGCGGCGATATCAGCAAAGTCTCGTTCGATTTTTAAGTTATGACTGACATCACCCCAGGTTCGACCAAGCAACCAACGACCTTCGCTGATGGCTTGATCCAACGGCAGATTGTGATACACATAGCGACTAAACAAGGCCGCTTGCGTCTGTGGCTGACCTTCGCCCCCCATGGTGCCGTAGCTCATACGACGACCGTCGTTTAACTCGGCAAACGCCGGATTTAACGTATGAAAAGGTTTCAGGTTCGGACCCAGCTCTTGTAGAGAACCTTTTTGCAAAGAAAACGACGAGCCACGGTTGTTCCACACAATGCCAGTGGCAGGACTCACCACGCCGCTGCCAAACTCCCAATACAAACTCTGAATGTAGCTGACCATGCGACCTTCACTGTCACAGGCGCCCATCCAAATGGTGTCGCCCTGTTTGGCTTGATGCGGCCAAGGCTGCGAACGTTCTAAGGCAATCTCGTGACACATTTTTTCCAGTTGCTCATCATCCAGCAAGGACGCCAAATCCATTGCTAAACGCGATTCGTCGGTGACAAATTGATTACGGGCAATAAAGGCTTGCTTGGTGCATTCAATCAACAAATGCGCCATGTCGGTGGCGGTTTTGCCCTGTGTATAAAGCTTGTCGTATAAAGCCAAAATCAATAAAGACGCGATGCCTTGCGTCGGTGCAGGCAAATTATACAGAGTGCCAACGCTGGTTTTGACCTGCAAAGGTTCTACGCGTTTTGCCTGATAAGAATGAAAGTCCGCCAAACGAATCGGCGAGCCTGCGGTCGCCAAATCTTTTGCCAAACGTACAGCAATATCGCCATGATAAAAATCGTCTAAACCTTTTTCAGCAAGCTGTTCCAGCGTGTTTGCCAACACCGGCAAGGTCAATGTATCGCCTTCACGGTAAAGGCTGCCGCCTTTCAAAAACGACGAAGCAAAACCCTGCACACTGACCAAATCAGCAAAGGTTTTCTGACTGGCGTCAACGTAGGTTTTCGTCACCTCACTGCCGTTTTTCGCTAATTGAATGGCATCATCCAGCAAGTTCGATAAGGGCATGTTTTGTGCGTTAGAGACGGCTTGCCAAGCTTGGCTCACCGCCAAGGCTTCTTGCCAACCCGCTACGGCGCCAGCCATAGTCAAAGCGGCCTTCCCACCACGAGCGGGAATACTGTCGTGACCGCAGTAAAATTCCAGTGTCGCTAACTCTGCTGCTTTGCCAGACGCATCTATGCCAAGCGGCGCTTTGCCTGGTTCACTGATCAACCAAAAACCGTCGCCACCCAAGCCATTCATGTGCGGATACACCACGGCAATCGTCGCCGCAGCAGCCACCATGGCCTCTATCGCGGTACCGCCTTGCTCAAGGATTTTTTGCCCCGTTTCCGTGGCTTTAAAATGCGGCGCCGTAAACGCTATCTCGTTCTTTTTCATGACGCTACTCCATTAAGGTTTTGGCGAATTCAATCAGCGCCAAATCTGTACCTTTTGAGCCCACTAAAGACAAGCCACAGGGCGCACCATCTAAAGTACAAACGGGTAAATGTAACTGTGGAAGACCCGCTAACCCAGCAATGGCAGTAATGTCCATCAACTGATTACGATAGGCCGCAAGTTCATCATCAGCGGCTGTAAACAAAGGCGCTAAGCCGGGTGTGGTCGGGATAATAAGCACCGACCCTTCTATTTCGCTTTCAAGCCAATCTGTGAAACGCTGTCTTTGTTGTTGCGCTACCGCAATATCCGCCTCAGAAAGGTGTTTGCACCAATCAAAGCGTAATTGAATATCAGGGGCAAAAACCGCGCGATCTTTATCCAAACCAGAGACATCATTTACCCACTTGCCATGTTCACGCCAAATCTCAGCGCCTTGTAAGGTGCGGAATGTTTCGCTGGTTTTCCATGCTTTTGTATCAATGAGGATAGACGCTTCTTTGGGAAAGCGACCGTGTTCACGCCATGTTTGCAGCTGAGCTTTTAGTTCTTTTACATGCGCCACTTGATCCATTAAATTCTTTGCAATCAAGACGTTAGTAAATTCTTTTGGTGGCTTACTTTTCAACAGAATACTGGCGATTTTGGCCAGCGTGGTTAAGTCTTTGGTGAGCCAACCCACCGTATCAAATGACGGTGCCAACGCCACCATGTTATCCGATGGAATCACCCCATGCGTCGGACGTAATCCGAATAATCCGTTGTAGCTTGCGGGCACACGAATCGAACCGCCGGTGTCTGTGCCTAAACCAATATCGGCAAGGCCTGACGCCACCGCCACCGCCGAACCCGATGACGACCCGCCTGGGAGACGATCTGGTGTCATCGGATTTGAGGGTGTTCCGTAATGAATATTCTGACCGTTTAAGCTGTACGCCAACTCATCCGTCATGGTTTTACCGCAAAAATTTGCCCCTGCATTAAGCAAAGCAGCGACACTTGACGCGGTTTTTGTCGGAATAGGATGAGTAGCAAGCCAAGTCGGATTACCGGCAGACGTCGGCAGCCCCGCCATATGAAACAAGTCTTTCACCGCCAAACGTAAACCGCTTAACGGTAAAGCATTATCAGTGACCGCAGACTCACTCCAGACGGCGTTGGAGAGTGTCAAAAAAGGATTGTCTACCATGAAATGTTTCATATGTCCTCCGCTTGATTAATACATATGAAACAATCGTTTCAATAATCTGTCAACTGAAACAAAAAGAAATTCTTTTTTTTCTGCAAAAATGTCGCAAACAGTGTGGGTTAGTTTCTTTTAAAAAGTCACGGTTCGAGCTCATCCAAATCTTCATACAATGCCGAAATCGCCTGCGTCTGACGGCCCGCCGCATCGCCTCGAAAACCAAACACGCGATTGCACAACATTGAGATTAGACTCATTGGCGCGGCATAACTGTCGAACGGGCTTTCATTACCAAGATGGCAAACGAGTACATGAGAGACTTGTTGATTATAGATCTGTCCCGTTGGGTCGGTAATCAACACCGTGGTTCGGCCTTGCAAGGCTTCAACGATTTTTTTGAATTGCCGAGTACGGCGTCTAAAACCCAATAAGACAATCACTTCATCATCGAGAATATCGTGTAGATCTTCCCCTAATGTTTGACCCGGTTGCGGCAGCAAACGAACGGAATGACGCACTTGTTGCAACTGCTGACGAAAATGCAACGCCAACGGATACGCATTACGAAAACCAATCAAGGTGACGCGTTTCGCTTTGGCTAAGCGTTCGCTGATCTCGTTCAGAGTATCGGGTCGCAAGCCTTCAAAGGTCAAAGACAAGTTTTTCAGCTCTTGCGCCGTTTGATCCAAGGACGAACCTTGGGTGAAAATCGGCACACCACTTTCGCGCAACGCCAATTGCGCTTGCTTCGCACCTTGTTGTGAATCATAACCCAGTTGACGAAAGAAACGACTCACGGTCGCTTTTGACGTATTGGTGTTCTCCGCAATCTCTGCGGAGGTTTGACTCACAATCGCCAAAGGATTTTGTTGTAAATAGTTTGCTATGGACCGCGCTGATGGAGACAGTGTTGGGTAAGTCTGTTCGATCAGGGATAGCACATCCTGCTTTGTCGCCACGTATTAACCTCAATTCGGAAATATTTTGCTCTACGGTAATGGATTATCATTCTGCTGCCAACTTAGATTATCGACTTTAGGCGTCTTAGAGACAGTTGCACCAAAAAATCAACTTCGCCCTATATTGGCGCACAATCTAAAAACAGAACGCCCTATTTCATCGCTTGGCCTTGTCGTGATCGAGCTTGATAACGAGGCACTTTCCGTCGTTTTTGCTGTGATTTGTTACACAAATCAATAGTTAAGAAACTTTTGTTTCATGTTGGCATGGGTGTTGCAAATTGTGTTTCAGGCATTCACAAACACAAATAGGAACCCCTCCATGAAAAGATTGAGCAAACTACTAAGCAAAACATTGATCATCGCAGCGAGCTTTAGCGCACTCAGTGCCAATGCTGACGTACTGCAGGATATAAAAGATCGTAACTTGATTCGTATTGCCGTTCCGCAAGACTTCCCGCCATTTGGTTCCATTGGTACCGACCTAAAACCGCAAGGTATTGATGTGGACATGGCCAATTACATCGCGAAGGAAATGGGCGTAAAAATCGAAATCGTTCCCGTCACCAGTGCCAACCGTATTCCTTACCTTCAAACCCAAAAAGTCGATTTGGTGATTTCTAGCCTTGGTAAAAACCCAGAGCGCGAAAAAGCCATCGACTTTTCGACACCTTATGCGCCTTTCTTTTTAGGTGTGTTTGGTTCTAAAGATGTGGCCGTCACCAAAGTAGACGACCTAGCCGATAAAACAGTGGGCGTCACTCGCGGTTCAGTGGAAGATTTAGAGCTGGAAAAGAACGCACCAAAGTCGGTAAACATCCGTCGCTTTGAAGACAACAACACCACGCTAACCGCTTATTTATCTGGTCAAGTAAACTTAATCGCTACGGGCAATTTGGTGGCGGCTGAGATTGCGAATCGTCAGCCACAACGCGCCCCAGAAAACAAATTTATGCTGAAAGACTCGCCTTGCTACATCGGCATGGCAAAAGGTGAAGCGGCTCTACAGGCCAAAGTAAACGAGTTAATTCAAGCGGCATTAGCATCCGGTGAACTTAATAACATTTCCATGAAATGGTTAAAAGCCCCATTACCTGAAGGCTTCGGCGCATAAGGGTTTCGTTATGTTGTATTTCTCTGATCTATTGCAATACAGCGACGTGTTCTTCAGTGGTTTAAAAACCACTGTTGAGCTCACTGTACTGACGACGATCTTGGGAGTGGCATTGGGTACGGTCTGTGCGACCGTACGCCAATACGGCAACCGAGCCAGTCAACACGTTGTCAGTGTGTACGTAGAGCTTATCCGTAACACACCGTTCATAGTGCAATTATTCTTTATCTTTTTCGGCCTTCCCGCCATTGGCATGATGTTATCGCCATGGCAAGCCAGCATGATCGCTCTGACGATTAACCTTGGCGCATACAGCACAGAAATTATCCGTGCAGGCCTTGCGAGTATTTCCAAAGGCCAAGTAGAAGCCGCAAAGGTGCTGGGCTTAAACTTTCGCCAAACACTGACTCGGGTGATCTTTATTCCGGCATTTGAAAAGATATATCCAGCACTCACCAGCCAATGCATTATCGTCATGCTGGGTTCTGCGGTGATCTCTCAGATCTCGGTACAAGATTTAACCTACGCTGCCAACTTGGTGCAATCACGTAACTTCCGCGCATTTGAAAGCTACTTGGTAACCGCCTTGTTGTACCTTGGTTTGTCTATTCTGTTGAGGTTTGCTTTCAACGCACTAGGAAAACGCCTATTTGCTTATCGAACGTCAAATTAACAAGCATTCAATAAGTAAAATGAGGGAAACTCAATGATCGAATTTTCTAACTACGACATTTTGCGCAACCTGCTGTTTGCGACACAATGGACGATTTTATTGTCTCTGGCCGCGTTTATCGGCGGAACAACCGTCGCGCTGACATTAACCGCCATGCGTTTGACGCGCAATCCTGCGATGCAACGTATCGTCAAAATCTACGTGGAGCTGTTTCAAGGCACGCCTTTGCTGATGCAGATGTTCTTGTGCTTCTTTGGTTTATCCATGCTGGGTTATGAAATTTCCGCTTGGGGTGCAGCGATTTTGTCGCTGACGTTTTTTACCAGCGCTTTTCTAGTGGAAATATGGCGTGGCTGTATCGACACATTACCAAAAGGCCAATGGGAAGCCAGCCGTTGTTTGGGTTTGAGCTTCTTACAAACCTTGCGCTTCATTATTTTGCCGCAAGCGATTCGCGTGGCGACGGCACCAACGGTCGGCTTTTCAGTGCAAGTCATTAAAGGCACGGCGCTGGCTTCGGTGATTGGCTTTGTCGAACTGACTAAAGTCGGCACCATGCTAAACAACGCAACTTTTGAGCCGTTCAAAATATTCACACTGGTCGCGCTGATTTATTTCATGCTCTGTTATCCACTGTCTTTGTACAGCAAGCATCTGGAGAAAAAATTCAATGTCTCTCGTTAACTTACATCAAGTCCATAAATACTATGGCGATCACCATGTGCTCAAAGGCATCGATCTAGTCATCAAAGCAGGCGAAGTGGTGTCTATCATCGGCAAAAGTGGTTCTGGTAAAAGTACCCTATTACGCTGTATTAATGGCTTGGAGCAATATCAAGAAGGTGGCATTACCGTTGACGGTAAAGAAGTCACCACTGAAGACATTCAGGTGCGTCGTCTTGCCCTAAGCGTGGGTATGATTTTCCAAAACTTCAACCTATTCCCGCATATGACGGTGGGCGAAAACGTCATGCTTGCACCGACGATTGTGTTGAAGAAAAGCAAAGCCGAAGCGGAAGCCACCGCTCGCGCCATGTTAGAGAAAGTAGGACTGGCAGAGAAATTCGACAGCTACCCAGAAAAGCTTTCTGGCGGTCAGCAACAACGTGTCGCCATCGCCCGCGCCTTAGCGATGTCTCCCAAGGTATTGCTGTGTGACGAAATCACCTCGGCCCTCGATCCAGAATTGGTTGGTGAAGTATTAAAAGTACTCGAACAGCTGGCGAAAGAAGGCATCACCTTGGTGTTGGTGACTCATGAAATGAACTTCGCCCGCGACGTCGGCAGCCGAGTTGTCTTCATGCACCAAGGCAAAGTCTGGGAACAAGGCGACCCAAAAACCGTCTTATCCAACCCACAGACTGACGAACTGAAACAGTTTATGGGGGCTGTGCTTTAACTGTCGCAGAAGCCAAGTAAAACCACACGCCAGAGTTGGAGTGTGGTTTTACAAAACGAATTAATTCAAACCTTCGAACGCTTCAAGGAGCTCGCGAAGAGGATAATACTCTGTAAAACTACCTCAAATTGAGACCCCAACTTAACCAGCCATTCTTTCAATCAATGTTCAACGGCCGGCCTTCCACCGATGCGCGCTCCAGACTTAAAAGCATGCGAATGATATAACCAAGCGATGAGAAGTCCGACCGAAAGTAAAGCCAACAGAGACCAAGGGAAAGAGCTAACACCTACTGAATCAAGCAGTATCCCTCCAACGATTCCTCCGCCAGCAATAGCAGAATTCCATGCAACAACATTCATAGAAAGCGCCACATCAGCACCATCACCTGCCGCATCGGCCAATGCGGTTTGCAATAAGGTAGATGCGCCTCCAAAAGTGATACCCCACACTACGACACCTATGTAGATAATTTCTGGAGATTGAGCATCAAATCCAAATAGCAAAGCAATTAAAGCGAATGCTAAAAGACTTGTTAGAACGGTAGTGCGCAAATATCGGTCCACCAGCATGCCTGCAAACCAAATACCGACAAGAGCTGCAAGACCAAAGGTAAGTAGGACCAAGTCAATTCGTTTCCCAAGCCCTGCTTGCTCCACAAACGGTGCAATATAGGTATAGAGAATATTGTGAGCTAACATCCATGTCATAACCACGCAGAGTACTGGTCGAACTCCGGGACTCATGAAGACTTTCCTCAACGGTAAGAGCTCGTGAGCGGACTGCCCAGGATAGTCAGGAACCTTCGCTATCACCCAGACGATCAAGATAAGTGCCAAACCTGACATGACGCCAAATGCAGTTTGCCAACCGATAGCAGCGCCCATAAATGTGCCAAGAGGTACACCCAAAGACAAAGCAAGAGGGATACCGACCATAGCGACAGCCATTGCGCGGCCTTGCTGATGGGGCTGAACCATACGGCGCGCATAACCAGCTAATAGACTCCAAGCAAGTCCGGCTGCAACGCCCGCGAAGAAACGAGCGACCAATGTTAGAACATAGTTGTTTGATAAAGCGGTGACCGAGTTGAAAACGAAGAAGCCGAAGATGGTCAGCAGCAGGACGTTACGCCGCTTCCAGCCACGTGTCGCAATCGTCAACGGTATGGCCGCAAGTAAAGATCCCAAAGCATATGCAGTCACCATTTGACCTGCTATAGCCTGGCTAATATCCAGACCTACACTGATCTGAGACAACAACCCCGCCGGCAATGTCTCTGTGACAATACAAATGAATCCGGTCATGGCCAATGCAAGCAGTGCCGACATAGGTAAGCGATC
Source organism: Marinomonas arctica (assembly GCF_003259225.1). Classification (GTDB taxonomy): domain Bacteria; phylum Pseudomonadota; class Gammaproteobacteria; order Pseudomonadales; family Marinomonadaceae; genus Marinomonas; species Marinomonas arctica. The sequence continues at coordinate 928 of NZ_QHJF01000052.1, read as the reverse complement.
CGGATCTTCGGCATTTACTTTATTGAGAAAGTTATTCACAAAAAAAATATCCTTTAAAAATTTGGTGGGTTCCACGTTGGCACTTATGTGTCTCCGCGATTACATATAGATCGATCGATACAAATGTATGGCAAGACACCAAATCTTGTCAAGAACTTATGTATCGAGTAGTCTATAAGTCATAGAAAAAAGGGAGACAAAAATGGCAAAAATGGGCAGACCTAGAACATTTGATCGCCAGAAAGCAGTTGTGCAAGCTATGCATCTTTTCTGGGAGCATGGCTACGAAATGACTTCTCTAAGCCAACTAAAGGCTAATATTGGTGGAGGGATTTCTACGCCAAGCTTTTACGCTGCATTTGGCTCTAAAGAGGAATTGTTCAATGAAGCTGTACAATGTTATTTAGAAACTTATGCATGCGTAACAGACTCCCTATGGGACGACGAGATTCCACCCAGAGACGCTGTTGAGCTTGCACTCCGTCGCTCGACAAAAATGCAATGTGAATCAGGGCATCCCAAGGGATGTATGGTGTCTTTGGGGACAATGAGCGCACCCACGCCAGAGCTTACTCACGTTGTTGAACCACTTACCGCCTCGCGCTCACGAACGCTTCAAGGCTTTGTGCGATGCGTAGAACGCGCAATCGCTATGGGAGAGCTGTCCAAAAAAGCGAACGCTAGGTCTATTGGAATCGCCTTCAATAGTTTCCTGCTTGGTGTATCGATTCTAGCTAGAGATGGAGTGGAAGCATCGGATCTCGATGCTTCCATTACTGAATTAATGAAACTATGGGATATCGAAGTGTGTCAGCCCAAATAGAATGTATCAATCGGTAAAGAATGCTTACAATCCCAGCTAAGTGCTTTAATCGGGTAACTAGAGTCTCTAATCCCAGTCCCTAAAAATCAAGTTGATAAAAATCCA
>NZ_QHJF01000051.1 GCF_003259225.1 Marinomonas arctica | reverse complement strand
GATTTCCGCCATCGTCCAAGAAGCCCGCAGGCGCTGTACTCGGTGCCACTGGCGGCGTGGTATCTAGAATGGTCTCTGAAGTTTCTAATTCTGCCGTTGTAGTACTGGTGCTAAACACTGCTGCATTCGTTTCTTCAGCAAAATCAGTTTGCTCTGTTCGTGAAAATTGAAGAGCTCCTGAATTACGGCCCACTGTGCTCATGCCGGTTATTTCGACACGGTTTACTTCCGTGACAGCATTCGCAGCCGACACATCAGGCGATGAGGTAGCCGTATCACCACTGACAAAACTGGTATTGTTTGTATTGGTGAGCACACCTGTCGGCACAGTTTCTGCTGTCGGTTCTACATCGTCCGCTTCACTGCTGGTATCCGTAAGAATATTGTCAAGATTGCTTTGCTCTGCATTTAGATCACCCGTACCACGCCATAAATTCAAGGTGGTGGTTTTTAAGGCCGCGTCTAAATCAGATTGATTTAATATGTCGCTGGCCTCATTAAGGGCTTGATCTACGCTTTGTCCCTGAGCAATGGCTTCATCATAGGCCGCTCTTGCTTGCGCTAAGATCTGTTGCTCTTGCTCACTCAGGGTGATGATATTCGCATTCTGGTCTGCGCTGTTGTTTTGTTCTGTGCTGTTGTTTTGCTCTGTGCTGTTGTTTTCATCGGCCATGATGGTCACCTGCTGTCTCGTTTAAGCAAAAAGCCGAGTGCCATCGATCACATGATCGACGGCACTCGGCTAATCGTTTTATAGGTCTTTTATGTTGTCTAACGTTAATTTGCCCATGCTACGAACGATGTTGTAGGAGGCAATCACCACATCGGCTTGCGCTGCACTGTAGTCACTTTGTGCGTTGATTAATGACGTTTCACCAGACAAGACGTCGATCAATGAACGACGCCCCAATTCACGCTCTTTACGCGCCAAAGCTAAAAACTGTCCCGCGATCTCAGCTTGATCGCGCAAATAACCAGCACGCTCTTTGGCAAGAATTAAATCTGACCATGCGTTTTCAGCCGTTTCTTTGGCCGTTAATAGGGTGTAGTCCGCTTGCGATTGCTGTGCGGCTTCATCCGCTGCGGCGGATTTGACTTGATGGTTTGCCTGACCAGCTAAGTTGATATTCCAGTTAAATTGCACGGCAATTTCATTGTCGTAACGATCGCCTGATACACCGTCCTGATTACGATGATGTTGTGTGGAGGCCACCAAATCCAAACTCGGCATCCATTGATTGGATTTAACGCGTTCTTTTTCTGCTGTCGCGACGGCAACCCCTGCTTGTTCACGACGGACATCAGGGTTGTTTTGTACAACATCACGAATCAGACCCTCGATGTCAGCGGGTAATAACGCGGCAGGAATGGCCAGCATGACCATATCGGCATCACTTGGCGCGGGGGTGTTAAACACTGTGACATAACGGTTTTTTGCGGTAGACAGCACTTGCTCGGCGCTCACGCGTTTTGCTCTTGCTCCGGCTAACTGCGCCTTCGCTTGCAACACATCGGTGGTATAACCTTTGCCGTTGTTGATTCGAGTATCTTCAAGACTGGTTTGTTGCTTGATGTTTTCTTCTGATTGGCGAGCAAAATTCGCCACGCGGTAGGCTTTTTTCAAATTAATGTAGGCTTCAAGACCGGCCAAAAGTAGATTCTGAGCTTGCAGATCACGCTCTAACTCTTTGCGTGTCACCGTTTTTTCTGCCTTGGTGATCGCACCAGACGTTTTACCAAAATCCCACAAGGTTTGACGCAAACTGGCGTCCAGCTCGGATTTGGTCATTTTAGTATCGGTGCCGATGTCTCGGTCAATGTGCTCTCTGCCATAGAGACCGGAGACGCTTAAAGTGGGAAACCAAGCCGATTGCGCCGCTTCAACTTGCTGTTTGGCAGACAACAGTTCTTTGTCTGCCTGCGAAATCAAGGCGTGCTCTTGCAGCAAACGCGCCAATTCTCTATCGAGCACCACTGGCTCCGCATTCACGGAACCCAGCAATAAACTAGAACCCAATAAAACAGCTATCTTCTTACCGACCATCTCTTTACACTCCATTACCAAGGCAAACAAAAATTGACTCATTGTTTACATTATCGGTATTGGGCGCGCGTCATGTCAGTCTCAAAACTCTCATTCCTCTCAATAATCGAAAATTATTAACCGTTTGGTTTATAAACAACGCCTTTGCCAAAAATAGAACGAATAGGAAGCTTGACACCACGAGCGCGAAATTTAGCACGTAAGCGACTTAACACAACGTCAACACGATGCAACTCAACGTCATTATCGCCCCACAAATGATCATACAAATCTTGTTTGCTTTGCACCTGCTCGGGAAAATCTAGTAACCGCTCCATTAGAGAAAATTCAATTGGAGTAAGCGCAATAGCAGATTGCCCTACCATGTTCACTTGAAAATTGGCTCTATCCAATTGAAAGTCAGGTTTTCTCTCTGAACTCACAGGCACAAATGGCACATTAGATGGATCGTTCAAAACCCGAGTATCATCCCCTAGAAGTCGTTGCCATAAATCATTAATTTTTTCGAGAAGTTTAGAGAAGTTAATCGGCTTAATCAGATATAAATCCGCACCACTTTGAAGACCTGAGAGTTTATCATTCTGACTTCCCCGAGCGGTTAACATAATTAACCCATAACGATTAAGCTGACTCAAGTGCTGAACAATGCCATAACCGTCTTCACCCGGTAACCCAACATCAATTAATACTATATCAGTCGGCTCAGCGTGTAGTTGTCGCCAAAATAGTTCAGCACTGCGACTTTCCCAAACCCTGCAGCCATTAGCGGTTAGAAAAAAACTTAACTCTTCGCGTAAATCATCATTATCTTCAACAATTGCAATATTCAAAATTTGACTCTTCATGAATACATTACACTCCTGTAAAGCCATTAGGAATGATCAATTCAAAACAACACCCTTTGTTTGAATTTTTAATCAATTCGATGTCACCACCATGAGCCAGCAAGATTCTTTTTGCAATATAAAGCCCGAGGCCAAAACCATTTTTTTGTCTGCCGCCTTCTGCATCAACGGCTCTTTTGTATCGGTCGAAAATAGTATACACATGATCACTGCCTATTCCAGGGCCATGATCCTCTATTCTTATTGTAAAACATTTCTGAGAAATGATTACTTCAAAATTTATATCTCCTTCATCCATATACTTGAGCGCATTACCCAGTATATTTGATATGGCAATTTGCAGCATTGCAGAATCAGCCTTGAGATATAGCTCTGGAAAATCTTCAAAGTTAATGGGCATTCCATTTAAATAAAAATTGATTTTGTGCCTTTCTGAAACATCGACAACTTTCTTTACTTGCCCTACTATTTCAACAAGATTCACTTTAGAAAAATTCATTATTTGTTCATTAGAAGAAATTCTATCATCTGCGAGACAATTATCGGTTAATTGTATTAACCTTTCATTTGCGCGTTCAATTCGATTGTACCTTTTGGATATGAATTCATTTTCACCGTTAGACATTGACTTCAAGTTTGTCAACGCGCCTGATATGACGGCAAGGGAGGTTCGGAATTCATGTGAAAGCATGTTAATAAACATTCGCTGCTGAAAGCGTACATCTCTTTCAAAATTCAACTCTTTAGCTAATGACTGTCGCTCTATATTATTTATTTTCTCTCTGTATATTTTAAAAGAAGTGGTCACAATCACTAGAACCACATTAACTGAAATCAACGCCTGCCATAAAACACTGCCTTTTTCAGTATATGTGATCCAACCATTTAGCGTAAATAACCTAACAAGCGAAACGCTTAATAAAATAACGGCACCACATCCAATAAGCAGGTAAAAAAAACTAAACCTATATCTGGAAAGACAATATAAAAAAGACATTAATATCAAAAACACCCCTATTACAAAAAGAACATAAACGATTCTTATAGAAAATAAAAACATATCGAAAAAAACAAAGACAGTCTGAAAAAGCATAACGAAAAAAATTACCATGATAGCTTTATACATAACCAAAAAACGATCATATAGACCTAGCATTTCAGAACAAACCCATAAAGCCACACTAAAAGAAGTAATGGAAAAAAAGCTAACTAAGTAATGCTGAACATTATTTTCGTCTTTACCAAAAAACCAATCGTAATAGCCTTGCACACAAAAAACCGCAACATACACGGAACAAACAAAAAATGCCGCCCAAAACTCTCGCTTATTAAAAACGACCGCCAATATAAAAGAAAACATTCCTGTTAAAAAAAACAATCCAAAGAAAAAATTCCAGAAGGCATTATCTTTTAGTGCATGACTTAAAAAATCATCTCCTTCCCATAATTTAACATTTAATAACATTGAACTTGTTGTCGATACTTTTATAATAACATCGTATCCTGTGGAAGATTCTGGCAACATAAAAACAGCAGATCTATAGTCAAGATCCCAATCGGCCTGACTGTTTAAATCACCAGCTGATCGTTTCTTCCAATCAGAACTTCCGCCTGGTTTATAAAAAAAATCCACCTTATCCAAAAAAATAGGCAGTATTTCAAACCAATATTTATGACCTATAAAGCGCTCTTCATTTATAAAAGTTTTTACCCAAAAGGTGGATTCTGTGTACCCCTTTGATAAAATTTTCTCTGATTCCGTCAGCCTATGGCTAGGCACATTGAGAAATTGCTCCAACGATAAAGATCCAGATTCATCTTCATAATAAAAATAAGGAATGTCTTCACCCAAACTGAGCGCGTCTGCGTGAGACAAAGAAGGCATAAGAAAAAACAATACTAGGAAAAGGCAAGTTTTTGATAGGATGCTGTAAGTCCGCTGCACTTTTTTGGGGTCCATTTGCTTAAAATAACTCATGTTACTGTGCGCAGCTTGAGATCGCAAAGGCCTATGTGACTTTTTCTCTGCTCAAAAGGATCATGGCAATAGTCTCTTACTACAAAAAATCAAGGGGGTCGTTGGTGGCATTTTATTAGCAACCATAATGACTTAAACTCAAGAAGCACTCTCAAGCATAAAAAAATGCTTGGTCTCTATCTGCTATAGAAGCCAAGCATGGTTTGCGCCAATCATAATAATCGTTGTCGATTAAGCACTATCAAGATTTTATTGCTTAGGCAAAAGTACCCCATCAACCACGTGGATGACACCATTGGACTGTTTAACATCGGCAATGGTCACGTGAGCAACACGACCATTTTCGTCTTCCAGCATGATTTTATCACCCATGTAAGTCGCCATTAATGTACATCCACCGATAGTAGGCACTGGATGTTTGCCCTTGTCGTCATCAATCATCGTTTTGATCGCGCCAGATAAAGCATCCGCTTTGACAACATGACACGCTAACACTTTAGCCAAATCGGCTTTATTTTCTGGTTTTAAGAGATTCGCCACCGCGCCTTCGGGCAATTTATCAAACGCTGCATTCGTTGGCGCAAAGACGGTAAAGGGCCCAGGGCCTTGTAGAGTGTCAACTAAGCCGCCAGCCTTAACGGCCGCAACAAGCGTCGTATGGTCTTTTGAGTTCACGGCATTTTCTATGATATTTTTGCTCGCATACATTGGAGCGCCACCCACCATTGGGTTAGTGTTCTCATCGACACTTTTCATGCCACCAGCAGAACAGCCAGCAAGCGTCACAATTGTCGCAACAGAAACAAGACTTAATAATTTCATTGTTTTTCTCCAGTCTGATGATCCATAACAATGCGCCATGGTTATGAAGAGATACGACATGGATTCGAAAAGGTTTCACGATCACACAAAATATGTGTAAAAAATTTAAGCGGGTTGAAATACAAGCGATACGCCATTTAAACAATGACGTAACCCAGTTGGAGCTGGACCATCGTCAAAAATATGTCCAAGATGACTACCGCAACGACGACAATGCACTTCAGTGCGTGTCATAAAGAAACCATTGTCTTCTTTTGTTCCAATTGCATTGGGAAGACTATCGTAGAAGCTTGGCCAGCCTGTACCACTCTCGTATTTCGTATGACTGGGATACAAAGGAAGGTCACAACCTTTACAAAGATAGGTGCCTTCTCGCTTTTCTTTCAATAAAGGGCTTGATCCTGCTCGCTCGGTTTTTTCCTCCCGCATTACTTGGTATTCAAAATCACTTAGCATCGCTTGCCACTCTTTCTTAGTGCGTACGATTTCAAATGTTGCATTAGAAGCCAATGCCATTGTTGAAGCAGACACATTAAACGTTTTTGCGACACCAACAACACAGGCCGCTTGAATAATAAAATGTCGACGATTCATATAATACTCCTTACAAAGTGACCCGTTGAGTGCCACAACGACACACGTTAAGTCCGTCTAAGTATACGTAACACAAGCGAAAAAAGTTTCCGCTATTTCTCATAGTATGAACACACAAAGAAGACTAAATACGAATAAAACAACCGACGCAAGATTAATTTAAAAGCAAAAAAAAGGGTAAGTTCCGAAGAACTTACCCTTTTTTTAAATATGCTTAGTAGCTAATTAAAGTACTGTAATATTTTCTGCTTGAGGACCTTTTTGGCCTGCAGTCACAACGAATTCAACTTGTTGGCCTTCTGCCAATGTTTTGAATCCTGAGCTAGCAATGGCGCTAAAATGTGCGAACACATCTGGGCCAGACTCTTGCTCAATAAAGCCAAAACCTTTAATTTCGTTGAACCACTTAACGGTTCCTTTCACTGTATTAGACATAAATATTTTCCTGAAGTTTGGATGGTCTTTTATAGACCGATTTTGCAAAAAAAATAGACTGGTACTTAGAAACTTTCAGGACGAGGATTTTATGAATAAAACAACGTATTGCAGAGTTAATAATTATAGACTTCTTTCTAGCTGGAAAGGTCATAGTATAGACATAACTCTAAGATAGATAGCTTTATTGCAATTTATTTAAATTACGCCATGCCCGATCCCCATACCTTCTGCCCATCTATCCATGTCGCTTTCACAACGAAGTCTTCATTTAAGGCAACAAGGCTCGCTCGGTAACCCGGTTTAATGCGACCAAACTGATGTTCAAGACCGAGAAACTCAGCGGGTCTTAACGACGCCATCTGTAAGGCTTCCGCCGGTGTTCGCCCAATTAAAGAAATCGCATTGCGTACCGCCGTTGCCATGTCTAAATCCGACCCTGCAAGCGTGCCGTCTTCGGTGGTCACTTTACCTTCACTACGCCGTACTTTCTTACCCAAAAAAGGCATTTCTTTTTCATCTGACCCCACACTTTGAATGGCATCGGTGACCAAAAGCATGTGTTCAGACCCTTTCGCCGCAATGGCGACACGCATCGCGGCAGGATGGACATGATGTCCATCGGCAATGAGACCGCACCAAGTCGGTAAATCTGTTTGTAAAGCGGCACCCACCACACCGGGCTCACGACTCACTAACGGCGTCATGGCATTAAACAAATGCGTAAAACCACGAACGCCACTCATCACGGCTTGCCTTGCTTGATCATAGCTTGCCGCAGAATGGCCAATACACACAATCGCCCCTTCGGAAACCAACCATTCGATAAAGCCTTCCGGCACCTGCTCTGGCGCCAATGTCACCATAAGCTTTCCACTACGGCTGACATTTAATAAAGTCGATAACGTACCTTCGGTCGGCTTGCGTAACTTAGATTCATTATGAACCCCCTTGCGAATGGGATTGAGGTAGGGGCCCTCATAATGCATCCCTAAAATCCCCGCCATGTTTTGCTCTAACGCTTGGCAAACCGCATGATGGGCTTGAGACATAACGTCATAATCATCCGATATTAAGGTCGGCATCATGGCAACCGTGCCGAATTGAGCATGCACCGCCACCATGCGCGCCAATGCTTCTATCGTCGGCGTATGGTTAAACAATGCTCCGCCTCCGCCGTTTACATGGACATCAATAAAGCCAGGTGCCAGTACATCAAGCCTCTCTATCTCCCCATTGGTTGGCATCGTGGCCGACTCAACGGATTCAATCATCTGCCCTTTGAAGGTCACCAGCTGATTCGTGAGCCAGTGCTCGCCATCAAACAGACGTTCTGCAAATACCCTTATCACTGTATACTCCGTCATATTGCCTTCCTTCCTATCTGAGCCTTGGCCATCAAAATTGCCCCCGCCATCGCGTCCCCTTGCGGCGAACAAAAATACGTTGAAAAGCGCTCTGGCAAATAACTTAAAATAGCTTCTGAGACACCGCCCACTAAAACAATTTGCTGGGCGCCTTTCGCTATTAAAGCGTCTAAATACTGACTTACCCACTCTACTTGCTGTTGGATAATTTTCAGCGCAATGGGGTCTTTTTGTTGAGCAAATTGAAACACCTGAACAGCAAAAGCGCCGTATTCTTTCGGCAATGGCGCACGGTTCTGATACAAAACGTACTCTTCTGCTGACAACGAAAATTCAGCGTTAATGCTGTCGGTAAAGGGTGTCGAAGGAGAAATACCATCTAACGCTGCTAACGAATATTCTAATGCGGACAAGCCAATACGGGCTCCGCTTCCTTGATCAGATAATGGAAAGCCCCAGCCCCCCACGATACTGAATCTTTCATTTTGATACACCACTCCGCAACTACCCGTGCCCAATATCAATAACGCGCCGTCTTCACCATTAAATGCCCCCAGACAAGCCGCGTGCGCATCGGTTAATAAATAGCGTTGCCCAAATGGAGACTTTTGGGCAATAACCAGCTCTTGTTCTAACGGCTGATTGGCACCCGCCAAGCCTAGCCCTAGCGTGATTTTTGAATAGCTTTCGGGCGGAATATTGCCTTGACGACAGGCCTCAAGGCAGGCATTGATAATATTTTGCCATGCCGCCTCAATGCCAATTCGAGGATTACCGGAACCACCAACCGCTTCACCCAATATATGACCATCGCTATCCACCAAGCGAGCTCGACAGAATGTGCCGCCTCCGTCCACTCCTATATATAAACCGCTCATGTCAAACTCCCTTCATACAATTGCTGGCGTTTTAGCTCGCACCATTGGTAGTAGTCTTTTAGTGCTAACAAACTCGCGGCGTCTTCGTCCAATACGATGGTCGTTGCCTCATGCAGTTGCAGTGCCGACGCCGGACACATAGCAGAAAGTGGCCCTTCAATCATGGCCTTTACCGCCTCAGCCTTTGCCTTTCCCGTTGCCATTAACAACACCGCTCGACTGTCCAAAATGGACCCAATCCCCATGGTTAAAGCTAATTGTGGTTGGTATTCACCCGCTTTAAAAAACCGCTTATTTGCTGCTACGGTTGATTCTGACAATGTTTTAATACGCGTTCGTGAAGCAAAGCTAGAAGTCGGCTCGTTAAAGCCAATGTGACCATTTAAGCCAATTCCTAAAATCTGCAAATCAATACCACCAGCTTGTTGAATACTCGCTTCATAATCCTGTGCACTTTTCTTTAAGACAATCGCATCTTTGCTCTCTGCCAAAGGCACATGCGTGTTCGACTTGGCAATATCAATGTGATCAAACAAATGCTGGTTCATAAACGTACGATAACTCTGCTCATGACTGTCAGTGATACCAATGTACTCATCCAGATTAAAACTGACCGCCTGTCGAAACGATACTTGCTTAGCTTGATAACGTGCTACCAGCTCCTCGTACAAAGCAATGGGCGTTGATCCTGTCGCCAACCCTAAAACAGGGTTTGTCTTAGTATTAATCACATCAACAACACGATCAGCCGCATACAAAGCAACATCGTGCGTGGACGGGAGAATAATGACCTGCATAGAAACCCTCTTTACTCTTCAAAACAAACCAGAATAGAACCAATATAAAACCAATATAAAACCAATTAAAACCTAACATGGCATTATTTTCCATAAAATTGTCATATTTATTTGCTTGAGGGGAAAATTGGTGCTAATTTTCAAAATCTAGCAATACCTAAAAAATACCAATGTTATTTTTTAGACAGGCCACTTTACGATGATAGAAGCTCAATCGTCGTACAGAGGTCAGCAAAAAACCTAATAAAAAAAGCAACCTCAGCACAATTGGAAATAACAATCGGAGAGTACTCATGTTTAATGTTCGTTACGCTTCACTTAAAACAAGAACCGCAACAAAAACACCCACAAAAGCAGTATCAAAGTTAACCTGCCTAGCCGCTATACTAATGAGTAGCACAAGTGCTGTTCAGGCTGCTAGCAGCTTGTCGATCGAAAGCTGGCGCAGCGATGATGCTAACATCTGGTCTGATGTCATCATTCCCGCTTTCAATAAAAGCCATCCGGATACACAAATTAACTTTGCTCCTACCCCACCAACCGAATACAACTCGGCCTTACAGGCAAAATTAAAAGCTGGCTCCGCTGGCGATTTAATCACTTGTCGTCCGTTCGATACGGCATTAGACCTTTATAAAGACGGTTATCTCGCCAACCTAAATGACCTAGAAGGTCTAAAGCAATTCTCTGACGTAGCAAAAAGCGCTTGGATCACGGACGATGGTAAAGACCAGTTCTGTATGCCAGTTGCTTCGGTTATTCACGGTTTTGTTTATAACAAAGAAATATTTAAAGAACTGAATTTATCCGTGCCTAAAACACGTGATGAGTTTTTCAAAACGCTTGATACCATCAAATCAGAAAGTCGTTACACCCCTTTAGCCATGGGGACGGCCGATCAGTGGGAAGCGGCGACAATGGGCTTCCAAAATATAGGACCAAACCATTGGAAAGGTGAGGAAGGTCGTAAAGCACTATTAACTGGTGAGGCCGCCTTAACCGATTCAGCGTATGTAGATACCTTTAAAGAACTGGCTCAGTGGAAACCGTATCTAGGTAGAGGTTTTGAAGCGCAGAAATATTCTGATTCACAAAACCTGTTCACCTTAGGTCGTGCGGCTATCTACCCAGCGGGGTCTTGGGATATCCAGACGTTTAACAATCAAGCGGATTTTGAATTTGGTGCGTTTCCGCCACCCGTTGCGAAAGCAGGAGACACTTGCTATATCAGTGATCACACCGACATGGGGATTGGTATTAACGCAAATTCGAAGAATAAAGAAGCCGCTAAAGTCTTTTTAAATTGGATGGCAAGCAAAGAATTCGCCACACTTTACGCCAATGAAGTACCAGGCTTTTTCCCATTGTCAGATCACCAAATCGACATCAAAGACCCAGTGGCGCAAGAATTTATGAGCTGGCGTCAGCAGTGCGAATCAACCATTCGCAACTCCTATCAGATCTTGTCTCGTGGCACACCAAACCTAGAAAACCAACTTTGGAACGTCAGCGCTCAAGTCATTAATGGCACCATGACACCAGAAGCGGCCGCCAAAGAAGTGCAAGACGGTTTAGCCCAATGGTACAAACCTCAACAATAAGCTAACCCCACCCTGGCCCTCCCCTTGAAGATAAGGGGAGGGAATAAAACCAGTCTGCTCCTCCCCCCGCTAAGGGGGAGGCTGGGAGGGGTTAAAATTAATTACCATTTGAGATGAACTATGAATCCATCCAACCAACATGACGAAAAGAAACCTTTTCCGTGGCATTTGGTCTTTTTCCTTGGGCCTGGGTTGCTTATTTACGTTGTTTTCAGCGTTTACCCTTTGCTCGATACGCTCGTCTTAAGCTTATACAACGAGCAACAAGGGCAAAGCCACTTTGTCGGTTTACAGAATTTTATTACCTTGATCACTGACGATACTTGGTCGCAAGCTTTTTGGAACGCGCTCGGTAACAACTTCACCTTTTTCGCGATTCATATGCTGGTACAAAACCCCATTGGCCTGATTTTAGCGGTTTTGTTAAGTACGCCTAAATTGCGTTTATCCGGCACTTATCGAACACTTATCTTTATGCCGACTATGCTGTCTGTGGTCATCATTGGTTTCGTTTGGCAGCTTTTGTTAAGCCCTATTTGGGGTATTTCCGAAGACTTTCTCTATACTATTGGCTTAGGTCAATATTTCGATGCATGGCTAGGCAAAGAAAGTAGCGCACTGATTACTTTGGCTTTTATCTCAGTGTGGCAGTTTGTCGGTATTCCGATGATGTTGATTTATGCCACCTTACTCAATATTCCTGATGACATTGTCGATGCCAGTGTGGTGGATGGTGCCAATTCATTGCAGACTTTTTGGCATATTAAACTCCCCCTCATTTTGCCCACTATTGCCATGGTATCTATCCTGACGTTTGTGGCGAATTTCAATGCGTTCGAATTGATATATGCGGTAAAAGGCGCCCTTGCAGGCCCAGATTTCTCGACCGATTTAATGGGGACTTTCTTCTACCGAACCTTCTTTGGCTTCCAGCTTCAACAAGGCAGCGCCTCCATGGGTGCCGCGGTGGCAACACTGATGTTTTTGATCATTTTGGTGGGCGTTATGCTGTTCCTCTTCTTCATTCAACGTCGCATTCAGCGATTCCAATTCTAGGAGGCCATGATGAAATTATTTAGCCGTTTTATGCCTTCCTCTGGAATGAGACAGGTCCCTAAAAGTGTCACCATACACGCCGTGTTATTAGCCTATACCGTGATTGCGCTCTTCCCCATTGTTGTTGTCGTAATCAATGCTTTTAAGGAGCGCCGAGCTATTTTCCGTGATCCACTCGGCTTACCAGACAGTAGCTCCTTCACTCTAGTGGGTTTTGAACAAGTACTACTCCGATCAGATTTCGGGCTGTATTCGTGGAATAGCTTGATTGTCACTATTGTAGCGGTCGGCTTAGTGCTTTTATTAGGTGCAATGTCCGCTTGGGCACTGACAGAATACAAATTCAAGGGCAATTTACTCATCACCTTTTTATTTGCTATGGGCATCATGATTCCTATCCGTCTTGGGACAGTGAGTATTTTAAGCCTAATGGTCAACCTGAATCTGGTGAATACGCTCACTGCGTTGGTACTGGTGTACATCGCCCAAGGCTTGCCGCTCGCTGTATACATACTCTCGGAGTTTGTACGTACTATTCCAAAAGAGCTCACGGAAGCCGCACGCTGTGATTCCGTTAGCGAATACAAGATTTTCTTTTGTGTCATCTTGCCGCTACTGAAACCCGCCATGGCCACCGTCGCGGTCTTTACCATGATCCCCATTTGGAATGATTTATGGTTCCCGCTGATACTCGCACCAGGCGAAGAAACACGCACCATAACCCTTGGTGTACAGCAATTTGTTGGCCAGTACGTAACTGACTGGAACTCCGTATTGTCAGCGTTAACCTTGGCAATCGTTCCAGTACTGATTCTATACACCATTTTTTCAAGACAATTGATCCGCGGCTTAACCAGCGGAGCGGTCAAATAATATTGTATCCCTTTGACCGTTGGAGGTTTATTTCATGGCTAGTGTAAAACTGAATAATATTAAAAAGCGCTTTGGTAATGTGGATGTTCTGCATGGCATCGATTTGGATATTAAAGATGGCGAATTTGTCGTATTGATTGGCGAATCGGGTTGCGGTAAATCGACTCTGTTACGTTTACTGTCTGGACTGGAAGACATCACCGAAGGCGATTTATACATAGATGACGAGCGTGTTAATGGACGCTCTCCTGCTAAGCGCGGCATCGCTATGGTGTTTCAATCTTATGCTTTGTACCCTCATATGAACGTGTTTAAAAACATGGCATTTGGTTTAAAAATCTCAGGAAAAGACAAAGCGTTTGTGAACAATAAGGTTATGGAAGCGGCGAAGAAGCTAAAGATTGATCACTTATTGGAGCGATTACCGAGAGAATTGTCTGGTGGTCAGCGTCAACGTGTTGCCATTGGCCGTGCCATTGTCCGTGACCCAAAAGTCTTCTTATTTGATGAGCCTTTGTCTAATCTAGACGCGTCGTTACGTGTGCAAACCCGTGTCGAGCTTGGCAAGCTTCATCAGGAACTGAAAGCCACTGTCGTATACGTCACCCATGATCAAGTGGAGGCCATGACATTGGGCGATAAAATCGTCGTCATGAACAAAGGACGCGTCGAACAAGTCGGCGCACCATTAGATTTGTATCACCATCCTAAAACACAGTTTGTCGCCGGCTTCATCGGTTCGCCTAAAATGAACTTTTTAAACGCAAAAATTCATCACTCCGACCCAGAAAACACGCAAATTATGCTAGAATCTGGCCGCGTTATTCAAGCCTCGATCGATTCGTCGTCTTTGAATAAAGGCGATATAGTAAAGCTAGGTTTGCGCCCAGAACATATTGCTCTCCACTGTGACAATAATACCGTTGAAGGCACAGTGACTTTAATAGAACACCTTGGCGAGTTGTCGTATTTATATGTCGACATCGGTCAAGAAGGCGAAATGGTACTTAAAGTGGATGGCGACAACCAACACCAAGCGGGTGACAACATAACCTTTGGCATTCAACCCAATCACTTATATTTATTTGATCACCAAGGCAAGGCATTAACGAGGGTCAACGCCCACTCTACGGCGTCGATACCACTTTAACGGGAAATACAATACTTTGCCCTTAGCAAGAACGAGTACGAATACGGGAACCCCTTCCCGTTCAGGACAGGAACTATGAACCACAATCGGGTTAATGCGTTATTTGGTAAGGCCGAAGCATTGAGAGAAAAAGGCATCCCTCTCTATGTTCAGCTAAAAAAAGCCATTCTGGCGTCTATTTCTGCGGGTCGAGTGCTTGGTGGCGATACACTACCACCAGAGCGAGACCTTGCTAAATACCTAGATGTATCAAGAGTGACGGTGCGACGAGCCATCGATGAGTTGGTAAAAGAAGATGTACTGACGCAACGTCAAGGTGCTGGCACTTTTGTGAGCGAGCGGGTCGAACAACCCCTCAACCACCTGAGAAGCTTTACCGAGGTGATGAAAGCACGGGGCAAAACCATCACGTCAAAATGGCTAGATCGATCTTTAGGCATGCCCCATGAAGATGAATGCAAAGCGTTGGGGCTTTCGGCTGAACAAGAAGTGGTGCGTTTTTATCGTTTGCGGTATGCCGACGGAAAGCCTATGGCGCTTGAACTGGCTACCATTCCCAGCCGTTACATTTTGAACCCCTTTGCTATGGAAGGATCACTGTACGATTTGTTAGAGCAGCAAGGCTGTCGCCCAGTACGAGCCTTTCAGCGTTTACGCGCTATTAGCATAGACGGGCAAAGAGCAAGCTTATTGGATATCCCAGAACTCAGTGCGGTGCTTTATATTGAAAGGACCGCCGTAAAACAAGACGGTACACCGATTGAATTTACTCGCTCATGGTTTCCGGGAGATTCTTACGACTTTGTGGCAGAAATTCACAATACGGTTTGATGCTTTAAACTTACTCCATGTTGCGAGTCGATATCTAAGCACAACCTTGTCACTTGGTAACAAGGTTTATATCGCCTGCCACTTTCCACAGTACTTTATTTTTACCACTTTTCTTAGCCAAACTAAGCATCTCGTCAGCCATATTAAAAAACTCATCAATATCGCAATGATCTTTGGGCTTTTTGGTGGCGCCCCCAACACTCACTGTCACTTTTCCATTAAACTCTTCGTGATTATAAAGCAAATTTAAAGACTCAACATCTTGCATACAGTAACGTGCTATTTCGACAGAGGCTTGTTGCGAAGAACTCGGCAATACAATAACAAACTCTTCTCCCCCATATCGCGCCACAAGCCCTTTGTCGGCAACTTGATTCGCTAATACAGCGGCCACTTGTTTTAATACTGTGTCACCGGTTGCATGACCATAGCAATCATTGTATTGCTTAAAATTATCAATATCGATGACCAATAAAGAAATACAATCTTGGTTATAAATGGCTTTTTGCCATTCATGAGCAATAACATCTTGGTATTTACGGCGATTGGCTAACGCAGTTAATGGATCGATGTTAGCCAATTGTTCCAGTAATTTACGCTGTTTAACCAGCTCTAAATGCAATCGCACTCTAGCTTGTACAATATTTGTGTGTAACGGCTTTTGAATATAATCGCTTGCGCCCATTAATAGCGCTTTTTCTTCATGGCTCGCGTCGTTCAATGCCGTAATAAAAATGACCGGTATGGAGCTGGTATGTACATTGTGACGAAGGCGACTCATGGTCTCAAAACCATCCATCTCTGGCATGACGACGTCTAATAAAATCAAATCAGGTTGATACTCAATGGCCTTTCTAATTCCTTGCTCACCACTTTTAGCCATCATGATATGGACATCATCGTTAAGCATGTCGCCAATTATCTTAAGATTGATTTTTTCATCATCAATGACTAAAACTCTTTGTTCTTTTGCCATCGTCTTTAATCACCTTGAAGCTCTAAAACAAGTTGAGACACTTTAATATAAGCCATCTCAAACTCAATATTTTGTACATCAAAAATTATGTGTTCTATGTCGAAAACGTATTTCGTCCCTTTGACCATTTGACGCAAAACATCAAAATGGCTTTCTACCAAAAAATCTGAGTTCTTTAGTAAAGGTATAATGAATTCCAATCTATTTAAAAGCTCAACCTCAGAAAACCCCACGTATTTAATATTATCTGCAATAAAAGCTGTATAGGGTATTAACACTCTTCCCAATAGATCAAGTAACTTTCGATACTCCCTTAACAACAAGGGAAATTTTTTAAAGTAAGCGACGCTATTATGACGCTCACTTTCCAATGCCAAACAGTACGAAGATAAGGTAAAAGCACCAATATAAGCGGAATTAGACTTCAAGGAATGCAATGTGGAAAAAAATTCATCCCCTGATCTTTTTTCTAAACAAACATCTTGATATTTTTTATAAAAGGCCGCCACTAAATTGATATATAAGCTTGTCTTTCCACCTAAATTTGTGACGGCTTCATAGACATCTAATGTATCGATTGCAGATAAATTAGACAATAGGTCAAGATCAGAGTCAGTCTCATTCTTAAGCTCTAAGCTAGCTTGTTGCGAGGCTCCATGCGGTTCCTTTATATTGAGGTGTTTTTGTAAAATTTTGTATAAATCGGTTTTTTTTATTGGTTTATCCAAATGGGCATTCATCCCTACACTGGCAGATTGTTTTTTTGCTTCTTGAGAGACATGAGCCGTCATGGCAATAATAGGAAGATGACTGTACTTAGAGTGAGAAAGTTGTCTGATTTTACGGGTGGCTGTCAGACCATCCATCACGGGCATCTGAATGTCCATGAAAACAAGATGGTAATCTTTGTTGTTAACCTTACTAATCGCTTCTTCGCCATTTTCCGCTACATCAACCTGTATGCCAGTATCCCCTAAATACCCCAAAATAACTTTTTGATTAATGATATTATCTTCGACTAATAGAATATGATATTGGAATAAATTCGGCGCTATGTGCCCTTCAGCGATTCCATGTTCATCCTGAGTCAATCTGTTAGCGGGCACAGAAAGTGGGACCGTAAAACTAAACGTTGAACCTTGTCCTACGGCACTATTTACCCAAATTTTTCCGCCCATCAGCTCACATAACTGACGAGAAATCGCCAGCCCTAGGCCCGTTCCTCCAAATTCTCGAGTAATACTGTCGTCGGCCTGTTGAAAAGATTGAAACAACTGATCAGAAAATGCCTTGGCAATACCAATACCCGTATCAATGACATCGCACCGCAGTGAAAAATGGCGACTGTCAATATCCGCATACAGACGAACGCAAATTCCTCCTCGCTCGGTAAACTTAACCGCATTGCTCACCAAATTGACCAAAATCTGCTGAATGCGCAATGGGTCTCCCAGCAACATGGTCGGTAAGGTAGGAGAGATATCCACGGTTAACGTAAGCTTCTTCTCTTTCGCTTTGAGTGAGCTCATGTTGATTGCATGCTCGACAATCAAACGAGGTGAGAATGGCACTACCTCTATACTCATTTTACCCGCTTCAATTTTCGAAAAATCCAGTACGTCGTTAACCAAACTTAACAATACCTCACCGGAAGTGAGTATTTTATTAATGTAATCCTGCTGCTCCATATTTAAAGGCGTTTTCAAACTCAGGTGGCTGAGCCCAATCACAGCATTGATCGGTGTACGTATTTCATGGCTCATTCGAGCAACAAAAGATGACTTCGCTTCTAATGCCTCTTCTACGGTACGTTTTGCGTCTTCTAATTCCTTTGTCCGCTCTTGCACCTTACGATCTAGATCTTGATTAATGCTCTCAAGTGCCACGCTGTATTCAAGTAATTTTTCATTAGCCTGTAATGCGACCGTTTCAGCGTCTTTGATTTTGGTAATATCACGACTCACACCACAGACAAAAACGGCCTTACCTGTCAAATCAAATATCGGCACAAACAAGGTATCAAAATAAATACGGCTACCATCGCCGCGCATTCCCGCTTGCTCGATGGACACAGGAGTTCGATTAATGATGACTTGACGGTAGGTTGCAAAAACCTGTTCCGCCATCTCATCGCCAAACTGAACACGCAAATTGAGCCTGTGAATTTCAAACCCCTTTTCTAGACCCATGACGGCTTTAGAGGCTGGATTATTATCGTATAGAGAGAACTCATCACCCTCTTCTACCGCCATGATAAACATCAAATCGGCAGAATAGCGCCACATCTGCAAAAAGCAGTCAATTATCGTTTGATCATGCTCTTCTTTATTGTAAACATGACTTAGATTCATTTGTTCTCCCTCACATTTAAACAGAAACCTAAGAATTAGTTTTTAGTGAGTTCCCAATTCATCGAACTGGCTTGAAAATACGCCTCTTCGGCTGTAGTTGAATTCGATAACCAACGAGAAAGCACTAACGCCTTACCATTTTGGCTAATACGACCAATAAGTGATATAGGCTGATTCGTATTCAGCATATAACCACTTACGCTAATACTCTGTAATATATTGTTATCAACTAATATATCCGTGAAGCCCAGCATACTCATT
>NZ_QHJF01000050.1 GCF_003259225.1 Marinomonas arctica | reverse complement strand
CTCTGTTTGATGTTCTATTTTTATCGATTTGCAGTGTGATTAGCGGAGCGTCTGGCTGGGAGGATATTGAAGATTTTGGAGAAGCACACTGCCTCTGGTTACAGGAAAAAGGGCTTTTTCCTCAAGGTGTGCCCACTCACGACACCATTGCTCGTATCATTTCTCGACTCAACACCACTCAGTTTCGACAATGCTTTATCGGCTGGGCGAAATCTGTCTCAAAACGAACCTTTGGGGAAGTCATTGCCATCGATGGCAAAACTCTAAGAAGCTCTTATAACCGAGAGAATCGCCAATCCGCCATTCACATGGTCAGTGCCTTTGCCACACAAAACGGTGTTGTCATGGGGCAAATAAAGACAGAAGAAAAATCGAATGAAATCACCGCTATTCCAGCGTTATTAAGACTTTTGGACATTAAAG
>NZ_QHJF01000005.1 GCF_003259225.1 Marinomonas arctica | reverse complement strand
CTTTAATGTCCAAAAGTCTTAATAACGCTGGAATAGCGGTGATTTCATTCGATTTTTCTTCTGTCTTCATTTGCCCCATGACGACACCGTTTTGTGTGGCAAAGGCACTGACCATGTGAATGGCAGATTGACGATTATCTCGGTTATAAGAGCTTCTTAGAGTTTTGCCATCGATGGCAATGACTTCCCCAGAGGTTCGTTTTGAGACAGATTTCGCCCAGCCGATAAAGCATTGTCGAAACTGAGTGGTGTTGAGTCGAGAAATGATACGAGCAATGGTGTCGTGAGTGGGCACACCTTGAGGAAAAAGCCCTTTTTCCTGTAACCAGAGGCAGTGTGCTTCTCCAAAATCTTCAATATCCTCCCAGCCAGACGCTCCGCTAATCACACTGCAAATCGATAAAAATAGAACATCAAACAGAGAGTAGGTGATTTTAGCGGTTTGTCGAGGGTCTTGAATATCCTTGAAATGTTGAGAAAAAGCGTCAATGTCCAGAAATCACCCCTTAAAAAGGCGTAAGATAGCGCCAGACTTATCAGCAAGTCAACTGACTAAGTTGGTTGAAAAACATTCACGCTCTCGCCCTGGGCTTTGGTTGACGTGTTGATAGGTTAATAATTAAGGTAAGACAAGCGATGCTGTTGAACGATTCGATAATCCCTCAACATGGAGGCTTGTCTTATTTGTGTATTAAATTAATACGTCATCGTCGCCTTCGTTGATGTTGTCTATCATTAAGCTGTCGTCATGGTGGTTGTGTACGCCACGAACCCATTTTCTGCTTAATAGCTTTTTCTGAGCGGCGATAGGCAGCTCGGTAAATTGTATTAGGCGTTTTTCTGTCAAAAGATCGATTAAATCTTCTAAAATCCGCATCATATCGCTATCTGAGCTGGCTAGTATTTCTTGAGTGCTGGTATCAGATGTGGCGAATTTTTTTTCCAATATGCTAGCAACAGTCGGCTCATTCGGTGCAACTAAGAGTTTATACTCCTCTGATTGGGAGGTAGCCACATCGATGATTTCGCCATTAGCGTTGACTTTTGCGTATAGCATATTGATTTCCTTGTATGTTTCAATTTGTAGCTAGGTGATTTGTTCACTTCCCATATTACTGAATAAACACTATTCTAGGCCAGAGCTAATGTGCTTCGGTTTGTAAACCAGATTTTCGCACTTTTTATATGAATACCCGTAGGAGAATATAGAGTATGTCTGACTCTGGTCGTTCAGAACAGAACTCTTCGTCACCTTTAGAAAATGATTCTTATGAAGAAAATGACGTCATTAACGAGTCTGGCGAGGGAAGAGCAGAAACATTAAAAGGCGAGGATGCCAAAGCAAGTGGGCGTCAATGGAATACGCACGATGCCACTTTGGAGTACCCTAATCCGCTTTTAGACTGCTTAGTGTTATTAAGTAAATACTTTCATAATCCGTATACTGCTGATGGCATTGCTGCGGGCTTACCTCTTACTGACAATGACATGACGCCGGCATTGTTTCAGCGTGCGGCTCAGCGCATCGGTATCAGTTCACGTTTTGTCAAACGGCCTTTAAAGAAAATCCCGGATATGGTGTTACCTGCTGTGCTTTTGTTGAAAGATCAACAGGCCTGCATATTACTTGAAGTCGATAAGACACAAGGCATGGTGAAAATATTGCGACCAGAATCAGGCGAAGGAGAAATTACTTTGCCTTTTCAGACGCTCGAGGAGTCGTGTACTGGGTATTGTTTTTTTGTTCGTCCTCTTTATCAGTTTGATAAACGTTCCGAAAAGAATGATGAAGCTGAACATAAAAAAGGGCATTGGTTTTGGGGGACAATTGCAGGGTCTTGGCGAATATACCGAGATGTATTCATTGCGTCATTACTGATTAATATTTTTGCGGTTGCCAGTCCGTTGTTTGTCATGAACGTGTATGACCGAGTGGTGCCAAATAATGCGTTTGATACACTTTGGGTCTTAGCAATCGGTGCCGCTGTCGTCTATTTATTCGACTTTCTATTGCGCACATTGCGAGCCTACTTTATTGATATAGCAGGAAAAAAATCCGATATCTTGATCTCTGCGGCCATTTTTTCAAAGGTCAATAACATTACTATGGCGTCTAGACCAAAGTCTGTCGGGGCGTTTGCGAAAAATCTGCAGGAGTTTGAGAGCATTCGAGATTTTATTACCTCGGCTTCCATTACCACACTCGTTGACATCCCTTTTATGTTTTTGATCATCGGGGTGATTTGGTTGATTGGTGGTCCTGTAGGCTACATTCCTATCATCACCATTTTTCTGATACTGCTTTATAGCGTGATTATTCAGATACCATTACGTCGTTCTATTGAAGAAAGTCAAAAAACCGCCTCGCAAAAAAACGCAGTGTTGATTGAAAGTCTCTATAACGCAGAAAGTGTGAAACTGAATAACGCAGAAGGCGTGTTGCAGAAACAGTGGGAAAATGCGGTGGGGAATATCGCGGATTGGGGGGTAAAAACACGACAGTTATCGCAATCTTCTTCTTCTTTTGCCATGGTGGCTCAGCAACTAACGACGGTGATCATTGTTATCGTCGGCGTTTACCAAATATCGGAAGGCCTAATGAGTATGGGGGCTTTGGTGGCCGCCGTGATGCTAACGGGTCGAGCTCTTGGTCCTATGGGGCAGGTGGCGAGTCTAGCGACTCGTTACAATCAAGCCAAGTCAGCCTTTACGTCTTTGAATGAAATCATGTCTTCTCCGGTAGAAAAACCGGACAATGTGAAGTTTGTCCATCGTCCAGTCTTTAAGGGCGAGTTCCAGTTTGAAGCGGTGAATTTTGCGTATCCAGAGCAAGAGCAAGCCGCCGTAAGCGCTATTAATATTAATATTAAGCGAGGTGAAAAAGTCGCCATTATTGGTCGTATCGGCTCGGGTAAATCGACGCTTGGTAAGTTAATGACAGGGCTTTATGCCCCAGACAGTGGCGCCATAAGAATCGATGGTGTGGATTTACGGCAAGTGAATCCGACGGATTTACGTCGCAATATTGGTGCCGTTTCTCAGGATGTGAATTTATTTTATGGGTCTATTAAAGACAACATCGTGATGGGGGTCCCTTATATGGACGACAGTGCCATCATCCGAGCTGCAGATCTGTCCGGTGTATCAGAGTTTGCCAACCGTAAACCGAGTGGCTTGGACAGTATTGTTGGTGAGCGAGGCATGTCGTTGTCTGGTGGTCAACGACAAAGCATTGCGATTGCAAGAGCCTTATTGTTTGATCCGCCAATCCTTATCTTAGATGAGCCAACCGCTTCCATGGACAATACGACGGAGTCTAGGATGAAGCGACGTTTAATGGAGGGAGTAAAAGATAAGACACTTATCTTAATCACACACAAGGCCTCTATGCTAGACATGGTTGATCGCATTATCGTCATGGATAACGGTCGCTTAATTGCTGATGGTCCAAAAGCGCAAGTGCATGAAGCTCTCCGCCAAGGCAAGTTGAAGGTCAGTTAACAATGAGTAATAAAAAAACCATATCACAACATGATTTAGAGTATTTGACGGATCGAAATGCCGCCTTGATGTTGAAAGCCCCAAGGGGGGGAAGAATCATTCTTTGGGTGATTTTTATTTTTGTCACGGCGGCGTTAATTTGGGCTCATTATACCTCTTTAGATGAAGTCACTGTCGGAGAAGGCAAGGTGATTCCGTCTAGCCAGGTTCAGCAGATTCAAAACCTTGAAGGGGGGATTTTAAAAGAAATAAACGCTCAGGTTGGTCAAGTCGTCGAGAGTGGTCAAATTTTAATGACGATTGAAAACACTGAAGCCTTATCTTCTTTACGCGAGCAGCAAGCAGAAGTGATTAATTTACAAGCCCGCGCGATTCGCTTAAAAGCAGAATCTGATGGAGTTCAACCTGAATTCGATGCGACCATGATAAAAGATGCCCCCTTGGTAGTGCAACGAGAATTGGATTTGTATCGTAACCGCTTGGATTCGTTGCGTACTAACCAGGTGAGTTTTCAACAACAAATAGAGCAAAAGAAACAAGAGATTGTGGAACTTCAGGCAAAACTGGACAACTTGAAACAGAGTTATGCCTTTTCAAAAGAAGAATTAACCTTGACGCGACCAGCGTTTGAGCAAGGAGCAGTGTCTCGGGTGGAGTTGCTGCAACTTGAGCGACAAGTGAACCAGCTAAAAGGCGACCTAGATGCCACCCAGCTGGCCATTCCTCGAGCAAATTCAGCATTAAAAGAAGCACAAAGTAAACTAAAAGAAAGTGAAGCAACATTTCGTGCCGATGCTCAAGAAGAACTGACGAATGTACGTAGTAAGTTAGACCAACTAAGAGAGGCGAGTGTGTCACTGGAAGACAAAGTGTCCAGAACACAAGTGCGCTCGCCGGTGAAAGGCATTGTGAAACAGCTGCAAATTAATACGGTCGGCGGTGTTATCAAGCCTGGTATGAATTTAATGGAAATTGTGCCAATTGAGGACTCTTTGTTGATCGAAGCAAAAGTTCGTCCTGAAAATATTGGTTTTATACAGCCAGGCTTTAAGGCGATGGTGAAGTTATCTGCTTATGATTTTGCTATTTTTGGCGGTCTGCCTGGGGTGGTGGAAAATATCAGTGCAGACACTATTTTGGATGAGGAAGGCAACAGCTTTTATTTGGTGCGAGTAAAAACAGATAAAAATCATTTAGGCACGGAGGCATCACCATTGCCTATTATTCCGGGTATGCAGGCAACGGTTGACATCATCACGGGGAAGAAAACTTTATTGGATTATTTGCTGAAACCTATTTTAAAGGCACAGCAAAATGCCCTTCGTGAGCGCTAATTACAAAAAATTCTGGAAGCGAGGCGAGTTGTTAACAAATGTTAACAATCCATTCTTATTTGCTGGTTAGAATAATAAAATTGCACTTGATGGGACGAGGCTTATTTTGAAGATTTTGTGTTGGAATACAGACGAAGCCGTATGGAAGCATTGGTGTCAGGTTGTGGCTGCTGATACGCGATTAGTTCGGGTTGAAGATCGAACGGGGGTGTATGATTTGCTAACACAAGCACCCACAGATTTTAGTTATTGTTTTGTTTACTTGGAAGACCAAACATTTTCCCAGCAGGTCGAAGACGTTGTTGCGTTGCGATCCGTCTTTCCCAAACAAAAAGTCATAGTGTTTCCTAATCAATCAAGTCAATCAGCGGCTTTGAGATTGTTCTCAGTCGGTGTGAGCGGGCAGTGCGCTCCTTACATAGGGAAAGAGCAATTGTCTTTGGTATTATCGGTTGTCGACTCTGGTGAAATTTGGGGGGGGAAAGCGTTCATTCAGCAGCTTATTATGCAATCCGCCGCCACCGCCACCTCTTATGACCGTGAATTAGAAGACTTGTCTGAACGTGAATTGGATGTGGCCCAGTTTATTGCAAAGGGATTATCGAATAAACAAATTGCTCTTGAGATGGACATAACAGAGCGAACAGTAAAAGCGCACCTGACGTCTATTTTTAAAAAAACCAACACCAAAGACAGATTAGCGTTGGCGTTATTAGCGCAGGCTCGTCATTCCGTGCAGTAATGTGCCCCTAGTTGAATTCCCCTGCTCATTTTTGGGTCGCAGTTACTCTTTGAATGCTGCGCCTCCCTCACATAAGGCCCTGATATAGGGTCTTTTTTGTTTTTATTTGATGAGCGCTGTGTGTTTCTGAATGGCGCATATCTTGCATCTTATTTGGGCATAACTTTTCGAGACCATTGCGTAACGACAAGGCTCAAGACGTCGTGAAAAGGTCTCTTTACGCTTTGAAGAGAATGCATCATGCCTTCACCCCCAAAAAAAGAGCTGACCGTGATGCTGGTTGACAATGAGCCAGCACGAGCCGCTATTGTAGAGCAAGCCATGATTGATAGTGGTTATCGTGTTATCAGACGCTTGGAAAATGCGAAGCATTTAACCGAGGCGGTAACGGAATTCCAACCTGATATGGTGATTATTGACATTGAATCTCCGGACCGTGATATGTTGGAAAATATGTCTCGGCTTACCAAAGATAATCCTCGTCCCATTGTTATGTTTGCTGAAGAAGATGACTCAAGGCACGTAGAAGCCGCGATTCGTGCAGGCGTCAGTGCTTATGTAGTCGATGGTGTGAACAGTGGTAGCGTGAAAGCTTTGCTGCAAGTTGCCATTGCTCGATTCCGCGAATTTCAGGCGTTGAGGTCAGAGTTAGAGTCGGTAAAAAGCCAGCTTGAAGACCGAAAGCTCATCGACAAAGCAAAAGGGCTGATAATGAAACATCAACAATGTGATGAACCCGCTGCCTATCAAGCGCTGAGAAAATTAGCCATGGATCGCAGTCAGCGTATGACGGACGTAGCGCGCAATATTATCTCGGTAATGGAATTGATGGGAGGATCAAAATGAGTCAGATGGAGACAAATATCATTCAGAACGCCGTGCCTGTCCGCATTGGTTTTATTCCGTTAATCGACTGTGCCCCTTTTGTTATTGCTCAGGAAAAAGGTTTTTTTCTGGATGAAGGTGTGAACGTTGAGTTATCGAAAGAAGCTTCTTGGGCCAGTATTCGTGACAAGGTTACTTTCAATTTATTAGATGGGGCCCATATGTTGGCGTCCATGCCGATTGCCGCCAGTCTGGGTATTGGCACCATAAAAACCGCCATGCAGACGAGTTTTACGGTCAGTCATAATGGCAACGGCATCACCATTGGTAATGCTTTATATGAACAATTGCAGAGTCTTGCAGACTCATCTACGGACATCCGCACAGGTGTGGCTTTAAAAAGGTTGATTGATCGTCGCTCCCCTGAGCTGGCGCCTCTGCGCTTTGCTGTTGTGTATCCTTATTCGTCCCACAATTATCAATTACGGGATTGGTTGAGCCGAGCCGGCATCGACTCTGACAAAGACGTTCAAATTATTGTGGTTCCTCCTGTAAAAATGCTCGACAGTTTAAAACTAGGGGGAATTGATGGCTATTGTGTTGGAGAGCCATGGAACAGTTTGGCGGTTGAACAGGGCGTCGGTCACATGCTGGTGACAGGTTATGAAATCTGGGGCAGTACACCGGAAAAAGTATTTGGCGTGAACTCGTTTTGGGCGGAGCAAAATCAAGCGACCTACCTTGCTATTATTCGGGCGTTAGAAAAAGCCTGTTTGTGGGTGGATGAAGCGAATAATCAGTCTGAACTGTTAAGCATATTGAGTCATCCAGATTATCTCAATTGTACGGTTGAGCAATTAGTCTATGGCTTTAGTGCCATTAAGCCCAAAGGCCAGTTTGATTGGCCTATGAAAGCGTATCAGCGTTTTTCTGGCCGTAATATTAACAAGCCCTTGCCAAGTTATGCCCTGTGGATCATGGGGCAAATGTATCGCTGGCAGCAATTGGGTGAGGTTGAGTCACTCAATCGCATAGCTGAGCAAGTTTATCGTCAGGATCTTTATAACAAAGCTTTAGGTTTTTCTGAAGAAGGTGAAAGTAGGGATTGGTATTTGTCTGCCGAGGAGGAGGCAACTTGGTTGAATTCTGTAGCGACGGGAAAAGTTTGCTTGCATCCAGATGGGATTCTAACCGGTTTTGATAAATCGGTTAAGTGATGCATCTGCGTGTCTTTTTTTAGTGCGCTCTGCATGATAATTGGGCAATTAGGTATGTTTAAATACTGATTTGTCGTATTGAGGGTGTTGTTTTTTTTCAAAAATCATATAAATCATTAGGTTAGTTACATTGGCACGTTGCATGCTTAGTAGATCCTACAGAAACACAGAGTTTTAAAATTTTTGGTGAAATTAGCCACGATGGTTAATTGTCACCCACATTATCGATAGCCCAATGTCGGGCTTTCTTTGAATGGCAAAGGCGCCTGCGAACACATTTTTGTGATCGCATGCGCCTTTTTTTGTTTTTGTATTTTTTTATTCCTATTCGTTAAGCGGAGCGTGACTATGAACCTAAGATTTTTGAAGACAGCAATGCCTTTGCCAACATTCGTCAATGCCACTCAGAAGGTCAGTTTGTCTGTGTTGTTGGTTTCTGCGTTCACCTCTGCAACCGCGTATGCGGCGTTAGATTATGCTGAAAAGGAAGAGCTCAAATTTGGTTTTATCAAATTGACGGACATGGCGCCATTGGCCATTGCCTATGAGAAAGGCTATTTCGAAGACGAAGGTTTGTATGTCACGTTAGAAGCACAAGCAAACTGGAAAGTGCTATTGGATCGTGTGATCGACGGTCAGCTCGATGGGGCGCATATGTTAGCAGGTCAGCCGCTTGGTGCCACCATAGGCTATGGTACGAAAGCACACATTATTACGGCGTTTAGCATGGACTTAAATGGCAATGCGATTACCGTCTCAAACGATGTTTGGAATGAAATGAAGAAAAACATTTCGACAGATTCAAATGGCAAGCCTCTTCATCCAATCAGTGCCAGTGCATTGAAACCTGTAATAGATGGTTATAAAGCCCAAGGTAAGCCATTTAATATGGGGATGGTGTTTCCTGTATCCACACATAATTACGAGTTACGTTATTGGTTAGCGGCTGGTGGCATTCATCCTGGTTATTATGCACCAGCAAAAGGGGATACTAGTGGTTATATAAACGCAGAGGCTTTGCTGTCTGTGACACCGCCACCGCAAATGCCAGCCACTATGGAGGCGGGCACTATATCGGGTTACAGCGTTGGTGAGCCGTGGAATCAACAGGCTGTGTTTAAAGGTATTGGTGTGCCTGTCATCACAGATTACGAAATCTGGAAAAACAACCCAGAGAAAGTGTTCGGCGTGAGCAGTGACTGGGCTGCACAAAATCCTAACACGCATATTCGTGTTGTCAAAGCCATGATTCGGGCCGCGAAATGGCTGGATGAAAACAACAACGCCAACCGTCCAGAAGCCGTCAAAATACTTTCTCGTAGCCAATATGTTGGGGCGGATTACGATGTCATTGCCAATAGCATGACAGGCACATTCGAGTATGAAAAGGGCGATAAGCGTGACATCCCTGACTTCAATGTTTTCTTCCGTCATCACGCCACCTATCCCTACTACAGCGATGCCATTTGGTATCTCACACAAATGCGTCGTTGGGGACAAATTGCCGAACCTAAATCCGATGAATGGTTTATGAAAACGGCCAAAGAAGTGTATCGCCCAGACATTTATGCGCAAGCCGCAAAATCCCTGATTGAGGATGGTGTTATGTCTGCAGATGAGTTTCCTGATTTTGATAAAGAAGATGGTTTTAAACCGCCGCAAAGCGACTTCATTGATGGCGTGACCTATGACGGCAAACATCCGAATGATTACTTGAAAAGCTTCAAAATCGGTTTGAAAGGCGACGACCAAATCTAAATCAAACAAGATGAAAGCGAGAGAGAAATGATGATACCAAGCGTAACCATGGCACTGCTAAAAGACAAGCTCAGCGCTTTTTCTGTAAAGGGAATCTTGCTGCCCGTCTTTGGCATTCTAGTGTTTATCTTGTTGTGGCAAGTTGGCGCGAGCCGAGTGCATACCTCACTGGGAGAATTTCCTGGCCCGGTCGTGGTGTATGAACAATGGAATAGTCTCGTTGCAGAACATCAGCGAGAGCGTGTAAAAGAAGACAAATTTTATGTGCGTCAAGAAGAGCGCAATGCAGAACGGCAAGCCCAAGACCCAAGTTACGTTGCGACGTTAAGGGATTACACAGGCAAGCCGACTTTTTTTGATCAGATCTTTACCAGTCTTTATACCGTTTTGGCTGGCTTTGGTTTGGCCAGTCTGATTGCCATTCCTTTAGGGATTCTAATCGGTTTGAATCGATCGGTTTACAGTGCCTTAAACCCTGTTATCCAAGTGTTTAAGCCGGTTTCGCCACTAGCATGGTTGCCTTTGGTGACCATGGTGGTGAGTGCCAGTTATGTGTCTGATGATCCCATGTTCTCTAAGTCGTTTTTGACCTCAATGTTTACGGTCACCTTGTGTTGTATGTGGCCGACCTTGATTAACACGGCAGTGGGTGTGGCTGCTGTTGAGAAGGATCTGCTGAATGTGTCAAAAGTATTGCGTTTAGGCTGGATGACACATGTGATGAAAATCGTCATTCCGTCGGCCATTCCCTTGATGTTTACTGGTCTGCGCTTGTCTCTAGGTATTGCTTGGATGGTGTTGATTGCTGCGGAAATGTTGGCGCAAAACCCTGGGCTCGGAAAGTTTGTTTGGGATGAATTTCAGAATGGCAGTTCGAATTCATTAGGCCGAATCATGGTGGCGGTATTGATGATTGGTTTCATTGGTTACTTGCTAGACAGAGTCATGCTGACGATTCAGCGCTTTGTTTCTTGGGATAAAACGCAGGTACTTCGCTAATTCAGGCAGGACTCCCCAACAAACGTCAACAGGAGAAAGAACATGGCAACACATTTGGACATCAGTCACATTTCGATTGAGTTCCCAACGCCAAAAGGGCCGTTTAAAGCGCTGGATAATGTCAGTTTAAAAATTGAGAAAGGCGAGTTTGTCTCTCTCATCGGTCATTCCGGCTGCGGTAAATCGACGGTTCTTAACATAGTCGCTGGTTTGTACGACGCAACAGAGGGTGGAATTTTGCTGGATGGTCGAGAAGTAAAAGGGCCGGGGCCAGAGCGTGCGGTGGTGTTTCAAAACCATTCATTGCTGCCTTGGTTAACCGCTTACCAGAATGTGGAATTGGCGGTGAAACAGGTTTTCCGTAAAACAAAAACCAAAAAAGAAATGCATGACTGGATCATGCACAACCTAGAGTTGGTGCACATGACTCATGCGGCGGACAAACGTCCTGATGAAATATCAGGTGGCATGAAGCAGCGTGTT
This sequence comes from Marinomonas arctica, assembly GCF_003259225.1. GTDB lineage: Bacteria > Pseudomonadota > Gammaproteobacteria > Pseudomonadales > Marinomonadaceae > Marinomonas > Marinomonas arctica. Next base: position 289,948 of record NZ_QHJF01000005.1, on the reverse strand, counting down.
GGCATTGCCAGAGCCTTGGCAATGGAGCCTAGTGTGTTGCTGATGGATGAGCCGTTTGGCGCTTTGGATGCTTTGACGCGTGCTCATCTGCAAGACTCGTTGATGGAAATTCAAAAAGACTTAAACAATACCGTGATTATGATCACCCATGATGTGGACGAAGCCGTGCTGCTTTCTGATCGTATTGTGATGATGACCAATGGCCCAGAAGCGACAGTCGGCGAAATTCTGCATGTTGACCTTGAGCGTCCACGTGAGCGTTTAGCTTTGGCGAATGACCCAAGATACATAGATTATCGCACCCAAGTTCTGACCTTTTTGTATGAGAAACAGCGCAAAGTAGAGCCTATTCAGGCAGTAACTAAGAGCAAAAAAATGGCCACAAGCGCCAAGGTTGCCAATGCCTAGTCTTATTTCTCAGTCGGGGAGACGCCCAGTGAATCAGGTGGATAAGCGCCGTCTCGTCATTGTTGGTGCTGGCATGGCGGGCAGTAAATTGGCGCATGACTTACAACAAGCGTGTGGACATCTTTACCAGATCACCTTGATCGGAGAAGAGCCTCACGTTGGTTATAACCGAATTATGTTGTCTTCTTTATTGGCGAAGGAGATTTCTCATGCCGATATGGCGTTAGTTGATACGCAAAAAATGCAAGAGGACGGGGTTCAGATTCTCTCAAGTGATCCTGTGCTGAGCTTGGATTTAGAAGCGAAAACGCTGCATTTATCGAGCGGGCAGGCAGTTGCCTATGATCAATTGGTACTAGCGACGGGGTCTCGGGCAAGTCTATTGCCAATTAAAGGGGCCTCTGCTTCCAATGTAATGGGCTTTCGAACTTGGCAGGATGTGGATGACATGACACAGCTGACAGGCAGTCAATCTATTTGTGTAATAGGTGGTGGCTTATTGGGCTTAGAGGCAGCCGTCGGTTTGGTGAAACGCGGACACAAGGTTGTGGTCTTTCATCGCGCTCAATACTTACTAAATCGTCAGTTAGACGAAGAATCTGCCAGCCTGTTGCAGGCAAGGCTTGAGCAAATGGGCATTGCGTTTCGCCTTGGTGAGTCGCCTGAGTCCTTTGCGCAAGCGGATGACGGTCGAGTGTCCCATGTGGTTTGTCAAAATGGTGAACAGTTGGCGGTTAATTTGGTCGTTATGGCGGCCGGGATTTCTCCTGAAATCACGTTAGGCAAAGCCGCCGGATTGGCAACGAACCGGGCTATTGTAGTTGATGGGCAAATGCAAACCTCTCATCCCGACGTATATGCTTTAGGCGAATGTTGTGAGTTTGAGCATCAGACCTTTGGTTTGGTGGCACCGATTTGGACACAAATTAACGTTTTGATGAAGGTCTTGGTTGGTGAGAAAGCCGCATTTGCTATAGAGCCTACGCCGACCAAGTTGAAAGTGTCAGGCGTTCATCTTTTCTCCGTGGGAAGGATTCAGCCCTCAGATGAGGATAGCTGTATTTTTTTCAAAGATGTGGTCGCACATCATTATCGCAAACTGGTGGTCAACGATGGCTTACTGGTTGGCGCTATTCTTTATGGCAACGTCGCCGATGGAAGCTGGTATTTCCAGTTAATTCAAAACAAAACCAATGTCTCTGACGTGCTTGACTTACTGGTGTTTGGCGAAGCGTATTGTCGCGCCAAAGTGGCCTGATGCAAGTCGTTTTAGATAGTGATAGCCGTTAGGCATGTTACCAAAACAAGAGTTTCAATAAGGGTTACAGCAAGGGGAATATAATGACGTCAACCGTGTCTTTTTTGACCGCAAAACCGCATCTCATCGTCATTGGTAATGGCATGGTCGGCCACCATTTTGTTGAGCAGATGATCGCTCAGGGTGGCCATGATGCCTTTCATATTAGCGTGTTTGGTGAAGAGCCATATTTAGCCTATGACCGTGTGCATCTAAGTGAATACTTCACTGGCAAAGGTGCCGCGGATTTAGCCATGACAGATGGTTCTTTATACGATACGCATGGCGTGCGTTACTTTACTGGCTGCTTGGTGATCAAAATTGATCGAGACGCTAAGCAGGTGATGCTCCAAAATGGTGAGTCATTGGCCTATGACAAGCTGGTTCTGGCGACGGGGTCTTATCCCTTCGTGCCGCCTATTCCGGGTCATAAGCGTGATAACACTTTTGTTTATCGTACCTTGGATGATCTAGATGCCATCAGAACTTGTGCTAAACAAGTCACACGAGGCACGGTGGTCGGTGGTGGATTACTGGGTTTGGAAGCCGCTAATGCGCTAAAAAATCTTGGCTTGGAAACCAGTGTGGTGGAATTCGCACCGCGCTTAATGCCGGTTCAATTAGACGAAAAGGGTGGTGCGGTTCTCAAAGAAATGATCGAAGGCTTAGGCGTGAAGGTCTACACAGATACGGCAACGAAAGACATTGTCGATGGTGAGAACGCGTTCCATCGCATGAACTTTGCCGATGGCTCTCATCTAGAAACCGACCTAATTTTATTTTCTGCGGGTATTCGACCACAGGATGCTCTGGCGCATCAGTCTGGTTTAACCGTGGGTGAGCGTGGCGGCATCAGTGTGAACAATCATTGTCAAACCAGTGATGACGATATTTATGCTATTGGTGAGTGTGCGCTGTGGAATAATCGTATCTTTGGCTTGGTGGCACCGGGTTATGCCATGGCAAAATCTGCCGCCGGGCATTTGTTGGCGGACTTTTTAGGGTTGGCTGGCGTGACGTTCACTGGCGCAGACATGAGTACCAAATTGAAGCTTTTGGGTTGCGATGTGGGTTCTGTTGGCGATGCTCATGCTCAATCTCAAGGCTGTAAAGTCTTTGTATATCAAGATGAAATCAGCCAAAGCTATCGAAAAATGGTGGTCTCTGAAGACGGTAAAAAGCTATTAGGTGCTGTCTTGGTGGGGGATAACAGTTATTACGACACCCTACTGCAATATTACCTCAATGCCATTGATTTGCCTGAGCAAGCGCAAGCGCTTATTTTACCTGCGATGGAGGGTGCGCCCGTTGGCTTAGGCGTAGATGCCTTGCCAGCGACCGCATCGATTTGTAGTTGTCATAATGTTTCTAAACAAGATATCAGCGACGCGGTGTGCAATGGCGCTTTGTCCGTTGGTGATGTGAAAGGCGTCACCAAAGCCGCAACGGGTTGTGGTGGCTGTGCAGCTCTATTGAAAAAAGTCGTCGACAATGCGCTGTTGGCATTGGGTGTGGAAGTGAGTACCGACCTTTGTGAGCACTTTGCTTATACGCGCCAAGATTTATACAACTTGGTGAAAATTGGCGAAATCAAAACCTTTAACGAGCTATTAAAAACGCATGGCAAAGGTCATGGTTGTGAGATTTGCAAACCCGCGGTTGGATCAATTTTAGCCAGTGTCTGGAATGACTATGTACTGAAAAAAGAACACATCAGCTTGCAAGATACCAATGATCGCTTTCTGGCCAATATGCAAAAAGACGGAACTTATTCCATCGTGCCAAGAATCCCAGGTGGTGAAATAACCCCTGATAGATTGATTGTTTTGGGGCAAGTGGCAAAAGAATACGGCTTGTATACCAAAGTAACCGGTGGTCAGCGGATTGATTTATTTGGTGCGACCTTGTCGCAATTGCCCGAAATTTGGGAGAAATTAATCGCGGCAGGATTTGAAACAGGCCAAGCCTACGGTAAATCCTTGCGAACGGTGAAATCCTGTGTCGGTAGCACTTGGTGTCGCTATGGGGTTAATGACAGCATGAAAATGGCAATCGATCTGGAAAACCGCTACAAGGGGTTGCGTTCGCCTCATAAAATTAAATTTGCCGTGTCTGGCTGTACACGAGAATGCGCCGAAGCTCAGAGTAAAGACATCGGTGTGATCGCAACGGAAGGTGGTTGGAATTTATACGTGTGCGGTAACGGTGGTATGAAGCCACGCCACGGTGATTTGTTTGCTAAAGATTTGGATGATGAAACCTTGGTGAAATACATTGACCGTGTGTTGATGTTTTACACCAAAACCGCAGATCGATTACAACGTACTTCTGTCTGGATGGACGGTTTAGAAGGTGGTTTAGATTATCTTAAAGAAGTCGTGATTAACGATAAGTTAGGATTGTGTGCTGAACTGGAAGCGCGTATGCAACATGTCGTCGATACTTTCCAATGCGAATGGAAAACCACTCTGCAAGATCCAGAAGCACTTAAAACCTTTCGTCAGTTTGTTAACTATGAGGGAAGCGACAGTAATGTGGTATTTGTTGAAGAGCGTAACCAAATGCGTCCAGCAACGGAATCAGAAAAACAGCAATTAATTGCTAAGGTGGGCTAATACAATGACGACGCCATGGACATTGATTTGTAAGCAAGAAGATTTGGTGGAAGGCGCTGGGGTAGCCGCTATGGTCAGTGGCGAACAAGTGGCCATTTTTTATGTTCCTGAATCAGAGCAAAGAGTATTCGCTATTAGTAATTGGGATCCGATAGGTAAGGCGAATGTGTTATCGCGTGGCTTGGTCGCTCATCTGCAGGAGCAATGGGTAGTGGCAAGTCCTTTGTACAAACAACATTTTGTACTGGCCTCAGGCCAATGTCTTGAAGAAGATATCAAGATATCTCATTGGCAGGCCAAACTAGAGGGTGGTGATGTGTTTATCGCTGCCCATTTATAACGGTGCATGGTTTCGTGTTATTGCACTGTTTAAGGGCTATTTGGGTGTTTGAAAACATAGTGCTCCATTGGGTGGGATCAGCCAAGAGCTAAAAAATAAGGTTTTATGTGTTTGATTAGCACTTTTTAAAGTTGGCTTGCTAATTGCTTTATCTATATTACTGATGCACCGTAAACCGACGATGGCTTACCCATAAAGCATTCAGATATTACAAAAGGCAACGGAGCCCAATCACTTTCTTAAAAAAGTGATTGGGCTTTTTTTTGCTTAAAAAGCGTGACAAAGAGTGAAGAGGGTCTATGCCAGTAGCAAATAAAACATCAATGAGTGTGAAAACGACCTGTCCATATTGTGGTGTTGGCTGTGGTGTCAATTTAATCGACGCGCAATCAGAAAATGAAAGAGTGCCATCGGTTTCCGGTGATGTGGATCATCCTGCTAATTTTGGTCGTTTGTGCGTGAAGGGCAGCAGTCTTGCACAAACCATTCAATCGGATGATCGCTTATTAACGCCCATGGTTGATGGTCAGCCAGTTGCTTGGCAATCCGCCATTGATACAGTGAGCGCAAAAATTGCTCAAGTCGTAAAAGATCATGGCCCTGATGCTTTTGCGTTTTATCTTTCAGGTCAGATTCTCACGGAAGATTATTATGTGGCGAATAAACTTGCTAAAGGTTTTATTGGTACAGCCAACGTCGATACCAACTCCCGTTTGTGCATGGCGTCCGCGGTGGTTGGTTATAAGCGTGCTTTTGGGTCAGATACCGTGCCTTGTAATTATGAGGATCTAGAATGCTGTGATTTATTGATCATGGTTGGGTCGAATGCGGCGTGGACCCACCCCATTTTATATCAACGAATAGCCGCAGCGAAAAAACAACGACCCAGTATGAGGGTGGTGGTGATTGACCCGCGAGAAACCGCGACGTGCGATATTGCAGATTTGCATTTGGCGATTAAGCCAGGCAGTGACGCGGCGATTTTTTCCTTTTTATTAAGCGATTCCGCCCAAGCTGGCATTCTAGATCATGACTTTATTGCGAATCACACCAACGGATTTGCTAGTGCTTTGGCGCAAGCGAATGAATCGACACCATGTGTTTCTTTTACCGCTAATTTCTGTGGGATTAGTGAGCAAAGTTTAACAAGTTTGCTTGGCTGGTGGCGAGATACCCCTAAGACGGTGACATTTTATTCCCAAGGCGTCAATCAGTCGTCGTCGGGCGTGGACAAATGCAACGCGATTATTAATTGTCATTTGGCGACGGGTCGTATTGGCAAACAAGGCGCTGGGCCTTTCTCCATTACCGGTCAGCCGAATGCCATGGGAGGGAGAGAAGTGGGCGGTTTGGCGAATCAGTTGGCTGCTCATATGGATTTTGCCACACCAGGCGCTCAGGATTTAGTACAGCGTTTTTGGCAAGCGCCCAACATGGCCACAGAAAATGGCTTAAAAGCCGTCGATCTATTTCAGGCCATGGAGAAAGGTAAAGTCAAAGTGGTGTGGATTATGTCGACCAATCCCATGGTGAGTTTGCCTGACACGGCTCAAGTTCGACGTGCACTGGAAAAATGTGAGCTGGTGATCGTCAGTGACTGTAAAGCCCATACCGACACAACGGCCATGGCGGATGTGTTGTTTCCCGCGACAGGTTGGAGTGAAAAAGACGGTACAGTGACGAATTCGGAGCGCCGCATTTCTCGTCAACGAGGTTTATTACCGGCTCCCGGAGACGCTAAGCATGATTGGTGGGCAATCTGTGAAGTGGCAAAAAGTCTGGGCTTTCAAGCAGCGTTTTCTTATCAAGGCGCCCATGACATCTTTGCCGAGCATGCGGCTTTATCGGCGTTTGAAAATGAGGGCAAACGGGATTTCGATATTGGGCATTTCAGTCGTATAACTAAGGCCGAATACGATGCTTTGGTTCCAGTGCAATGGCCCGTACCAGAAGGTCGTCCACAAGGCACCAAGCGAATGTTTGAAGATAAACGGTTTTTTACCCCCGACGGCCGAGCAAGATTTGTGGCAATTGTACCAAGCTTGCCAAAGACTCAAGCTTCACAAGAATGGCCTTTTACCTTAAATACTGGACGCGTGCGCGATCAATGGCACACCATGACAAGAACGGGTGATGCGGCGTCCTTGGCTAAACATACGGCACAACCTTATGTGGAAATTCACCCGAAAGAAGCCAAGCGCTTAGGTATTCAGGACAAGTCTTTAGTGCGCCTTACGTCGCCCTATGGTGAGGTGTTATTAAAAGCTAAGCTGAGTCGAGCGGTTGCGCCTGGCAATGTGTTTGTGCCTATTCATTGGACACAACAATTTGCCAACGCGTCGGTGGTGTCGAATCTTATCCCGCAGGTGGTCGATCCTTTGTCAGGTCAGCCAGAATTGAAGCATGCTCAAGTGCAGCTCGAGGCCGTAACAAACCTATGCTATGGCATGATCATTTCGGCGACGCCACTTGTCTTAGCTGACTGCTTGTATTGGTGCCAAGTGCCATCAAAGCAAGGTTATCATTACGAAGTGGTCTGGCCCAATGGGCAAACGCAAGCGCCTTTGAAATCCATCGATATGGAGCAGGGCAAACGTTTAGCTGAAAAGGTTGAGTGGCTGGAATATTCGAATCCAGTGACACAACAAATTCGATTGGCAAGGCTGGTGAATCAAACACTTACGCTGCTGATGTATTTGCATCCGCAGCCTGACTCCGTCATGGCCGATTGGCTGCTCTCTACATTGACAACAAACACGCCTTTGTCAGCACAGGATCGTTTGGCCATTTTGGTGGGAATGCCCGCTAATGTCGAAGAAAAGGGGGACATTGTGTGCTCCTGTTATCAAATCGGCAGTAAACAGATTGAAGCGGCGGTTATTAACGGCATTTGTTCTGTTGATGGATTAGGCGCCAAATTAAAATGCGGTACCAATTGTGGATCTTGTCTTCCTGAATTAAAGCGCTTTCTTCCTACAGTAATGGGGTTATCAGCATGACTAACTGCGCGATGAGTAATGACTTTACGCAATACGTAAAAATCTTAGGTCGTGGCAAGAAAGGCGCGCGCAGTTTAACCGTGGCTGAAGCTGAACATGCTATGGGGTTAATGTTATCTGGTCAGGTGGCACCTGAGCAATCAGGGGCTTTTTGGATGCTGATTCGAATACGAGAAGAGACGGTAGAAGAAACGGTTGGTTTTACCAAAGCGACTCGAGACTATTTATCGAAAAAAGAACCATTGGGAACTAAGGTGGATTTGGATTGGCCTGCCTACGCAGGCAAACGCAATGAGTTGCCTTGGTTTTTATTGGCAGCACTTGCATTGGCCAATACCGGTGTGAATATTGTCATGCATGGGCATACGTTTGAGGGGGAAAATCGACTCTATGTTGAGACGGTGATGAATCTGCTTGGTTTGGCTGTTTGCGATTCCCGAGAACAATTGAAAAAAGCCCTTCAAGCCAACCACTTTGCTTATATGCCGCTGACGAAGATTGATGAGTCATTAGGTCGTATGATGGACCTTAAGTATGTGCTGGGGTTGCGTTCGCCAGTGAATACTGTGGTGCGAATGATGAACCCTTTTTGTGCCGATCACAGTGTGCATGGTGTCTTTCATCGGGGGTACGATGAGTTACATCTTTCTGCCAGCGAGCAATTAGGCGATGCTTCCGTGCTGGTGTTTCGAGGTGGTAATGGTGAAGCGGAAGTGAATCCAGAGCGAGATGTCACGCTAGGTAAGTGGCAAGATGGCATGGCGAGTTGGTCGGATTGGCCCAAAGCCGAACAACAGCATAAACGCCTAAAAGACAATGTAGACTTGTCTCGATTAACCGATCATTGGCGTGGTCATCAGTTAGATCAATTTGGCGAGCAAGCGGTACGACAAACCATTGCGTCGGTGGCTGGACTTCTTTATGGTGTGACATCTCATGAAGAGTGTCTCGTGTTAGCAGATAGTATTTGGTTAAAACGTGACAAAGCGTACTTTGATTCTCAGATATAAAAGAAGGTTATATGGCGTTTATCTCATTATCAGCGGCGGTATTGGCAGGGGGCAACGCTGAGCGTATGTCACGTCAAGACAAAGGTTTGCTGTTGTTTCGGAATACCCCTATGGCCTTGTTGGTCGGGCGAGCGTTGCAGCAAGTGGCTGATAGCGTGTTTATTAATGCGAACCGGAATTTTGATGCTTATACTGCGCTTGGTTATGAGGTGATTGCCGATGATCTGGCATATCAAGGAAAAGGGCCGTTGTCAGGTTTGTTAGCTTGTTTGGCCTTTGCGAAAACGTCACATTTGTTGATATCACCTTGTGATACACCGTGTATCAATAGTGCGGCTTTTGTAAAACTGAAACAAGCCAGTCTGTTGTCACCAGAAACAATCCATTATTTAGAGAGTGGCTCTGGTACGCATCCTCTGCATGCTATTTTACCTGTAGAACAGACTTACAGTGCGCTTAGCCAATTTCTGAAGGAAGCTCAGCGATATAATGTCTCAGCTTTTTATGAAAAATTTGGTTGTCAGTCTGTTATTTGGGCCAACGATGCTGACTTGTTAAATGTTAATACACCTAGAGAGTTAGTCTAGTTCTATTTAACGGATTCAATATCAAGTTCATAGGATTCACCATCTTCTTGGTGTTCGAGTTTAACCAATAAATAGTCAAGAGTCGGGACGAACCAAAAAGACGTCTTTTTGCCTTTCTCGAGATTGTCGGTACGAATGATTTTAATGGCAGAGAGTCGACCCAGTTTAGTGTTGATGTCTTCCATCTTGTCACGTTTGAATCGCCAATTTTTAATATACCCACCATCGGCAATTTGGTAGTCAAATTCGTTTTTCCCTAGCTTTAGATCTTGTCTAACCTGAAGTTGCACAGACAGCTTATCGAGTGTTTTTAAAGGGATGGTGAGGTTCCAAGGTTTGTCTTTTATATCGTTGCGGACAAGATTGTTGTCCCAATCAAAAGTCAGTGTGGCACTGCGTTTTTTTCCTAATGCCGAACTTTTATAACGATAGTAGGTTGGAATGATTTGGTGGTCTTTTACATAAAAAGTAGAGGACTCGTTGAGGGAGGCAATCATGCTGTCAGCCGTAAAGACAAACTGCCAAAGGTCGCCTGATTTTTTTGATAAGGTTTGCTTGCCTTCTACTTTTAAACGAATACCTTTTTTCCAGACAGTGCTATACACGGCGGAGTAGGGTTTTAGAAAAGTGTCTTGCGTTTGCGTGGCATTTGCTTTTGTTGAGAGAAGAGAAAGTATGGGAATACTCATAAAAATAACCATTAATAATATTGGAATTTTACGAGCTCTCATACCTTCTCCTACATCATGTTAACGCTTCATTATATAGAATGCCGCTTTGTGGTAGAGCATTCGTATCCAAAAAAGCCTTTCCGTTCTGAAATGTTAATCTTTCCTCGCTGAACCATTTTACGGCCAGAGGATAGATAGTGTGTTCTAAGGCATGGACCTTTCCAGCCAAAGATTCTGCCGTATCGTCAGTGGTTATACTTGTACTTGCTTGAAGTATAACGGCACCTGCGTCCAACTCTGGACTCACAAAATGTACTGACACACCATGCTCTTTCTCGTTTGCATCAATTGCCCGTTGATGTGTATTCAAACCTTTGTATTTAGGAAGCAGCGATGGGTGAATGTTGAGCATTCTACCTTCGTAATGTTTCGCAAACGTTTCAGTCAAAATACGCATAAAGCCAGCAAGAACAACCAATTTTGGTTGGTACTGATCAATAATCGCTTGCAGCTCGGCATCAAACTCTTCTCGACTCGCAAATGACTTATGGTCGAGTGTATGAGTGGGGATGCCCGCCATCTTGGCTCTTTCAAGTCCGTAGGCTTGCGCTTTATTACTGATCACGGCACAAATATTGATGTTGAGTTGTCCTTGCAAGCTTTGATCAATCAAAGCTTGCAAGTTGCTGCCGCTGCCGGAAATTAAGACAACGATCGGACAACTCATGCCTGTTCCTCAAGGTCTGAGATTAATACTTCCTTTCCACCATTACGAGGACAAACATCACCAATTATCCAAGCATTTTCGCCTTCTGCTTTAAGAATAGCGAGAGCTTCATCTGCTTTTTCTGCATCAATAGAAAGTACCATGCCGACGCCACAGTTTAGAACACGATACATCTCTTCTTGCTTAACATTTCCTTGTTCTTGTAGCCAATCAAACACAGCAGGGCGTTTCCAGCTGGTGGCGTCAATACGAGCCGCGGTATCTTCAGGAAGTACGCGAGGAATGTTTTCTAGCAGCCCGCCACCGGTGATGTGAGCCAAAGCATTAACGGAAACGGATTCCATCAACTTAAGAATGGATTTGACGTAAATACGCGTTGGCTCCATTAGCGCGTCTTTTAGCGCGACACCGTCGATCTCTTGGTTAAGATCGGCTTTGCTGACTTCCAGGATTTTGCGAATTAAAGAGTAGCCATTGGAGTGAGGGCCTGAAGAGCCTAATGCAATCAAGGTGTCGCCCGCTTTTACTTTGCTGCCATCGATGATGTTTTCTTCTTCAACGACACCAACACAAAAGCCAGCGAGATCATAATCACCATCATGATACATGCCTGGCATTTCTGCCGTTTCGCCACCAACGAGTGCGCAACCCGCTTGTATGCAACCTTCGCCAATCCCTGTAACAACATTGGCGGCGACATCAACATCTAGCTTGCCAGTGGCATAGTAATCTAGGAATAATAGAGGCTCAGCACCGGCTACAACGAGATCGTTCACGCACATGGCGACAAGATCGATACCAATGGTGTCGTGTTGATTAAGATCCATAGCTAAGCGCAACTTGGTACCGACACCGTCTGTGCCAGAAACAAGTATTGGGTTTTTGTATTTTGTGGGAAGGCGTGTCAAAGCACCAAAGCCTCCCAGACCACCCATTACTTCAGGGCGACGAGTTTTTTTGCTTACGCCTTTAATACGTTCAACAAGTTGGTTGCCAGCGTTGATATCTACGCCTGCGTCTTTATAACTAATCGATGGTTTATCTGACTTGGTCATTGCCTATGCCTTATCATGGTACGAGGAAAAAAAGGCATTTTAGCATAGTGGCGCATTAGGGCTATGGTTCTTTGCAATTAAGACAGTAGAATAGGCAAATAAACGAAGGAAAGGCTATGAATTCTCGTATATTTTTATTACTCATTAGTGTTTTGTTGATTCCGACAGCCAATGCGGTCCCTGTTCAGGGACTTTATAGTGCTGAAATTAATTTGCCTGTGACTCAGTCAGAAGATCAGATGTTAAGCCAAGCGTTTGGTTTGGCGGCAGAAGAAGTGCTGATAAAAGTATCAGGTGACAAAGAAGCCATCACCAGTAGTGTGTTGGCTCAAGCTAAGCGTCAAGCGTCAGCGTGGGTTGCACAACACTCCGTTGCGTCGCTCAGTGAGCTTCTATCCTTTGAAGGTGGCTTGGTGCCCGGTAAACAAGTTCGGGTGACTTTCTACCAAGAGTCGATTGATCGCTTTTTATCGCAGAATAATTTACCGGTATGGGGGGAGAACAGGCCTTCCGTCCTGGTGTGGTTAGTCAGTGAGACCAATGGCGTAAGAAGTTTGTCTGGCTCAAGAGAGCCGTCGGTTGTATTGAATGAATTTGCTCAGTCTGCCAATTTGGCAGGCTTGCCTATCTACGCACCTTTGCAGGATGAGGTTGACAAAAGAACCATTTCTACCGCGGATGTTTGGGGCTTTTTTGCAGATAGCATTGCCCGAGCAAGTACGCGCTACCAAACAGATTCCGTTGCCGCCATAAGGATTAGTAATTATGCTGGGCAAATGAGTGGGAATTTGTTGGTGTTACTGAAGGGGGGGGAATCAGAGCGATTCGCATTGTCGGGTAGGACACTAAAAGAGGTGGTTGATCAAGCGACGACTAAATTGGCGAAAGTGTTTTCTTCTCGCTACGCTTCCGTGCGCAATAGTGGCTCTGTTAGTCAGTTAACTGTTCGCGTTGCTGGTGTGGAAAGCTACAATGTCATGAGCAAGGTTCAGTCCTATTTAGAAAGTATTGGGGTTGTGCGTAATGTGACTTTGCTTCAAGTGGATGGTGATACCATTGAGTTTGCTATAGAAATTGATGGGGACAAGCAGAAGCTATTTAACAGCATATCCTTGAGTCGTTTGTTAATCAGTGCTCCGCTAAATGCATTAGACCCTGATGCAAATCGAGTCGCATCCTATCAGTACAGTGGAGTAAATTGAATGACAAATGAACTAGAAGAAAACATAGTAGAAAGAGATTTTTTCGCTCGCGCTGAAGAAGAACAAAGAGATTTTTTGGCACAAACTTGGTGTAACCATTGTATGGAAGTGGATTTGGGGATGGTCAACCCAAAGGAATTTGAAAGCAAAGATCGAGTTTGGATTGAAGGTGACTGCGTTAAGTGCGGTCATGCAACGGTTACTGAGATTGTGGAAGAGGATGAGGAGTGATTCTTAGAATCCTCCGCTGAACGCTATCAAAAAAGAATGATAAAAAACGCGCCGAGAGGCGCGTTTTTTTGTAATGCATTTATTTAATGTATTACTTTTTAGCCGGATAATCGCGCTGTGGCTTACCAACATAAAGTTGGCGCGGACGGCCAATTTTATAGGGTCCACTGATCATTTCGTTCCAGTGAGAGATCCAGCCAATAGTACGAGACATGGCAAAGATAACCGTAAACATACTGGTTGGAATGCCGATTGCTTTCATGATGATGCCTGAGTAGAAATCAACGTTTGGATAAAGCTTACGTTCTACGAAATAAGGATCTTCTAGAGCAATCTGTTCAAGGCGTTTAGCGATTTTTAGTAACGGATCATCTGATTGGCCCAATTCTGCCAATACTTGATCGCAAGTTTCGCGCATTACTTTGGCGCGAGGGTCAAAGTTTTTATAGACGCGATGGCCAAAGCCCATCAATCTGAAAGGATCGTTTTTATCTTTTGCTTTGGCGATAAATTTGTCGATGTGCTCAACGTCACCAATCTCTTCCAGCATGGTTAGTACTGCTTCGTTAGCACCGCCGTGAGCAGGCCCCCAAAGTGTTGCAATGCCTGCCGCAATACACGCAAACGGGTTAGCGCCTGAAGAGCCTGCTAAACGTACTGTGGACGTTGAAGCATTTTGTTCGTGGTCTGCGTGGAGGATGAATATTCTATCCATAGCCTTGGCAAACACGGGGTTTACCTTGTAATCCTCGCAAGGTGTTGCAAACATCATGTACAAAAAGTTTTCAGCATAAGACAAGTCGTTACGTGGGTACATAACAGGCTGGTCTTTGGAATACTTATAGCATATTGAAGCAAGCGTTGGCATTTTAGAAATCAGACGAAACGCAGCAATTTCACGGTGCTTAGGGTTGCTGATGTCCATGTGATCTTGGTAAAAAGCCGATAGAGCGCCAACAAGACCGCACATGATGGCCATAGGGTGGGCATCATTTCGAAAACCTTCAATGAATTTGTGCATCGATTGGTTGACCATGGTGTGTTTGCCAACCGTTCTTTCAAATTCTGCTTTTTGCTTTTTGTCCGGTAATTCTCCGTAAAGTAACAAATAGCAGGTTTCTAGATAGTCTGAGTGTTCTGCAAGTTGGGCAATAGGGTAGCCACGATGCAAAAGGATGCCAGCATCTCCATCTATGAAAGTAATAGAGGATTCACAAGAGCCGGTAGACATAAATCCTGGATCGTAGGTGAATACACCGTTCGCACCTAAGCCTCGAACGTCGATAACGTCTGTACCTAGGGTGCCTGAAAGAACAGGAAGTTCGATAGCTTTATCGATCCCATCCACTTTGAGTAGCGCTTTTTTATCAGCCATTTATGGTCTCCTTCGTATTCTGGTTCGGGGCTAAGACGTCGTAGGTTGACTCCACCTGGCCCAGAAGGTGCGGAAAAAATACTGTCTCTAGACTATAAAAGTCAATCTTGTTCATTTGCACTCTATTTACATTAGGTTGTGTTATTTTGTAATTATCTGACAAAACAAGGGATTGATGTAAAGTCAAGAAAATGCTTAAAATCAATTAAGTTATTGATAATAAAGGTTTTTAAGTGTTTTTTCAGGGTGATTTTTTATGTAATTTTATACCATTATTGTTTCGGCTTATGGTTACATTCATTTGATGAATGGTGACCATTGAAAACCTCTCGTTCAGTCTATTTGTCTTAGTATTTTTGGCTGGTCTATAATTGCGCCTCAGACGATTTCATTGATTTGTTGATGCTAATGGATAAAAGAGAGTCGCTTTTAAACATTTGTTTGCAAATCGATGGGATTTTCAAAGCAGGCCTATGACGTCATTATTTTACTCTGATCCAGAGTTAAATATAGCACGTATAGACATTGGGTCGTGATTGACCATTCAATCAATACAAAATGGTGTAAAAGTCGTGAATAAAAAAAGACCAGTCAACCTTGATATTTCAACAATATCGATGCCCGTCACAGCAATTGTATCTATTCTTCACCGCATAACAGGAATTATCCTTTTTGTAGGATTGGCTTTCTTGTTTTATGCCTTTGACCTTTCTTTGGAATCGCAGGAAGGTTTTGATCAGGTGGTTAATGCACTGCAGACAAGCTTCCTAGCGAAGTTCATTATTTGGGGTGTTGTCTCCGCGCTGATGTATCATTTTGTGGCAGGTGTGAAGCACTTGTTTATGGATATGGGATACTTTGAAGAGCTAGAAAGTGGGCGTAGTGCTGCTATTGCAAATATTGCGATTGCTGTTGTTCTAATCGTGTTAGCAGGAGTGTGGATATGGTAACTCAAATCACAAGTTTTGGTCGCTCTGGTCTTTATGACTGGATGATGCAGCGAGTGTCTGCCGTTGTATTATCTTTGTACACGGTTTTTATCATTGGTTACTTGTTGCTGAATCCTGATCTTACATACGATCAGTGGAGTGCTTTATTTGAAGCGACATGGATGCGTATATTCAGCCTAATGGTGCTGTTATCGATTGGTATGCACTCTTGGATTGGATTGTGGTCTATTTCAACGGACTATATTAAAGCAACGGGTGCGCGTTTCTTCTTTCAATCTCTATGCGGTCTTGTAATGTTTATTTACATCGTATGGGGTGTTCAAGTTCTTTGGGGGCTATAAGTAATGGCAAATATTCGTACTATTTCCTTTGATGCCATTGTTATCGGTGGGGGTGGCGCAGGTATGCGTGCTGCGCTCCAGTTGACCGAGTCTGGTTTGAATACGGCATGTGTTACTAAGGTGTTTCCTACTCGCTCGCACACAGTGTCTGCGCAGGGTGGTATTACTTGTGCGATTGCAAGTGATGATCCAAACGATGATTGGCGCTGGCACATGTATGACACCGTAAAAGGGTCAGATTATATTGGCGACCAAGATGCAATTGAATACATGTGTTCCGTTGGTCCTCAAGCCGTTTTTGAACTTGAACACATGGGCTTGCCTTTTTCTCGTACTGAGCAAGGTCGTATTTATCAACGCCCATTTGGTGGTCAGTCGAAAGACTTTGGTAAGGGTGGTCAAGCTGCTCGTACTTGTGCGGCGGCAGACCGAACGGGTCATGCTCTGCTTCACACTTTGTATCAAGGCAACCTTAAAGGCGGTACAACCTTCTTTAATGAATGGTATGCGACGGATCTGGTAAAAAACAGTGAAGATGCTGTTGTTGGTGTGATTGCTATTTGTATCGAAAGTGGTGAGACGGTTTACCTTAAAGCTAAGGCAACGGTTATTGCGACAGGTGGTGCAGGTCGTATTTATCAATCAACAACCAATGCTCACATCAACACGGGTGATGGTGTTGGTATGGCATTGCGCGCTGGTTTCCCAATGCAAGATATGGAGATGTGGCAATTCCACCCAACAGGCATTTACGGTGCTGGTACGCTAGTGACGGAAGGTTGTCGTGGTGAAGGTGGCTATCTGATCAACAAAGACGGTGAACGTTTCATGGAGCGTTATGCTCCAAACGCCAAAGATCTTGCTGGTCGAGATGTAGTTGCTCGTTCGATGATTCTTGAGATTTTGGAAGGTCGTGGTTGTGGTCCTGATGGCGATCACGTATTGCTTAAGTTGGATCACTTGGGTGAGGAAACGTTGAATAAGCGTCTTCCTGGTATACTTGAGTTGTCTCGTACTTTTGCGCACGTTGATCCAGTGAAAGAGCCGATTCCTGTTATTCCAACTTGTCACTACATGATGGGTGGTATTCCTACAAACATCGGTGGTCAAGCGCTTAAACAAAACGAAGCGGGCGAAGACGTTATTATTGATGGTCTTTATGCTTGTGGTGAAGCGGCTTGTGTGTCTGTTCACGGCGCTAACCGTCTTGGTGGTAACTCACTGCTAGACTTGGTGGTATTTGGTCGAGCGGTTGGTTTGCATGTTAAAAAGTCGTTAGATGAAGGTTTTGATTCATTAGACGCTGATGAGACCAACATAGAAAAAGCATTGGTTCGTTTGAATCGTTTGAATAGCTCCACAGGCGGCGAAAGTGTTGCGGCGGTGCGTGCTGATCTGCAGCGTGTAATGCAGCTTTATTTCGGTGTGTTCCGTGATGGCGAAGCAATGCAAAAAGGCCTTGCACAGCTAAAAGAAATTCGTACTCGTGTTGAAAACTTGTACCTTGAGGATAAGAGTCAAGCATTCAATACAGCGCGTATTGAGGCTTTAGAGCTTGAAAATTTACTTGAAGTTGCTGAAGCGACAGCTATTCCGGCTGAATTCCGTAAGGAAAGCCGTGGTGCTCATGCTCGCAATGACTTTACTGAACGTGACGATGAAAACTGGTTGAAACATTCTTTGTTCCATCCAGTAGGTAAGACTGTAACCAAGCGTGATGTAAACTTTGCGCCAAAGACCATGGAAGCTTTCCCACCTAAGGCTCGTTCATACTAAGGAGTTATGTCAATGTTAGTTAGTATCTATCGCTACAATCCTGAGAAGGACGACGCTCCTTACATGCAGGATTATGAGATTGAGTTGCCAGCAGGTAAAGACTTGATGGTGCTTGATGTTTTGAACTTGCTTAAAGCGCAAGATCCAAGTATTTCATACCGCCGTTCATGTCGTGAGGGTGTGTGTGGCTCTGACGGTATGAATATGTCAGGGAAAAATGGCTTGGCTTGTATTACGCCGGTTTCTGAGGCTGTAAAAAAAGGCAAGTTGGTATTGCGTCCTCTTCCTGGTTTGCCGGTGGTTCGTGACCTTGTGGTTGATATGGGGCAGTTCTACAAGCAATATGAGAAGATTCGTCCTTATTTGCTAAATGATACGCCTGCGCCAGCGATTGAGCGTTTGCAAAGCCCAGAAGAACGTGAAAAGCTTGATGGTCTTTATGAATGTATCTTGTGTGCTTGCTGTTCGACTGCATGTCCATCTTTCTGGTGGAATCCAGATAAGTTTGTAGGACCTTCAGGATTGCTGCAAGCCTACCGTTTCTTGGCAGATAGTCGTGATACGGCCACCCAAGAGCGTCTTAGTGATCTAGATGATCCGTTTAGTGTCTTCCGTTGCCATGGTATCATGAACTGTGTAAACGTCTGTCCTAAAGGGTTAAATCCAACTAAGGCCATTGGTAATATTCGTACTATGCTTTTGCAGAGAGCGACCTGATAATGTTTTGTGTGATCCATAATGTTGTTTTAATGTGATCACAGAAAGTCGGCGGCTTGAATAATGGTTCAATGCCGCCATTTTTGCATATTCTGATGTAGAGAATATGGCAAAAACGATTTAAAATTCGATCTTTACGGGCAAGGAAGCACCTAAGAAAAACCATTACCTCAGTGATTATGGATTCAAAGGGTTTTGTTTTTATAAATAAAGCGCTTGTAGTGGTTTAGTATTAAACGTAGAAGGGCGGAAGTAGCTGGAAATAAACAAAAAAATCGAGGCTTTAATAGCCTTACGGGCCTGATAAAATGATCGACCTTAATCATAGGTTGATACCGGGACCCCGGTAGCTGGCTCGAACATAAGGGTGATCGAGAATGCACGAAAGTTTAATGGAGTTGCTGTGGAGCACCTCTCACTTTTCAGGTGGAAACTTGGAATATGTTGAAGGGTTGTTTGAAAGCTACCTCGTCGATCCGAACTCAGTGTCGGAAGAATGGCGTAAATGTTTTGATCAATTGCCTCGTGTAAGCGAAGCGCAATCAACTGATCTACCTCATTCAGTGATTCAAGAGCAGTTTCTACAGATTGGTAAGAATAAATTTCGCTCAATGCCTGTTTCTACCGGTAATGTTGCGAGTTCTGATCATGAGCAGAAGCAAATCAGTGTTTTGCAGTTGATTAATGCTTATCGCGTTCGCGGGCATCAACATGCAACACTTGATCCACTTGGATTGCAAAAGCGTGAGAAAGTAGCTGATTTAGATATTGGCTATCACCAATTAACGGGCGCTGATTTAGATACAGTCTTCAATGTAGGCTCTTTGTTCTTTAGCAAAGACGCGCTTAAATTAAGTGAAATTGTATCGGAACTTGAAAAAACCTATTGCGGTAGCATTGGTTACGAGTTTATGCACATTGTTGATACACAAGAAAAAGCTTGGCTTCAACAGCGTGTCGAATCCGTTCGTTCTCGTCCAGAATATTCCCAAGAAACTCGCGAAAGCCTGCTGGAACGTTTAACGGCAGCGGAAGGCTTAGAGAAATATCTTGCTAGTCGTTACCCTGGTGCCAAGCGTTTTGGTCTTGAAGGCGGCGAAAGCTTAATCCCTATGGTAAACGAGTTGATTCAGCGTTCCGGTGCACTTGGTGCCAAAGAGGTTGTTATTGGCATGGCTCACCGTGGACGTCTTAACGTATTGGTTAATACGCTTGGTAAAAACCCCAAAGATTTATTTGACGAGTTTGAAGGTAAGAAGCTTGTCAACACATCTGGCGACGTTAAATACCACCAAGGTTTCTCTTCTAACGTGATGACGGCTGGCGGAGAAGTACACATTGCTCTGTCATTTAACCCATCACACTTGGAAATCGTGTCTCCGGTCGTTGAAGGCTCTGTTCGTGCGCGTCAGGATCGTCGTAAAGATACAACAGGTAAAAGTGTTGTGCCTATTTCGATTCACGGTGATGCAGCGTTTGCGGGTCAAGGTGTGGTTATGGAGACATTCCAGATGTCTCAAACCCGTGCTTACCGCACAGGTGGTACGGTTCACATCGTTATCAATAACCAGGTCGGTTTTACTACCAACCGCCAAGAAGATTCTCGCTCTACTGAATACGCAACAGATGTTGCTAAAATCATTCAAGCGCCAATTTTCCACGTTAATGGTGATGATCCAGAAGCTGTGTTGTTTGTCACTCAGCTTGCGCTAGATTATCGTTATGAGTTCGGTCGCGATGTTGTGATTGACATGGTTTGTTACCGTCGTCGTGGTCACAACGAGACGGATGAACCATCTGGTACTCAACCATTAATGTACAATGTAATTAACAATCTTAAAACGACGCGTACTCTTTACTCAGAGCGTCTCGTGGCAGAATCTGTGGTTACACAAGAAAAGTCTGACCAAATGGTCGTTGAGAATCGAGAAGACCTTGATAATGCTCGCCATGTTGCGAAAAGCTTGGTACTTGAATCTCAAACGGGTTCGTTTGTTGATTGGAAACCTTATCTTGGTGTTGAATGGACTGATGCTGGTGACACAACTTACCCGCTTTCTAAATTGCAGGAAGTGGCTAGAAAATTAACTAGCATACCTGATGGTGTTGTTGTTCAGCGTCAAGTACAAAAGATTTACCAAGACCGTGATAAGATGACAGCGGGTGCATTACCTCTTAACTGGGGCTACGCAGAAACGCTTGCTTTTGCAACTTTGCTTGAGCAAGGCTATCCGATTCGTATTACAGGTCAGGATTCTGGTCGTGGTACTTTCTCTCATCGCCATGCGGTTATTCATAGTCAGAAAGACGGTAGCACGTATATTCCTTTGAAACATTTGTCTGAAGATCAACCTACTATGGATCTTTACGACTCTTATTTATCAGAAGAAGCGGTGCTGGCCTTTGAATACGGTTATGCGAGTACGTCACCTAAAGGCTTGGTTATTTGGGAAGCGCAATTCGGTGATTTTGCCAACGGTGCGCAGGTTGTTATTGACCAATTTATTACCAGCGGTGAGCATAAATGGGGTCGCTTATGCGGTCTGACTATGTTGTTGCCACATGGTTATGAAGGTCAAGGACCAGAGCATTCGTCTGCACGTTTAGAACGCTTCTTGCAGTTGTGTGCCGAATACAATATTCAAGTTTGTGTTCCGACTACGCCATCACAAATTTTCCATATCCTTCGTCGTCAAGCGATTCGTCCTATGCGTCGTCCGCTGATCATAATGTCTCCTAAGAGTTTGTTGCGTCACAAACAAGCAATTTCGACATTAGAAGACTTGGCGGAAGGAAGCTTTAAAACAGTTCTGCCAGAATCATCTGAAGCTGTTACAGCGGATAAAGTAAAACGCATTGTCCTATGTAGTGGTAAGGTTTATTTCGACTTGATTAACCGTCGTGAAGAGCTGCAAAAAGATGATGTTGCTGTGATTCGTTTGGAGCAATTGTATCCGTTCCCATACGCTGACCTTGAGTCTGAGTTAGAACAGTACAAAAATGTTGATAGCTTGGTTTGGTGTCAAGAAGAGCCGAAAAACCAAGGTGCTTGGCATGCCAATCGTCACCGTATGAATCGAGTATTGGAAAAATTGTATCCAGAATTGAAAATCCGCTTTGCAGGTAGAATTTCGTCTGCTGCGCCAGCGGCTGGTTACATGTCTATCCATGTTGAAGAACAAGAAGCGCTGGTCAACGACGCATTAGTTGGTTAGTACCATAGCCTGTCAGAGAGATAAGGGTATAAAATGAGCATTGAAATTAAAGCACCTACTTTTCCAGAATCTGTAGCAGACGGCACCGTTGCTACTTGGTACAAGAAGCCAGGCGAAGCCTGTGCGCGAGATGAGCACATTGTAGACATCGAGACAGATAAAGTTGTCTTAGAAGTCGTTGCACCTGCTGATGGTGTGTTAAAAGAGATTTTAAAAGCGGAAGGCGACATCGTATTGAGCGATGAAGTGTTGGCTATTTTCGAATCTGGTGCAGCAGCTTCTGCCGCTCCAGCGCAAGCGGAAAAAGCAGCGCCAGCCGCTGCGGCCTCTTCTTCAAAAGAAACGGTTCAAATTAAAGCGCCTACTTTCCCTGAGTCCGTTGCCGATGGCACCGTGGCAACTTGGTACAAGAAAGCAGGTGAAGCGTGTTCACGTGATGAGCACATTGTTGATATTGAAACGGATAAAGTTGTTTTAGAAGTCGTAGCGCCTGCTGATGGTGTGATTGGCGACATCTTGAAAAACGAAGGTGATACTGTCCTTAGTGATGAAGTTCTTGCTAACTTCTTGGTTGGAGCGTCTGCTGCTGAAGCAGCGCCTGCTAATACAGCGTCTTCCACGTCATCTGCTACAGATGGTGATGAAGATGGTGTTGCTGGTCCTGCTGCTCGTAAAGCACTTTCTGAAGCGGGTTTAACTGCTTCTCAAGTGAAAGGAACTGGCAAAGGTGGTCGTATCACAAAAGAAGACGTAGACGCGGCTGTGAAGGCAAAAGCCTCTGCTCCTGCTGCGCCAGCTAAAGCCGCTCCTGCTCCAGCATCTAAACCAGCTGCTGCGCCAGTGGCCGCTCTAGGTGCGGATGGACGTATTGAAAAACGTGTTCCAATGACACGTCTTCGTGCCACGATTGCGAAACGTTTGGTCGAAGCTCAGCAAACCGCTGCGATGTTGACGACTTACAACGAAGTCAATATGGCACCTGTCATGGAATTGCGTGCTAAGTACAAAGATTTGTTTGCTAAGACACACAACGGCACGAAACTTGGCTTCATGTCATTCTTCGTGAAAGCGGCGACTGAAGCACTTAAACGCTTCCCAGCCGTGAACGCGTCAATTGATGGCAATGACATGGTTTACCATGGCTACCAAGACATTGGTGTAGCCGTGTCCACTGATCGTGGTTTGATGGTGCCAGTACTTCGCAATACAGAAGCGATGGGGCTTGCTGACATCGAGTCGACTATTATGGACTTCGCTCTTCGTGGTCGTGATGGCAAACTGGGTATGAATGACATGCAAGGTGGTACTTTCACTATCACTAACGGTGGTACTTTCGGTTCGTTGATGTCTACGCCTATCATTAACCCACCACAAACGGCTATTTTGGGTATGCATAAAATCCAAGATCGTCCAATGGCAGTTAATGGTCAAGTCGTTATCCAGCCGATGATGTATTTGGCCTTGTCTTACGATCACCGTATGATTGACGGCAAAGAAGCCGTACAATTCTTGGTAACGATCAAAGAATTGCTTGAAGACCCTGCACGTCTTTTGCTTGAAATCTAAGTATTCGTACCATCTGATTTGTATGAATTGAATACTGAACGGTCTGATTAGGTCGTTCAGTTTTACTGAAAAATGGGATCTCTTATGTCTGATAAATTTGATGTTGTTGTAATTGGTGGCGGCCCTGGTGGTTATGTAGCCGCTATTCGCGCTGCTCAGCTAGGTTTAAAAACAGCCTGTATCGAAAAATGGTTAGACAAAGACAACAAGCCTCGCCTTGGCGGTACTTGTTTAAACGTTGGCTGCATTCCTTCTAAAGCACTGTTAGACTCTTCACAAAAATACCATGATGCGAAAGAAACTTTTGGCGTACATGGTATCAGTATGAGTGACGTTGCTATGAACGTTGATGCTATGGTTGATCGTAAAGATAAAATTGTAGATCAGTTGACCGGTGGTATCACTGGCCTTTTCAAAGCTAACGGTGTAACAAGTTTCGAAGGTTTTGGTAAAGTATTAGCGAACAAAAAAGTCGAATTCACAGCGCATGACGGTACGGTAACCGTTATTGAAACTGAGAACGTTATTTTAGCGACAGGCTCAGTGCCAGTGAATATTCCACCTGCGCCACGTACGGGTGATATTATCGTTGATAACCAAGGTGCGCTTGATTTCCGTGCTGTGCCAAAACGTCTTGGTGTGATTGGTGCTGGTGTTATCGGTTTAGAGCTTGGTTCAGTTTGGGCTCGTCTAGGTTCTGAGGTTGTGGTTCTTGAAGCGCAAGACGCTTTCCTAAGCCTTTGTGACCAAGATGTAGCGAAAGAAGCCGCTAAGATTTTCAAGAAGCAACATTTGGACATTCGTCTTGGTGCTCGCGTTACTGGCAGCCAGATCAATGGCGAAGAAGTCGAAGTAACGTATCTTGATAAAGACGGTAACGAACAAAAGCAGACTTTTGACAAGCTAATTGTTGCTGTTGGTCGTAAGCCATTTACTCAAGGTTGTTTCTCTGAAGATTCTGGCGTGAAGCTGGATGAACGTGGCTTTGTCTTCGTTGATGAGCAGTGCCGTACATCTGTTCCAGGCGTATACGCGATTGGTGACATTGTGCGTGGTCCTATGTTGGCACACAAAGCCTCAGAAGAAGGTGTTATGGTTGCAGACATCATTGCTGGCCATAAAGCACAAATGAATTATGATTGCATCCCATCTGTTATTTATACTCACCCAGAACTTGCTTGGGTTGGTAAAAATGAGCAAGAGCTAAAAGCAGAAGGTGTTAAGTTTAAAGTGGGTAAATTCCCATTTGCAGCGTCTGGTCGTGCTATGGCGGCGAATGACACTGATGGTTTCGTTAAGATAATTGCTTGTGAAGAAACAGACCGTATTTTAGGCTGCCACATTATTGGTGGTCACGCGGCTGACTTGATCGCGCAAGCGGTTATTGCAATGGAATTCGGTTCTACTGCAGAAGATATCGCGTTGACTGTTTTTGCTCACCCAACAGTGAGTGAAGCGGTTCACGAAGCGGCACTAGCGGTAGACAACCATGCGATCCATATCGCAAACCGTAAAAAGCGTTAATAAAAAATTAGATTTGCCGGCCTAGAGCCGGCAATTTCTGTCTTAGCAGGCAGAGCTTATGTCAATCATTCAGATGAGCGGAAGAATCAAATGAACTTACATGAATATCAGGCTAAACAGCTTTTTGCTGAATACGGCCTGCCAGTATCTACAGGATACGCAGTAGACACGCCAGAAGCGGCAGTTGAAGCAGCGAAAAAAATTGGTGGTGACAAGTGGGTTGTTAAGGCTCAAGTTCACGCTGGTGGTCGCGGTAAAGCGGGCGGTGTAAAGCTTGTTGATTCTTATGAAGAAGTTGCTGCGTTTACACAAAACTGGATTGGTAAAAATCTTGTTACTTACCAAACTGATGCAAAAGGTCAGCCTGTTGCGAAGATTCTTGTAGAATCTTGCACTGACATTGCTAACGAATTGTACCTAGGTGCAGTAGTTGACCGTTCTACTCGTCGCGTTGTTTTCATGGCGTCTACAGAAGGCGGTGTTGAGATCGAGAAAGTAGCAGAAGAAACGCCAGAGCTTATCCATAAAGCGATCATTGATCCGCTTGTGGGTGCTCAGCCTTACCAAGCTCGTGAGTTGGCATTTAAATTGGGTCTTAACCCTACACAAATCAAACAGTTCACTAAAGTGTTCCTTGGTTTGTCTCAAATGTTCCATGATTACGATTTCGCGCTTCTTGAAATCAACCCACTTGTTATCACAGAAGAAGGCAACCTTCACTGTCTAGATGGCAAAATCGGTATCGACAGTAACGCTGTTTACCGTCAGAAGAAAATGCAAGAGTTCCACGATCCATCTCAAGAAGATGAGCGTGAAGCACACGCGGCTAAATGGGAGCTTAACTACGTTGCTCTAGACGGTAACGTTGGTTGCATGGTAAACGGTGCGGGCCTAGCAATGGGTACGATGGATATCGTTAACCTACACGGCGGCAAACCTGCTAACTTCCTAGACGTGGGCGGCGGTGCGACGAAAGAGCGCGTTGCTGAAGCGTTTAAAATCATCCTTTCTGACAGCAATGTTAAAGCGGTATTGGTTAACATCTTCGGTGGTATCGTTCGTTGCGATATGATCGCTGAAGGTATTATCGGTGCGGTTGAACAAGTAGGTGTTAACGTGCCTGTTGTTGTTCGTCTTGAAGGTACTAACGCAGAGAAAGGCCGTGAAGTTCTAGCAAACTCAGGTCTAGACATCATCGCTGCAACAAGTCTAAAAGACGCGGCTGAACAAGTTGTTAAAGCTGCGGAGGGCAAATAATAATGTCTGTTTTAATCAATAAAGATACTAAAGTAATCTGTCAAGGTTTCACTGGCGGACAAGGTACGTTCCACTCTGAGCAAGCGATTGCTTACGGAACGAAAATGGTCGGCGGTGTTACTCCTGGTAAAGGTGGTCAAACTCACCTAGGTCTACCTGTTTTCAACACAGTGAAAGAAGCGGTTGAGCAAACAGGTGCGGAAGCGTCTGTTATCTACGTTCCAGCGCCTTTTGTTAAAGACTCTATCCTTGAAGCGGCGAACGCTGGTATCAAACTAATCGTTTGTATCACTGAAGGTGTTCCAACGCTAGACATGCTTGACTGTAAAGTTAAATGTGACGAGCTAGGCGTACGTCTAATCGGTCCTAACTGCCCAGGTGTAATCACACCAGGCGAATGTAAGATCGGCATCATGCCTGGCCACATCCATTTGCCAGGTAAAGTAGGCATCGTATCTCGTTCTGGTACCTTGACTTATGAAGCAGTTAAACAAACGACTGATGCTGGCTTCGGTCAATCTACTTGCGTAGGCATCGGTGGTGACCCAATCCCAGGTACTAGCTTCATCGACGTATTGGAAATGTTCCAAAACGATCCACAAACTGAAGCGATCGTGATGATCGGTGAAATTGGTGGTACTGCTGAAGAAGAAGCGGCTGCTTACATCAAAGCAAACGTGACTAAGCCTGTTGTTTCTTACATTGCTGGTGTGACTGCACCTGCTGGTAAGCGTATGGGTCACGCTGGCGCGATCATTTCTGGCGGTAAAGGTACAGCTGACGAGAAATTCGCAGCGCTACAAGACGCTGGTGTTAAAACCGTTCGCTCTCTAGCGGACATCGGTGCTGCACTTAAAGAAATCACTGGCTGGTAAGCGAGTATTTTAAAGTGTGACGGATGATAAAATCCCTGCTTCGGCGGGGATTTTTTTTGCACTATTGATACATAAATGGGTATAACAATGAAATGTCCTTTTTGTAAAAGTGATAATGGTTGCGCGCTTGATGACAGTCAGACTTGTTGGTGTTTTCGTGTCATAGTCCCTGACGACATGATGGCGCTTATTCCACTACAGCAAAAAGGTATTGTGTGCGTTTGTCAGCGGTGCATTGAGTTTTATTGTACTGATAAGATAGGTTTCTTAAAAACATTCGATCTTGTATAGAGGGCTCTCTATTTTTTGGGGGTTGTTTTATGCCATTTTTGTTATGTGTTTTAACAACAATAAAAAAGGAATGAGGTAATGAGTGACACGTTCAAAAACTCTATTTATGACATTGCTGTGATTGGTGCTGGCATTGTTGGGCTTTCTACTGCATGGCAGTTACTTCAGCGTTATCCTAAATATCGTATTTTGCTCATCGAAAAAGAATCCGAAGTCGGGCAGCATCAGACGGGGCATAATTCAGGCGTGATTCACGCCGGTGTGTATTACGCACCCGGTAGTTTAAAGGCAGATTTTTGTCAGCGAGGAGCCAAAGCAACGAAGACGTTTTGCCTTCAACATGACATAGAGTTTGATGAATGCGGCAAGCTATTGGTTGCGACCAATGCACTTGAAAAAGAGCGTATGGACGCCTTATACCTGCGCTGTCAGGAGAATGGTTTAGAGGTGCATAAGTTAGACCAAGTTCAGTTAAAAGAGCGTGAGCCGAATGTGAAGGGGATTGCAGCACTGTTTGTTCCCTCTACTGGGATTGTGAGCTATCGGAAGATTTGCCAAAAGTTAGCAGAGCTTTTTGTGCAAAAAGGAGGGGAGCTTAGGCTAAATACCGAAGTAAAGCAGCTTGACGAAAGCCATGAACGCGTGGCGATCACCTTAAATAACGATGTGGTTCATACTTCCTATCTTGTGAGCTGTGGTGGACTAATGGCAGATCGTTTAACTAGGATGCTCAAGATTCCGACAGATTTCCAGATCATTCCATTCCGTGGTGAATATTATCAGTTGCCAGCAAAACATAATCGTATCGTTAACCACCTTATTTATCCTATCCCAGATCCAGATTTGCCGTTTTTAGGCGTACATTTGACTCGCATGATAGATGGTTCTGTGACCGTCGGTCCTAATGCTGTTCAAGGTTGGAAAAGAGAAGGCTATGGTCGAATTAATATAAGCTTGCGCGATGTATTCGATATGGTGCGTTTTCCTGGTTTTTGGAAATTGCTCATGAATCACTGGAAAACAGGACTGAGAGAGACAAAAAATTCTTGGTATAAACCGGGCTATCTAGCCCAAGTTCAAAAGTATTGTGACCTTGTTTCTTTAGAGGACCTGCAAGTATATCCTGCTGGAATTCGAGCTCAAGCAGTAATGAATGACGGCAGTTTGGTGCACGATTTTTTGTTCGCACAGAGTGCTCGAACCTTACACGTTTGCAATGCGCCTTCCCCAGCGGCGACAAGTGCCTTTCCTATTGGTGCTTATATTATTGACAAGCTCGATGAACAAATAACGTCTGTGTAGTGCGAAAGCATTGTGAAATAAAAGAGGCTTAGTTTGTGCTGTCATTCACGGCACTGTAGAGTGTCATGTTGGTAATCATTTATAAGGAATAAGTATGATAGGCTTAAAAAACAATCTAGGTTTTACTCATCTGGCGCGTGGTATTGCAGCCGCCTTATTTATTACTCAAGTTACAGCATGTGGTACGTTACTTTACCCTGAGCGTCGTGGTCAA
Source organism: Marinomonas arctica (assembly GCF_003259225.1). GTDB lineage: Bacteria > Pseudomonadota > Gammaproteobacteria > Pseudomonadales > Marinomonadaceae > Marinomonas > Marinomonas arctica. Next base: position 261,403 of record NZ_QHJF01000005.1, on the reverse strand, counting down.
ACGAATGGCCAAATTGATGTGGGTGTAGCGGCATTGGATGCGATTGGTTTGTTGTTCTTCTTTGTTCCTGGTGTGGTGGCTTTTGGTGTGGACTTTATGACAGGTGCTATCTATTTGCCAGGCGGTGGTGTGGCAAGCTTAACTGATGATGAATTGAATTCGATAAAAAATGGATCTGATTCGATAGACGTTGAAAAGTTTAAAACAGTGATGGCACAGCGTAGTGATATTGTATTGCCAAAAGACACATTTACAGATCAATTAAATGTGATTGCAATGTCATCTACTCAGTCTCTTAAAGCAGCTATGAATCTGTCTAACCAACAAGTTGCCTTGGTTCAATAATCGTTGTGATATTCACGTCTTGATCTTTAAGCTAACAAGCAACGAATTTAGTTTAAAGATCTGGCGTCATAGCGCCTGATACACGATTGTCTGCATCGTCTTTATATCTTGGCCTGTTTCTAGTGTTATCAGCTTGGCTTTCGTTTTAAAAATACCTTCCCAAATATTGTCGGCGATACTGATCGATTCTCCCTGAATTTGTATGATCAATTTCACGTCGTGTTTACGCACTAGGGCTGATATTTCGCTAGGTGAATAGACCGTTGAGCCGTGCACTTGTGTTCTGTTATTCCATGGCTCGTCATCAATGAAGGCAGTGATTTCAATAGTATGTTCGCTCTGCTTATTACCATCTAATAGGGCTCGAGCCAATGAAAAACATAGGTAATCTATGCCAATAAAAATGACGTTTGTCGGCTTGGGTTTGCGCCAAAATAAGCGTTTTAATTGATTGAGCATGTGGTGTCACATCGTTTTGCTATAACGTTGTTTGGGTCTACCGCCTGTTTTGTAATCAAGTGTCATACTCACTTGACCCTGAGCTTCTAAGTATTCAAGGTAGCGTCTAGCCGTGATTCGACTAAGCTTGATGGCGTCCCCTATGTCTTCCGCAGTAAAGGGGGTTTCATCCAAAGTTTTTAGGTATTGTGTTAGCTTTTCTAGGGTGTTCTCATCGATACCCTTTGGGGTTTTTCGACTGCCATCAGGGGTAGCGTTTTTTCTAAATAAGGCATCAATATCTTGCTGATCTATTTTGTTGTGTCGAGTGAGGCGCTTTCTAAAGTCTAAATAATCATCCAGAGCTTGTAAGACACGAGACATACGGATGGGTTTGACCAGATAATCCATTACCCCAAGTTGAATGGCTTTTTCAATGGTGGAGGTTTCTCTTTCCGCGGTGGTCATAATAAAAGCACTGGTGACGCCTTTGCTTTTTAATAGTTTAATGAGATCAATGCCGCTGCCATCCGGTAGCGAAATGTCTACCATGATGAGCTCAGGTTCAAAAGCTTCCGCTTTAAGTTCGGCTTCTAGCTGGCTTTCGCAGGCAGCAACGACATAAAAATCGGTATGTTGGTTGATGGTACTTTCTAATACGTAGCTAGCACGTAGATCATCTTCCACTATCATCACAGGAATGCGATTCATCTTGTTAGCGCTCGTTTGTCTAAGTAAATACTAAATACAGTGGTGTTCATTTCACTGCGTTCCCAATCAAGACTGCCATGATATTGATCAACGACTTTTTTGACCAGATACAGCCCAATACCATGTTGTTCTGTGTTGTGTTTGCTACTGACACCGAAGTCTAATATTCGGCTTTCTAATTTTTCGTCAACCCCAGCGCCGCTGTCTTCGATCTGAATCATGATATGAGCATTGCGGTCACTGATATACAGTTTTACGAAGGGCGCTATTAGTAATCTATTGGACCATGCGGCAAGCAAAGCATTGTCTATTAAATTTCCCACTAATGTCACTAACGCTTCATTGGTTTTGGCTGGGTATCGACCAAGCTGGCAATCACTTTCAATAAGCAGCTCAACTTTTAGGTCTTTGGCTTTGTTGTGTTTGGCAAAAATAAGGCCTGCTACGGCGCTGTTTTCAATCGTTTTAATGATGCGCCTTAACGCCGCCTGATCGCCATCGCTTTCTTGTTGCAAGAATTCTATGGCATCTTGGTAGCGTTCTGCTTGTAGCATCCCTGATAGTACGTTTAGGTGGTTGGCATATTCATGGGTTTTAGCGCGTAATAAATCCGCATAGTTTTTGGTCGTCGTTAGCTCTTGTTCTAATGATTTTTGTCCATGATCTGGAAAAAATACAATCACGTAACCAACATCACCTTTTGGGCTTTTAATAGGGTACAGATTGGCAATAAATTCCAGTTTGCCCAAATTGAATTTATTTTGCGTCATTTGCCCTTTTGCTTCTAAGGCAAAGTGGGAGAGGCTTTGTGATTGTTCACTTAATGGCTTGTTTACCACTTGTGATGAACTGAGCACATTCATGGTTAGCCATTCTATGGCCATGCTGTTAATAGCGGTCACGTTTTGTTGGTGGTCAATCGCCACAATGCCATCCCGAATGCTGTCTAAAATCAATTCGTGTTCTTTGAATTTTTGCACTATTTCTTCGGGTTCAAGTGATAAAAAAGTCCGTTTTAATTTAGCGATTAGTACTATCGCAATAATAACCCCAAGTAGATAGACAAAAATAACCAATAAGCCCGCTTCGCGAAGATGTTGGTGTATCAATTCGCTGGTAGTCTTTGTTAGGTAACCAACACTCACCGCACCAATAATGCCAGTATCATCCTTGATGGGAGTAAAATTACGAATCGCTTCGCCAAGTGAACCGCTGGCCACACTAGTGGTGTCTATGCCTTGTTGTAGCGAGGGGTAGATGTCATTACCGATGAACCTTTTACCGATTAATGATTCGGTAGGGTGACTTAAACGGATGGCATTTTGGTCGACAACCACAATGTATGAGGCATCGGTTTTGCTGCGTAAATTTTCAATATGATTTTCAATAGAGGCCGGTTGCCCGCTATTGCTGGCACGTGCAGCCTGAATGACTTTGTCATCTTGAGCGACAACACGAGCCAGCTCTAATCCGCGTTTGCCAATGCCATCTAAATACGCATGTTGCAAGGAGTAACCAAATACTAACGCGACAGCCACTACAATAATGGTGATGGTCGCAATGGTAATTAAGGCAAGGTAAGACTTGAGTGTCATCGGCGCTTCATTAACATGAAAAAAAGAAGCGTGATTATACAGCATACAGACTAAGGGCTAAACAAAAGGCAAAAATAGAAAAGGCAAAAACAGGGGATGTTTTTGCCTTTTCATCTGTTTACCCGTTTGGTATTAAGCGATTGCTTGAACCACTATGGTGGCAAGAATCAGCATGAAAGCGCCGCCAATTCGAGAAGAAATTTGTGCGAATGGCATTAGTTCCATACGTTTACTTGCCGCAAGCACGGCCACATCGCCTGTGCCCCCCATGTTTGCCATGCAAAGACCGCCAGTAATGGCCGCTTCGATAGGGTAGAAGCCCATTAGCCAACCGATTAACCCTGCGCCAAATACAGCCCCAAGTACTGTAATTAACACCAGTAAGAAATACATTGGAGACAAAGCATCCAAAATTTGGTTCAGATCGGTATAAGCCACGCCAATACCAACCAATAGAGCGGGCGTTAAGTTGCTAACGACAAATTTGTACCAAGAGAACGCGGCTTGTTCTAGTGCTTTTGGCATGATGCCCGATACCTTGATCAAGGCGATCGATAGGATCATCAATGCATAGGTGTGCATGCTGATATAATTTGACAGTAACGTACCAAGAAAATACATGCTGACTGCCAACAAGGCACCAACGCCTAAAATAGTCACGTTAAGAGCTGAGGCTTTTTGATCTTCTTCCTTAATGGAATTTTGACCACGAATAAGCTGACCATTACCCGTTAAGCTGGGTGCCATTTGGCCAACTTTGTGCAACAAGCCTGCCATGACGATGGCAATTGCGTTACCAATTGCTAAGGCGGGAACCATTTGCGACATAAGGGATTCAGCACTCATGCCGGTTTTACCTGACATGATTTCAACCAATGGTACCGCGCCTGCACCCATGCCTCCGCCCATAATAGGAAGTGCAATCAGCATTACGGAATCATAAAAGTTTTTACTAACCAACATACCGACTAAACCGGTAAAAAGACACGCAAAGAAAGCTGATCCTAAAATGACAGGAATATATTTTAATGCGGCTTTTTTAAGTGTTTGAGTGTCCATGCCAAAAATAGAGCCGGTCACTAGGCTGGCGACATAAAAAGACAAGAAACCGCCACTTTTCATGAAAGTAGTCACAGTGCTTTCAGCACTAGAAGGAAATAGGTCGCTGTGAAATAAATAAGCAGAGCCGAAAATAACAACAATAGCACCACCACCAAAAAATTGGTTAATAATCGGTGTTCTGTCGCCAATATAGTTAAGAATAAAACCAATAATGACCATAATTCCTAATGCCCCTATCATGCCACTCGGCATCTTGCCTGCAAAGGTAGCTAATAAAATAGTGATAGCGGCTATGGCCAATATGATTTTGCTGGTGCGCTGATCTTGCACCGTCATAACATCGTTAGTGATCATGATAGACTCTCTTTTTTTGCTTGTTTTAATGTGCGCAGAAGTCTACCAACCTTCTTTCTAAGCGGAAGTTACTTTTCCTTTAATGAAACTAAAAAGTGGTTTTGAAACTTTTGTAATACTTGTGTTGGTGTTTTTTTGCACAATCAGTTGTGTGTTTTGTCATGATTGAGTCTATGGGAAGGTGTTAAAGCATCCTTGCCTTAGAGGAAATAGAGGCCAGTTTTGACGTCATGTTTTTTAATGAAGCTGATGTTTTTGTCTGTATGATAGTATCCAAGTACTCATTTTATCAGCGGACATTGGCTTAGCGATAAAATATCCTTGGCCATGTTGACAGCCCATTTCAATCAGTGTTTGCTCGTGCTCAAGTGATTCCACGCCTTCGGCGATAAGTTTGTATTGAAAAGCTTGGCTTAGAGCCACAATGCATTTCACAATGGAGCGGTCTTCTTGATTGATTAAAAGGTTTTGTATAAATCCTTTATCAATTTTTAGGGTATTGAGAGGTAATTTTTTCAAATAGTTCAATGAAGCATACCCTGTGCCAAAATCATCCAGTGCGACCTGAACTCCTAATTGGCAACACGCTTTTACCACCTCTACTGCCTGATTAATGTCACATATCGAGACTGTTTCTAATATCTCAAGCTCTAATGATTTTGGCTGAATGTCTGGCATACTTTTTAGTAACAGGCTAAGTCTTTGAACAAAGTCTTTGCTTAATAAGTGAGCTGGCGCAATATTCACACTAATGACTACGTTATTTTCCCGCCATATTTTATGTTGACGAAGCGCTTCTTGTAGAACCCATTCGCCAATCAAAATACCCGTATTCGGGTGTTCTAATACTTCTGCAAAATCCGCCGGATAAAGAAATCCCATCGTCGGATGATTCCATCGAATAAGCGCTTCTACTCCGATTAACTTATGTTCTACCATATTTATTTGTGGCTGATAATGCAGTTCGAACTCATTGTTTGCAATGCCTTTTTCTGCGGCCTGTAACATAGCCCTTCGGGCAAATTGGCGACGTTCCTCTTCCGGATTGAAGAATAAGATATTATTGCTGCCTAAATTTTTAGCTTGATACATGGTTTGATCGGCACGCCGCAAAATGGTATCAGCATCTAGGCTGTCATTTGAAACCAAAGCCACGCCTATACTGGCCGACACCTGAACATGGCAATCAAAAGCTTCTAGTTCAATTGGCGCATTGACCAACTCAATGAGTTCTTTGAGAAAGTCATTGCATTCGTCTTTGCTTGTGACATTACGCAGCAATAGAACAAACTCATCCCCACCAATTCGAGCTAAGGTATCACTTTTGCGAAGCAGACCTTTTAATCGGTTGGCGATGGTCACCAATACATAGTCACCCGTATCATGGCCGTAATTGTCATTGACAGGCTTAAAGTTATCTAAGTCAAGAAAAGCCACAGCAGCGGATTCTTCATGAATAATGGCTTGTTGTAAATGCTCTAAAAGCAGAGGACGACTCGCTAATCCGGTAAGATTGTCGTAGTGAGCCATGTCGTGTAGCTTTTTGTCTATTTCGGCTCGATGCACTGAGCTAATAATAGCGCGAATAAGCTGAGTGCTCTGCAAATGGTTCTTTAATAAATAGTCACTTGCACCCAGACGCATAGCCTGGGCGGCAACTTCCTCATCTCCTAGGCCTGTTACCATGATAACGGCGCAGCGTTTTTCTAGAATAGTGCGGATATGATTGAGAAGGGTTAACCCCGAATTTAGTCCTAATCGATAATCCACAATGACACAGTCAAAATCTCCCTCTTTTAAATAGACCATCGAGTCTTCAATCGAAGACGCTTCTAATACATGAGTTTCAATATCAGATTTTGACAACATGCGGCGAAGACGTTCTCTATCCACATCGTCGTCGTCAACCAGCAGAAGTTTTAAAATATGCCCAGTATCGTTAATGGTTGATTCCATGATTCCTCCTGAATCAGCGGTTTGGTTCGACAGCATTTTTATAAGCATGTAAAAGGGCGGCTAGTTTTGCGAACTGTGGGCCAACTGAAGATTTTACCATATAGCCCGCAACATTATTGTCATAGGCACGTGATCGGTCATTATCATCATTTGACGTGGTGAGAATGAAAATAACCGTATCTTGTAATTTCTTATCATCTCGGATGTATTCTAGGAATTCGAAGCCATTCATAACCGGCATATTGAGGTCTAATAACACCAAATAGGGCGTTTTTAACGCTCTGGTTGGGTGCTGATTTTTTAAAATATCTATGGCAATTTGACCATTTTCTGCGTAGACCAAATGAATATCGGGAGCCACTTTGCGCAGCCCACGGGTGATCGATTCTGCTGCGACATCATCGTCTTCTACGATTAAGACACTTAACTCTCTAATCATGGTTATCCTTCCTTAAATAACGAGGCCACCACACATGAAAGGTGACCCCACGTTGATGCTGATTGGCTTCGACACTAATACGACCGCCATGGGATTCCACCAGCCGTCGGCTGACGGAAAGGCCAATACCTGTGCCACCACGCTCGCTTGCTGTGATGGTTTGGAATAATCGGAAAATGCGTTCATGGGCTGCCGCAGGAATTCCAGGTCCATCATCGCAAATAGAAAAATGACAGAAATTATTTTCTACAATGCAGCGGATTAAAATGTTACCTACTTTAGTATCATGGTGTTTAATCGCATTGCTAATCAGATTACGCATGACGGTTTCAAGCGGTACCCAGGTCGAAATAAAATGTGTTATTTGAATGTCTCGCTCTAAATGCATACCTTCTGGTATTTCAAGTAGTTCAAAAACGTTATCTAACAAGACGTTTATATCAATCTGTTGGGTTATAGCGTCTTTTTTTCCCGCTCGGGCATAGGTTAATAGATTGTCAATCAGCTGTTCCATACGTTGAATGCGAATATCAATGCGATCCAGATTATTGCTCACCTCTGGTAAGGCGTCTGGGCCGAGATCTTCTTTTACCCACTCTAATAAATCGGCAATACCTCGAAGCGGTGAGCGTAAGTCATGGGACGCAACATAGGTAAACTCTTCAAGGTTGGTATTAATCTCACGCAGCTCCTGCTCCATGCGCTTGCGTTTGGTAATGTCCAACAAAGATACGAACACCATGTTGTTACTGTGTTCATCTTCAAAGGGGCTCAAGCCTATTTCAACGGGAAACTCTCGGCCGTCTTTGTGTAGTGCGGTCAGGTCTCGACCAACTCCCATCATGCGAGGCATGGGGTTTTGATGAAAGGAGCGCCGCAAATCGCCGTGATGGTGTCGGTAGCGTTCTGGTAATAAGAGATCAAGGGGCTGATTCAATAACTCTTCTGCGCGATAGCCGAAGCATTCGCAAAGCATAGTATTTGTAACACGAATAATGCCATTTTCATCAACCACCAACACACCATGAGGCGCGTCCTGTATAGAGCGCTGGAACATATTATTGGCACGCAGTCTTGGTGTCAGATCAATCAAAGTGGCCAATACCAGTGTGTGCTCACCTTGCTCAATTGGATTCAAACCAATTTCTATAGGGATCAGCACCCCGTCTTTACGCCGAGCATGCAGTGCTTGACCCGCTCCCATTTGCCGTTTGCGCGGTCGGCTAAAATACTGACTCATGAGATGTTTGTGATTTGACCTAAGTTCGTCAGGCAGTAAAAAATCAATATCCATCCCAAGTAACTCGGTCGCTGAGTAGCCTAATATTTCCGTCAGTGAATCATTTACGAATAAGATACGTGCTTCAGTGTTAACCACCATGGCACCCATTGGTAAACAGCTAACTAGTTCTTGTAAAAAAGTGTTTTCCATTAAATTTTTGTTGCTCAAGAGAAGGGACGATTCCGTGTTTTCGGTATGGTTCATCGATCGCACCATTTAAAAGACGATTCTTTAATATAAATAGACTAAGAATGAATACACAGCAATGAGCAGGACAGAGAGATTTGTTAAAAAGCGTATCTCAAATAAAATAAAGAGGGGAAAGGTGATTCCCTTATTCACTAATAAGGGAGGAGAGGTTGTTGATCAGCCACATGGGGGCTGTACAGGGTTTGAACTAAATAAGTAACCATCAAAATTAGGGTCTTGGTGTTCCGATAATGCCATTAATGTGTTTTTGACGTTCTCTAGGTGGCGCCACATTGCCATACGTGCGACATCGGGTTTTCTTTGTTGAATGGCCAGCAATATATTTTCATGATCGATTAGCCATTTTTTACGGTAAGCTCGATCAGTAATATGAGAGTGTAACTGTTTCCACATTGGGCTATTTTCGCGTCGCTCCCATAGGTTTTCAACCAGATCAACCAGCACACTGTTTTGTGTGGCTTCGGCAATAGCAAGATGGAAAAGCTTGTCTGCTGCGTGATCATCATCATGAGTATCAAGATTTTGTTTCTCAAGTTCTAAAGCATCACGCATTTTAAGAATGTCTTTTTTGGTCGCTTGAGTGGCGGCAAACTCAGCAACATGACTCTCAAGGAGCTGTCTTGCTTGCATCATTTCAAAAGGGCCAACATCATCCTTATCTAACGACTCTTCAAATGTATCTGACGATTTAATGCTAGTTGGCTGCTTGAGAAGATAAATACCACTGCCTTTACGAACTTCCACAATGTCCATTAGCTCAAGCATGATTAATGCTTCTCGTAACAAGGTTCGGCTAACGCCTAGTTGTTCAGCAATATCACGTTCGGGAGGTAAACGGTCTCCTACTTTATATTGGCCTTGCCTAAGTTCCTCGTATAACTTAAGTCCCACCTCTTGGTATAGGCGCTTTGGTTTTACAAGTGTATTTATCATAGCTTTCTACTTTAATTAAATTAGCCAGTAACATGAAAAGGTTAGGAAGAGATATGCGTTAAGATGAAGTAATAAATGAGCGACTCTTATTGATCTAAGATACACAATATCAAAAAGAGTCGCTTGATTCAGCTTATTTGTCGAGTGCTTTTATGGCCTCCACATAGGATGCAATAACAGGATCGTTTGCAGCATCTTTATGCATCGGCTCAACGGCTTTAATAAAGGCATCTTTATCGACATCTAGAATTTCTACGCCCATTTTAGTGGCTTTATTGAGTTCTTCTTCGGTGTACTCAGCCCAAAGTGTTTTCATAAAGGCGGTTGCCTCTTTACCAGCCGCTAATACCGCTGCTTTGTTCTTATCAGATAGGCTTTCCCAGGTTTTACTGCTAATAACCAGTACATCAGGGATCATAGCGTGCTCATCTTGGCTGTAATATTTGGCGACTTCGCCGTGGCGATAGGTCGTCACCGCACCAATATTGTTTTCAGCGCCATCCACCACTCTCTGTTGCAACGCGGTGTAAAGTTCACCAAATGGCAATGGAGTAGGGGAGGCTCCCATTAGCTCCATCATTTTAATGGCACTTGGACTTGGTTGAACACGAATCTTCATGCCTTTTAAATCGGCAGGTGTTTTAACGGGTTTGGTGGTGTAAAAGTTACGAGACCCAGCATCAAAATAGGCCACACCGACAAAACCATATTGTTCAGAGGAGCGTAAAATTTTCTGACCGATATCTTCACTTTCTAGTGCGCGGTAAAAATGCTCACGGTCTCTAAAAATATAAGGAATATTAAATGCGCCGTAAGCTGGATCGAATGATTCGAGTTCACTGGCGTTGGACTTCGCCATGTCTAGAGCACCGCTTTGTAACAGTTCCAAAGACTCACGTTGGGTGCCTAGTTGACCATTTGGATAAACGCGAACTTTTAAATCCCCATCGGTCTTTTCTTGTACTTCATCCGCAAAGAATTTAAGAGCCTGATGAACGGGAGACTTTGTGTCGCCATTATGACTCAGCTTTAGGGTTTCAGCGAAACTCATTGATGAAGCGCCCATTAAGCCACCTACCAATAATGCTGAGGCGAAATGCAGCTTAGTTTGTTTAATATTTAACATTGTCGAAATCTCCGTTTTGGTATTTTTATATTATTTTTTACGTTTTCGGATAAGCACATTGTGTCTGTATGAATTGGCATAATTGCATGCAAGTGAAATTTGGTCAACCAATTAAGTCTATTTTGTTGACCAAATATAATGTTTGGTTCAATATGTTGCCGAGTAATGATGGTTATGTAAGATTTTTATCCCTTCTGGAGGTGGTAAATGACGAAATTTATTCGAGTGGTGGACCGCATCTTATCCACTGTTTGTGTCACGTTAATGGTGGCGCTGGTGGCATGTGTGGTTTGGCAAGTGTTCTCTCGTTATGTGTTGGGTGCACCGAGTACGTCAACGGATGAAATGGCGAGATTTCTCTTTATTTGGGTTGGTTTGTTAGGCGCGGCGTTTACCTTGGGCCAGAAAAAACATTTAGCAATGGACTTTATGTTGCTTGCTTTGGATGGGCGAAAAAAAGCGACCTTGCAATTGGTAATTACGTTAATCGGTTTGTTTTTCGCTGTGGTAATCATGGTGTTTGGTGGTGGTTCTTTAGTGCTTAAAACGTTAAGTGTCGGGCAAATTTCACCGGTCTTAGGGTTGGAAATGGGCTGGGTTTATGCGGCTATTCCGATCAGCGGTGTCTGCATGATTCTGTATTTACTACGAGATATTTTTGCTCCAACGCAAGATTGAAATGTTCTCCAGGCTAAATAATAACGTCATTTCGTAGCCTGTTTAGTTATTCATAAATTCTAATAATAAGGATAAAAAACGTGGAATGGTTAGTAGCACTCGTTTTATTCGGTAGTTTTTTCACCATGTTGGTACTGGGTGTACCAATTTCCTTTTCCATCGCGATTGCCTCGTTATTGTCTATCATGGTATCGCTGCCTTTTGATGCGTCGCTTTCGGTTGTGTCACAAAAGCTTGCTTCGGGCATGGACAGTTTTACTTTATTGGCGATTCCATTTTTTATCTTGGCGGGCAACATCATGAACCGCGGAGGTCTGGCGCTTCGGCTTATTGAATTTTCCAAGTTGCTTGCAGGGCGCTTACCGGGGTCTTTAGGGCACGTGAACGTTATTGCAAACATGCTTTTTGGCTCTATTTCTGGTTCAGCAGTGGCTGCTGCTGCCGCGGTGGGCGGCACTATGGCGCCATTGCAGAAGAAGAGTGGGTATGACCCCGTCTTTTCAACGGCCGTTAACATCACTTCTAGTCCAGCAGGGTTGCTGATTCCTCCTAGTAACGCCTTGATTGTTTACTCTCTTATTTCAGGCGGTACCTCGATCAGCGCGTTATTTTTAGGTGGCTATTTACCTGGGTTGTTAATGGGCGCTTGTGTCATGTTAGCGGTTGCCATTGTCGCGAAGAAGAAAAATTACCCTGTGTCTGAGAAGGTCTCTTTAGGGGAGGCGGGTAAAATTACCTTCAGAGCGTTGCCTAGTCTGGGACTGATTGTGGTCATCATGGGGGGGATTATTGGCGGTGTCTTTACCGCCACAGAAGCCTCAGCCATTGCCGTTGTTTATTCTTTGTTACTGGCGCTGATTTATCGTGAAGTTAGCCTGCGAGATATGCCGAATATCATTCTTGGTTCGGTCATGACGGCCGCGATGATCATGTTGTTAATTGGCGCATCCATGGCCATGGCCTGGGCGATGGCTAACGCGGATATTCCTTATGCTGTAAGCGATGCGTTATTGGCTCTGTCAGATAACCCAATCATTATTTTGTTAATCATTAACTTAATTTTGCTGATTGTCGGTATTTTCATGGATATGACGCCAGCGTTGTTAATTTTTACACCTATTTTTCTACCCATTGCCCTAGAACTGGGTGTCGATCCTGTTCACTTCGGCATCATTCTTACATTTAACCTATGTATTGGTATTTGTACACCACCTGTAGGCAGTGCGCTGTTTGTTGGCTGCTCGGTAAGTGGTGTCAAAATTGACCAAGTGATTAAGCCATTATTGCCTATCTTTGGTTTGTTAATAGTGGCGTTGTTGGCGGTGACTTTCATTCCAGAAATTAGCCTGTTTTTACCTTCTCTTTTGCTTGGATACTAGTTTAGAAGCTTGCAGATTTTAACGATGTTTGGAGATAGATTTTTATGAAGCCGATTAATAATTGGAAGCTTCTTGGCGCTGAAAATAACCGTGTGGACATTGAATGCGATGGCCGTCATGTTTTGCATTTTTTCGTTTTAGAATCCAACGTGATTCGTGTATTACTGAAAAAGAACGGTAAGCTACAACTCGAAAACAGCTGGTGTGTTTCCCCAAATGACAGTCTAAATGGCAGTGAAATGAGCTGGCAAGGCCGCGATCGTATGAGTACGGAAGGCTTTTCTTGTCCAGAATTCAACGTCACAGAACAGGATAACCAGCTCAGCATTGCCACTGCATCACTGCGTGTGACCTTATCGAAACCATTGAAGTTAACATGGGAATACGCTGACGCGGCTGGCAATTGGCATTATCTTGCCGCAGACCGTCACAGTGGCGCTTATATGTTGGGTGTGCAAAGTAACGACATTCACCATTATATGGCCCGTGATTTGTCTGAAAAGTATTACGGATTGGGAGAAAAAACCGGTGACCTGAATCGTCACGGCTCGCGCTATCAGATGCGTAATATCGATGCCATGGGTTACGATGCCAAACACACCGATCCACTGTATAAGCACATTCCTTTTTACATCACCAAAACGGAGCAAGTGAGTTTCGGGATTTTCTACGATAACTTGTCAACCAGTTGGTTTGATTTGGGTAACGAGCTGGATAACTATCATGGTTATTACCGCAGTTACCACGCTGACGAAGGGGATCTGGATTTCTATTTCATGTACGGTGAAAAAGTCGTTGATGTGACTAAAACCTACGTGAACTTAACGGGCCGAACCATCTTTGGGCCGAAATGGAGCCTTGGCTACAGCGGTTCTACCATGCTTTATACGGATGCCGAGAATGCTCAAGAGCAGCTCGGTGACTTTATTAAGCATTGTGACAATCACAGCATGCCTTGCGATTCTTTCCAGCTTTCGTCTGGTTATACCTCGATTGGTAACAAGCGTTATGTCTTTAACTGGAACACCAGTAAGGTGCCAAATCCACTGAAATTGAGTGCAGATTTTCATCAGGCTGGTCTTAAATTAGCGGCCAATATCAAGCCTTGTTTGTTACAAGACCACCCTCGCTTTGAAGAGGTCGCGTCGCAAAATTTATTCATTCAAGACTCTGAATTCGACGCACCTGAGTCTTCTCAGTTTTGGGATGATTCTGGTTCACATTTGGATTTTACCAACCCAAATACCATCCAATGGTGGAAAAAGAATGTCACCGAGCAATTGCTTGAAAAGGGCATCGACTCCACTTGGAATGACAACAACGAATACGAAGTGTGGGACAGTAATGCGCGCTGTGTTGGCTTTGGTAAGCCGACGCCGATTAAGCTGATTCGTCCACTTCAGCCTCTACTAATGATGCGAGCTTCCTACGAAGCGCAAACCGAATTCGCACCGAACTTGCGACCTTATTTGATCTCTCGTTCTGGTTGCCCAGGTATGCAGCGCTACGTACAAACATGGAGTGGTGATAACCGCACTAACTGGCAAACCTTGCGTTACAACACGCGCATGGGGGTTGGTATGAGCCTTTCCGGTTTGTACAACCTAGGTCATGATGTGGGTGGTTTCTCAGGGGATCGTCCAGATCCAGAATTGTTTGTGCGTTGGGTTCAAAATGGTGTCATGCATCCTCGTTTTACCATCCATTCTTGGAACGACGATAAAACGGTAAACGAACCTTGGATGTACCCAGAAGTGACACCGATTATTCGAGAAGCGATGACGCTACGATACCGCTTGCTGCCATATTTGTACGATCTACTTTGGCAGGCCCATAAAGATCACGAGCCTATGCTTCGTCCAACTTTCTTAGACCATGAAGCCGATGCGCGTACTTACGACGAGTGTGATGACTTCTTGTTGGGTAAAGACCTGTTAGTGGCGTCTGTGGTAGAGCAAGGTCAACGAGTTCGCCCTGTGTATTTGCCTGACAATGGTGACGGTTGGTACGACTTCCACCGTAAGACTTGGTACGCTGGTGGACAAAACATCACCTTGCCAGCCGCGCTAGAGGAGATTCCTTTGCTTGCTCGTGCTGGCAGTGTGATTACAACCAGTAATCGCATCGCTCACGTGGACGCCGAAAAAGACACCCAGCGTCAGTTCCTGGTTTTCCCATTCAAAGGAACAGGGCAGCGTGACTTATCTGTGTTTGATGACGATGGACTGTCGACGGGCTATTTAGATGGCAAGTATCTGCTGCTGAACATGACGTTGACATCCGGTCTTGAGCGTATTGATCTCAATATTTCACGAGAAGGGGAATGGCAGCCGGCTTATAAAGAGGTGAGCTTTGTCTTACCTGGAAACGAGCAACGTCCTTTCTATGTCAATGGTAAGCGAGTTGAGCGTTCTCAAGCTGTCGCTCTTAGTAGCCTTATATAAGCCGAGGGAATGATATGAAAAACTTTATGACAGAAGATTTTTTGCTGACCACAGAAACGGCAAAGCGCTTATATCATGAATACGCCGCTGATCAGCCAATTTATGACTACCATTGCCATTTGAACCCGCAAGAAATCGCTGAGAATCGCCGTTTTACCGACCTAGGTGAAATTTGGCTAGAAGGCGATCATTACAAGTGGCGCGCCATGCGTGCCGCTGGTATTGAAGAGCGTTTAGTAACGGGCAATGCGAGCTTCAAGGAAAAATACCAAGCCTGGTCGAAAACCGTACCTCAGTGTATTGGTAACCCAATTTACCATTGGACGCATTTAGAACTGCGTCGTCCTTTTGGCATTACGGATGTGCTGTTTTCGCCTAAAACGGCCGATGCCATTTGGGAGCAATGCAATGAAATGTTGCAGCAACCTGAGTTTTCCGCCCGCGGCATCATGCAGCAAATGAAGGTGAAAATGGTTGGTACCACAGACGACCCTGCCGATAGCCTCGAACATCACAAGTTCATTGCCAATGACAGCAGCTTCGACATTGCTGTTACGCCAAGTTGGCGCCCTGATCGTGCTTTTAAAGTCGACCATGTTGGCTTCAAAGATTACTTGCATAAACTTGGTAAAGCGGCAGATAAAAACATCGTGCGCTTTAGTGACCTGATTGATGCTTTGGCGCAACGTCTCGAGGTATTCGATGCACATGGCTGCCGCAGTGCTGACCACGGCATTGAAATCATGCGCTTTGCCAATGAACCAAGCGAAGCTGACTTAGATGCCATTCTAACGAAACGAATAAATGAGCAGCCGTTAACCGAGCAGGAGATCGCGCAATTTTCCAGTGCGGTTCAAGTGTGGTTAGGCAAGCAATACGCCAAAAAAGGTTGGGTAATGCAGCTGCATATTGGCGCGCGCCGTAATAACGCTTCCAGAATGTTTAAACTGATTGGTGGGGATTCCGGTTTTGACTCCATGGATGATCGTGCCTTTGCGGAACCTTTGTCGGGTTTCTTGGATGCTTTAGACCAAACTGATGAATTACCCAAAACCATCCTGTACTGCTTAAACCCAATGCATAACGAAATGTTGGCGACCATGGCGGGTAACTTCCAAGGTGGTGGTGTGGCTGGCAAGGTGCAATTCGGTTCTGGCTGGTGGTTCAACGATCAACTCGATGGTATGCAACGTCAACTGACTAGCGTGGCGCAAATGGGTTTATTGAGCCAGTTTGTGGGCATGCTGACGGACTCTCGTAGCTTTTTATCTTATACCCGCCATGAGTATTTCCGCCGCTTGTTGTGCGAGATGATAGGTGGCTGGGTAGAACGGGGCGAAGCGCCAGCAGACATGGTGCTATTGGGCGATATGGTGAAAGGCATTTGTTCAGAAAACGCTAAGAAATACTTTGGATTTTAAGACGTTTTTAAACATAAGGAATCATCATGATTAGCATAAAAACAACAAACAGTTTATACGAACCTGAAAAGGTCGATGTGGGCATTGTTCATATTGGCTTAGGCGCTTTTCACCGTGCGCATCAAGCCGTTTATATAGAAAAAAATCTCAACCGAAATCAGGGTGGAGATTGGGGCATTTGTGCCGTGAATATTCGCTCGAATAGCCAACTGGTTGACGAGCTTAAAGCCAATGGCTGCCGCTACCATATTGCGGAATATCAAGACAGCCAGAATGTCGAATTGCGTGAAATTAATGCTATTCGTGATGCTTTGTTTGCTGGCACCGATAAAGAGCCTTTATTTGAAAAGCTAGTGTCGCCAAAGACTAAGATAGTCACGCTCACCGTGACTGAAAAAGGCTACTACTTAGCACCAGCGGACAAAACATTGCGTCAGGATGACCCAAGTATTCAGCACGATATTCAGACCCCCGCGTCACCAAAAACGGCACCAGGGATCTTGGTGGAAGCCTTGTATCGCAGAAAAGAATCTGGTTTACCGCCGTTCACCATTTTGTCCTGTGACAACATGCCGAATAACGGCAGTTTAACGCGTCGAGTGGTCTGTGAGTTGGCAGCACATCGCTCCGCCGAGTTTGCTAAATGGATTGAAGACAATGTGGCTTTCCCAAGTTCCATGGTGGACAGAATAGTGCCAGCCATGTCGGATGCTTCACGCGAGCGATTGCAGAAGGAACTTGATTGTCACGATCAAAATGCTGTGATGTGTGAAGCCTTTAGTCAATGGGTAGTAGAAGACAACTTTCCGCAAGGTCGCCCAGATTGGGAGCATGACGGCGTGCAAATGGTGAAAGACGTTCACCCGTTTGAAACCATGAAACTGCGCTTGTTAAACGGCAGTCACTCTTTGCTTGCTTATGTTGGGTTAGCGGCTAAATACAAAACCGTGGCTCAAGCGGTTGCGGATGAAAAGTTCGCCAGCTTGATTCGTCACTATATGGGCTTTGAAGCCGCACCAACTTTGGATTTACCGCAAGAAGTACAAGTTCAAACCTATATCGACAGTTTAGTGAGCCGTTTTGCCAATGACAGCCTGCAGCATCAGTTGTCACAAATAGCGATGGATGGATCACAGAAAATTCCCCAGCGCTGGTTAAATGGTGCGGAAGAGCGTTTGGCCAACGATGTAAAACAGGGCGATCTAAATGCAACGGCGTTAGGTGTCGCGGCATGGCTATTTTATGTGCGCGGTGAAGACCTTGAAGGCAATCAATACAAGGTCGACGACCCAATGGCACAGACATTAAGTGAGCTTCATGGTCGTTGTGCTGACCCTGAAAGCTTGGTGCGCGAAGCACTAAAACTGAACGATATTTTTTCAACCACACTCAGTCAAAGCGAGATGTTTTCTCGTGCTGTGCTGAATGCTTATCAAACAATTATTTCAAGCGGTGTTACGGATTGTCTGTCATTCAACAACAGACTGTCCAATAACAACACTGCGAATTTCGGAGGATAAAATGGAACATACTTGGCGTTGGTTTGGACCAAACGACGAAACAACCTTGACGGATATTCGTCAAACTGGGGCAACGGGTGTCGTCACGGCTTTACATGAAATCCCCAATGGCGAAGTCTGGCCTGTGGAAGCGATTAAAGCGCGCAAAGCCATGATAGAGGCTCATTCACTGCGTTGGTCTGTCGTGGAAAGTGTCCCCGTCCATGAGGACATTAAAAAGCGTACCGGTAATTACCAAGAGTACATTCAAAACTACAAGCAAACTTTGCTGAATTTAGCTGAATGTGGCATCGACACCGTATGCTATAACTTTATGCCTGTACTGGATTGGACTCGTACCGATTTGGATTACGAATTACCAGATGGTTCCCGCGCGTTGCGTTTTGATCAAACCGCTTTTGCTGCGTTTGAATTGTACATTCTAGAGCGCAAAGGCGCAGAATCTGAATACAATGACGAAGAAAAAGCGCAAGCGAAAACCTTCTTAGAGAACCTAAAGACTGAAGATAAAGACCGTTTAGTTGCGAATATCATCGCTGGTCTTCCTGGCTCAGAAGAAAGCTACACGCTAGAGCAGTTCCGCGAAAAATTGGACGAGTACGATGGCATCGACAAGAACAAGTTGCGCGAGCATTTAAAACTTTTCTTAGAAGAAATTGTGCCTGCAGCGGAACAAGGTGGCTTGCGTTTGGCGATTCACCCAGATGATCCACCACGCCCGATTCTTGGCCTACCACGCGTGGTGTCTGTGAAAGACGACATCGAATGGTTGGTGACGTCAGTGCCGAGTCCTGCGAATGGCATTACCTTATGTACTGGGTCTTACGGCGTACGTGCAGACAACGACTTGGTGGATATGGTGCAGCGTTTTGGATCGCGCATCTTCTTTACTCACTTGCGTTCTACCAAGCGTGAAGAAGTCGCAGGCAGCTTCCATGAAGCGTCACACCTTGGTGGCGACGTAGACATGGTCGGCGTAGTGCGTGCGCTTCTTGTCGAAGAGAAAAAGCGACACGATAACAACGCTCCGAGCCTGATCCCAATGCGACCAGACCACGGCCATCAAATCCTTAACGACCTAGAAAAGAATTCAAAACCGGGTTACTCAAAACTGGGTCGAATGAAAGGTTTGGCAGAAGTGCGTGGTTTAGAGCTTGGGCTGAAAAGCACACTTTAGCCTAGCGAGTTGTTAATTTTTGAATGCCTCAATACCTTCCTGACCTGAGTGTCTTGGTATTGGGTGTTTCGAAGCCCTCCCAATAGTTGAGCCATGTACTACTGGGAGGGCAATGGTATTAATCAAATTCAACTTTGTTGGTTTTTAGCATAGCCGTGCTGCTGGAATCGATTAATTTCTCTTGTTTTCTTTCGATGAAGAAAACTTCTAAGTTTTCGTTTTTGGCGATTTTAGCGCCTTCATCAAAACCAAGACATAACATGGCCGTTGCCCATGCGTCGCTGACTCTTCCATCGGTTCCAAAGACAGACGCCGAGACAAGGTCATGCTTGATTGGTTTACCTGTGCTTGGATTAATAATATGAGAGTACTCCACGCCGTTATCGTCAAAGTGGCGATTGTAAGTCCCAGAGGTATCCAGTGTAATGCCTTGGTAGTTGGTGACTGTCATGATTTTATGGATTTTAGGCAGGCCATCTTTTGATGGAATGGGTTGCTGAATGGCGATGCGCCATTCATCACCATTTGGTTTGTGACCTTTGACTTTCATATCACCACCAAATTGCACCATGTAATTCTGAAAACCTTTTGATTCGAGTATTTCGCTCAGCTTGCCAATGGTATAGCCTTCGCCCATGGAGGAAAAATCAAGTTGTAAAAATGGCCGAGTTTTACGAATACGCTTGTTTTTATCGTCTACTTCAATTTTATCTATACCCAACTCTGCTTTGACCATGGCCAGTTCTTCGTTTGTTGGAACGTGAAGCGTTGCTTTTTTAAAGCCCCATAAGTCAAACAGTGGGCCAACGGTTGGGTCATAACACCCCGCCGAGCGATGGTGAATGTCTTTAGATATCTTGATTAGGTCAATAAAATCCTGAGAAGCGGGTTGCCATGCCAGAGAGGGATTGGCATTAAATTCAGAAATGTAGGAATCGGGACGATAGGTGGAGAGCTCTTTATCAATCTGCGCAAGGGTAATATCGAATTCAGTTTGTACCTCGCTGACAGGGGTGGCATCCTCTGCCCAGAATAGAATCTGGTACGTTGTACCTTGTGCATAGCCTTCAATGCTTTCTATTTTGGGTGGTTCACTGCATCCCGTTAGCAATGCTGCCATTAGTAAGGCGCTAATTCCTCCTAAAGAGATGTGGTTGAAACGGTACTTTATGAATCTAGTCATGCATTTAAGCCTTGTGAAAAATGAGACTCAGCCATTCTACCAGTCGTTTATGATCAACTCTATCTAAGCTTGTATCATCCACACTAATGTGCATTTTTAGCAGGATGGTCGATTCGTTTGTAAGACGTTATACAGCTTAAGAAAGAGGCCAGTAACCTTCTGAGGATGTGTTTTATTCTGGATACACACCACGTCTTACCGCGCCGGGAGGTATCCCAGTCATGCGTTTGAAGGCTCGGCTAAATGACGCCGTAGAACTGTAACCAAGTCGATTGGCAATGTCATCGAGTGAGAGGTTGTCATGGCTGATCCATTGGCTGGCAAGGCGCATGCGTAAGTTACCAAGGTATTGCTGGGGCGTATATTGAGTTAACTCTGTAAATCGCTCAGCAAACACGGATCGAGAAACCCCCATCTCGATGGCCATATCTGCAACGGACCACTGTCTTCCGGGGTCACGATGCAGAGCGGATAAGACTTGCGCTAACTTGGGGTCACGCATTGCCTCGACCCAGCCACAGACATTGCAGCCAGTTTCTACCCAACGACGCAATATAGCCGCCGCGACAACATCGGCAAGTCGAGTCAATATCACCCCGTAGCCAGGCCGCTTAGCCATGAGTTCTTTTGTCATGACATCAAGAAGGATGGGGATTTGTGGGTCGTGATTGGGCACGGTTTCAATATGCATCACCTCTGGCTTTAAGTGTGCCAGCGGGTGCAGCCAACCCAAATCAAACTCCATGGCGCAGCTGAAAATGAAGTTATCTCTTGAGCGGCAGACTTTAAGGTCACAAGCGCTGATTTCTGCGGTGGAGTCACATAACGGAACTTTTTCAAAAGCATCAATACTGACTAACGAGACATGGTCTTCGCTGTAAAGATCATGGACTCCAGCACAAGGAATTAACACCGCATCGCCACAGGCAAGTTGTTGCACCGTGCCATTTCGGGTGCGCAAAAAGGCAGAACCTTGACCGATAAAATGAAAGTACGCCAGTTGCTTATCAGCACCTTCTCCGAATCGTAGACCAAATGGCGCGGAAATGTCGACTCGTCTGTATTCAAGTCCCTTAAGACGAACACCAGATAAAAGCGCATTGACCATATCGTGTTGGTTTTCATGATGTGCGTTGTTTAGCGAGGAAAGTGACATAGCTACTCCGGACGATATGGTATTAATTTAAGATATATTGGTATATATCGTCCGGCCTGTCCATATTATTCTGTACGTAATTTATCAACATTCAGTTAAGAGGACGTTTAATGACGAATACAGTAAATGTGTCCCCAGCACAGGCACAACAAGATGTACCTGCTTGGGGGGCCGTAATCGCTATGACACTAGGGGTTTTTGGGCTAGTTTCAGCGGAGTTTTTGCCTGCTAGTCTATTAACCCCCATGGCATCGGATCTTTCCATTACAGAAGGCATGGCAGGCCAAGCCGTTTCCGCGACAGCACTTCTTGCCGTGGCTGCTAGCCTTTTAACCGCCACGGTTACGCGTGGGATAGATCGTCGTCATGTCCTGTTGGGATTTTCGGTGTTGCTAATTGTGTCGAATATTTTGGTTGCTTTTGCGCCGAACTTTGTTCTGCTGCTGGCTGGGCGCGTACTGCTTGGGATTGCTCTTGGTGGTTTTTGGACCATGGCGGCAGCCACCGTTATAAGGTTGGTGCCGGAGAGCAGTGTTCCACGAGCTTTGGCTATTATGTTTAGCGGTGTGTCCGCCGCGGCGATTTTTGCGGCTCCCTTGGGCAGCTATCTGGGAGGAATTATTGGCTGGCGTCATGTTTTCTTAGTGGCGTCCTTGCTGGGTGTTTTGACGCTTGTGGTGCAATTTTTCACACTGCCAAGCATTCCTCCGCGAGGTCGGGCCACATTAGGTACGCTGATTGCGGTAATGAATCGTCCACGGATGAAGTTTGGTCTGTTTGTGTTGGTGCTTATTTTTACGGGTCATTTTGCCTTATTCACCTATATACGACCATTTCTTGAAAACGTGACGGGCGTAGCGACGGCGGGTATTTCAGGGATTCTGTTGGGTTTTGGCGTGGCGAATTTCATCGGTACCCACATTGCAGGTACGTTGATCGGCAGATCGTTGCGTCTAACCTTGGCTCTTATGCCATTGATTATGGGGCTGGCTGGCTTAGGTATGGTGAGCTTTCAAGGCATTGCACCTACGGCAATTTTAGTGGCGATCTGGGGGATGGCGTTTGGTGGCGTGCCAGTCGCGTGGTCAACATGGATTACACGCAGTGTTCCCGACGAAGCGGAAAGTGGTGGTGGGCTTATGGTCGCCACCATTCAGGTGGCCATTGCACTGGGCGCCGCAGCGGGTGGGCTTGTGTTCGACATCAGTGGTGCCTTGGGGGTATTCAGCATCGCTGCCATGATTTTGCTGGCAGCTGCTATCGCTGTGGCTATTGGTTTACGAACTGGTCCAGCAAAGTAATCGGATAACGTTTCTAGCCCCGATGGTGTAATCCCATCGGGGTATTTTTGTTTCGCTGTTTTGTCGATGTAACGAGCATTTAACGAATTGGTATCGACACACCTGATTGTTATTTACCCAGATTTTTCTTGACAAGGTCTATTTTAGCACTATTATGACATCGATGTCATTTTAAGGTTAATGCTTAATGTCTACTATTTACGATGTGGCTAAAATCGCCAATGTATCGCCCAAGACCGTTTCTAGGGTTCTGAATAATGACGCGCCAGTGGGTGAAGCAACACGTTTAAAGGTTCAAGCTGCTATTGACCAATTAGGCTATGTTCCAAGTACCGCGGCAAGAGCCATGCGTTCCAATAAGTCGGGTTTAATCGGTGTTATAACGGGGGCAATTTCTCATAATCCTATATCAGGTCCGACAGGGTTGCCTGATTTGTTTATCTTGCAGGGTATTCAGACTGTCATTCAAGCATCTAGTAAAACATTACTGATTGGCGATACGGGTGACGATATTAAGCTTGTGGCACATTTAATTCGGACGTTTCAGGAGCATCGCGTTGAAGGCATTATTTATGTGGCAGATTGTCATCAACAAGTCAGTTTACCAGTTCAAAACAAGAACATCGCCATTGTTTTGGCAAATTGCTTTGATGATCAGCAAACACCTGCTGTGATACCTGATGATGAGTGGGGGCAATATAATTTGGTCAAGCAGATCCTTTCAGCCGGTCATCGACGAATTGCGTATTTAAGTCTTGATAAAACTATATTAGCCACAGAATTGAGAACACAAGGTTATCGTAACGCTCTAAAAAATGCAGGTATTGATATTGATGACACCTTAATAATTTGTGTTGATACTTTAGACCAAGAAGTTAGCAAGGTATTGCTGGAGCAGGCTGTAGATTATTTATTAGGGCTGGATCAACCCCCTACCGCGATTTGTTGTGGTAACGATATTATGGCGTTGAAAATTTATAGAATGCTGCGTTCTCGTGGTGTTCGAATTCCAGAAGATATATCCGTAGCGGGATATGATAATTATTTGGCGATTACGGAGAGCTTGTCTCCATCCTTAACCACTGTGGATTTAGCGTATCGTGAGATCGGAATGGAAGCAGCAAAGCTGTTGTTAAAACAAATTGATACGAAACAATACCATTCGTCAACAACGCCAAGCTATGTTGCAAGCCCGGTTGTATGGCGTCATTCTGTGCAACCTCAGTCTAGCTAGGTGAGATGTAGGCTAGGCGGTTTTACCCTTTGTTAATTTTAAAAAGACACTCGTGTCTTTTTAAAATGCCCCAAAATGACATCGATGTCATTAAATGTTACCCCTTTGGAGACGTGAACGATGAAAACAAAAATAATGAAAAACGTACTATTGGCTTCGACTATTCCGTTATTGAGCTTGGGCTCTATCAATGGCTTTGCGGCGACAGAATTGTCCTTGTGGTATCACGGTGCAGGCAATCCAGTAGAAGCCAAAATCATTGATCAAATTGTGGGGGATTTCAACGCCAGCCAATCGAATTGGAAAGTGGCGCTGCAAAGCTTTCCCCAAGAATCCTATAACGATTCGGTTATTGCCGCTGCTCTAGCGGGTAACTTACCCGATATTCTGGATGTGGATGGGCCGGTTATGCCTAATTGGGCGTGGGCGGGGTATTTACAGCCTTTGAATATTAATAGTGCAGCAATAGAAGACTTTTTGCCGGGCACAAAGGGTTACTGGGATGGCCAGCTTTATTCTTTAGGATTATGGGACGCTGCTGTGGCGATGATTACACGTAAGTCGACTCTAGTGGAGGCTAATATCCGTATTCCGACATTAGCGCAGCCATGGACGTTAACCGAGTTTAATGCAGCGTTGGCGACGTTAAAGCAAACGGGTAAATACGATTATCCATTTGACCCAGGTTTGGCGTGGAAAGGGGAATGGTTTCCCTATGCCTTTAGCCCATTCTTGCAAAGTTTTGGTGGCGACATTATTGACCGTGAGAGCTATCAAACTGCCGAAGGTGTTCTCAACGGCGATGAGGCCATTGCCTTTGGAGAATGGTGGCAAATGTTATTCCAAAAAGGGTATAGCCCAGGCAATTCACAAGACAGTGCGGATCGTGAAACCGGTTTAGTGGAAGGCAAGTATGCGATCCAATGGAACGGCAATTGGACGGCATTGAATATGTTAAAAGCGTTTGGTGATGATGTGTTGTTTTTGCCCGCCCCAGATTTCGGTCATGGCCCTAAAATTGGTGCGGCCAGTTGGCAATTTGGCGTCTCAGCAAGCACGTCATACCCGCAAGGTGCGGCGGACTTTATTCAGTTTGCCACACAAGATCGCTACATGACGGCATTTTCGGATGCCATAGGATTAATCCCGCCAACCAAAACAGCCGCCGCAGCCAGTGAGCATTATCGACAAGGTGCTCCCATGGCAACTTTTTTTGAGTTATCGGCACAGCAGGCTGTGTTGCGTCCTGTAACACCTGGTTATGTGGTGGCCGCTAAAGTGTTTGAAAAGGCTTTAGCGGATATCGCCGATGGCGCGGATGTAGTGGATACGCTGGACAATGCCGCAGATGAAATCAATCAGGACATTCGTCGGAACCTTGGTTATGGCCACTAAGCCTGTACGTTTTGCTTATAAGCCTTACGTTGCTAGGTCTCAGGCAAGATGAAATGCGCTCTGAAGAGTGTTCTGAATGAACGCTCTTCAGACGCCATGATGGATTAATCGTCTTAAAGGCAATTTAATTATGCAAAAGAATTCTTCGTCTCTAACCCAGCATAATCGCAGCGGCTGGCTGTTTGCTTTGCCGGGCTTTGGTTTGATGATGCTGTTTATTGTTGTGCCATTTGTGTTTGCAATTGTGTTTTCCATGACCAATCAACGTTTGATTTCGCCCAATCCAACGCAATTTGTCGGCTTTGAAAATTATCGTCAATTGTTAAGCGTGAATCTCCTTGTGCTCGACCCTGTGAGTACTGAGACGGGTGAGCTTAAGCAAAACACAGACGGTACACTGACGTATCCTCGCATACGTACGTTTACTCGAAACAATCCAAATTATCCGCATTTGCAAGGCATGAAAGAGTGGTTTTCATGGCAATGGCAGGATAAACAAGTGGCTATTTTGGCGAGTGACCCTGTGTTTATGAAAGCCGTTGTGAACACCTTTCTCTTTGTGATGGTGGTGGCGCCATTACAAGGCGCATTCGCCTTAGCCCTTGCCTTGTTGATTAATCAGCGCCTGAAAGGGATCAATGTGTATCGGGCCATCTACTTTATGCCCGTGGTGGTGTCCATTGTGGTGGTTTCTATTCTTTGGCGTTTTATCTACGACGGTCAAAATGGCTTGCTCAACAATCTACTGCACAGCGTATCGTTTGGTCATCTTGCGCCAGTGGATTGGCTGGGCAACCCAGATACCGCACTAGGGTCTATTATGGCCATGTCCATTTGGCAAGCTGTTGGGTTTCACATGGTGATTTGGTTATCAGGTTTGCAGACCATTTCTCCGACCCTGTACGAGGCCGCCAAAATAGAAGGCGCTTCTGGCTGGCAAACTTTTCGTTATGTGACTTGGCCAGGGCTTAAAAATACCGCTGTTTTGGTGTTGATCGTGATTACCATGCAGGCGTTTGCCTTGTTCGCTCAGATAGATGTAATGACCAATGGGGGGCCGTTGGACAGCACGCAAACCATTGTGTTCCAAGCGGTTGAACGAGGTTATGGCAAGCAAGATATCTCGGGTGGATCGGCTATTTCCGTGGTGTTATTTGTCATTGTGCTGAGTATTTCTTTGCTTCAGCGTCACTTTACACGGGAGAAAAAATAAATGTCTCATTCTTCAGTAGATCATCATCGACTTCGCTTAGTGGTGCGTTACACCTTACTGTCGTTGATTGCTTTGATGTTTATTTTTCCGCTGGTTTTTATGCTGGTGTCTTCGCTAAAACCGGACCACCAACTGTTAGCGGACACGGCTTCATTGCGAGCATTTTTGCCCGTTGGGGATATTAGTCTGAGCAATTACGACAAGGCGTTTGAACGAGCTCCTATTTTTTTGTTTATGTTTAATTCTTTGCTCGTCACCGCTGTGACTGTGGTGCTGAGCTTGTTGTTGTGTTCAATGGCGGGATTCTCATTTGTTTATCTAAATTGGCGTGGTAAACAGCTGGCTTTTTCCATCATTTTGGCCACATTAATCGTGCCATTTGAAACCATTGCGATTCCCATGCTGCTCATGGTTTCCAAGCTGCCTTGGCTGGGTTTGGAGGGTCTGACTTGGGGATGGTTGAATACCTATAGAGTGCAAATTGTGCCCTTTATTGCAGACGGATTAACCATTTTTCTGTTTACGCAATATTTCAAAGACTTGCCAAGAGAGTTGATTGAAGCGGCACGTGTTGAAGGTAGTAGCTGGTGGCAGGTGTATTGGCGCATTGTGATGCCACTATCTGGCCCCGTGATTGCGACGGCTGCCATTTTGAAATTCTTGGTCATGTACAACCAGTACTTATGGCCGATTATGGTCACACAACAAGAACAATACCGGCCAGTCTTGGTCGGCTTACAGTATTTTTTCCAGCTCAATACCGCGTGGGGAGAAGTGATGGCGTACTTAACACTGATCACTATGCCTGTCTTAGCGTTTTATCTGGTATTGCAACGAGCTTTTATCGCTTCCATTGCCTCAACAGGCGTCAAGGGTTAATTTTTAGGAGTTATATAATGACAATCGCATTAAAAGATCAGTGGATTTGGGACAGTTGGTATTTTCGTGAAGGCGACACATGGCATGGTTATTTTTTGAAAGCCGATAAGGCGTTACTTGATCCTGAGCGACGTCATTTAAACGTTAGCCAAGGGCATGCTACTTCTACAGACCTAGTTCATTGGCAGCATCATGGTACGTGTTTTGCGCCAGCGAAGTCCCCAGCTTGGGACGATTCTACCACTTGGACTGGCAGTGTCGTGTGCGATGAATCAGGCTTATATCATTTGTTCTATACCGGAACCTGTTTGGCCGAAGGCAGTCTTTATCAACGCGTAGGCCATGCTACCAGTACGGATTTACATCATTGGCAACGTGTCGGCGATGGCTTGTGTTTAGATTTGGTGGGAGAAAATGCCGCTCATTACGAACATCAACATCAAAAAGGTTTTTGGCACGATCGAGCCATGCGCGATCCCTGGGTGATGAAAGACCCAAAAGGGGAGGGTTGGTTGATGTTTTTTACCGCCAGAGCGCCGGGCATTGATGAAGCCAACGCCGGTGGCGCGATTGGTTTTGCTACCTCCGATAATTTATATGACTGGGAGTTACAGCCTCCTGTATTTGTTGGTAGCTTTGGTCAATTAGAAGTGCCGCAAGTGTTTGCTATTGGTGAACGTTGGTACTGTTTGTTTTGTACGTCTGGCCAACACTGGAGTGAGGCGTATACGGCGAGTCAAGCGGGTAAATTGGTGACGGGCAATCATTACCTGATCGCTGATCATCCGCGAGGACCTTGGCAAGTTGCTCCTGGGGCTTTTTTTGACGGCGAGAATCCTTGTCACCGCTATGCCGCGAGAATATTAGAAATCGAAAAGGGCCATTGTATCCTAGGTTTTCATGATCAAGACACGCAAGGTTTTGTTGGCGAAATTCTTGATCCAGTTGCAATAGAGGTGGACGCAGCGGGTCTATTAAACGTCACAGAGAACAAAAAGGATAACGACTAATGGCGGACGTTACATTACATAAGCTGGTAAAGCGCTACGATAAAACCGATATTATTAAAGGCGTGGACATCGACATCAAAGATGGTGAGTTTACGGTATTTGTGGGCCCATCTGGCTGTGGAAAATCCACCTTGCTACGGATGATTGCGGGGCTTGAAGACATCACAGACGGCACCCTGTCGATTGATGGTAAGGTAGTGAATCACCTACAGCCCAAAGACCGCAGTATTGCCATGGTTTTTCAATCCTACGCTATCTTCCCTCATATGACAGTGCGGGAAAATATGGCCTTTGGCCTGACGATTGCTGGCATTTCAAAGCAAGAAAAAGACCAGCAGGTCAATGAAGCCGCTAAAGTTTTGCAAATGGAGCATCTATTAGAACGTCGACCCAGCCAGCTTTCAGGCGGTCAACGTCAGCGTGTGGCTATTGGGCGTGCCATTGTGCGTAATCCCAAGGTATTTTTATTCGACGAGCCCCTTTCTAATTTAGATGCCGCATTGCGTATGGACATGCGTATGGAAATTGCCAAATTACACAAAAAACTTGGTGCGACCATGATCTATGTGACGCACGATCAAGTGGAAGCCATGACATTAGCGGACAAGATTGTTGTATTAAAAGGTGGAGAAGTACAACAAATTGGTAGCCCGATGGAATTGTTTCATCACCCTGCAAATCGCTTTGTGGCAGGGTTCCTCGGTTCACCATCGATGAACTTTGTTGAGGCTGAGGTACTGGCGATCGATGCTCAAACCATTACCCTTGGTTCCTCGGTGTTGGACCCTGTTGTGCTGCCAAAACCAGAGCTCGCGTTACAGCTTGGTCAAACTGTCGAGCTGGGTATTCGTCCACAGTACCTACAGCCGCAGCATGGCGATGTGAAAGGCTCTTTGCACGGACAAGTGTCATTAACAGAGCGCCTTGGCACTGAAACGATTTTAGACGTTAGTCTGACAGATGGTAAAAAAGTCATTGCCGCGATTGGTCAGGATCAGCTATTTCAGATAGGTGAAAACATCCGTCTGCATTTTGATCCAGAACGAGCGCATGTTTTTGTAAAGAGTGGAGACGCTTAAGCCTTTCCTTAAAAGGCAGAAAATATGTCATTTTATGGCGCTAAGTGAAGCGCTTTAGTTGCTCAAATGCTCCGGTTATTGTTAATAATCGGAGCATTTTTTAATCATTCGAGTTTGGTGTCAAAGATATTTCATTTTAGAATCAGCTTATTAATAACCTTAATCCGAGAGACGTCATTAATAGGCCCGTCACTCGTTCAACCCATATTTTAAAGATGAATACTTTTTGTTGAATTCTCGCGGATGTTAGCAAACAAGCCACTAAAGCAAACCAGACGAAATGCGCTAAAGCAATGTAAGCACCATAGCCAAGCTCTATCAGTAAAGAGGTGTCTGCTGAAATGACTTGGCTAAACAAAGACACGATAAATAACATGGTTTTCGGGTTAAGTGCGTTACAGGCAAACCCAGACCAAAAAGCTGAGCTTTTTCTGGCTAGTTTGTTTTGAGATGCGTTTTCACTTTTTAATGGTTCAAATGTCGGCTTAGGTTTAGCTCTTAAAAAGAGTGCTTTGATATCTGGCCATAAGGCTGAAATGCCCAACCAAATAAGATATATGGCGCCAAGAAATCGTAAGGTATTTAGAACCCAGATATTGTTTGTAAAGACAATCCCCAGTCCCAAGAGTGTATAAGCCAAATGTACGCTGATGGCTGTGCTAATTCCTAACGCACACAAGATGCCTTCTCGTCGTCCTTTTAACAACGAGATCTTCGACACCATGGCAAAATCTGGTCCAGGGCTCATTACCGCTAGTAATGTGATAATAGCAACGGAATACAATTCAAATTGATCTATATTTAACATGGCAAAATACTCTTATTTGTGAATAATGAGAGTATGAATTGCTATGAAAGCAAATAAAATCGATAATTAATGGTGGATATTGTGAGTAATAATCACATAAAAAGGCGGCTTCCTCCCTTGGGTGCTTTAACCGCTTTTGAAGCCGCAGCACGGCACCAAAGCTTTTCTCGCGCAGCGCAAGAACTTCACCTAACTCATGGTGCGATCAGTCGGGCCGTAGCACAAATTGAAGAGCGTATTGGCGTTGACTTATTTTTGCGTCGTAATCGTCGAGTTTACCTCACGACAGCAGGACAACGGTTGTTAAAGACGACATCTGAAGCCTTAGATGCGTTAAGTCACACTGTCGAGGAGATTCATCGTCACGATAGTGCTTCGCCATTTCTTACCGTGTCTTGCGAACCAAGCTTAGCGATGCGTTGGTTAATGCCACGATTAGGTGAGTTTCGAGAACGGTGTCCGGAATTGAATATCGATCTTAGAATGGCGGGTGGCTCGATTGATTTGCTGTCTGAGAATTGTGATATCGCCATTCGACGTATGGATTTTGGTATCAAAGAAAATTATCAAATAACAACGCTTTGTTCTGAATGGGCAGGTCCTGTTTGTACTAAAGTCTATTGGGACAAGCATATTCGCCAAGATGTAAGCGAAGCCAATTGGCTACATAGCCGGACTCGGCCCAATGCATGGGATGATTGGAAAGTCTCACAAGGCATCGAAAAGTTGACGCCAAAAAGTGAACAGCACTTTGATCATTTCTTTTACGCCTTACAGGCGGCGCAAGATCAACTCGGCATTGCTATTGGCTCTACGCCCTTGGTTGCTGATGATCTACAAACACAACGTCTCATTGCGCCATTAGGCATGCAGCCGACAGGGTATAACTATGCTTTATTAACGCGTGACGACCCAAACCAAGATCCCAGAGTTGCGGCATTTTCTAATTGGTTGATGGCGCAGACTACGCCCTGCTATCCCGTCGTACGACTGTAATTTAGTCTTTTACATCCTTGCTATTTGGCTCCCAAAGTATTCATCTTTCCCAGCTGTTAGTAATCGTTGGCAAAGCTGATGGCATCAATAGCCGGTACCGTCTCTATTTCTAATAATAGAAATCATTTTTGAATTGGTTGGCGGGCTGGTCATACATCATAATGACGTTCTAGTGGAAAGAACGATATTTTAACGGTTGTTAATCTGCATGACTTACAAATAATAAATATAATGGAAAGAGGATGTTCAAATGAAATTTACAATGTCTACTATTTTGCTGGCGACGGTCGTTAGTTCTTATGCCAATGCCGATATCATTCCAGCACAACAAGCCAGCTATGATGAATTTCCTAATAGCACCGTCCATGTAGAGGGCATAGAAGAGCGGAAGGCACACCACACCATTCGTTCTTTCAAGTTAGTGAATAATGTCGTTTACGCTCATAAATCCGATATGGATCTTCATTTGACGATCATTAAGCCAGTTTTAAAAGAATCCAATGGAGAAGAGAGTAAAACAACTCGTTTTCCTATTGTTATTTATGTGCAGGGGTCGGCATGGTTTAAGCAAAATATGGGAAATGAAGTAACTCAGTTATCACGTTTTGCAGACAGAGGTTATATCGTCGCATTAGTCGAATATCGACCATCAACGGTTGCACCATTTCCTGCGCAAGTGGAGGACGCTAAGAGCGCCATTCGTTTCATGATAGAACATGGTGAAGAGTATTATGGTGATCCTGAAAAATTAGTTGTCTGGGGCGATTCCTCTGGCGGTCATACCGCAAGTATGGTTGGAACAACACTCGATACACGTGACTTCGATACGTTAGAGGGTGAGCCCATTAAATTAAAAGCAGTTATTGATTATTATGGTCCAACCGCTATTTGGAAGATGAATGAAGAGCCATCAACCTATGATCATATTCAGCCTAATTCACCCGAAGGTATGTTGCTCGGTGGCAAAAATGTTCTGAATCACATAGAAGCAGCAAAAAAAACCTCACCAATGACGTATATTTCGCCTTCTGAAAGCATGCCTCCTTTCTTGATTGTCCATGGTGACAAGGATCGACTTGTTCCGTTTGGGCAAAGTGTGATGTTATTTGATGCTTTAAAAAAGAACCAACACGACGTCAGAATGATAAAACTTCACGGCGGAGATCATGGTGGTGCACCATATTGGCAGGATGATGTACTGGATATCGTCGATAATTTTATAAAAGCGACGTTGTGAATATGCCATGCCTTTGCTTTGCCACAATGACTGTTTAGACAACAGACCGACATTTATTAGTTAGGAGCCTATGAATGCACAAGATTTTTGTCTTTGGGACGTTGAAAGAAGGGTTTCCTAACTTTGAAACCAATAAGGGTATTCGTTATCGGGGGGATTTTGAAACCAAAGAACGTTTCCCTTTGTATCTTGTGGGTCAGCGTTTTTCACCTTGGTTGATATTGCAGGCAGGCGAGGGGCATCACGTCAGAGGGCAGGTGTTTGACGTGCCAGATGACGTCTTAGTGGAAATGGATACGTTGGAAAGAATCACGGCACCAGATGGTTATCGCAAGGTGAGAATGTCTGTTATTTGCCTAGAAACTGGCGATGAGATACCTGTCTTAACTTATGGTAAACCACCAGAAATGCTAGAAGGTGCGCAGGTCATGCAGGAGCTAGCTGGCGAGTATGGCCTTGAGCATGCTGCGTTGTATCGTAGTCGATAAATAAAAAGCGTATTTTACTGCAGCTCTATCAAGCTGTCTGATGGTAGAAATAGTTTAGTAATCTGACTTGGTATTACGTCTTTAAGATCACTGATTTCTCTCGCTAAATTGATTTTTCGTGATGCTTCAGCGATTTCAATTAACGAGTGATTGATAGGTGAGTGGTTTGTATGAGTCGTGCTCCACGCTAAAACGTTTGCTAAATGCCATATCTGCGTGGCTCCAGAATGCACAGGCGTAGGGAAGGTCATAATGTGCTTGTTTACCATCTTTTGTACTGCTTGACGACTCACTTTTAGAATCGCTGCAATATCAGAGACTCCAACTAAGTCTGGGCTAGATTCAATCAATGTCGCATTTGGTATAGCGGATAAAACGTTTTCCAATGCTGATGTCATCGCATCGATCGCGCTATCGGAGTGACGAGTAAAATTTAACGCTATTCGTCCTGAAACACCTACACCAATCATGGCATCGTCACAGCCGGCTTCCATTAGTGCATCAAGATAAAATTGTGGGTCGGTATCTCTAGTGGGTAAGGCAAAGGTTAAGGTGAACTCGTATTCTTTCATGGTCTAACTCTCTTAATCATTGCTTTGAAAAATGCAATTATCGACGACTCTTCTAATCTGCTTGGCGTGATTTGCACTATTCTTAGGAGTGCTCCATATACTCATCGAGCAAAATTCCCTACATCGACAATCTAGGCTGTTATTTGGGCATCGGAGTATTCCCCAAGCGTGTGCGCTAGATCCTGATGACTTAACCGTCCAGCCTTTGCTTTCGTGAAAGTGTAGTTTTAGATACGAAGGTTGTCAGATGACAACTTGATTCGATTGTCTGTTGCAGAAAACTGAGGCGCTAAGAGTCAAAAAACGTCACTATGAGATCCAATTCTAGCCAGTTGTAAGGCGTTATCTATTACTCTGTAAATAAGAACCAAATCCGGTTTTATATGGCAGTCTTTGAATCCGAGCCAATTTCCTGTTAGTGGATGATTTACGTGCTTAGTATCTAAGCTTTCTCCGCGCTGTAGGCGGGAAATGATATTCCCAACTTCAATGATGTCGGCAATGGGCATTTTGGTGATTTTCTTAAAATCTTTTTTGAATTGTGTTGAATATACAAGCTGATACATTGTCGGCTACCTTGCCTCTGTTAATTCCTCAAACATGCTGCTGACGGATTCGGCCTTATGTCCTTGGCCTTGATTCAGCTCTTTCATTGCGGCGATGGTGTCTGTATTTGGTTGACGCATTTTTATATCAAACGGAATTCCGCCGTGGTTGATAACGGCTTTCGCAAACAGCTTAATGGCTTGTGAAGGGCTTAAACCGACTTCATCACAGATGTGTGTAAACGCGGCTTTAGTTTCGTGATCTATACGAGTACTGAGCATTTCGTTCTTCATAATTTGCTCCTAATATGTTGCTTTGTATTACATAGTATAACAAATGAGTTGATATTTGGAACAAAGTACTATTATGAATGTTAATTTATAGGTTGGGGGGACTCGTCAAATGGGTGTCTTCGGCTTTCCATAAGAATGAGCTATTAAATCATAAACTCACCTAGTTCATGGCCCTATCCAAAGCCGTCATGCCCGCTGTCGTAATTTGTCATTCGCTGGACGCTTCCAAGCATTAGATAAAAAATCATTGTCTTTATCATCAGTCGTAACAGGTGGTTAATGCGCTTTCATTCATCACATTTTTTTGTCCACATAAGGAGCTGATCTGATGCAGCATTATTCAGGCTTTGGGTTGTTAAAGCACAGTTTTAGCCATCATGAAAACTGGCAGCGGGTGTGGCGTAATCCGACCCCGAAAAAGAAATACGATGTGATCATTGTAGGCGGTGGCGGCCATGGTTTGGCGACAGCGTATTATTTGGCAAAAGAGTTTGGCATCACCAATGTCGCGGTGATTGAAAAAGGCTTTTTAGGTGGTGGTAACACAGCACGCAATACCACGATTGTTCGTTCTAATTATTTATGGGATGAAGCGGCGCATTTGTATGAGCACGCTATGAAGCTGTGGGAAGGTCTGTCACAGGATTTGAACTACAACGTGATGTTTTCACAACGTGGTTGTTTGAACCTAGGCCACACCTTGCAAGACATGCGCGACATTCAACGTCGCGTCAATGCCAACCGTTTAAATGGCATCGATGGTGAAGTGTTAGACACGCAGCAAGTCAAAGAAATTGTCCCCGTGCTGGACTGTTCTGATCGTGCACGTTACCCAGTGTTGGGAGCATCGTGGCAACCGCGTGCGGGTGTCGCTCGTCACGATGCTGTGGCATGGGGCTTTGCTCGTGGCGCGGATGCCCATGGCGTGGATTTGATCCAGCAAACCGAAGTGGAAGATCTCATTATCGAAGATGGTACCGTTGTTGGTGTGCGTACGGCCCGTTATGGCGAAATTCGTGCTGACCGAGTGGGTTGTGTCGTCGCAGGGAATTCCAGCGTACTGGCCAAAATGGCGGGCTTTGAATTGCCGCTAGAATCTCATCCTTTACAAGCTTTGGTGTCAGAACCCATCAAGCCGATTCTCGATACAGTGGTCATGTCGAACCAAGTACATGGTTACGCGTCGCAATCAGACAAAGGCGATTTGGTAATCGGGGCTGGGATCGACAGTTACAACGGCTATGGTCAGCGAGGTTCTTATTCCACTATTGAGCACACCATTCAAGCGATTGTCGAAATGTTTCCGGTTTTCAGCCGTGTGCGCATGAACCGCCAATGGGGCGGTATCGTCGACACTTGTCCAGATGCCTGTCCGATTATCAGCGAAACTCCGGTAAAGAATTTGTTTTTCAACTGTGGTTGGGGAACGGGCGGGTTTAAAGCAACGCCAGGCTCAGGTCATGTGTTTGCTGCGTCTTTGGCGAAAGGCGAAATGCACCCATTGGCGAAACCTTTTTCCATGTTCCGTTTCCATAACGGCGCGCTGGTGGATGAACACGGCGCGGCTGGCGTAGCACATTAAGCGGGCGAAGACCGAATTAGGAGAGAAATACCATGTTTCATATTTATTGCCC
Organism: Marinomonas arctica; assembly: GCF_003259225.1. Taxonomy (GTDB): domain Bacteria; phylum Pseudomonadota; class Gammaproteobacteria; order Pseudomonadales; family Marinomonadaceae; genus Marinomonas; species Marinomonas arctica. The sequence continues at coordinate 225,309 of NZ_QHJF01000005.1, read as the reverse complement.
GCATTGTTGCGAATACCGCGAGGAAGAAGAATTTCATGTGGCAGGTCAGGCGCATATTGCACGACCACTAGATCCCGATGCCTGCACAGACAAAGAATGGGGTGAGTTTATGTATTTTCGTGCGAATCCGCGTGGCATACATCATGAACTGTGGGTGCATGGGGCGGGTTGCCGTAAATACTTTAACGTCACACGTGACACCCAAACTTACGAAATCAAAGAAGTCTACAAGGTGGGCGAAAAGCCCTCTGTTGTAGCCGACGACGTGAAATAGAGGCGCGATATTATGACACAAGATTTGAGCAAGCAGTCTAATCGTCTTCAAGAAGGTGGACGAATCGATCGCGCTAAACCGCTGACTTTTACTTACAATGGCAAACAATACAAAGGCTTCGAAGGCGATACCTTGGCCTCAGCTTTGTTGGCAAATGGCGTTGATATTGTGGGTCGCAGTTTTAAATACAGTCGTCCGCGCGGTATTGTCGCGGCGGGCGCGGAAGAACCAAACGCCATCATGCAAATTGGCTCGACCGAAGCCACGCAAATTCCAAACGTGCGCGCCACCCAACAGTCGCTGTATGCGGGCTTGGTGGCGAGCAGTACCAATGGTTGGCCCAACGTTGATATGGATTTGATGGGCTTGGTGGGGAAAGTCGGTGGGAAAATGATGCCACCGGGGTTTTATTACAAAACCTTTATGTACCCAAAATCCATGTGGGAAACTTACGAATCCTATATTCGTAAAGCCGCAGGTCTTGGTCGTGCACCAAAGGAAAATGATCCAGACATTTACGACAAGATGAACCAACATTGTGACCTGCTCATCGTTGGCGCAGGCCCAGCCGGCTTGGCGGCGGCGTTAAGTGCCGCACGAGCCGGTGCTCGCGTGATTATTGCCGATGAGCAAAGTGAATTTGGTGGCAGTTTATTAAGCAGCAAAGAAACGCTGAATGGCAAACCAGCCGCCGAATGGGTCGCGGAAGTCGTGCAAGAATTGTCTGGCTGCGCGGATGTTTTGATGCTGCCAAACTCTCAGGTAAACGGCTATCACGATCATAACTTTTTAACTATTCAACAGCATTGTACCGATCAATTTGCCGATCGTGCGCCCAATGGTCAAATCGCTCAACGCTTGCATCGTGTGCGTGCCAAATGGGTGATCTTGGCAACGGGCGCTCATGAACGCCCTTTGGTGTATGGCAACAACGATATACCTGGTTGCATGGTGGCGAATGCGGTATCGACTTATATCAACCGTTATGGCGTAGTGCCGGGCAAGGATTTGGTCTTAATGACTTCCAATGACAATGCTTATCGCGCTGCGCTAGATTGGCACGACGCAGGTCGTCGAGTCGTCGCCATTGTGGACTCGCGCAAGAACCCAAAAGGCACCTTTGTTGAAGCCGCGCGGGAACGTGGCATCAGCATTTTGGTGGGGTCTGGCGTCATTGAGGCGCACGGCAATAAGCGAGTGACGGGCGTTTCTATTGCACCGCTTAACGAAGCCGGCGATGCCGTGGTGGGGCCTATCGTCAAAATGGCCGCAGACACAGTGGCCACATCGGGCGGTTGGAGTCCGGTGATTCACTTGTCTTGTCATACGGGCGCTCGTCCGGTTTGGAACGATGATATTCTCGGTTTTACACCAGGTAAGACCTATCAAAAACAGCTTACTGCTGGTGCAATTAATGGCGCCTTTTCAACCGCTGCCGCACTGTCCGAGGGGTTCAGCGCCGCATCAGACGCCTTGTCTCACTTGGGCTTGGCGAAACCTGAGCGAGTATTGCCTGAAGCCGAACAAATTCAAGAGAGCAAAGCCATGGCTTTGTTCCACCTTCCTCATACCAAACCGACATCAAAAGCGCCTAAGCAGTTTGTCGATTATCAAAACGACGTGACGGCTGCGGGTATTGAATTAGCGTGTCGTGAAGGCTTTGAATCCATTGAGCATGTGAAACGTTATACCGCCATGGGCTTTGGTACTGACCAAGGTAAGTTGGGCAATATTAACGGCATGGCGATTGCCGCGAAAATACTTAAGCAAACCATCCCTCAAACCGGCACAACCATTTTCCGCCCGAACTACACGCCGGTGACGTTTGGCGCCATTGCTGGACGGGATTGCGGAGAATTATTTGACCCAAAACGCTATACAGCCATGCACGCTTGGCATGTGGAACGTGGGGCGAAATTTGAAGACGTAGGGCAGTGGAAACGTGCTTGGTATTACCCGAAGGGCAATGAAACCATGCAAGAAGCACTCAACCGAGAATGTTTAGCGACACGTGAATCGGTCGGCATATTAGACGCCTCCACCTTGGGCAAAATTGATATTCAAGGCAAAGACGCACGGGAGTTCTTAGGGCGTGTTTACACCAACGCTTGGGCGAAATTACCCGTCGGTAAATGCCGTTATGGTTTGATGTGTGGTGAAGACGGTATGGTCTTCGACGACGGTGTGACTTCCTGTTTGGCGGAAAATCATTTCTTGATGACCACAACGACGGGCGGTGCCGCCCGCGTCTTGTCTTGGTTAGAGATTTACCATCAAACCGAATGGCCTGAGTTGGAGGTGTACTTCACCAGTGTCACCGACCATTGGTCAACCATGACGATTTCTGGACCAAACAGCCGTAAGCTGTTGGAAAAATTAACCGACTATGATGTATCCAAAGACAACATGGCCTTTATGGATTGGAAATCCATGACGGTCGCGGGCGTGCCAGCACGAGTATTCCGCATTTCTTTCACAGGCGAGTTGTCGTTCGAAATCAACGTTCAAGCCAACTATGGCATGCACGTTTGGAAAGCGTTATTTGAGCAGGGTGAAGAGTTTAACCTAACACCATACGGCACAGAAACCATGCATATTTTGCGGGCGGAAAAAGGCTTTATTATTGCGGGTCAAGACACCGATGGTTCTGTGCATCCGTTTGACTTAGGCATGTCGTGGGCCGTGTCGATGCAGAAACCCTTTAGCTTTATCGGTAAGCGCGGAATGCAGCGTGAAGACTGCGTTCGTGAGAATCGTAAACAGCTGGTGGGTCTGAAAACCATTGATCCGAATGTGGTATTGCCAGAAGGCGCGCAAGGCGTATTCGATCCGAAAGCGCCGATTCCTATGCCAATGGTTGGTCATGTAACGTCAAGTTACTGGAGCGCGAACTTAAATCGTTCCGTTGCCATGGGCTTTGTCAAAGGCGGCTTAGATAAAATGGGGCAAAAAGTCTTTTACCCATTGGCGGATGGTCGAGTGATCGAAGCGGAAATTTGTAGCCCAGTATTTTTAGATCCAAAAGGGGAGCGTCAACATGTCTGATGTCACTGTAGCGGCTGAGTTAAAAACGGAACCTAAATTGGTGACAAACCAATTACCCGCGGCCGAGATAATGGGGGAAAGCCCATTACACCATGCGGATCTAGAAAGTGTTGCAAAACATGGCCCACAAGAGGGCGGTGTGCACTTTCATGAACGTAAGTTGATGGGATTATTAACCCTGCGTTGTATGCCCTCCGCAGAGCAGCAAGAAGTAATCAAGTCCTTATTGGGCGTGGCATTGCCAATGCAGCCATTGACGTCAGTAACGGCGGATGATTCACCAATAGGTAAGGTTTCAGTTCGCTGGGTATCGCCAGATGAATGGCTGATTATCATGGTGGGTGAAAAAGCGTTTGAATTGGAAACGAGCTTTTTTGAAAAGCTAATGGGTCACTATTCATTGGTGAATATCAGTGGTGGCACAACGATTTTTAATGTGTCTGGCCGCCATGTGGTGGATATGCTGAAAAAATCCACCCCAGTGGATTTACATGCGAGTGAGTTTCCCGTTGGCAAAGTAGTGTCGACCGTATTTGCCAAAAGCGGTGCGATGATTTGTCGTGTGGCAGAGGACCAATTCGAATTGGTGGTACGCCGCAGCTTTGCCGATTATCTCTGGTTATGGATTCAAGACGCCAGTCGAGAATACGGTTTGGTCGTTCACCACTAACGGCTTTTCATCCATTTGTGTCATTCACGGTTTGGGTTGGCCACTTTATGGTGGTCAGCCTGTTTTGTGACGTAAACAGCATAAGACAATAAGAGATTATTTTATGAAATCAAAAACCGCGCCTTGGATTTTTACCGCCAGCTGCCCAAGCATTATCGGAACGGTCGATGTAGTGACTCGATACATGGCTCAGGCCGGTAATTACATTGATGAGATTCATTCTTTTGATGATCGAGAGTCGGGACGTTTTTTTATTCGTATAGAATTTTTGCCTCAGAACGCAAATTTCAGTGAAGAAGCCTTTAACGCAGAATTTACCGAACGTGCCGCAGAGTTTTCGATGGATTGGTCGTTAACCGCGCCGAACCATAAACAAAAAGTCGCGATTATGGTGTCAAAATACGATCATTGTTTGAATGATTTGTTGTATCGCTTTCGCACCGGTCAGCTAAACATCGACGTCACAGTCATTATCTCCAATCATCCCGATTTGGAAGACCTTGCTAAATGGCACGGTATTCCGTATTACCACTTGCCAATCACCGCCGACACCAAGTTAGAACAAGAAGCGCAAGTACGAGAACTGATCGAGCAATACGATACTGAATTGGTCGTGCTAGCGCGCTACATGCAAGTGCTCTCGCCGAGCATGTGTGAATACCTTGATGGTCGTGCGATCAACATTCATCACTCATTATTGCCAGGGTTTAAAGGCGCCCGTCCTTATCACCAAGCCTGGGAAAAAGGCGTGAAAATGGTCGGCGCGACTGCCCATTATGTTAACAACGACCTCGACGAAGGCCCGATTATTTCCCAAGGTATTCAAGTGGTGAACCATGCTCATTATGCTGAAGATCTAATCGCCAAGGGCCAAGACATCGAACGTGTTACCTTGTTCAACGCCGTGAAATGCCACGTGGAAAAACGCGTGTTCTTGAATGGCAAACGCACCGTGGTATTTGGTGGTTGATCTGGTTATTTGAAAGTGGGTTAATTAAAGTGAAAAGCCGTTCGGGGGAGCGGCTTTTTAGCAATGGTTGATACTTATTAAGTATGTGTTTGCGTTATGAAGTACAACAAAAGAGGCGGGGGAAAGAGCTATCGCTCAGCGCACCGCATTAAGGCAGCCCGCCAATCTGAGTTGTTTCCAACCGCATATTAAAGATTTTAGGTAGTATGCTTTGATAATTCAACCGTTTGATGATTTTGGGGTGCAAATTACAGTATAAGAATTCTGGTCTATTTTTCTCTTTGCTGCGTATGATTTCTTGATGGATGAATTTCAATAAACACAAGAGGTCAATTTTGACGATAACAAAAGTCTGTGTGGCGCTGAGTTCTTTACTGCTGGTTGCCTGTACGAAAGTCGGGTTGAGCGTCGCCAATTTACCCAATACCTTCAGTGATACCAACACAACCAAAGACATTGCTTATGGCGCTGAGCCTTGGCAAAAATTAGACATTTATGTTCCGCCGCATTCTTCTGGTCAATACTCTTCTGGTCAATACTCTTCTGGTTAATACTCTTCTGGTCAATCTCTTCCTGTTGTGGTTTTCTTTTACGGTGGAAGCTGGAAAGACGGCTCAAAAGATATGTACCCTTTTGTGGGGGAAGCCTTTGCGAAAAAAGGCTACATCACAGTGATTGCCGATTACAGTAAATACCCTCAGGTAAAGTTTCCGACCTTTGTTGAAGATGGCGCCAAAGCGGTCGCTTGGACGTATCGTAATATTGCCCAATACCAAGGCGACCCTGAACGATTGTTTATTGCCGGACATTCTGCAGGCGCTCACATTGGTGCCATGGTGACGGCGGACAAACATTACTTACAAGCCGAAGGCTTAACGCCATCCATTATAAACGCCTTTGCGGGATTAGCTGGACCCTATGATTTTGTGCCTTACGAAGAAGATTACATGGACATGTTTGGCCCACCAGAAAACTACCCCAACATGCAGGTAACGACCTTTATTGATGGCAAAGAGCCGCCAATGCTACTGCTGTGGGGCGATGACGATACCATAGTAGGTAAAAGCAACATGGACAAACTGATTGCGAAAATTAATATTGAGCAGGGCGCCGTTGAAAGCAGAGTTTACCAAGGTGTTGGTCATGCCGACATGGTGTCTAGCCTTATTTGGTTTTTGAAAAGCAAAGCGCCGATCTTAGATGACGTTGACAACTTTTTTCAGCGGCATACATCATTGCCATAAGCGTTCCTTATGAAGATGATTACCAATTCTGCGGTTAGAGTGTTTTTTACAACTCGTTAAGTTTAGTATACTCGGCTCTTTCCCCCGACACGTTGCGAAGTACCCTCTATGACGGAAAACAGTATGACGGAAACCAATTTCAGCTTAGATTTGGCCGCTGAGTTAAAGGCCATCGTAGGAAATCAATACACGTTAACCGACGAAGATAAGACAAAACCGTATAGCCAAGGTTTTCGTCTAGGGGGTGGCAAGGCCTACGCCGTTGTTCGTCCTGGTAGTTTGCTTGAAATTTGGAAGTGTCTGCAAGCCTGTGTTAAAGCCGATGTGATTGTCATTATGCAAGCGGCTAATACTGGCCTGACGGGTGGTTCAACACCCAATGGCGCAGACTATGACCGTCCTATCGTTATTATCAGCACCATGCGCATCGACGACATCCAGCTGCTTGACCAAGGCAAACAAATTGTCGGTTTTGCGGGCAGTACCTTGTTTGGCTTAGAAGACACGCTGAAACCATACGGACGCGAACCACATTCTGTCATCGGTTCGTCTTGTATCGGTGCGTCTATCGTGGGTGGTGTGTGTAACAACTCTGGCGGTGCGTTAGTGCAACGTGGTCCGGCTTACACCGAAATGTCGTTGTTTGCCCAAGTCACCCAAGATGGTGAACTGCAATTGGTGAACAACTTAGGCATTGAGTTGGGCAGCGATCCAGAAGAAATTTTGACCAACTTGCAAAACAAAACGTACCAAGAAAAAGACGTTCAATTCCCAGAAAAACGTGCCTCTGACAACGAATACCATGAGCGCATTCGAGACGTGGATGCGGATACGCCATCGCGCTTCAACAACGACCCACGTCGTTTATACGAAGCGTCTGGTTGTGCAGGTAAACTGGCCGTCTTTGCCGTGCGCATCGATACCTTCCCCATTCCAGAAAAGTATCAAGTTTTCTACATCGGCACCAATGATCCAGCGGTCATGGAGCAAATGCGCCGTGACATGTTATCGACCTTTAAAACCTTGCCTGTGTCGGGCGAATACATGCACAGCAGCAGCTATGACATCAGTAAAAAATACGGCAAAGACAGCTATTTAGTCATCGACAAACTGGGCACCAAATACATCCCAAAAATGTTTGCTCTGAAACGTACCGTAGACAGATGGGCTGGTAAAGTGAAGTTCATGCCGAACAAGTTTTCTGACCGCGTCATGCAATATGCCAGTCAGCTTTTCCCGAACCATCTGCCAAAGCGCATGGAAGATTTTCGTGAAAAATACGAACACCATTGGATCGTCGAAACCAGCAATGATGGCGTCGCCGAAGCACAAGCTTACTTAGACAACTTCTTTAAAAATAACGAAGGGGACTTCTTTGCCTGCACCAAGCGTGAAGCTGACCAAGCTATTTTGCATCGCTTCGTGACGGGTGGTGCCTTGACGCGTTATTACATCATGAATGGCAAAGACTTGGGCTCCATCATGACCATCGACGTGGCCTTCCCACGTAATGAGCGCGATTGGTTTGAAGAGCTACCAAAAGACATCGAAGACAAAGTTGCCGTTAAAATGTACTACGGGCATTTCTTCTGTCACGTCATGCATCAAAACTACATTATGAAAAAAGGCGTTGATGCCAAAGCGGTGAAGAAGCAAATTCTATCCAGCTACGACGCCCGCGGCGCGGAATACCCAGCCGAGCATAACGTAGGGCACGAATATGTTGCGAAACCAGCACTGCGTGAGTTTTACCAAAAAACCGACCCAACCAACAGCTTCAACTCCGGCATCGGCGGCACCAGTAAACTGAAAAACTGGCAAGAACTGAGCCACGAACATAAAGGCTGTGGCTGTCATAAATAAGCGTTAGAACAACATTAAATACAAAAAGCCGAGACCTTTCTTTTAAAGATGTCTCGGCTTTTTTGTTGATAGGTTGTGAGCTTTGAATAGTTTATTTGTTTTGTGTTTTTGAACTAGGCATATCGGCAAGGATTTTGTCAGCTTTTGCCTTTGCTGCTTCTTGAACTTCTGGCTTAATTTTCTTTCTTAATTCCTTTAGTGATTTTGTCATATGGTAATCACCCTTTAGTTAAAATATGCCACTGAGCTAATGTCACTTTTTCGCTCGCCGTTAAATCCTTTAGTTTCATTGTCGTCACCTAGCAATATTTCATGTCTAAGAGGCATAAAACGATTTAGACTAAATGTAACGGATGACAATTTTTACCCTGCTATCACTCATTTATATCGATCCGACAAGCAGCACAACTTTTACATAGGATAAAAACAACCATGTCTCATTACGACAAGTTAACGTCACACTACCAAACACTCAGCCACTTTAACCATGCTCAAGCCATGCTTGGCTGGGATGCGGCGGCAAACATGCCATCGGGTGGTAGTGAAGCGCGCTCTAATGCTATGGCGGAGCTATCGGTTCACATTCACCGTTTATCGACGCAACCACAGCTTGAAGAATGGTTTGGTAATGCCGAGCAAGAATCCTTAAGCACAGAACAACAAGCCAGCCTACGGGAAATGAAACGCCAATGGCTGCAAGCGACTATCGTTCCAGAGGACTTAGTACAAGCCCAATCCATCGCCGGTTCCAAATGCGAACATGCGTGGCGCTCGCAACGCCAAGAAAACGACTGGACAGGCTTCGAAAAGAACTGGAAAGAAGTGGTTGCCTTATCTCGTGAAGAGGCGAAAATCCGTGGCGTAGCGCTTGGCCTTACACCGTATGACGCCATGCTCGACAAATACGAACCGGGTACCACCACCGCGTCGCTAAATACGTTATTTACCGATGTAAAAACTTGGTTGCCAGAACTGATTGAAAACGTTTTGGAAAAGCAGAAGTCTGAATCCATCATTTTACCATCTGGAACTTTCTCCACCGCGACGCAAAAAGCCCTTGGCTTAGAAGTCATGAAACTACTGAAATTCGACTTTAACCGTGGCCGCCTCGACCAAAGTGTTCACCCATTTTGTGGCGGCGTACCAACCGACGTGCGCATTACCACACGCTACAACGAGCAAGACTTTGTACAAGCCTTAATGGGCATCGTTCATGAAACCGGCCACGCCCGCTACGAACAAGGCTTGCCAAAAGCCTTTGCCGGATTGCCAGTGGGCGAAGCCCGCTCCATGGGTATTCATGAATCCCAGTCGTTGTTTTTTGAAATGCAAATAGGGCGCAGCAAACCCTTTATCTCCCACTTGTCACGACTCTCAGCCGACGCCTTCAACGCCCACAACGACCCCGTGTTTGCCGAAGACAACCTCTACAAAATCTACACTCAAGTGGAAAAAGGCTTTATCCGTGTGGACGCCGATGAACTAACCTACCCAGCGCACGTCATCTTGCGTTACGAAATCGAACGCGACCTGATCAACGGCGTCATAGAACACACAGACGTACCAGCCCTGTGGAACGAGAAAATGCAAGCCGCTCTTGGCATCTCCACCAAAGACAACGACAAAAACGGCTGCATGCAAGACATACATTGGACAGATGGCGCCTTTGGCTACTTCCCAAGCTACACACTAGGTGCCATGTACGCGGCTCAATACAAAGCCACCATGATACAAAACGTCGACTTCGACGCTGCCATCCAAAGCGGCGACCTAAGCCCCATCTTCCAATGGCTAAGCGACAACATCTGGTCACAAGCCTCCCTCCACACCACGGATGAACTCGTCAAACGCGCCACAGGCGAAACCCTAAACGCCGCGCATTTTAAAAAGCATCTGGAAGGGCGGTACTTGTAGGCGAACTGTTCCCTCCCCTTATGTCTTCCAAGGGGAGGGCTAGGGAGGGGTATGGCTCTTGGAGCAAAGCAAATGCCACCGCTCGACGTTACGTTGTTAAATTGTTGTTTGACCTCGCTCTCGGCGTTCGCTTTGCTCCTCGCTGTTGTTCGTAAACGCATAACATATTCAATACTGCTGCCAAGTCTCTTCCCCTTTTTCAAGGGGAAGACGGAAGATGGGGTTCCAACTCTCTAATTTCCACAATCCCCTAAAAGTCTTATAGTTTTTCTGTTTTTTCATTGTATTGTCAGTTTATCGTCATGAAAGATTTAGTAAAGATTGCTTGGCTGATATTGGCACGAGATCAAAAATATCATGCTCAAACGATCTAAATTTTAAAGAGTGATACACCAAGTTTTGCTTAGTAAAAAAGAGTGGTGACAAGATAGGTAAGACCGTAACTTAGAAAATTCTGGGGCTAACATCGTTTTGTTGAAACGATAAATGATTAGAACCAAGTTGGCGTTGTTTTTCGTAGAATAGCATCAGAGCTAAACGTTTTTATTATAAACCTGAATGGATAGCTTCTTACCTAACGTTAAATTCTCAAAAATATTATTTTTTAGGAGCTGTGATAAGAAGTTGATATTTAAAAGTATGGGTTTAATTTATTATTTTCTTCTGTAGCGTAATTTATTACAATCTCTGAATTCATGATAGCATTTTAGCTTTAAAAAACTCTTATTTGATGGGCTAAATACATTAAAATATTTATTAAAATATTTTGCATCACTTCTAAAATCCCCTGTCCAATCGTATGTGTTTATAGTCCGATTCAAAAACTCACTGAACAGAGTGTCATTGAGCTCTTTTACTAGGTTATCACATGCCTTTGCGGCTTCTTGTACTACACTTAGTTCAAGTTTAATAGGTTTTTCTAGGTACTCATAATATTGTTCTAAGCCCAAAGATAAGGCATTATTTGAACCGAAAAGTCCAGAACGGTGTACAACACAGTGCCTTAATTGACCAATAAAATCAAAATCAGTAAATGCAGTTGCAAGCTCGGGGTTTTTTGTGAGATTGTTTAAATTTACGCCAGTAAAGCTCTTTACCGTTTCTTTAATATTGTATGCTGAGTGGAAAGAGTAGTCCTCCATCAATGCCTCAGGCAACAATTTTTTATTGTGATGAATAGCTGCTCCATATGTTACTGATTTTGAGTAACTTTTCCCCTTTGACTCCCCATCAATAAGTAGTAGTCTCCTCAGGAGACAGCGAACATAGCTCTCCACCGATGATATAAACCCAAGAATTAGTAGGTTTGAAAGTTTAGCCCATTCCTCGTTGCCCTGAGATGCTAAAGATGTGTAGTTTCCTGTCTTGGGTTCTAAAACGAAACAGCCGAGTAATTTTTTATATGACAACATATTACTTTCATATATATCAATCGGTGACTTATTAGGCTCTTTATAAGATATATCAAATAGGGATTGTGAACGTATTGTAGTAGTGCTTCTCGCACCTGATAATGCAAATTTAAATTCTTTTTTTTTCATTAGTATAAAAACTCATTTGTCCAAGCGTTAATTTTGTTGATAATTTTTTCTGCGTATTTTGGCCCAACTTGTTTTACTTTCTTTAACTCTATAATCGTATCATCGGACATAAGAACATCTTCTATTGTTTTGAATTTAGATATTCTAATAACTTTATGCTGAAAGTCAGTAAAAGGTAACTCTGATAACTTTTTGCTCATACATTCTTTGAATATTGACCCATCAACCAATTCACTACCGCATATATGGCAGAATTTTTGTCCATCTGCAATTCGGGCTGTGCTACAATTAGGGCATTCCGGTAAGTCTATTTTAATATTAGCAATTTCTTTATCTGGGAGAACACGGTTAAACTTTCTTCTTATTGGGTGTTTTTCAGAAGGACCAGATAATACAGATACTAGCTGTGAAACATTAAATCCTCTGCTTTTAATTAAAGCCTTTTCTTTTATTAAAAGTGCTAAATGTGGAACAAAACGTCTCAGCTTCCTCTCTTGGCCATGTGAAACCATTGACATTTCAAAAAGTAGTCCAGCTTCAACTAGGAATTTAATCATTCTTTCAGCTTTTTCATCAATATCTTCTATACCAATTATGATATTTCTCTTAAAGGTATCACCTTTTTTTTCAGAGTTTTCATAGTTGAATTCTTTAATTGAGTTTATCAGGCTAAATAAGAATTTGTTTCCAATATTAATGACGCTACCATATTGTTTGATTTTTTCGGCAATTGATAGAAATTCTTGAATGATATTTTCACATCTAGACTGTATTACTAGGTTTATTCGTTGTTGCTGTGTTTTATTTTTGTCAGAGTCAACATATGATCTTATTAAAGAAATATATGCTCTAGGTATACCAAAAGATGCATACATTAGTAAGTTTAAAATTTGATCATCTATCTTAACATGTTCTCGAAATCTTTTATCAATGATTGTATTCATAAATGGAATATAGTCTTTATCCTGAACATCCATCCATATTGACACCTGTTCAGCATCCTGACCGATATGAAATCTCGGTCCATACTGTGTTGTTCCAGGGTAGACTGAAGCTTTAGGTGAGATTTTTATTGACTTGATGCTTCGAAAAATATCGAAAAATTCAACCATATAGTCTCGAGTTAAAGTTAATGCAGCATCATCTAATAATAAAATTGCTCTTTTCCTACCTTTTGTATCTAGTGCTCTATGAATCAAAGCTTGAGTTAAGGATATATTTATTGTTGATATTAGTTCATCATAATCGTCATTATATATATTTCTTTCCATATCTTTAATAAAATTATAGATTTTTGTTTTGCTAAGGCATTCTTTGTTATAGTTTACATCAAAGCTGTTTATAACATCGAATGATATTTTACAAAGAACCCACGCATGGAAAATATCTAGAGCATTAGATTTATTATGTAGGTATGTTTCTAGCCTTAAGTAATGATTAAATGTGACATAGATTGGAAGTGGTAGACTATCGTCATTTAGGCAAGTATTATAGGCACAACGCATCTGGTGCGTTTTCCCCGTACCTCTAGGTCCTGTAATCAACTTAGCACCTACTTGGATTAGTTTTTTTTGAATGTTCTGGAAATGCAAACTGTTGGCTGTCCAGTCAAGTAACTGCTCATTTGTTAAGTAATCAGCTCTTTCTTCATACTCGCTATTATCGAAAAAAGATAAATCTACTTCTAACTGGTCTGCCATAGGTGTATTCCCTTTACATTAAGGACTAATGTTGTAAAATGATATTTCATATCATAAGGTTATCATGAAAAGTGGTTGAATTAAATCAATACTACACATCTGAATCTACTAGTTTTTTGCTAGCATCAATGCTTGATGTTGAAAACGTGCATTCCTGCCTTGAACTAAGTGCAGGTAAAGGTGCACTTATCGATCCAATCAAGGCGCTCAATGATAATATTCGTTTCACTACTGTAGATCTAGACGGAAATAATACAGATAAACTTATAGAAAAGTATCCAGATGACATTCATATGTGTAGTGATGCTCTAGATATAAATTTGAATTTGGAAGCTAACTATTTCGACTTGGCTGTATGTAATCCACCATTTACTTACATAGATCTTAGCGACAATTATAAGTCTATATTAGGTCAAGATTTTAATTTTATTTTTAATAAAAGTTCTAAGATTAGAGCGGAAGTTTTATTCATCATAAGAAATTTATTTTTTTTGAAGGAAGGTGCAACTCTTGCAGTTATAGTTCCAGATTTTATTTTTTCATCTTATTCTCTTTCTAAATTTAGAGAGGTTCTTTTTTCTAGGTTTACTTTGACAAAAGTAATTGATTGTGAATACAAAAGTTTCAAAAAAACAGAAGCGAAAACATATGTTCTTTTTATAAAAAAGATTGAGCCAGTTAGCGTTGATAATAGTGTTCCTTATTTTGTTTTTTCATCTGGTAATATTAAGAAGGATAAAATTTTACTTTCTTCTACTTTTATTAAAAAAAATAAAGTTGATAATATAGGTTATACTATTTTTAGAGGTATAAATAGTAGTAAAGAGTGCCGGTTGTTAGGAGAGCCATTTCATCATAATTATGCTCATGTCAAAGATTTATCAAATGTATATTACTTTTCTAATAGTGAAAAAAAAACTAATTTTAAATATGCTTTTAGAGGGGATATTTTAATTCACCGTGTTGGGCGCAATATAGGTAGAACTGTTATTCTAGACAGTGAGTATGTCATAATTAGTGATTGTGTCATTGTATTGAGGTTTCATAATGTGGAACTAAAAAAGTCTTTTTTAGACTACTGGGCTTCAAAAAAGAATGAATGGATTTCAAATAATCAAAAAGGAACATGCGCTAAAAATATATCAATAAATAGTTTTAAAAATCTAATTTCATCATTGAGGTGAATTATCAGGAAGAAACTACCAATTTATGACTCTAAATTGTAAATATCTTTGAAGACGTAGCGACTAGGGAGCTTTCTGGAAAGGTAGTTGGAAAGGCATCTATAGAGCCATTTCATGAGTGAAATTAGATATATGTTTGTTACCGAAGTTGCAGCCACTCATCCAAAAGGGCATACATGCTGAATGTTCATGATAAATATCTGGAGTTACTCCATGATTTTGAGTCACTTCCCAATGACTAACAAGACACCCACACAAACTTGACGATTTTTCTCTGTTCTGTATATTTAACCAGTATATTTCTTATGGAAGAGAGGTTTCGTCATGCCAAGAGCTAGAAGTCAGCAAGTTAGTTTACAAGATACGCCTTACTATCACTGTGTCTCTCGCTGTGTTCGTAGGGCGTTTTTGTGTGGGCAAGATCCTGTCTCCGGTGAAAGCTTTGAGCACCGTCGTGACTGGGTTGAAAAGCGTTTGTTATTTTTAGCCAGTGTCTTTGCTATCGATGTTTGTGCGTATGCGGTAATGAGTAACCATCTTCATGTGGTGTTGCATATCAATGCAGAAAAAGCCGCGAAGTGGTCTACATTAGAGGTTCTACAAAGGTGGCATAAGTTACATAAAGGCACCATGTTTACTCAGCAATTAGTGCGAGGTGAGCCATTGCCTGATTATGCTATGGCGTTGGTGGAATCCTCAGCCGAAACCTTTAGAAATCGCCTTACAGACATTAGTTGGTTCATGAGAGAATTGAATGAACCTATTGCTCGCCAAGCGAATTTGGAAGACCAGTGTACAGGTCGGTTCTGGGAAGGGCGATTTAAGTCCCAAGCTCTGCTGGATGAATCGGCATTAGTGGCTTGTATGGCCTATGTTGATCTTAATCCATTGAGAGCAAAAATAAGCCAGACACCAGAAACCTCAGAATTCACCAGTGTTAAAAAACGTGTGACCGCTGCAAGGCATCAAAAGCAACCAAAGTTGCTTTATCCTTTTGTTGGTAACCCCAGAGAAAACATGCCAGATGGTCTACCTTTTGAATTATCAGATTACCTTGAGTTGGTTGATATGACTGGCCGAATCATCCGAGAAGATAAACGAGGTGCGATAGACGCATCATTATTACCGATTCTTCAACGACTCAACATATCCTCAGAAAATTGGCTGTGTATTGCGACAGAATTTGGCGCAAGAACGGGTGCTGTTGTTGGTGCTGAACAATCCATTGCTTATTACTGTGACTCAAACAAACTCAATAGAAAACCAAGATCCAGTCATAACCGACTACTCGCCTAGCTTCATTCCATCCACCATTCATCGTCTTTCTTTACTAATCATATATTAGTAAATTCATTCGACTAACAATCCAATAACCAGTCTTTTAGTCGTTAATTAGTCCTTACCATAACGATAAAAGGTGAGTTTCATATAAATATCATCTCTGGATAAGATCGTTTGGTATGATGTGGCGGTTTTTAAAATGGGTGTCTTGGTAAGTCAAAAAGTCATTGTAAGTCGCGTTTTTAAAATGGGTGTCTTAGTAAGTCTTGGCTGGATAAGATCGTTTGGTATGATGTGGCGGTTTTTAAAATGGGTGTCTTGGTAAGTCGCGTTGGTAAGTCAAAATGGGTGTCTTGGTAAGTCAAAAAGTCATTGTAAGTCGCGTTTTTAAAATAGTAAGTCTTGGAAGTCTTGGCTGGATAAGATCGTTTGGTATGATGTGGCGGTTTTTAAAATGGGTGTCTTGGTAAGTCAAAAAGTCATTGTAAGTCGCGTTTTTAAAATGGGTGTCTTAGTAAGTCTTGGTAAGTCAATTATAACAAGTCTTAAAATGGGTGTCTTGGTAAGTCTCCTTGGTAAGTCTCCTTGGTAAGTCTCCTTGGTAAGTCTCCTTGGTAAGTCAATTATAACAGGCTAATTTCAATAGTTGGCTTAACTATTGAATGACTAAGCTAATCGCTGCGGCTTGTCTTTACGTTTTCGTTCTTGTGCCCTTGTATGGTGTGCGTTATTCGCCCCACGTTATTTAGCATGAGCTTTTTTGGTGCGGTGTCTAACTGTTTGGGATGTATATGGCAGAATATTATTGGTTGTTGGTCTCCGCTGCGCTTGTATTTATGATGCAGGCTGGCTTTTTGTGCTTAGAAAGTGGCCGTATCCGCAGTAAAAACAGCATTAACGTTGCCGCAAAAAATATTTCTGACTTTATTATATCAACGACCTTATTTTGGCTATTTGGCTTTGGCGTCATGTTTGGTGACTCTGTATCAGGGTTGTTTGGTGTGAGTGATTTCTTTTTTGATGATCAACATACGCCATGGGAAGTTAGCTTCTTTATTTTTCAGATGATGTTTTGTGGAACAGCCGCAACGTTAACTTCTGGTGCGGTTGCCGAGCGCATGACATTTATCGGCTATTTGGCGATTACTGTTGTGTTAAGTGCGATTATTTATCCAATTGTTGGGCATTGGGCTTGGTCTGGTGTTTACCCTTCAGAAGGGCCTCAGGGTTGGCTTGAGGCGCTGGGTTTTATTGACTTTGCAGGTTCTACCGTGGTGCATTCCGTCGGTGGTTGGGTGGCATTGGCTGCCATTATCATTATTGGACCTCGCCTTGGGCGTTTTGAAGAAGGAATTCGGTTACCACCAGGTAATAACCTTCCCTTGTCTGCTCTAGGCACGTTACTCATTTGGTTTGGTTGGATTGGTTTCAATGGCGGTAGTACATTGGCACTTAATGATGATGTGCCAATGATCATTCTAAATACCTTTATTTCTGCGGCTTGGGGCGCACTCATTGCTGCAGGCATTAATTATTTCCGTGATGGTTATATAGAAGTAGGATTCGTACTGAACGGCACGATTGCTGGTTTGGTGGGTATTACGGCTTCTTGTCATGTGGTGTCACCCGGGGCGTCTGTGATTATTGGCGCTGTTTCTGGTGTCGTGGTGTATTACGGCAGTTTATTGATGGAACGCTGGCGTTTAGATGATGCGCTTGATGTTGTTCCTGCCCATTTGTTTGCTGGGGTGTGGGGTACTTTAAGTGTCGCTCTGTTTGGTCAAACAGATAGAATTGATAATGGACTAGGGGTTTTAGAACAGCTTGGGGTACAAGCATTAGGCATTGTCGTTATTGGCTTCTATTGTTTTGTGGTGGGTTATACCTGCATGTGGCTACTGAATCGTTTTATGCCGCTTCGAGCGAGTAAAGAGCAAGAGGAGCAAGGTTTAAATGTAGCAGAGCATAGAGCGACAACAGAATTATTTGATTTGTTAACCTCCATGCAATACCAACAAAATAATGCTGATTTTTCAAAACCTGTTCCTGAGGAGCCTTTTACAGAAGTGGGGCAGATTGCTCGAAAATATAATCAAGTGATTGATCGAGTGAGTACTGAAATTGCGCAGCGAGATGACGCTCTGATGCGTTTTCAAGAGAGTGAAATGCGTAAGTCAGCGATATTGAATTCATCAATGGATTGTATTGTGACCATTAACCGCTTTGGTTCTGTAATGGAATTTAACCCTGCAGCAGAACGAACCTTTGGGTGTCTGAAAAAACAAGTTGAAGGTAAAAGCTTTATTGGTCTTTTTATTCGCGAAGAAGATAGAAAAAAGATTTTTGAAAGTTTGAACTCGGGTTTCTCGACATCAAATGGCTTGATATTGAATCGGCGTAATCCGTTTCGTTTACAGCGTAGCCCTAACAATGATTTTCCTGCTGAAATTGCGATTACTAAGGCCAATGCTGACTCTTCACAAGAAAGTGAGTTCACACTTCATATTAGAGATATGACTCGCCATGTGAAGTTGCAGGAACGATTGAAGTTTTTAGCGTACAGCGATCCATTGACCAGCTTGTACAATCGTACCTATTTAATGGATTCACTGGTGAGTGCTTTGCTCTTTGCCACCAAACAGAAGACGTCGGTTGGATTGCTGTTTTTGGATTTGGATAATTTCAAGATTATCAATGACACGTTAGGTCATAAGGCCGGTGACGAGTTGCTATGTGAAGTCGCGAGACGATTAATTGGTGTGTCAGATGAGTTTGATGTTATTGCTCGCTGGGGTGGTGATGAATTCGTCTTCATGATGACAGAAGGTGTCACCGAAAGTCGCTTAGCTATAAGAGCACAGCAGATTTTAGAAGCCATGCGAACCCCTGTTCATTTAAATGAACAGTATTTCACTATACCAACCAGTATTGGGGTTGCTCATACTGGTGAGGACGAGCAAAGTTTAGATGCTGATAAATTGATTCAACAAGCTGATATTGCTATGTATTGGGCAAAAGAAAAAGGCCGTGACAATGCACAGTTTTTCACCCCTGAAATGTCCAATATCGTCGCCAAGAAATTTGGTTTTGAGAAAGAAATTAATGAGGCGCTTGCATTAGGGCAATTCTCTTTGGTCTTTCAACCCAAAGTTTTGATGGAAAAAAATGACATTCTTGGTTTGGAAGCACTGATCCGTTGGAATCACCCTGTCAAAGGGCTTATTTCTCCTGCTGATTTTATTTCTATTGCGGAAGAATCTAACCTAATCATTAAAATTGACGAGTGGGTTATCGATCAGGCCTTGCAACAGCTAAAAGCGTGGCGTGATCAAGGTTTGCGTATAGTTCCTATCGCTGTGAATCTTTCTGGACGACATTTGGTGTCCGACTCTCTGGTACCTTACATCTCGCAGAAACTAATTGCTTATGGTATTGACGGTTGCTTGCTAGAAATTGAAATTACCGAAGGGGTTTTGCTCCAAGATATTCAGCGTTGTATTGAGGTGATGGCAGAGTTGAAAGAGTTAGATATTAGAATCTCAGTAGATGATTTTGGAACGGGTTATTCGTCGCTAAGCTATTTAAAACGGCTACCATTGGATATCTTGAAAATTGATCAATCATTTGTTGAAGAATGTGATCGTCATATTGAAGACGCTAAAATCTGTGAAACCATTATTCACTTGGCGCGAAGTTTAGAGCTGGTGATTGTTGCGGAGGGTGTAGAAACCGCTCCGCAGGCGGATATGTTGAAGTCGCTAGGTTGTGAGATATTCCAAGGCTACTATTTCCATAGACCTATGGTAAGTGCTGATATTGCCAAGTTGCTTATTGCCGATCCTGTGTTTGGTTAGGCGTTTCTCTATTACGGATCGTTTCCATAAGCTCTTGGTTCTGCGTTTTTTCTAACGGCTTGGTGCTTTTAAGTGGCTTTGAAAGATCATCGATGCTACCAATACGCCAGTGATGCCCAATGTTGAGGCTTTCGTCGGGCTGTGCAAGCGCATATAAATGTCAGGCAAACGAGCAAGACCATAAGAGCAGATCAATAGAAAAATGCCGCCAATAAGCAAAGACACACAGATAATAATTTCGAGATAAAAAGGCATAAAGGGGACTAACAAGACATATATGGACGCTCCGGTGTCGTCAAGGTAGCACTTAGCCGAATCACTCTTTTTAGGGTGATTTTTTACTTTCTTATTAACCGATCTTGTTCTTTCCTAGTCAATTTTCATGGATAAAGGGTCGTACTGACATATATCCGGCCTATTTATGAAACATTTTTTAGTCTGCTTCTGGCCCTAATGAGATCCGTACTTAGCCGTCTCAAACACCCACTCGGTTTTAAAAAACCTTGTCTTGACCATATTGTTGCTAAGTGCGGAAAACCCGCTTTTACATGGATATTAGGCTCAGATGAAAAATAGCGCTTTTCATCTGGTTCTAAATCCCGCGGTTGATGCTTTTCGTTTGGGGATTTAAACCCCAAGTCTGTAAATCCTCTTTAAAGCTTTTTTAATTCATTGCTTTTGCTTAGCTGATATTCGTCAAGGTCGTTGGCGAGGAACAGGTTGCCCGAATAATGGGCTTTGGCTTCTTGATAAATGTCGGCGATGGAAGGGGATAGGTTCGGGTTGGCTTGGTAGCGAGGGCTAAAGTGCGTTAATACTAAGTTGGGGATGTTAGCTTGCTCGGCAAAGGTCGCCACAAGCTCGGCGTCACTGTGGCCGTAGCTGTTTCCCGTTTTTGCAACGAGGTCTTTGGTGTAGGTGGCTTCATGAATCAGTACGCTGGCGCCATGGCTTATTTGAGACAAGAGTTCTGGCTGGTCATTGTCGCCTGCAACAATGATTTTTTGCGGGTTTATATCGTATAGCAAGTAGTCTTCACAATGGATTAGCTGGCCGTTTAGTTCAACATCTTGCCCCTTTTGTAACTGCCCCCAATGTGGTCCTCTGGGGATGTTATGCCGTTCCAGTTTCTCCACATCCAAACGCGGGTTGATGTCTTTTTCGGTAAAACAATAGGCATAAGAAGGGGCTCTGTGAGATAGGGCGACCGTTTCCACACGAACCTTTCTGAACTCGACAGATGGCAGATCATCAGTACAGACAAACTCAATGTCATAGGGTAGATATAATTGCGTATGTTGCTGAGTCGCTTCCACCCATTCTTTCACACCACTTGGTGCGATAATTTTCAATGGCGCCTTGCGGCCATTCATGGCGGCACTTGCCAATATGCCTGGCAAGCCATAACAGTGATCGCCATGAATGTGAGTGATGAAGATGGCTTGTAAGGCATTGATCGATAAATTGGTATGAAGTATCTGATGTTGCGTTCCTTCACCACAGTCGACAAGGTACCAGCCGTTGCCTCTTTCTTCGCGCACCGCGATTCCTGTTACATTGCGTGTTTTGGTGGGAACGCCTGCCGACGTTCCAAGAAAGACAATATTCATTTTTTACCTTGATACATAAAAGACGGGTTATCTTGCCTAAGCCTAATGTTTTCATGACCAAGCGGCAATCTCGGGCGGTATACACGGCTTATTATTTCCCTAGATTCTAAAAACACACATCAGTCACTGCTAAGAAATGTTATCTTCTATGCACTTCCTGAGCTAAAATGCGGGCCTTATTCGTACTTTACTACATGAGATTTATAAATGACCGCATTTGATACCAAAGTGGAAGAACTGATCGCTAAGCATCCTAATTTAACCAAAGATGAAGCCATCAAAATTGTTACTGAGAAAAATAATCGTAAGAAGCAGAAGAGAAATGAAAGGTCAAATAAAGGTAGTGTTAACAAGGGCTAGTAACAAGAAATACGCTCAGGCCTGATCTATCAGGCCACACACTTTAAAAACCTTGTAACACGGACTTTCAAAGGTATTTGTCCTTTGAAAGTATCGAATACGAAAGGTCGTTGCTAGTCGATGTGGTTTTCTATCATTAGTCCGTTCATTTTGGGATAGACAGTCTCAATGACTGCTCTACTTTGATCTCAAGGTATCAACTCATTTATACGATGCTTTACCGCAGAGATGAAAAATATTGGGTAGGCGATTTACCCAGTGCTTTTTTGAACATAGTGATGAAGGCATTTACAGAATCATAGCCCAGAGTGCCAGCGACACTTTGTACTGATTTCCCCTCTGCCAATTGACTCAGTGCAACCATCAAATGCAGCTGCTGACGCCAGCGTCCGAAGCTCAATCCGGTCGCGTTTTCTACGAGTCTGGCTAGCGATCGTTCACTGGTAGCAAGTCGGGCCGCCCACTGACGCAAAGTGTTACGGTCGCTCGGATCAGCAAACAGTGCATCGGCAATGTGTCTAATTTTGGGGTGGTCTGATATGGGTAGATGTAGCTCTTTTAGTGGCGCATCCGAAAGCTGCTCAAGAAGCACCGCAACAAGACGGGCTGTTTTACCTTCTGAAGGATAAGTGGGCTCTTGTTCGGCAAGATGCAAAATCAACTCTCGTACAAGAGGCGTTATGGCAAGGGTACAGCATGCGTCGGGCATCACTGCCGCACTAGGCTCAATAAACAAAAAGCAGGTGCTGGCGTTTTGAGTTATTCGGCAGCTGTGAGGGGTGCCGCTTGGGATCCAGACCGCGTGCTGAGGAGGCACAAGCCACAGTGCATCTTGTACTTCACAGCTCACCGCACCATGTAAAGACAATATCAACTGACCTTTGCGGTGGTGATGCGGTCTAATATCTGAATGATTCAGTTCAGGTTCGACCTGCAAAGCGATGGCAGCCTGCAAAAATTCATCGGAATTGAAATCTTCCGGTGAGGAAACTGTTTTTCTTAAAGCTGGTATAATTTAGATATCATCTGTCATATTGTCTATATTATACGTACTTTCGATACTTTATAGTGCTTTTTTTTCTAAAGTAAAGAAGGTTAGAGACTATGTTGGACATTAAAAACAAGTGGAATACCATTGCACTTGTGGCGGGAATTCTTTTTATTGCGGTCAACCTGCGGCTTCCTTTTACCAGTATAGCGCCCGTTCTGCCGCTTATCCAAAGTGATTTCGGTTTAAGCTCCTCGGCCGTAGGTCTGCTTACTTCATTGCCATTGCTGGCATTTGCCGCATTCTCACCATTGAGTGCTCCTGTTGCCCGAAAGTTCGGACTAGAACGTACACTTTTTGCTGCATTGACAATCATTTCTTTAGGCATCTTGCTGCGTTCTACCGGAAGTGTGTGGGCCTTGTATCTCGGTACAACACTGATCGGTACAGGGATCGCTTTGGGTAATGTGCTGTTGCCTAGTCTAGTTAAGCGCGACCTCTCAGCCAACGTTGCCTCCATGACAGGGGCGTATTCCATTACGATGGGGGCGGCGGGTGCGATAGGGTCTGCCATCATGATTCCTTTAACACAGGTTTGGGGCTGGAGTATTGCGCTGGCTTTATTAATTGCAGCCCCGCTGTTTGCGCTTATCGTATGGTTGTCGCAGCTTAAAAAGCATGAGCCAGTGAGCCTGTCCAATCCGAAAAAATCAGCGACAGTAGCAGTCTGGAAATCGCCTCTAGCGTGGCAGGTCACACTGTTTATGGGTTTCAATGCGATGCCTTTTTATGTTGCCGTAGGCTGGTTGCCGACTATTCTAATCGACCAAGGTATATCCGCCACTGAAGCTGGGTCCGTGCATGGAACGCTGCAACTGGCCACGGCCATTCCGGGGTTAATACTGGCAGCCACGCTGCGCCGTCTGAAAGATCAGAAACTTGCGGCCGTAACGACCAGCCTGTTGGTAGCTTTATCGTTTATCGGGCTTATTTATGCGCCAGAGTTTGCCATCTTGTGGGCTGCGCTTCTGGGCTTTGGCTCTGGTGCCTGCATGATGCTAGGTCTGACTTTCGTTGTACTGCGTACGCAGAATGCTGGCGACGCGGCTGCTCTATCAGGAATGGCACAGTGTGTAGGGTATCTCATGGCAGCAGCAGGCCCCTTATTGCTAGGTCAAGTGCACGACTGGACAGGCGGCTGGACTGCACCGCTGTTAATTACGGCAGCTATCGCTGTTGCTGGTGCGTGTACTGGCATGATGGCTGGGCGAAACGTCCATCTTGAACCGGCTCAATCGATGCGTTAACCCCGTATTTATCAGATACGGGAGATAACTCTCTCCCGTATTAGCGAAATTACGGTTACACAGATAAATATGACACCGTCATCTTAGTACAGAAAAGGTGGTATTTGCTCTTGTCGATCAGGTGGACGAATTATCGTTTCTGATAAGCTCGGTTGCCCAGTCGGCAAAGGCACGCACGGCTGGCGATAGAAAACGTTGATGCGGATAGAGCAAAGTGACTGGTACGGACGCAGGTTGCCAGTCCGCCAACACTTCAACGAGTCGGCCTTCTTCTAGATGTTCTGATACCACTCTCTCTGCAAGCTGCACCAACCCTAATCCTTCAAGACACATTTTTATGTAGAGCCCTGTCTCATTGGTGGCCACTGTCCCGCTAACTGGGATTGACATTTTTTCAGAGCCGCTGACAAAGCTCATTTCATTTGCTCGCTTCGCATGCCCTGAAAAATAATGGACGGCTCGATGGTGAGATAAATCTTCTGGCGTCTGCGGAATCCCGTTCTCTTTTAGATAAGCCGGAGAAGCGCATGTCACCCAGCGAAATCGACCAAGCGGTCGTGCAACGAGGGTTGAGTCATTAAGCTCACCAGTTCGAATGACACAATCTACGCCTTCCTGAACAAGATCTACCTGTCGGTCATTAACGCCTATCATTAGATAGATATCCGGATAGCGTCTGTAAAAGTCTTGCAGATTTGGCATGATGACAAAATGGGCGATACCGCCAGGCATATCAACACGTAAGCGTCCTTGTGGTCGTTTAACGGAATCGGTCAGACTAGACTCGGTATGCTCAATTAATTTAAGTATTTCTAAACACTGAGCCAAATACTGTGCGCCCTCTGTGGTCAAGCTGACACGCCGCGTTGTTCTGTTCAGCAGGCGCACCTGCAAATACTTTTCAAGGCTTTTAACCGTACTACTCACTGTTGAGGCTGGTAAGGACAGCGTTTCAGCAGCATAAATAAAACTTCCAGCCTCCGCCACACGCACAAAAATCTGCATTGCCTGAATACGATCCATATGCTTTTTCCATGAGCCACAACCAAGGGCGCTATTGTTCGTGATTATTGAATAATAAAAACAGTTTAACTGTCTTTTTCCGAATAGTCACTTTGCTTACCCTTGCTTCACGAAATTTCAAAAAGGTGAATGAAAGATGACTTATTACACTCGAAATATAGTACAAACCACTGAATCACTAGCCACTCGGACGCTTATCCAAGGCGCGACGGTTCTCAGTATGGACAGTGAAGTAGGTAATTTAGTCAGCGCCGATATTCTTATTGAAGGCAGCACCATCATGGCCATAGGTGAAAATCTTGAGGCCAGTGACGCCGTCATTATCGATGCGGCAGGCATGATTGCCATGCCGGGGATGGTGGACTCTCATCGTCACTCATGGGAAGGGCAACTACGGCGCATCAACCCTAATGCCACCTGTCTGGACGACTATAGTAACGCCACGCATTTTTCGTTCGCCAAATACTATCGCCCTGCCGATAATTATATCGGCAACTTGCTGACGGCTCTGGGCTGCATTGACGCGGGTATCACCACCGTCATTGATAATTCCCATAACAGCCGCACCGCGGAACATTCCGATGCCGCCGTTGAGGCCCTGCTTGATTCGGGCATTCGCGCTATACATGCCTCGGGTGCGCCCGTTGCTGGTGAATGGGATAAAGCGCACTGGCCAGGTAACTGGCAACGCTTGCAGGAAAAGTATTTTAAGAATAACCCTGACAGCCTCGTTTCTCTTGGGGTCATGGCCCAGTTGGAGCCAGAGTTGTGGGCCGAGGCTCGTCGATTAGGGTTACCCATTGTGACTGAGTTTTTTGGCTCTTTGATGGCGGATGAACTTGAATCGTTGCATCAGCAAGGCCTTCTTGGCCCAGATAATATTTTCAATCACTGCACGTCGTTGCCTGATGAAGGATGGAAAATCTTACGTGAAGCGGGTGTTCGAATAAACGTCTGCCCACGCTCTGATGCGCACTATGGCATCGAAGACGGTATGTTTGCTATGCAGGCTGCGCAGCGTCATGGCATTAGCCCAGGACTAAGTGTCGACAATGAAACGTCTTACAGTACTGATATGTTTATGGAAATGCGCGTGGCATTTTATCTACAACGAGTCATGGGCATGCATCAGCAGAAGTGCTGTGGTTCTGATCATGATCATATGCAGACAACGCTTCCAGCCGCTCAGCTTCTTAAATCGGCCACCCTCGATGGAGCGCATTGTGCTGGATTGCAGGACAAAATTGGCAGTTTGACACCGGGTAAACAGGCAGACTTGATCTTGATTAACGCCAATGACATCAACCTTTACCCGTCCGGCAATGCCTTTGGCACCGTGGTGCATGCAACGGAACGTAGCAACATTGATACCGTGATGATCGCTGGACGCATCGTCAAACAGAAGGGTCAAGTTTTGGGTGTCGACAGTCAGCGTCTTCGCGCTGCCATTGATGAATCCCGTGCGCATTTGTTTGCTGCGTCTGGGTATCAACCTGATCTATTTGCTGACGTTTTTCTGCCGTTTGAACAGGCTAACTAATAGGGGAATAGCGATGAGTATGATCTATTACTTAATGGCTTTTGCTGCCGGTCTGGGTATCACGTTGCAGACAACCCTGAACAGCCAGTTGGCAAAAGGGTTGGGGGGAGACTCCGTTACCGCGGCACTGTTTTCTTTCTCGGCTGGAGCGTTCTGCCTTGGGATTTATTCACTATGTACTACAGCGATTCTATGCAGGGGAAGATTTTCTGCTGCGACTATCCGTCTCTCGATAATCAGCGCATTTTTGTGGAAGTCGAAGGTGGCGGTGCGCCAGATGGCTCCTGTATTGATGCGCAAGGCTATCTATGGAACGCCGAATGGGGCGGTAGCCGAGTGGTGCGTTACACTGATACCGGAAAAGTTGACCGAGTCATTCAGTCTCCCAGTGTTCAAACCACTTGCCCAGTGTTAGCAGGTCCCAGTTACGAAACGCTTTACTGCACAAGTGCTCGGGTGGGCTTAGAAAAACCGACAGACAGTGATGGGGAGCTGATAAAAGCGGAGGAAATGTTCTCCGCAGGACTTCCTGAAGTTAGATTTGCAGGACCACTGAATAGCTAGTTCATAAAGCACTTTTGCAAACGACCTTTACCTCTGCCTATTTTGCTTAGGCAAACCTGATTTGAAAGCGGATATGGGTTTTCCATATCCGCTTTTGGCCTAGAATAGGTCAGAATAAAGAAATAGATCTATCAGGCCACCCACTTTAAAAACCTTGAAAATACGGGCTTTCAAAGGTGTGTCCATGATGCTGTCCATGCCAAACACTGAGAGAAATGACACAAAGCTGGACGGAATGAAGATTAACGGTGTTCTTGTTACAGATCTTTTTGATTCATAAACGAGAAAAAGCTAACAAGTTGCTTAAGTATCACACTAGCCAAAAATCAACCTGCAACTGACACATTAACGCGCACCGCTTATTAGTCAATACCTCGCTGTTGTGCTATCTGCATAGCGAAAACACCATTGCCAACTGACCAATCTGAGTAGTCATTTTCATGGATAAATATAAACACATCTTTAGGTGATACGCCTGCTTTGTCATTTAGGTTACGACTAATGGCAGCATAGAGGGCTTTTTTCATGGCGTCGCTTCTTCCTCGTCTCATTGTGATTTCTATGCAAATAAAATTATCTGATCGAGTGATGCCGTTGAAGCTGCGACTATAGAAAAAATCTGCGCTTTCGTAACTTGAAACAAGATTGAATAGCTCGTCTTCTGGCATGCCAATCGCTTCGACTAGTGCACTATGAATACCTTGAACTATGTTTAACTTTATTTCTTGTGTGGTGTGCTTTGGTACGGCGGTACGAATAATAGGCATTGAAAATACTCCTGGTGAATAATGCGACTAATATAGGTTTGAGAAGGGGCTCTTAAAAGTGATTTACAGGGTGTATTTATGTGAGTTAAAGTCAAATACATGAAAGACATTAAACTGACACATTTACCCTTAGTTGCATTACGAGCTTTTGAATCAGCAGGCCGTCTTGGTACCATGACGGCGGCAAGTGATGAGTTGTGTGTGACGCCCGGTGCGGTAAGCCGCCAGGTTCGGCAATTAGAAACCTTATTAGGCGTGGCGTTATTTTCTGGTCCAAAAAATAAGCCTAGATTAACCGAGCAAGGTTTATTGTTACTGCCTATTGTGAGCAGTGCAATGTCACAAATGTTATTGGGTCTGAATACCATTCGATTGGCGAATAAAAAAACAGTCACCGTCTCTTGTTTAAACACCTTCGCAATACGTTGTTTGATACCACGAATGTACCGATTTAATTTGCTGTACCCTGATATTGATATTCAACTTAGCACCACATCGGTGGATTACGGTCGTGATGGTTATGATGTAGTGATTGGGGTAATGAAAGTGCAGGAAGGCAAAAATTTGGATGACGATATTTTATTCCATGAACAAATAGGCCCTGTCATGACAGAGGATGTTCTTGCCAGTCATTCGATTAACAAAGTAGAAGATCTAACGGCAATTGATATTCTATTAGCGCGTACACGACTAGAGGCATGGGATGCTTGGTGTGGCATTATGAACAACAACATTGTACCTATGAGTAAACGGAAGTTTGATCATCTGTATTTTGTGTTAGAGGCTGCGCTAGGAGGGTTAGGTTTTTGCATAACACCACGGCATTTGGTGATTGATGACCTCAAGGCAAAACGCTTAATAGCACCTTTTGGCTTTGTCGACAGCGGATACAGTTATGTTATTCATCAAGCGGATAAAAACCACGATAACTCAATTCAATTTGTGCAATGGTTAAAAAAAGAATGTTGGATTTAAAAAAGTCTTTACGCATTATGGAAATTGCTATCAATAAGTTACCCACTTATAAATCCAGTTGGTAAGTCAAAATCAGTGATATTAATCAAGGAAGGGCTGGCGAAATCAGAAGCGCTGTTTACTAAGGACGCTGGAAAGTGGCACAGGATGTAGACAAAAAAACGGACACGTCAGCAGTGTCCGTTTTTTATTGTGGGGTTTAACCAATCAAGCGTCAGGAATGTGCTCTGAAAGTGCGGCATAAGCTACCGTGAAAGCGCTTTCTTGGAAGGCACGTAATCCCGTTGCTTTAAAAGGAATGGGCATTGGGTTGTGTTGCAAGATGTCCTTCACTTTGGCGCCGCTGAATAAATCCACTTGAACGGTGTCGATCAGTTGGATGATGGCTTCGATTTTAAAGCCCACCGAGCCGCCAGCAAATTTGCCTTTGGTTGGGCGTTCGCGAATCACGGCTCTTTTCACTTTGTAATCTTCAAATAGCTTTTTCAGTAAAAACTGAAATTTACGTACGCTTTCGCTGTCGTTTGGGTTGTTCAGTGTGTGTCGAGTTTGGCGACAGTCGGCGATTTGAAACAATCCGTCTTGTTTAGACAGAAGGCAAAGAATCACTTCGCTGCCTTTGATTTCGATACCACAAGTAATCATAACGAGATCCTGAATAGGGAATTTCGCGCATTATCGCATACTTTATTCCTATCTAGCAGAGTAAAAAATACTGCTTGTTGAAAAGGAAACACGTCAGATCTAAGGCGAAAGTGAAAGCTTGTGGTTTATTACACTCTTTTCATTTTGCCGTCTCTTATTATCACAATGAATAATGTACTATTTCAAAATATTATTTTGTAAAAATCATTTTATCGACATTTTCTACTGTAAAAACGTAAAAACAGGCTTTTTACTCTAGAGGTGTTTTTTTCAACTTCGACCGTTTTTTACTCTTAACCGGTTTTTAATTTTAACTAATAGGGCTGCATAAAATGACTGCTTCCTCGCCAATGGGCATTCCTCGTCCCCAGGTGAAATCTTTAGACGAAATTCTTCCTCACGAACCTTTGTTGATGATGGGCGCGGGACCTGTGCCTATTCCTGAGCGTGTCGCCAAGGCCAACTCGGTGGTGATAAACCACCTTGGTAGTGTGATGGCGCAGGTGATTGGGCAAGTTAAGTCAATGGCGCGTTATGTGTTTCAAACAGAGTCTAAATGGGTGCTTGGTGTCGCGGGGCCAGCGTCAGCGGCGATGGAGATGGCGGTGGCCAATTTGTTGCAACCAGGCGAGCGTATTTTATGCATTAATAATGGCTTCTTTAGTCATCGTATGGCAGAAATGGCGACGCGTATTGGTGCGGATGTGCATGAGTTGCACGTTGGTGCGCATGAAGCGGCGGACCCAGAGCGTGTTCGTAAAGCCATTGAAGAAACGCGTCCAAAAGTATTAACGCTGGTGCAAGGCGAAACGTCGAATACGGTGTTTAACCATACATTAGAAGACATCACCAAGATCGCTAAATCTTATGGTTGTTTGGTGGTGGTGGATGCTGTTTGTACACTCAGCACTATGCCGCTGAAAATGGATGCGTGGCAAGTGGATGTGGTGATTACAGGTGGGCAAAAAGGGTTGTCGTCCATCCCTGGCGTGTCGTTATTGGTGTTTTCTAATGAAGCGTGGGCCGCAGTGAAAAGTCGTACCAAACCAACGGTACAATGGTGTTTTGATGCGCAGTTGGCTGAGAATTTTTGGCACAACGATGGCTATCATTATACGGCGCCGGTGTCTGGGATCATGGCTCTGCATGAAGCATTGAAATTAGTGTGTGATGAAACATTAGAGCATCGCTTTTCCCGTCATTTGCGTTGTTCTAAAGCCTTGCAAGCAGGCATTGAAGGCATGGGATTAGAGTTGTTTATTCCGCCAGCATCGCGTTTGAATTCTGTGGTGGGTATTAATATACCGCAAGGGTTAACAGCCCCTAAAATTTGTCGACACATATCCGAAATGTACCGCGTTGAAATCGCGGGCTCTTTTGGCCAGCCTATCGTGCGTATTGGGCAGATGGGTGAGCAATGTCGTGAGCATAACTTGTTCCGCACCTTGCATGCGTTGGGCAGTACCATGCGTGATTTGGGTGTAAAAGTTGATCAACCCAATGGCATGGCGGAAATGGAAGCGTACTTGCAGAAGATTCCACGTAACGCTTATCAGGTTCACGTTGCTTAGTGAAAGAAGTGGTAAAAACATCAGGCGCTTATTTATATTAAGCGCCTTTTTGATCAGATGCCTTTGGCTTTTTGTTTCGGAGCCAAGGGCATTTTTTTGTTTGGCATTAAGCTGGCAAACAATGCCCCTGCGGTGATGAATAGGCAGGCGATGATTTGTCCTGTGGTGAGTTGTACTTCGGTGAAAAGCCCAAGCCAAGCAGTGGATAGGGCGGGTGCGGTATAAGACAAGACGCCAAGCAAGGATAAGTTGCCTTTTTTTACCCCAAAGTCCCAACAAAAAAACGCGATACCAACCGGGCCAAAGCCGAGTCCTAAAATGGCAATCCATGTGGAGGTTGGAAAAGAGGTTGAGGTTGTCCAGCTTTGTGCTTCTATTGCAAGATGAGATACGCCTGCTAATAGCGTGGTGATGAGGCAATACCAGAGTACCGCACTGGAAGGAACATCTTGATAGCGCCGATTCGCCACCGAATAGCTCGACCAGATAAACGCACAGGCGAATGCCGCTGCGTATCCTGTCCAATGGTAAGTAGTGTCATTGTCTATTGTTATGACCTGTCCTTTTGATTGTAGCATGATGCCAGTACCAATAAAGGCAACCACGGCCCCCGCCAAATGTGTCCAAGATAAGGTGCTGCCCTTGCTCATGCCTGCCATCAAGACGATCAATAAAGGCCATAAATAGGCGATCAGTCCCGCTTCGACCGGTGGTGCGTGTTGGAAGGCATAAAAGTAGCAAAGGTGATAAAAGTAAAAGCCCAATCCCCCCATGATAATCGCGCTTTTTGGAGTGTGTTGCCATGACGCTTTAAGTTCGCCTTTCAATAGATACACAATAAAGAAGAGTAAGCTGGCGACACCAAATGTTAGCGTGAGCAGTAACAGCGGTGGCACTAAATTGGCTTGCGTGGTGAAGAGGGCGAGGCTGCTCCATAGCAATATGGCAATACCGCCAATGAGAGTGGCTTGTGGATTGTGTGCGGTCATCTTGTTGTTTCCTAAAACCTGTCCTAGTCTAAATAAACAACAGATTACCGTGTCTGGTTGTTAAAAACATTGTCAAAAATACGCAATGTGTTTTGGCAAAAATGCGTTTTTTACCATAATTCTGTCAGAAATATGGTTTCTGACAGGGTGGTGACAGGTTTGACAGGTAATGTTTGTTCATCGAGTTTTCTAAAATAAGCGTTTCAGAAACTCGAATAGCTAACAACAAAAAAAATAACAAGCAGGAGATAACCATGCTTAATACCCTTTCTTTGAAGTCTATTCTTATTTCTGGTGCTGTCGCACTGACCATCGCAGGACAAGCTCACGCTTATGAACCCGCTCGCAGTGCGGAATGTATTGCTCCAGCAAACCCTGGTGGTGGTTGGGATTTTACTTGCCGTAGTGTTGGTCGAGTATTGGTTGACCAAGGATACTTTAAAGGCAATGTTCAAACCGTCAACATGACAGGTGCTGGTGGTGGTGTGGCTTACGCGCACACAATCAGTAAACGTGACAAAGACGATAACCTAATTGTTGCTGCTAGTACGGCGACAACGACACGCCTTGCTCAAGGTCAATTCCCTGGTATGGATTCCAAACAAGTTAAATGGATTGGAACCTTGGGTGCAGACTACGGCATCATTGCGGTAGGCAAAGATTCAAAATACACCAACTTGACTCAATTGTTAGATGCGTTGAAAAGCGATCCAACGTCTGTGAAGTTTGCTGGTGGTAGTGCGTCTGGTGGTTGGGACCATTTGAAAGTTTTGATGACTGCGCAAAAAGCGAACGTGGGCGATCTGCCTAAAGTGCGTTATTTGGCTTTCAGCGGTGGTTCTGAAGCTTTAGTTCAAGTGGTTGGCGGACACGTTGATGCCTTCACTGGTGATATCTCTGAAGTAAAAGGCTTCATGGATTCTGGTGACTTGCGCGTTCTAGCGGTGCTTTCTGAAGAGCGTCTACCTGAACCATTTGCTGCGATTCCAACCGCGATGGAACAAGGTGTTGATTCTGTTGCACCAAACTGGCGTGGTTTTTATATGCCAGGCAATTCTAGTGCGGAATCTTACGATTGGTGGGTTAAAACCATGGACGAGCTTTACAAAACAGAAGAATGGAAAGACATCATGGTGAAAAATGGTGTGATGCCGTTCCACAAATCTGGTGAAGAGTTCACGCAATTCGTTAACAACCAAATTCTAGACATCCAAATCTTATCTAAAGACATCGGTTTGATTAAATAATTTTTGAACCGCTATTTGGAGGGGTATTTGTTTTGACACAGTGCCCCTCCTGTTTTTACTTGTTACTCACCCTTTGATTTACTGACACGGAGCAGAGACATGCGTATTAATGATCGTGTGTTTGGCATGCTGATGCTGATTCTTGCCGTTGCTTACGGCTGGGAAGCGACGCAATTTCCCATTCCATTTGGTGGACACGAAAGTGTCGGACCTGAAACCTTTCCTATTATGCTATCAATCATTTTAGGCATTAGTTCTATTTATATGATTGTTCGTCCCGATCCGGATGAGAAATGGGCGCCATCTGCTATGTTGATTGAACTTAGTGTTGTGGTGCTCGCTATGCTTGCTTTTGCGTGGGCGATTGAGCCAATCGGCTTTATGCCAGCCGCTGCCATTGTGGTGAGTTTTTTAAGTTGGCGCATGGGGGCAAGCATAACCAAGAGTATTATCACGGGTGTGACAAGCTCTGTATTTATCTTTTTCCTTTTCAATACTGTGCTAGAACTAGCACTGCCTCTAGGTCTATTGGAGTTTTAATATGGATACTATGAGCTTATTAATGCAAGGCTTTGCCATCGCATTAACGCCAGAAAGTATTATGTTTGCGATCATTGGTGCTATTTTAGGTACATTGATCGGTGCTTTGCCAGGTCTTGGCCCCGCGAACGGTGTGGCTATTTTGATTCCGTTGGCGTTTAGTTTAGGTTTGTCTGCTACTTCTTCTCTTATTTTGCTGACGTCTGTATATGCGGGTGCTATGTATGGTGGTCGTATTTCATCTATCCTGTTGAATATTCCAGGTGATGAGCCTGCCATGATGACCTGTTTAGATGGTTATCCGATGGCGGTGAAAGGCAAAGCAGCAGAAGCGTTGGCAATTTCTGCGATTGCGTCTTTTATCGGCAGTTTTATTGCGACCATTGGTTTGGTTATTTTGGCCCCCATTTTGGCAAAGTTTGCTTTGCGATTCGGTCCATCTGAATACTTTGCTTTGTTCGCGTTGGCGTTTGCCACCTTAGGCGGTATTACAGGCAAGAACCAATTTAAGACGCTAATGGCGGCGGCAATTGGTTTGATGATTGCGACCGTGGGTATCGATATCTCAACGGGCGTGCAGCGCTTTACGTTTGGTACATTGGAATTGTTTGAAGGCGTTGACTTCATTATCGCTATCGTGGGTTTGTTTGCGATCAGTGAATTGTTGTTTTTCTTGGAGCGTCACGCGGGTGATGGTCTGAAGCAAGTGGCGGTGAATAAGCTAAAACTTACTGCTAAAGACATTATCGAAGTTTTGCCTGCTTCTTTTAGAGGCGCGGTGTTGGGCTTTGTTGCTGGTGTTTTGCCTGGTGCTGGTGCATCTTTGGGTAGCTTTATGAGCTATACCTTGGAAAAACGTTTCTCAGACAAAGGCGAATTCGGTAAGGGTGATCCACGTGGTGTGGCGGCGCCTGAAGCAGGCAACAACGGTGCGGCATCTGGTGCGCTCGTACCTATGTTGACCCTTGGTGTGCCTGGTAGTGGTACGACAGCGGTACTATTGGCGATGTTGATCTCGTTGAACATCTCTCCTGGTCCTATGTTGTTCCAGCAAAACCCTGATCTTGTTTGGGGTGTTATCGCCGCGATGTTCGTGGGTAACTTTGTGTTATTGTTACTCAACATTCCAATGGTCGGTATTTTCGTTAAATTGTTGAGTATTCCGCCTAAGTACTTGATGCCAATTGTGACTCTTATTGCATCTGTGGGTATTTATTCGGTCAGTCACAGTGCGTTGGATCTATATTTCATGGTTGGCTTTGGTGTGCTGGGCTATATCCTTCGTAAGGTGGATATTCCATTAGTACCTATCATTTTAGGTATGTTGCTTGGGCCTGAAATGGAAAGCAGTCTTCGTCATGCTTTGGTGCTTTCTGATGGCGATTGGACCGTTTTGTTTAACAGCGGATTGAGTATTGGTCTGTGGACAGTTGCCTTACTTGGCTTGATTTTGCCTATCATTGTTGGCCCTTTAGTTCGGGCTAAAATGGCGAGAGCAAAAGCGGCGAAAAAAGACGACTAAGCCGAGATACTATTCAATACTATTGTCCGTGTTAAGCGGTTACTATTGATACGCAAAAATGGAATTCGAACAGTTTAGGCTGTTCGAATTTTTTGCTTTTTATTATTTAAGATTTTTAATATTTTATAAAAAAATAATAACGATATGGCTGACGTGTTATGCGAATTTTAGTGGTAGAAGATACTCAGGTTCTAGGACAAGCGATCTGTGAACGATTAACGAGCTTAGGACATGGCGTGGATTTGATGGGCGACGGCAAAAAAGCCGATGAGCTGCTGAGGTATCAGTCGGTTGATTTGATTTTACTGGACCTGAATTTGCCTGGTTTGTCTGGTTTGCAATTGCTGCAGAAATTGCGTCAGCGTGATGATGACACCCCTGTTCTTATTTTAACGGCTCGAGATCAGATAGAGGATCGCATCCGTCTTTTGGATGAGGGCGCAGACGACTACCTTACCAAACCTTTTGATTTTGGCGAGCTTGAAGCCCGTTGTCGTGCCTTGCTGCGCCGCAAACAAGGCTATGCGGCGAATGTGACCGAGCATGGCAATATTGTGGTGAACAGGGACAGCCGACAAGTGTTTATTGACGGGGAGCTGACTGCGATTACCAACCGAGAATTTCGACTTTTGGAAATATTTCTTGGGCACTTAGGGCGAGTGCTCAGCAAAGATGAAATCACCGATCACTTGTTTAATTTCAATGAAACCCCAGGTCCTAATGCGATTGAGCTGTACGTTGGGCGTTTGCGAAAAAAAATGATCAAAGGGGATTTAGTCATTAACACCCTAAGAGGCATTGGTTATGTGGCAGAAATCGCTCGACCACCAAAACCTTAGTGAAGAAGAGGAAAAACGGGCGTTAGCCAAGGCGCCTTCGTTACGCTTTCGTTTTATCTTAGCGGGTGTTCTGGTGATTGGTATTATCGCTGGTTTGGCCATTAATTTGATTTTTGATTACAGTCAGAAGCTTGCTGATTTGTCTTATGATCGTCTGTTGCGCAGTGCTTTGCTGCAGATAGATGAAAATGTCAGTTTAATTCGCAACGAAGTCAGTATTGATATTCCTTGGTCTGCCTTTGCTACATTGGCGCAAGCGGACGAGGATCGAGTCTTTTACAAGGTGGAAAGTTTAGAGCAAGGCTTTATAACAGGCTACCAAGATTTAAACAGTACGCCCCCTAAGCCTCCCGTGTTAGATCAAATACAGTTTTATAATCAAGAGTATTCGGGAGAGTTAGTACGATTTGCGTGGTTAGAGCGCAGTTTGACAGATCCTGAAACGTCACAAACCGTCCGTATTGTACTAGGGCAAACTCGGTTATCACGGGAAGCCATGTCAACGGCGGTGACACAGCGCGCGGTTGAAGTGGTTGTGTTTATCGCTTTGGTCGCGCTTACTCTGATTGCCATTGGTAGTCATTTAGTGCTCCAGCCTTTGCATCGTATCGAAAGGGCATTAGAAGAGAGAGCCATGGGAGATCTCACGCCCTTAGACATCAACACGCCAAAAGAAACGCATCACCTTAAAGTGGCAATTAACCACTTTATGGCCCGCTTGCAGACTAACTTGGAACAACTGGAAAATTATACCGCCGATGCGGCTCATCAATTGCGTACCCCTTTGGCCAGTTTAAAGGCTTTGGCTGAAAATGCGCGAGACAATACCTCGGCTGACAGCTCGTCACCACAAGCACAGCAGCAAGCGTTGGAAAATATTGTCAAGCAGTGCGACGCGTTGAGCCAAACGGTGACCTTGTTGCTTAATCAGGCTGTTGTTTCTCATCGTCTACAGACTCATCGATTGGAGCCCACTAGTTTACTGGAACCCATTAGAGCCTCGTGTCGTGCTCAGGCAGTGACCGCATTGCATCAAGGGGTTCAGCTTTCCCTTGATTGTGATTTGAGTGATGCGGTTGTGTTAGGGGACAGTTTTTCGATTCAGCAAATGATGCAAAACCTGATTGAAAATGCTGTGCGTTACAGCTCATTGGGCATGAACAATGCGACGGAGGTCATTGTGCAAGTGAGTGAGTTCGAACGTTTTTATCGAATAAGAGTAATAGATTATGGCAATGGCATTCCTGATATAGAAAAATCGCGTGTTTTTGAGCGTTTTTATCGTGGCCGTTATGATATTGCGGGCAGTGGGGTGGGGTTGGCGATGGTGAAAGATATCGTTGATCATCATTCGGCTAGAATTGAGATATTGGATACGTATCCTAAAGGAACGACCTTTCAGGTGGATTTTGCCAAATTTATGTTTGATGAGGATACCGTATGAGATCCGTTGTGGTTTTTCTTTTTTCTGCCTTATCCATGATGCCTTTTAAAGTCTGGGCGGCTGAGCCAGTATGGTTTGGTAATGCGAACGCGCCAAGGGTTTTGGCAATTGATTCTGCGATGGATTTGGCCTCGTTTGAGCCTATTTTGAAGGCGTTTGTTGCGCTTCATCCGGATGTTCGAGTGGTGTATCGTGATGTGAATACGCTGGAATTGTATTATCTAATCATTCAAGAGCAGAAGCATCCTGTTGCGAGTTTGGCGATTAGTAGTGCTATGGATCTGCATTTGAAACTGGTCAATGATGGTTATGCGCAGACCTACCAGTCTGATTTTACAGATAACTTGCCGGATAATTTTAAGTGGCGCAATCAGTTGTTCGCTTTTTCGATTGAGCCGATTGTGATGTTAGTGAACAAGGAGGCTTTTCCTGGCGAGTTGCCTGATGATAGACAATCACTCTTGCAGACGATTCGACAAAATGAAAAAACCATGACCAAGCGAATCGGTACTTACGATATTCGTGAGAGTGGTGTTGGGTATTTGCTTGCCAGTCAAGATGCTCGTCAGGCGGATGTGACTTGGGGACGATTGTTGGAAGCGTTTGGCAGTCACGATGTGCAAACTTACTGTTGTACGCACGACATTATTGATGATGTGGCTTCCGGTAAATTGGTATTGGGTTATAACTTGCTGGGTTCGTACGCGTCACAACGCGCGCGTGACGATAGCCGATTAAAAATGATCCTTCCAAAAGATTACACATTGATGCTGATGCGTGCGGCTTTGATTCCAAAAGGCGCGCCTAATGCAGCCGACGCGGGTGTTTTTTTAGATTTTCTTTTATCTGATCAAGCCCAAAAAATGATGCAAAACCAAGGTTTATTATTCCCTATTCGTCCTGATATGAATAATGCGAATGACCCATACGTGGTGAGCGCCCCAGGGCCAACAGGGGTGATCGAGCTAGATCAGCAGTTACTCGTAGGGCGCGATTACGCTAAGCAAAAACGTTTTATTCGCAACTGGGAGATGGCGCTGGAAATCAGCTCAGAAGATTAGTGTTTCTCGCCTTGGTGGTTTTTCCTTATGTGTCCTGGTGTGGTGTTGAAGTGTTTTGTAAACAAGCGAACAAGGCTGCTGGCGTCGTTTATTCCCACTTTCTGCGCAATATAGTCTAAGCTTTTATTGCTTGACGTCAGCCATCGTTTGGCTTCTGTAAGACGGCGTTGCTGTAGGTATTGTTTGGGGGTCATGCCAAGATGGCGTTTGAACAAAACGCTGAGTTGGCTGGGACTTAAATGCACTTCTGAGGCCAGTTCGGCCAAACTCCATGATTCTTGAAAGGCATGATCGAGTCGTTGTTTTGCTTTGGCTAATCGAGCGTCTGCTTGGAGAATTTTCTCTTGCGGAATGGGCAATAAGTGTTCCAGTAAATTTAACGCCTGATGTGTTTTTATCTCGCTGGGGTCGCTGATCAAGCTGGATAAAAAAGGCAAATAGGTTTTGGCTTGATCGCTTAGGGTGATAAAAACCGCTGAGCTTTGGAGTTGACTGTTCCATGCCGGTAATGAGTTCAATACCAAACAACGGTTCTCTTCTCTGGCTAAATGGGCATGTGGCTGGCTGGTAGAAATAAGACAGGCTTGGCCGAATTCAACAGCTTGTTGTTGATTATCAACATCGAGGACGAGTCGGCCTGAAAGCGGCAAGACAATTTGCGTGTGGTGATGCGAATGAGCATGAGCGGTATCTTGGTAGGTGATTACTTCTATTAGATCACGCATCTTTTGTTCCTTGTA
Source organism: Marinomonas arctica (assembly GCF_003259225.1). Classification (GTDB taxonomy): domain Bacteria; phylum Pseudomonadota; class Gammaproteobacteria; order Pseudomonadales; family Marinomonadaceae; genus Marinomonas; species Marinomonas arctica. Next base: position 186,037 of record NZ_QHJF01000005.1, on the reverse strand, counting down.
AGCCGCTTTTACTTGAATGATGAATAATATTACAGAAAGTATAATGATCTGCTAAATACTTTAGGATAAAAATAGTAAAGGCTAAACGAATAAACTCAAAGGCGATGGCCCTAAGGGAAAAAAATGCGTTACCTACTTGTGTTGATGTTTTGCTGTTTTTTGCCCAGTGCTTGGGCTGATATGACCTTGAGTATTGTTGATCAAGATAATCTGCCTGTTGCAGACGCGGTGGTGACGGTTTCCAAAAACGTTGTGGGCACACCGAGCTCGGTCGCTGTTATGGATCAGGTTGATGAGTCCTTCGTACCACGCGTGATTGTGGTGCAAAAAGGCCAATATGTTAGTTTTCCTAACAGTGATGATATTCGTCATCACGTTTACAGTTTTTCAGAGCCTAAGACCTTTGAAATTAAGTTGTATAAGGGTACTGACGTTGCCCCAATTTTGTTTGATAACCCCGGCCTTGTTGTACTCGGTTGCAACATACACGATGACATGATTGGCTACATTATCGTGGCAGATAATGCGCTTACCTTAAAAACGGATAAAAATGGCCAAGTTCGTTTGCCAGTAAAACAAGGTGATAAAGTGTCGTTGTGGACTGAAAGGTCGATTGATGGTGTGAATGCACTGGAGTCTATTGATATTACGAGCGACACAGAGCAAACCGTAACATTAGAGCTACTACCTCCTATTGAGGTAATAGACCATAGTTCGCATAAAGGGTTTGGCAAGAAAAAATGGTAAAGCGAGGTTTTTGTCTACGCTTTTTAGATATAAAAGTAGGAATAAATGCGCGGAAAACACATTAAAACAGTGATGGTAGGCGGCATTTTTTTGTGTGCTACTCCTATTATGGCAGCAGAAGGTAAGTTGCTTGCTACTGCTGGGCTTTCGCAATTAGAGGGCAGTGGTGGTGGCGGTCTCGTGCCTTGGGCAACGTTGGCTGGATACGATAGCCGTGACGAGACCACAGCGTTGTTATTTATGACGGATGTGAATATTACGGATTATCGATTGTCATCGATCGGTGTGGCGACGAGTTTCTACGACAGAGTTGAATTAAGCTATGCTCAACAGACGTTTGGTTTGCCCGTCGGTTTGGTGAAGCAATTAAGTGTTGGTGAGATCAAACAAAACGTTATTGGTGCAAAGGTTCGTTTATATGGCGACGTTGTTTATTCAACTTATCCTCAGCTGAGTATAGGCTTGCAGCATAAGCAATTAGATGATGACTCTGTGGCGACAGCTCTTGGTGCAAAAGACGATAGTGGTACGGATTTTTATGTTGCTGCGACTAAGGTGCATTTAGGGGCGGTTGCGGGTTACAACCTGGTTTGGAACGTAACCGCTCGTGCTACCAAGGCCAATGAGATGGGGTTGTTAGGTTATGGTGGGCCAGACAACAATGGCTATCAAATGATGATGGAGGTCAGTGTCGGCTTACTTCTATCGCCTAATTGGGTCGTGGGCATGGAGTATCGTCAAAAACCCAATAATCTATCCAGTGTCAAAGAAGACGATTGGACAGATCTGTTTGTCAGTTATATGCCGAACAAAAATATTAACTTCACGGCGGCTTATGCGGATTTGGGTACGGTTGCTACGCAGAAAGATCAAAAAGGCGTTTATTTATCGATGACGGGGTATTTATGGTAAACCATCTAAAAACCGCACTTCTGATGATGAGTGTATTGTTGGTTGCTTGCGCGACACCAACGAAAACGCCGATCAGTTTATACGAAGAAATAGGTGGGCAGCCAACTATCGAAGCCATTACCGATAATTTCATTGACGAAATTAGCTTCAATAAAGACATCTATCGTTATTTTGAAAAAACCAATATCACACGCTTTCGAGAAAAATTCATTGAACATCTTTGTGTTGATACCGGCGGCCCCTGTACTTACACTGGTGATACTATGTTGAAAGTCCATCAGGGACAGAAGATTACTGAAACTGACTTTAATTTGACCGTTGACTTATTGGTTAATGCGATGAAAAAAGCGGGCTTAACTTATGTTCAGCAAAATCGAGTATTAAAGGTGCTTGCGCCGATGCGTGGTGAGATGCTGTATAAGTGATCGAAGTGTTTGAATAGACATTATTCAGTAATGGATGTTGTATTTCGTTTTATTGTAACTTACATCATAGGTCAGGGAAGACGAGTGATTGAACAAATTGCATTGCTCCTGCTTTTCTCGGCTGAATTATCAATCTAGCTACGAAAATAGGCGTTTCTTATGATCCCCAAAACAACCAAAATGCGTGTCGCAAGACCAACGGATAACCTAGAAAAAATAACAGATATGTACATCAATGGCCTAGGTTTTAAACTGCTTGGTCGCTTTGAAGGACACAATGGCTTTGATGGCTCGATTATCGGTCATGAACAACATAATTATCATTTAGAATTCACCCACCACAAAGGCACTACCGTCGGTAAAGCCCCAACCCAAGATAACTTACTTATTTTCTATGTTACGGACGCACAAGTGTGGCAACTATGTTGCGAGAAAATGCTGTCTGCGGGTTTTGTTCATGTGCCATCTTATAATGACTACTGGGATGTTGTCGGTAAAACTTTCGAAGACATAGATGGTTATCGAGTGGTATTGCAAAACCGAGAATGGACAGCTTAGTGGCAGCAGAGCCAGTTTTTTAAACTTGCTGTAGATTAGTGTTACAAAGTTAGCTGACTGTCAGGACGTAATTCAAGGTCATGGATACAAGGCGTTTGAATGGTTTTCAAAGAAGAGAATAACCCCTCCCCTTGGAAGAGATAAGGGAGGGGAAAAGAGCTTTCTTGCCCTTAGGCTTGGTGGTCGCCTCGTTTTACTTGCATGCGGCGTAAGAATTCTGACATGATTTGCATGTAGAGTTCGTCGCCGATGTATTTGTCTTCTACACCACGGTCGATGCTTGGGTTGTCGTTGACTTCAATGACATAACCTCGGCCGTTGATTTCTTTTACGTCTACGCCATATAAGCCTTCACCAATTGGTTTGGTGGCGGCAATCGCGGCTTGTAATACACGGCGTGGTACTTCAAAGGTAGGCAAGGTATCAAAGCCACCACTTTGGCTTTTACTGCCTGTGTGTTGGTAGATTTGCCAGTGATTTTTCACCATATAGTAACGGCAGGCAAAAATCGGTTTGTTGTTCAATATGCCGATACGCCAGTCAAATTCCGTGTACAGATACTCTTGTACCAATAGTAACGACGATTTTTTAAACAGAGTATTTAGGCTCTCGGTTAAGGCTTCGCGATTTTCTGCTTTAATCACGCCTTTGGAAAATGCACCGTCAGGTATTTTTACGACCATCGGGTAGCTGATTACAGCTTCCAACGCGTCTTCTACGTTGCTTTCACCTTTATGAACGATGCGTGTTTTTGGGCAAGGCACTTTATGGGTGTTAAACAAATCGGCTAAGTAGACTTTGTTGGTGCAACGCATAATGGATTGTGGATCGTCCATTACGACCAAACCCAAGCCTTCTGCTTTTTTCGCGAAGCGATAGGTATGGTGGTCGATGTTGGTGGTTTCACGAATAAACAAGCCATCGTATTCCGGTAGACGCATGATGTCTTTCGGGCCAATAAGGTCGACATGAATGCCAAGTTGCTTGCCCGCTTGGATAAACTTTTTAATAGCCTGGTCGTCGCTGGGTGGCATGGCTTCTTCAGGGTTGACCAAAATAGCCATATCAAATTTAGCGGCACGTTGGATGCGGCCTTTGCTCCATACTTTGTTGCTGAACGCTTCTAGCGATTCTGCGAAGAGTGTTTCTTCTGCGTCGGTTAGTTTGCTCTGTGACGTAGAGAATAGGGCGGTAACTTGCCACTCTTTGCGGAATTTTAAGGTCACTTCGAGCACGGGGCTTGGGAAGCTTTCGAATAATTTGCGTGCAAACTCTTTCATCTCTGGATGAACGGTTTTACCAAAAACACAGTGGAATTTCATTTCCATGGGCGCTTCTGGTTTCGCGAGTTTTTTGGCTAGCAATGGCAGCCACTGTGAGATTTCAAGTTCATAGAGATCTTTTTTGCTCAGGTCATTCAGCACGCGTACAGATGGCATAACGTGATGACCTCGGCTTTCTGCTAATAAAGAGCAGTAGTAGCCGTCTGATAAGTATTTGCTGTTTTTACAAAGATTGATGATTCGAGTGCGGCCTTGGCTTTTTGTTGCAGCCAGATTGAGGTACTGAGTAAAGGTAATGACGCGGTCGCTGGGTAAAAAGGCTGACCAATCTTTGGCTTGATCAACAACAATGTACGTCTGTGACATTGGCTTTATTTTTCCTTATAAAATAGCGCGTTAGCGCGCTTAATCGCCTACTATTGAGGCGCTTTGGTGCTTTTAGACACCCTGATTTTGTGCGGATAGTGCGCTTGTTTTCCTGTATTAACAATAGACTAATATAAAAAAATAAAAAGTCTTTTTACTGAAAATTTGGTCTATCTTTTGCTATCTTTTAAATAGATTTCGCCCTAGAATGCGCGAAAATTTCTCTATTCTCTGGGTTCCTTGCTGTATTTTGCATGGATTTAACCGCTAACCAGTGGACGATTCTAATGGCTTTCTGCCCTTTTGAGGCGATGTAATGAGCACCAGCACTTCAGCACCTATTTATATACGTTTGGCCAGTTTAGATGACTTAAAGGCTTTGCTTGTTTTAGAGGGTAAGTCGTTTAGTGGGGATCGTTTGAGCCGTCGTAGTTTCCGTCATGCTATTACGAGCTCTGGCACAGCTTTGTTTGTGGCTATGAGAGGGGAAGTTGAGTTACTGGGTTACGCTTTGTTGCATCTTCGCCAAGGAACGCGTTTAGCGCGCTTATATTCTCTTGCGGTATCCCCAGAAGCACGAGGCCTTGGGATTGGTAAATTGTTAATCCAAGCTTGTGAGAAAAAAGCAGTCAAAAAAGGCAAGATGCTGCTGCGTTTGGAAGTCAGTGATGTGAATCATAATGCCATCGCCTTGTATCAAAAAATGGGTTACAAGGAGTTTGGTCATTATGATGCCTATTATGAAGACCAAACGGATGCGATTCGTATGCAAAAGCGTTTGCGTCACGCGGGTGATGAACAAACGACACGAGCGATGCCTTGGCTAGCACAAGGTACGCCATTTACTTGCGGTCCTGCTTCTTTGCAAATGGTGTTGTCTTCGATGCACCCAGACTACCAGGCAACGCCAAACGATGAATTGGAGATTTGGCGCGAAGCGACGACAATTTTCATGACTTCTGGTCACGGTGGCTGTCATCCTATGGGGTTGGCTTTGGCAGCGAAAAAACGCGGCTTGTTGGCGGATGTTTGGTTGAGCGAAGAAGGTCCTTTGTTTGTAGACAGTGTGCGCAATGAACTCAAGAAAACAGTGATCACTCGCGTACACGAAAATTTTGTCAATCAGTGCGAAGAGGAGAAGGTGCCCTTGCACTATACCGCTATGCCGTTGGCACAATTAATCGAAGCGTTCGATGAAGGTGCTTTGGCGATTATCCTGATTAGTACATATCGTATGGATGGTAAAAAATCTCCGCACTGGGTGGTGATGTCTGGTTACGACGAGCATTGTATTTTGGTGCATGACCCAGATTTGGACGATGATAAAAAATTACCTGATGATCCACCAAGCCCATTGGATTGTCAGTTTGTGCCGATTGCGCGAGATGAGTTTGAAAAGATGTCGCGCTTTGGGCAAAGTCGTTTGCAAGCGACTGTGGTGTTAAAAACACAATAAATAACGGTTTTTTCTTTTCTATTTTCTGCTTTCGCGGTCGTCAATTCACGGCATCTTCTTCTCTTTGGGGGGAGGAGGGTGCCGTTTCGTTTTTTTATTCTGCACAAAAATCCAAGCGCTCGTTTTTAAAGACTGTCATGATGTATTTCATTGATCTGAAATAATGTAATTTAAGGAGTTGTTTGATGAAGGTTGCGTTTACCAGTGACAATATTGCCGGTGCATCGGATGTCGTGTTTAAAGCCATGATGGAGGCCGCGCAAGGTGATGCCATGCCGTATGGAAATGATGACGGTACAGCGCAAGTCACGCGTATGTTGTCGGAATTGTTTGAGTGCGATGTGGATGTCTTTTTGGTTTCAACCGGTACGGCGGCCAATGTGTTGAGTATCAGCGCGTTGACGCCACCTTGGGGCAGTGTGTTGTGCCACTCGGACAGTCATTTGTTGAACGATGAAAGTACCGCGCCGGAGTTTTACACCAGTGGTGCGCGTTTTGTTGGTGTGGGTGGCGCGGATGCCAAGATGGACCCTGCTCAACTGAAGAAATTGGTCAGCCAGAAAATTGGTGATGTGCATTCTTGTCAGCCGTCTGTGATTAGCTTGTCACAAGTGACGGAAGTGGGCAGTGTGTATTCGTTAGACGAAATTCGTGCCATTACCGACGTGGCAAAGATTGCAGGCTTACCAGTTCATATGGACGGTGCACGTTTTGCCAATGCTTTACTTGCCCTAGGTTGTACGCCAGCGGAAATGACCTGGAAAGCGGGTGTTGATATGGTGTCCTTTGGCGCCACGAAAAATGGCGTGATGGGGGCCGAAGCTATCGTGGTGTTCAAGCAGTCTTTAGAGGATAAAGGCATTTCCAGTGAGAAAGTAGCGAAAGAGTTAGGCTATCGTCGTAAGCGCGGTGGACATTTGCATTCGAAAATGCGTTTGTTGTCATCGCAAATGATTGCTTATTTGAGCGATGATTTGTGGCGCGTTAATGCCACTCATGCCAATGCCATGATGGCACTGTTACAAGAAGGTTTGAAAACCGTTCCAGGTGTGAAAATCAATACACCTGCTCAGGCAAATATGCTGTTTTGTACCTTGCCATTGGCAATGATTGATCACCTGCAAGCCGAAGGTTTTGGCTTTTACGGCGGCCGCTGGGAAGAGGGTGTGATCCGATTGGTAACATCTTTTAGAACATCTAAAGAAGGTGTGGAAGCTTTTATAAAAAGTGCGAGACAGTTTGCAACTAAATAGCCTATTTGTAGGTCTATAGTTGAGTACAGTTTTTTTGGATAGTTGTACTAAGCGATTGTTGGTGACTTTTGGTATTCAACAGCGCCTACTGTAATGGCGATAAATTTGTCGTTCCGCTTGTATTTTTGTGCGTGGTGATTCATAACATCATGGAAAGAAAATGAAGTCGGGTATGTTTTGAAAATTAAGGATTCATTGTTATGGAAGAGTTACTTAGCTATATATTGAGCGTTCAGACTCTGGTGCTTGTGCTGGTGGTTGTGCTGCTAAAAACCTCGATCAAGTTTGTGCCACAGAATCAGGCATATGTTATTGAGCGTTTTGGTAAGTATCAATCAACAAAAGAGGCTGGGTTGAATTTCATCTTTCCTTTTATTGATCGTATTTCTGCCGATCGTACCTTAAAAGAGCAGGCTGTAGATGTGCCTGAGCAAAGCGCTATCACCAAGGATAATATTTCCTTGCGTGTTGATGGTGTGTTGTATTTTCGAGTATTAGACCCTTATAAAGCGACTTATGGGGTAGAAAACTATATTTTTGCTGTGACTCAGTTGGCGCAAACGACCATGCGTTCTGAGTTGGGTAAGATGGAATTGGACAAAACGTTTGAAGAACGTGATGTGCTGAATACCAATATCGTGGCATCTATCAATGATGCGGCAGGCCCTTGGGGTATTCAGGTGTTGCGTTACGAAATAAAAGACATTGTCCCACCACAATCTGTGATGGAAGCAATGGAAGCTCAAATGAAAGCGGAACGTGTAAAACGAGCACAGATCTTGGAGTCGGAAGGGGATCGTCAAGCGGCGATTAACCGTGCCGAAGGTCAAAAAGCGTCTGTGGTTTTGGCGGCAGAAGCGGATAAAGAAGAGCAAGTGTTACGCGCAGAAGGTGAGGCAAAAGCCATTGTTGCCGTCGCTTCAGCTCAGGCTGAGGCATTGCGTCAAGTTGGTGAAGCGGCCAATACAGAAGCCGGTCAAAAAGCCATACAATTAGATTTGGCAACCAAAGCCATTGAGGCGAAGCACGCCATTGCGAAGGAATCGTCCGTGGTCTTGTTGCCGGATGGCGCGACAGAAGCATCGGCTGTGGTTGCTCAAGCGATGACGATTATTCAGAAAATGTCGAAAGGGAGCTAGTTATGGATATCATTGCCAATAATCTGGCCCAAAGCTTGTTTATTGTTGGTTTGATTCTATTGGTCATTGAAGTGACAGTATTAGGTTTTTCTACCTTTGTCTTCTTCTTTGTGGGCTTAGCGGCCATGGCTACAGGCGCTTTGGTTTATGTTGGGGTATTGCCTAATAGTGTGTTGAGCGCTTCTTTTAGTACGGGCGTGATGACTATCTTGGCCGCCTTAGTATTGTGGAAACCACTGAAACGTATGCAATCTAAAGTAAGTACTAAAAAAACCAAAAGCGAATTTACGGACCATCAGTTCTTTTTAAAAGAATCGGTATCGCCAACGCAGTCGCCTAAATATCACTATTCTGGTGTGGAATGGTCTTTGGTGAGTGAGGAGCCCATTGAAGCTGGAACGAAAGTCGAAGTGACTGAGGCTGAAGTGGGTAAATTGCATATCAAAGCGATGGATTTGCAATAAGGGTTTTTGTTTTTCTAAAAAAGCGCCAAGTGAATAACGTCTCACTTGGCGCTTTTTTTGTCATATGGCTTTCGCCCAATAACGATGAATTAACGAAGGATGAGCAAGGGAATATCACTTTCAATAATCATTTTACTGGTATTGCTGCCTACGAAAAACTGCCGTAGTTTCGAGTGGCCGTAAGCCCCCATTGCCATTAACTCTATCTGATGTTCTTCTTTGTATTGGGTCAATGTCGGGTAGATTTTGCCTGGGTTAATAGAAGCGATTACCTCAAAGCCTTCTTCTTCAAGAATTTGCTGTGCTTCATCTAATTTATAGCGTCTTTCTAGTGTCGCTTCTCCTACCATGACCAAATGACAGGGTAATCCAATTAATAGTGGGCTTTGTGCAATACGTGTGATGGCATTATCGGCGGCTTCTCGACCATCGTAAGCAATCATAAAATTACGAGGGGTTTTGAATTTTCCGACGTTAATAAGAATCGGACGATGTGATGTTCGAGCGACTCGTTCTATGTGTGAACCAATGGTGTGGGCATCCATGGTGTGGTTGCTGCCATGACGTCCAACCACAATAAGACGAGTTTCGTCTTCTAAATGCAGTAAATTGTCGACTAGGTCTCCATGACGCTGGAGCAACGCGACTTGCTTGGCGCCTGCGCTTTGCGCGAAGTCTTTGGCGTTTTCGAGCACCAGTTTGCCATGTTCAAACGCAAGTTTTGCACGTTTTTCATCAAGTGCAACCAGTTCATCGAGCAGATGCTCTCGGCTACCAAGGCCAATAGAGCCAGATAAATCCTCATCGGTTTTGATGGCTTCTTTTTCTAAAGAATGCAGCAATATCAACGCAGATCCCATTTTTTTGGCTGCCCAAACAGAGGCTGTGGTGACGTGCTCAGATAAAGAAGATCCATCAATACAAGCAATTATGTTTGTCATCATTATGCTCCTTGTTTTTGTTTTAAAGCCTATTTGTGAGGGCTTTATTAGCATCATTAAAAAGAATAGTTCATAAACAGTGTTTTTACCGCTTAAAAATAGGACTGAAGCTGGGTTGTCTTGCACGAAATAAATAAAAAATGCCCTGACTGTACCAAGGTACAATAGCGGCCTTGTTATTAATCTCCTATCTTGTGAGTAATCATAAAATTATTGCGTCTTTTTAAAGACTCTTTTAAAGACTTCTTTTCTAGGGAAAATACCATGAGCGACAGTCAAGTTTCATTTGCAACACTAGGTAACGCGATCGGCTTTATTACAAAATTAAGCGGATCGGTTACTGTTCAATCGATTGATGGGCAAGAGCGAGTGGTTAAAATCGGTGATCCGATTTTCTTTGGAGAGATCGTTCTTACCGGACCGAATGGCAGTGCGGCTATTGCATTTATCGATGGTACAGAGATTGTCATTGGTAATGATGCTGTGGTTGAAATTACCGATGAAGTTTACAACAGTGGTGATAATGCTGACCTTGTAGCGGACTCTTCTGCCGATGTCGATGCCTTGCAAGAAGCGATTTTAGCGGGTGATGACCCGACGCTTATTCAGGATGCACCAGCGGCAGGTGAAGCGCAAGGCTTCGAGCAACAACGTGTTGATGTTGACATTGACCGAAATGACAACAGCGCACTGCCTACTTTTGGTAATGATACGCTCAGCACTCTACCGACTTACGGTTATGACACAGACAATGGTAGTGGCGGACAAACTGGCCAAAACCAATATTCAGTTCCTTCTAGTTCAAACAGAACATCCTCTGAGACAACATCGACAACGGTATCTCCTGTTGCAGCCGTTGCTGGTACTGTGACGGTTAATTCGATCACTTCCGACGACATGATTAATGCGACCGAAGCAACCAGTACTATTGTCGTGTCTGGTACGGCGGCTGGCGGTGATATTTCTCAAGGAGATCAAGTTGTGTTAGTGGTCAATGGAACCACTTACACCACGACAGTCAGTGCTACCGGTACTTGGTCGATTGGTGTTGCAGGCTCTGATTTAGCGGCAGATACCTCATTTGATGTGGTTGTGACGTCCAGCAATAGCTCTGGAAATACAGTTGAGAGCATTGGTACCTCGACGCATACCGTAGATCAAAGCACATTATTTGTTAATATTGATATCGACCCTATTACCGAAGACAGTACGATTAACGCTGCTGAAAGCAATGCTATGGTGACCATCACAGGTACTGTTACTGGAGACGAATTTAATACGGGTATTGTCACAGTTGTCATTAACGGCGTTACTTATGAAACTCAGGTAGGTAGTGATGGCATTTGGTCTGTTGATGTGGCGGGTTCAGACCTAATAGCGGACTCTGATCGTGTAGTGGAGGCAAGCGTTGTTGTTTCGAATAACATTGGCCAGGAAGGGGTAACAGATACCACTGAGAGTTATTTAGTCAAAACTGGCTCAAGAGCCAGTATCAGTGTTAATAGTATCACCTCTGATGATGTTATTAACGCTGAAGAAAGTGAAGGCAGCGTAACAGTTTCTGGTCGAGTGGGTTTTGATGCGTCCGCTGGTGATGTTGTTTCAATGACCATCAATGGTACCCTTTATACAGCGGTTGTGTTAGCGAATAAAACGTGGAGTGTAGACGTTTTAGGTTCCGATCTTGCCCAAGATGCGTCTTTTCAAGCCAGTGTGACAGGCCAAGATAGCGCGGGTAACTCTTTTAGCGCAACAACAACGTCAACTCATACGGTCGATACGTCTGCGGATGCGGGCACGGTGACAGTGAATGCGATTACGTCTGATGACGTGATCAACGCGACAGAAGCGGCAGGCACCGTGGCGGTGACAGGTACGGCGACAGGTGGCGACATCGCAGAAGGCGATAGCGTGACCTTGGTGATCAACGGCACGACTTACACAACGACAGTCGGTGCAGACAATACTTGGTCTGTGGACGTAGCAGGTTCTGATCTTGCCGCGGATACGGCGTTCGATGCGGTGGTGACGTCTTCTGATGAAGCGGGCAACACAGTCGAAAGTACAGGTTCTTCAACTCATACGGTCGACCTTGCGGCTAATGCCAATATTGATATCGGCAGAATTACTTCCGATAGTGTGATTAATAGTGGTGAATCCGCAGACGGTGTGATGGTGAGTATCACTGGATGGGTCGGCGGGGATGCTAAGCCTGGTGATACGGTTACTATTACTTTGGATGGCGAGGTGATTGGATCCGGTATTGTTTCAAATGAGCAAAATGCTTCAGGTAAGTATACATACTCGATTGATGTTTTAGGATCCGACCTCGCTAATACAACTTTAGCTAATCCGTTTGTGACTGCTACTGTTACTGGCACTGATGAGGCAGGTAATCCCTTCTCTGCAAACAGTACAGAGATCTTTAAAGTTGATACATTTGCAGATGTTGATGTGTTTTTAGCTGAAAACAACAATGATGGCGTGGTTAATTTTGATGAGGCTGGTAATTTAACTGTTGGTGGTTGGTTAGAAGTTGGAGGAAATGTCACCTCTATCACCGTTACTGACAGTGAAGGTCAAATGGTTACTCTGACTGGTAATATTGTGATTTCTGAGGATGGCAGTGGTTGGGCATATTTCGAAACCAATATTGATGTCTCAACACTTGCTGATGGTGAGTTGAGTGTGGTCGTCAATGTAACAGATGGTTATGGTAACGAAGGGGTTTCTAACCCTCAGTCGATTGTTAAGGATACAGTGGCTGATGCCGGCACGGTGACCGTGAATGCGATCACCTCTGATGACGTGATCAACGCGGAAGAAAGTGGCCAAACTATCACTGTGTCAGGTAAGGCTGTTGGTGGTGATATTTCCGTTGGTGATGTTGTCAAGATGACTATTAACGGCAAGGAATATTCTACGACAGTTGCTGTCGGTGGTTTATGGACCCTTGCTGTTGCTGGTAGTGATTTGGCGGCTGATACCGAGTTCGAGGTTGTCGTGACGTCTTCTGATGCGGCTGGAAATACCGTTGAGAGTAAAACAACGTCTACTCATGTCGTCGATACTACCGCGCCAGATTCACTTGTTATATCACTTAACACTGATAGTGGTAGTTCAGCGAATGACAATTTGACTAATGATGGCAGCTACACAATTACTGGTATCGAAAGTGGCGCTACGCTTGAATATTTTGTTGATGGAGAATGGATCACTACTGCACCAACCACATCGGAAGGTGTGAACACAGTGACTGTTCGCCAAGTTGATTCTGCAGGAAATACGTCTGAGAGTAGTACGTTAGAGTTTACTCTTGATACGGTTGCTGAGGTGGCTGGTGAAACAGTGTCTATGAATGAAGATTCTGCTGAGCCGATAGTCATTAATATTCTCGCAAATGATGAAAGTGGTGCCGTATTGGTTCCTGGCAGTGTCTCTTTTGACTCTGAAAAAGGGACTGTCACTGTCAATGAAGATGGCACACTACTCTTTACACCGGCTGCGGATTTCAGTGGTGAGGTTGAGATTGCATATCAAGTTATAGATGAAGCTGGTAATACAGCCACAGCGACGGCAACCGTCAACGTCACGCCAGTCACTGATGTGCCAACAGTTGAGTTGACGTTGGAGCCGACAACAACAACGACTCTTTATAGCGTAGATTTGTCTAACGTGCTTGATGGAGTAGAAGATCCTGTTGGCAATCCAGCCGGTTTTACTGTTATTGCTAAGAATAGTGATGGCAATGTAGTCGATATTTCCATTAAGGACTCCGGTAGCCCTACTGGTTTTGGCGTTACTGGTGCTGCTAGTAATGGTGATGACTCGGAAATTGGTAAGCAAGAGACGTTAGTCGTCGAGCTTGATAAACCCGCTTCATCCGCAACGTTCGAGTTGGCTTGGTTAAATAGTCATAATGAGACGGCTGTTTATACTGTCAAGTATAGTGATGGAACATCGGCAACTTTTACCATCGATGGTAATAGTGACGAAGGTGGTTATGATCGAATTGGTGATCCTGTAACGGTGACCGCGCCAGAGGGTAAATCCATATTGGCAATCGAGTTTTCTACACCGACAACTGGGGATCGTGTTGCGACGAGTGATTACTTGCTTCATAGCGTTTCTTACGAGTCGGCTGTAACAAATTACACAGTAGATATCACCGCTGCTCCGACTGATACAGACCATTCTGAAAACATTACGGAGTTAACAGTGACTACGCCAGAAGGGACGTCTTTGTCTGGCGCGGAAAAGCTGGGGACTGAAAATGGAGTAACAACTTGGAAAATCTCGCTAAACAGTGGCGGTTTTACAAATAACGTAGCGATTGATCCTGAGACTGGTGTTGTTACGGTTAAAGGTTTAGTACTGTCAGTGCCTGACGACTTTGATGGTGAGTTGTCAGTAACTGCGACGGCTACAGCCGTAGATCCAGGTGCTGCTGCCGTTTCCGGTAGTGCAACTTGGGAAAATTCTGCTCCTGAGCTAGCGTTTGCTGATGGTTCTGATTCTGTGGTCATTTCCGAAGAAGATTTGCTTGATAGCGATTCTGCAGCAGCGAATGGTGCCTCAGTGACTGGGACATTTAGTATAAGTGATGCAGAAGGCCAGAATTTGGCGTTATCACTTGTTGCTCCAGCTGAGGTCATGACATCTGGTGGTGTAACCTTGGTTTGGACAACCGACAGCAGTGGCAATTTGGTCGCAAAAGCGGGTGAGACTGAAATTATTCGTGTGGCGCTTACAGACACAGATGGTCAGCATGGTTATGTGGTTACTTTAAGTGGTCCTGTGGATCATGGTGATACCACATTGGAGGATGCAGTTACTGTTGACTTTGGTATTGCGGTTAATGATGGCCTTGCGACAACGACTGAGTATGTCTCTGTTTCAATTGAAGATTCTGCGCCTGTTGCCGTAAATGACGAAGATAGTATCACTGTTCGTCGAGAAACCTTTGAGGTTACTGGAATAGAGGCAAACTGGGTAAGTTATCAAAGCGGTACGAATGTGAAAACATTTGATGGTACTTCGACGCTTGGTGGATTGGATAATGATGATGGTAAAGACCAGATTCGTTGGGGAACTCCTGCTAGTTCTGGTTTGCAGTCAGGTTATGGCTTTATTGATAATGATGCAGGTTTAAGTGGACAATTTGAACTTAATGAAGACATTGTCATTGGGACATTCACTCACTATAACTATCCTGTTTATGATAACGCTATCACGGCTGCTTCGATGGAGGTGAGTTTTTCAGTCACGGATGATACAGGTGTGACTCAACCTGTTACCTTGAAAGTTGATTTTGATCATAATGAGACACCAAATAGTAACGATGCTCTTGCTTCAAGAGATATTGTGACGGTTAAAAATACCTTTGTAACTTTCGAATGGGAAGGTGAGGTTTATACGTTACAAGTGGTCGGTTTTAAAGATATTAATGATCCTGACGGCCCAGTGGTTACTTCCATTTATACCAATGAGGATGCCGCAACCAGTTACGAGTTGGTTGTTCGAGTTGTTGAGGGTGAAGGATATAGCCTTCCTGAAACGACAGGTAATGTGCTTGAGGGCGATGATGGTGCCGGGGCTGATGCACTCAGTCAAGATGGCGATACTTCTGTTGTCAGTGTCGCTGTTGGGGGGCTTGTTACTGAGTCTGATGCGAATGTCGGTTCAAGTATTCAGGGTCAATATGGTAATTTAGTGCTTAATGCAGACGGTAGTTACACGTATCAAGTAACGGTTTCTGTAGACAAAATTCCAGCTGGCGCGCAAGAAACATTCTCTTACATGATCCAAGACTCAGATGGTAGTACGTCATCGGCGACTTTATCTATTGACGTCGGAACGAACACCGCTCCTGTGGCTCAGAATGATGCTTTTACAGGTGAGATGGCGCAAGGATTAGAAATTAGTGTAACTAGTTTACTTGCCAATGATACAGATACTGATGGCGATACCTTAACTGTGACGAGTGTTAGTAATGCTCAGAATGGGTATGCATACCTGAATTCTGAAGGGAATGTGGTCTTTACGCCTGCCTCTGGCTTTACTGGGACCGCTTCTTTTAACTATACAGTTTCAGATGGTAATGGCGGTAAAGATACGGCAACAGCTACACTAGAAGTAAAAGCTGCGACTACGTCTGCAAACGTTACGGTGTCTATTGCTGAGATTAATGGGAATTGGGATGGATTTGGATCTAAATCTGATCTTATCGATTCTGCAACTCACCACGATTATAATTATGATCAATGGCATCAGTTTGGTTCAGGTAATGATCAAATTGTTATCGATAATGACGTTGAAAAGTGGCTTGATGCAGGAGATGGAGATAACTCAATTTATGTTGGAGACGATGTAAATAGAAATAATTCAGCAGGTATCAAAACAGGTAGTGGTGATGATGATATCTTTGTTAAAGATAATGTTGATAGCACTATACAAACTGGTGGCGGTAACGATCGTGTCCAGATAGGTTATGACTTGGGTAATGGTTATCATAGTGCACATATCAACTTAGGTGATGGTGATAATAATTTGATCATCAAAAATGATGTCAACAATTATTCAACAGTCCATTCAGGCTCTGGTGATGATGTTGTCTCGATTGGTGATGATGTTAGATATGACGCCGACATACAGTTGGGTGATGGTAATGATCGACTAACTATCGGCGATAAAATTGAGAAAGAGGTTTCGATCAACCTTGGTTCAGGTAATGATGTTCTGGTAGTCGGTGGGAAGGTATCAGATGAAGCATGGGTCGATGGTGGATCGGGTTCTGATTCTGTATGGTTTGAATCCTACTCGCGGTCTGACTACAACTCAGATAAAGATGGAATTAAATCGCGTTTTGCTAACTTCGAAAACTTTAAGTTCTCGGATGGCACCGTGATTGGGAATGCTTCAGCATTCGATGGAAGTAGTGTTTCTGGCTATTCGGTAACCGTTAATATTTCAGATTTAGCATCAGATGAAACGCTATCAAGCGTTGTTATTAATGGCGTCCCTGAGGGCGCTAAATTGCAACAAAATGGTATTGATCTCGCTGTAAATGATGATGGAACCTATACCGTTTCTGTTGATAGTGGTGTTACTTCAATAGACAACCTAATGGTCGTTAGTAGCTCTAATTCTCAGCTTGATGATTTTGAACTGACGGCATCTATTAATACTAATGGTGTAAATGATGATTTGATTGGTACCACAGATGAATCTGTTATTGTTGGAGGTTCCGGTGACGATTTCTTGTCTGGTACTACTGGGGAAGATTCGTTATTGGGTAACTCTGGCGATGATGTGTTGTTTGGTGGTAATGATCAAGTTTCAGATACCCTGACGGGAGGCGCTGGTAACGATATCTTTATATTGAATGACACAGCAGATGTGTCAAATATCGATATTATTACCGATTTTAACGCGGCTGAGGACGCATTAGATTTAACTGATCTGTTAACAGGAATAGAAGGAGACCCTGGTAAAGATGCCGATGTTGATGCGATTACCAAATTCTTAACAGAGAACGTTAAGGTAACAGATGGACATGTTAAAGTTGGGGGCGAGGATGTGGCTGAATTTGGTTCTGCTTCTAGTTTCGATTCTAACTTGGATGGTTCAGTGTCATCGACTGACTCGATCAAAGTTATCTACAATGACCAAGAGTACAACATCAATATTGATGGTTAATCTGGGCCTAAATAGACGTTACTAAAAAAGGCCGAATCGTTATGCGATTCGGCCTTTTCGTTTCTGTAACTTATTCAGTTTAAAAAGTGATTATTCCTGTTAACTTAAATTATACGCCTAAGCCAATAGGGCAGCTCACACCTGTGCCTGCGAGGCCACAATATCCATTCGGGTTTTTGTGAAGGTACTGCTGGTGATATTCTTCGGCAAAGTAGTAGGTGTCGAGGGGTTCGACTTCTGTTGTAATCATACCGTGGCCTGCGCCGAGTAGTTCTTTTTGAAAGGCCGCTTTGCTGGCTTCCACAATCGGCATGTCTTTATCGTTGGTGGTGTAGATAACAGAACGGTATTGACTACCGATGTCGTTGCCTTGACGCATACCTTGGGTAGGATCATGGTTTTCCCAGAAAACTTTAAGGACGCCTTCTAATGAAATAATAGAGGGGTTAAACACAACCTGTACGACTTCGCTGTGTCCTGTTTGCCCTGAGCAAACTTCTTCATAGGTTGGGTTGGGGGTGTAGCCGCCCGCGTAGCCAACAGAAGTGACGATAACACCGGGCGTATTCCATAACTTACGCTCGGCCCCCCAAAAACATCCCATGCCTAGGATAATCTCAGATTCATTAGGGTTTTTAGTGCGGACAAACGGTTCATTGTTGACAGCGTGTATCCCAGAGATTTTAAGAGGAGCACTTCTACCAGGAAGAGCATCGGCTTTAGCGGGGATTGTTGATTTTTTGAGAATGGTTTCAATATTACTGGGCATTTATATCTCCTAACCGTATGGTCGAAAAAGTTTCGTAGCTATCTTTACCCTGCCATAGTCTTTTATACAAGGTGTGATAGGTGTCTCTAACGTAGATCTGAGTTTACTGATATTAGATAATGAGGGGGAAAGGTCAATTTTCAACTATTCGTAGATATATTCTCAAGTGGGCTTGACTCTGGGATTAATCTACCTATAATACGCACCTCGTTAGCAAGGGTTGAGCAAATTTGCTTAACCAACAAGCATTGATGAATGTTTGTTATTAATGATGATTAGTCGCGGGATGGAGCAGTCTGGTAGCTCGTCGGGCTCATAACCCGAAGGTCGTTGGTTCGAATCCGGCTCCCGCAACCATTTTAAATAAAGTAGCAGGTTCCTATTTTTAATTAGAAATAGAGCCACAGCGTATTTTATTGTAGATGAAATCTAATCAAACGAAATCGTTAGATATTCTTGTAAAAGTTAGTTTGTCGCGGGATGGAGCAGTCTGGTAGCTCGTCGGGCTCATAACCCGAAGGTCGTTGGTTCGAATCCGGCTCCCGCAACCAAATTCGTAAAGTGGTAAGAATTTATAACCATTTTGTAAAATATATTTCAGAATTAACCTATTTAATATCAATAGGTTACATGTCGCGGGATGGAGCAGTCTGGTAGCTCGTCGGGCTCATAACCCGAAGGTCGTTGGTTCGAATCCGGCTCCCGCAACCAATTCGTAAAGCAGTAAGAATTGGTAACCATATCTCTAAAATATATTTCAAAATTAACCTATATTAATATCAATAGGTTACATGTCGCGGGATGGAGCAGTCTGGTAGCTCGTCGGGCTCATAACCCGAAGGTCGTTGGTTCGAATCCGGCTCCCGCAACCAATTCGTAAAGCAGTAAGAATTGGTAACCATATCTCTAAAATATATTTCAAAATTAACCTATATTAATATCAATAGGTTACATGTCGCGGGATGGAGCAGTCTGGTAGCTCGTCGGGCTCATAACCCGAAGGTCGTTGGTTCGAATCCGGCTCCCGCAACCAATTCGTAAAGCAGTAAGAATTGGTAACCATATCTCTAAAATATATTTCAAAATTAACCTATATTAATATCAATAGGTTACATGTCGCGGGATGGAGCAGTCTGGTAGCTCGTCGGGCTCATAACCCGAAGGTCGTTGGTTCGAATCCAGCTCCCGCAACCATTTCTTAAGAAAAAATCTTAGATTCACTTTTAATTCCAATTAAGTGCTCCCGCAGCCACTTATTAAGAAAAACTCCTTTAGCAAGTTCAAAAAATTGTAGGTTCACTTTTAAGTTCGACCAAGTGCTCCCGCAATCATTTCTTAAGAAAAACTCCCGCAACCATTTCAAATTCTATGCTTGGTATCTTTCTGTGTCACATATCCAGCTTCTTTTTTGTCGTTCGTATACGCTATTTTTTTAGTGGTATATCGTTGAGTATTTGCAAAATGGTAGGGTCGTTGCTTAGCTTGGCAAGGTCGATTAGGTAGCTTTTTTCGAGTTCTTGCATTGCTTGGTTTGCTAGTAAATCTTTTAGCAGTTGTTTTTCATTATTAGCTATGGCCGTTTTTATTGCGGCGAAGTTTGCAATACTTTGGCGTGTCTTGTTCGCTTCCATTAATTGCTCCTTATTTAGCCTATAAGTAAAAGACAGAGTTTGTTTTCAATATTCCACCATAGGTTTGTGCATCACAAAATGCAACCCTTATAAAGGACTGTGATATTTAAATGCTTTGCTGAACGTAGGTTTGGTTCGGTCTATCTATATGAATTTTATAATAAAAAGCCATTTACTATAGAGCAAAGCAGCCACATCAAAACGGCGTAGTGGCGGCTGTTGTTAATAATGGTTCGAGTCGGTATCTGGTAACGGCTGGTCATCAATAGTCCGAGTCCTGTTAACCCGCTGCTACCGGCTGCGATGGCCCAAGCACTTAAAAACAAAAAGCCCAGCTGGGTTGGGTCTGGATTTAATGGTAATAACATAGGGCTGGCAATGGCGACACTTACGACCGGATGGATGCCAATGACGCCGGCGATGATCATGGCCGCCAAGGTAAGAGAAAATAACAGAGGGCTAAAGGTAAAGGCGTCAAGATTAAAAAACTGCGGATAACTGAGGATAATGGCGCTGATACCACTGGAAAAAACACCTGCACCAAGGAAAAGAGCAAACTGACTGCCTATCTGTGGCAGTTTATGGTTTACAAAGTGAGACAGGCTCTTTTGTCTTGATTGAGTGCGCATTAAAAGAATGGCAGCAATGGGTGCCAAAATGCAAATAAGCACGAGTATGCTGATATCAGGCCAAATAAAATGAAAAAAAATCACACAGGAAGCCAAAAACATGGGAATAAACAGGCTTTCTAAGCGAATGGGGTAGCCGTGAAAGTCGCCTTTGGTACGTCGGTAAGCCTCAATGCTTGAAAAAATAATCGAGATAGTCGCCATTAAAAGACCCGGTAACAGAGTCTTTTGCCATTGCATGCCGGGTGCATACGTAATGGCCACCCCAGTGGCGACAAAAAAAGGTGACCACCATGCAGCGGCAGAAAAACTACGTGTAAGAATAAATTGCTGTACGGGCGTTAGTCTAATTG
Source organism: Marinomonas arctica (assembly GCF_003259225.1). Taxonomy (GTDB): domain Bacteria; phylum Pseudomonadota; class Gammaproteobacteria; order Pseudomonadales; family Marinomonadaceae; genus Marinomonas; species Marinomonas arctica. The sequence continues at coordinate 165,413 of NZ_QHJF01000005.1, read as the reverse complement.
CCCCCTTCATACGATCCGCAAACACCATGATCACCGACAGATTAATCACAGCTCCTAAAACTTGCACACCAATAGCGGTGTTAAAAATAGCGCTTAAGCCTTTAGGTAAAGGGCGGCTTTCATCTTTGGAGCCAGTAAGATCTAAAAAAGACACCGCAACAAACATCGCCAACATGGGCAAGTTGACCGCAAAAACTTGTTGCCAAGTCATCCATGTACCTTTTGAGGCGGCAAACAATAGCGCCGCTATTCCTATTGCCATTAACCAAGAGACTTGGCGTTTTGCGCTTGGCGCTAACGTATGCCACATGGCGACATTAGCGGACCAAGCCAGTATGGTTGGAAGCAATATAGAAATGAATGGCGGAACAGTTAATAGATAAAACAGCAAAGTGCCCAGTACCAGCCAGCCAGTGTATTTCCGAAATATCTGCATGGATAACGTGTTGTCCTTACATGATGGATTTTATTAAGAGATAAGAAGACTAAAATAATTGCATAGTGATACATATGCAGTGTAACGGCAATAGCACCTGACAAGGAACTAGAGACAGTGGTGCGTAGGTATTCATTTTGGGCGTAAGTGATGGTTGGTTATTGATGGTAAGTCATGAATGATTAGCTGTATTAATGCGTAATATGAGTAAAGCCATAGAGACTGGATTTTTTCGCACATGTTCTGATGAGTTGAACATGTGCGATGCTTGTTGTCAGACAGTGTTTGTCAGTGGCTAAGAGAGCTTGCTGATAATACTAAGTAGGTCCTGTTTAAATGTGTTATGGGTGACAACACCTTGTTTTGAATCAAAGTTATCGAAGAAACTCGGCAGTGAGAGGGCACCGACTAGGTTGGCTGCAAAATAGGGTGCTGATGCTTGCGCAGTCGCTAAAACACTTTGTGCTCCTCCAGGTCCTGGCGACGTGGAGAGCATAATAACGGCTTTATTTTGAAAAACTTTCATGTCGATTCGTGATGTCCAGTCGAACAAATTTTTATAGGCTGAGGTGTAAGAGCCATTGTATTCAGCGAATGAAATGATAATCGTATTGGCTTCTCCTATGGCGTTATAAAAATCGTGTGCTAGCTGTGGAATGCCCGATTCTTTTTCTTTATCTTCACTGTATATAGGCATTTCAAAGTCGTTAATGTCGATTAGTGAGACGTCTGCGTTGTTGATTTGTTGTGCCGCATAAAAAGCCAATTTTTTGTTAATGGAATGTTTGCTGTTGCTGGTGCCGAAGGCCAGTATTTTCATGGTTAGTCTCCTATGATGAATGTTTTTAGAAAGGTGTGGCAAGCGTAGATTGTTTTTTTAGCGTATTTACACTGATCAGTGCGAGGACGAGAGTAAACGCTCCCGCTACCATGTAAAAGTCACTGTATCCTAGTTTGGAAATAAGAGCTGAATTGATAAAGGGAGAAACAAATTGTCCGATAAAGACGCTGCTGGTGAGTACTCCAGATGCGAGTCCGCGTTTGTTGATTGGTACAAACTCCATGCCTTTTACCATGAAATTCGGCATCACCAATCCCATACACACTCCCATTAGGCCACAACCTAGCACAACTAAGCTGAACGAGGTTGCTTGTGATAGCACGAGCATGCCAATGCTCATTGAGGTAAAGCCTATGAGCGCGACGCCATAACTTTGGATTTTAGTGACCAATTTACCAAAAAATACCCCCGTTATCGCAGCGGTTAAGGTGCCCATACCAATAGCTAAGCCTGATTTGGCTGGGTCAGTGATGCCGATATCCGCCATAAAAAACGGTATTTGTGTTGGTAAAATATAGAAGACGATTAAGTGGCAAAAAAGTAGAAAGGAGCAACTGAAAAGTGGTGTTTTCCATGGATTATCTGTCTTGTTTTGTGGGTTGCTATTTTGTTGGTGTACTCGTTTATTATCTAGAATGGCTAGGTATATTAAGGGGACTAATAGAATGGATACCGCATAAATATAGAAGGGCAAGCGTGCGTTTATGCTTGCTAAATACCCTGCAGTGATAATGAAAAGGATGCCGCCGATATTAGAGAAGGCTTGTTGTAGACCCATAAACTGACTTCTTTGTTGGCCAGAAAAATAATCGGCTATTAAGGCTGTTATGCCGGTCATCAGTCCTGCGACGCAAATGCCTAAAATCGCCCGACTGATAATAATGGCTTCTAATCCCTGTAGCTGTGCGCCTGAAGCACCCGCGATAGCAAAGACGATGGTTGCGATGATAATTTGTTTTCTTCGACCAAATCTATCCGCTGTCCAACCTAATAAGGGTGCAAAAATGACCACAAAAAGAGCAGGAATGGGTAACAGCATTTTGACGAGCAAATCGGCAGAGGGCGTTCCCGAAAACTCGTTTGCTAAACCCGGTAAGGCGGGAGCGATGGTGGCGTTAGACATGACAGTTAAAGTGGAAATTAGCAGGAGACAAAGGACTTTAGGCTCTAATAGATTGATTTTCATTAAGACTCTCTTTCTAGATGTAGACAGTATGGTTCAGAGTTTTCTCAGCTATATTTTTAGTCATTGAGCTTGAGATGGCTTTGATTTGTGTTTATTCTGCTACCTAAACTTAAGTTGAGGTCAAGCGCCAAATGCAAAAAAAGATCATTCCTGAATGGATTTCGGTGGGTATGTTGAGTGAAAGAACCGGTGTCTCTGTGTCTGCCTTGCATTTCTATGAAAGAAAGGGGCTAATAAAGAGTCACAGAAACGCGTCCAACCACAGGTTATATCCAAAGCACGTTATTCGGATTGTGTCACTTATTCTGGTAGCGCAACGCACAGGCTTTTCATTAGAAGATATTTTGTCCGAACTTGCAGGACTGCCAAATCGAACCCGAGTCACTCTTGAGGATTGGGAGCAATTAGGTTCCAGATGGCAAAGCGAGCTTGATAAGAAAATAACTCAGCTCACGGAGTTAAGAGACATGATGACAGATTGCATCGGCTGTGGTTGCCTTTCTCTTGAAAGATGTCGATTGCTTAATCCGTACGATGAATTGGGCGAAAAAGGAGCAGGGCCACGATTGATGACGGAATGAACGCAAATAGCAAAAAATTATTATTTAGGTTTGTTAGATAAAGCCGCTCCCACACTTATTCTCTCATTTTCAATGCACTATCGCTTAAAGAGCTTTTTTGTAAAAACGCTAAACCAAAACAAAAAAAGATAATACCGCTTGGTAAACCATCGATTTACATTCCTCTTACTCCATCCGGAGATCGTTCACTTTATAAAAATAACAAGGGATGAAAAGATGAAAAAAATCGTTTCTATGAGTCTGCTGGCGACTCTTTGTGCTGCGACATCACTTCCTGCATTGGCTGCAGGTGAAAAAATCGGTTTATTAATGTCTGACTTACGCTTAGAGCGTTGGCAAAAAGACCGTGATTTGTTCACTCAAGCGGCCGAATCTATGGGCGCAGAGGTCTATACTCAGTCTGCCAATGGCGATGTAACGACTCAGATTTCTCAGATCGAAAACATGATTTCTCGTGGCGTTGATGTGTTGGTTATCGTGCCGGAAAACGGTGAGGTACTTGGTAATGTTTTGGCCGAAGCCAAGGCCGAAGGCATTAAGGTTCTGGCGTATGATCGCTTGATTAAATTTGCCGACATCGACTTGTATGTGTCGTTTGACAACATTCGAGTGGGAGAAATGCAGGCTGAAGCCTTACTGGGCTTAAAACCAACGGGCAATTATTTTTTGATGGGTGGCTCACCAACGGATAACAACGCAAAGATGTTCCGTCAAGGTCAGATGAATGTGTTGCAGCCTGCTATCGATGCGAAAAAAATCAACGTCGTGGGTGACCAATGGGCAATGGGTTGGTCAGCAGAAGCAGCCTTGAACATTATGGAAAACGGGCTGACGGCCAATGCCAATAAAATTGACGCGGTGGTTGCGTCTAACGATTCAACCGCAGGTGGTGCGATTCAAGCGCTTGCCGCACAAGGTTTGAGTGGCAAGGTGGTCATTTCTGGCCAAGATGCAGACTTAGCCGCGGTGCGTCGTATTGTTGCGGGCACACAAACCATGACCGTATACAAGCCGATTTCCAGTCTTGCCAAAACCAGTGCAGAGATGGCTGTGAAGCTGGCTCGTGGTGAAAATATTCAATCCAATGGGACGGTGAATAACGGTACAAAAGAGGTTAATGCCGTGTTACTTGCGCCTATTGCCGTGACGAAAGATAACTTAGATGCCACCGTGATAGCCGATGGCTTCCACTCTCGCAATGATGTTTACAACCCTTAACTTTTTAATGTACGGCGCTCCATTGAGCGCCATTTGCTGTTGTTTTTTTGTATGCAAAAAAGCTGTAGGAAAGAGGTGTAAACATGACGCAACCATTATTGGACATGCGCGGTATTGTAAAAAGCTTTTCGGGTGTTCGTGCGTTGAATGGCGTCAGCATTCAGCTTGCTCGCGGTGAGGCCTTGTCTATCTGCGGGGAAAATGGTTCTGGTAAATCGACTCTGATGAAGGTGCTCAGTGGTGTGTGGCCTCATGGTTCCTATGAAGGTGAGATTTTTTTCGAAGGCAATCTGGTGAAAGCCGCGACCATCCGCGATACCGAAGCGCTTGGTATTGTTATTATCCATCAGGAGTTAGCGCTCGTTAAAGAATTATCGGTATTGGAGAATATTTTTCTCGGTAACGAGCTGGGTTCTTTTGCACGACTTAATGACGAAGAAATGCATCGTCGTACGTCAGAATTGTTAGCGCGAGTGAAACTGGACGTGTTGCCCGATACACCAATACGAGACCTTGGTGTGGGCCAGCAGCAGTTGGTCGAGATTGCCAAAGCGTTGAATAAAAACGTGAAATTGTTAATTTTGGATGAGCCAACCTCGTCTTTGACGACGACAGAAATTGACATTTTGTTGAACATTGTGGGTGAGCTAAAACAACAAGGTATCGCCTGTATTTATATTTCTCATAAATTGGATGAGGTGTTGGCTTTATCCGATTGGGTCACTGTGATTCGAGATGGTGACCACATTGATACCAAGTCCGCGGCTGATCTGACGCAAAATGACATCATTAGTATGATGGTTGGTCGCGAGTTGGATGAGTTATTTCCGCGTGAAGAACACGACATCGGTGATGTGGTTTTGCGCGTTAAACACGCTACCGCCAAACAAGCAGGCGCGCCCCGGGCTCAGGTAGACGACGTTAGCTTTGAATTGCGTCAAGGGGAAATTCTTGGTATCGCTGGTTTGATCGGTTCTGGCCGTACTGAGCTGATGCAATGTCTGTATGGTTCTTACGATGGTGAGTATCAGGCAGAGATCGAGTTAGAAGGCCAAACGGTCAACATTCGTTCTCAACGTGTGGCGCTAGAGGCTGGTATTGCCATGGTGCCAGAAGATAGAAAGCGTCATGGTATCGTGCCTATTATGAGTGTTGGTCGCAATATTACGCTATCCGTATTAGGTCAATATTCTTCTTGGTTTGGCGCCGTCAATGAAGACAAAGAAAGTCATGATATCAACGACTACATCGCACAACTAAAAGTCAAAACGGCCTCCGCAGATTTATCGATTAAAAACCTCAGTGGCGGCAACCAACAAAAAGCCATCATCGCCAAATGTTTGTTAACCCATCCGAAAATTCTGATTCTCGATGAACCAACTCGCGGTATCGATGTGGGCGCGAAATATGAGATCTACAAGTTGATGTTTGCTCTAGTGAAACAAGGCATGTCCATCATCATGGTGTCGTCTGAATTATCCGAAGTAATAGGGATCAGTGACCGAGTATTGGTGATGCACGAAGGGCGTTTAAAAGGGCAATTTGACCATCAAGGTTTGACCCAAGAAATGATTATGAATTGTGCGATCAAAGAAGGTGTAGCGAATGTTTAAAACAATAAAAACCAGTCAATTACAACTGTTTGCGATGTTGGCAGCGATGCTGCTGATTGTCGTCTTTTTTTCCATTGCCACCGATGGGGCGTTTATCTCGCCACGGAATATTTCGAACTTGATTCGCCAAACAGCGATTGTGGGCGTGCTCGCGATAGGGATGGTGTTCGTCATAATCAGTGCCGAAATTGATTTGTCGGTTGGCTCCATGATGGGCTTATTGGGTGGTATTGCGGCGATTTTGGATGTTTGGTTTAACTTTCCGATTTTACTGACTGTGTTGGTGACGGTAATCGCGGGTTTGGCTCTTGGTTTGTTTAATGGTTGGTGGGTGGCCTATCAAAGGGTGCCATCGTTCATCGTTACCTTGGCAGGCATGTTGGCGTTTCGCGGTATTTTGGTGGGTTTGACCGATGGTGCCACCGTTGCACCAACGTCGAGTTCTCTGGCCGTTATTGGTCAAAGTTATGTTCCTTCTGGTTGGGGCATCAGTGTGGTGGGCTTATTGTGTTTAGGTCTAATCGCAAAAGTCTATGCTCGACGCAAGGCAAGAAAACAGCATGGCGTTGAAAATAAAGCGGCAAAATTTGAATACGCAAAAGCCTTGGTTGCTGTGGTGGTGTTGTTGGTCTTGTTGTATGCCTTGGAAAGTTATCGAGGTATTCCAACGCCGATTTTGATCATGGGCGGTTTGATCCTTATTGCCACTTATGTTGCCAAACGCACTGCCTTTGGTCGTCGAGTCTATGCTATTGGTGGCAACATTGAAGCCACTCGTATGTCTGGGGTGAACGTTGAGCGAACCAAAATGCTGGTGTTTGGCTTTAACGGCATGATGGTGGCAGTGGCCGCTTTGATTCTGACTTCTCGGCTTGGTGCGGGTTCTCCAGCGGCCGGAAACATGGCGGAACTGGATGCCATTGCGGCCTGTGTGATTGGCGGAACCAGTTTGGCTGGCGGTGTTGGTGCGGTATTTGGTGCCATCATGGGGGCGTTGATTATGGCAAGTTTAGACAACGGCATGAGCATGCTGGATGTACCAACTTTTTGGCAATTAATCGTCAAAGGCATGATTTTATTGCTGGCTGTCTGGCTGGATGTGAAAACCAAAAAAGCGCAATAAAAATAAGTTAGCACCAACCTCACGCGCGAGGATGACGATTAACAAAATGAAGGATATGTTTTATGTATATAGGCATCGACCTCGGCACCTCAGGTGTCAAAGTAATTTTAATGGCAGAAGACGGTAATGTCGTGGCCAGCTGTTCTTCGCCTTTGTCTGTGTCTCGGCCATTTGATCTGTGGTCAGAGCAAACACCGGAAGACTGGTGGCAAGCCACGGATTTGGCCATGTTACAGTTGGCTGCAGAGAATGATTTGCAGGGTGTTAAAGCCATTGGCTTATCGGGTCAGATGCATGGTGCAACCTTATTGAATAAAAAGGGTGATGTACTAAGACCTGCAATCTTATGGAATGACGGCCGTTCCCACGAAGAATGTTTGCTATTGCAAAGGCGCTGCCCAGAAGTGCAAGCAATTACGGGTAATTTGGTGATGCCCGGTTTTACCGCGCCTAAGTTGCTGTGGGTAAAACAGCATGAACCAGAAATTTTTGGGCAAATTGCGAAAGTGTTGTTACCAAAAGATTACCTACGTTTTCGGATGACGGGCGAGTTTGCTACTGACGTTTCTGATGCGTCTGGCACGCTGTGGTTAAACATGGAACAACGCGTTTGGAGTGACACCATGTTGAGCGCCACAGGATTGACGGCTGAGCAAATGCCTTGTGTGTTCGAAGGAACCCAAATCACTGGTGTGATTTATGACGATTTAGCAAAACGCTGGTCTATGCCCATTGTGCCTGTCGTAGCTGGTGGTGGTGATAATGCCGCTGGTGCCGTGGGAATGGGCATTATTTCACCTCAGCAAAGCATGTTGTCATTGGGTACATCTGGGGTGATTTTTGCAGTAAGTGATGGCTTTACCGCCAATCCTGCGGCGGCATTGCACAGCTTTGGTCATGCGATTCCAAACACTTGGCACACCATGTCAGTGATGTTGAGCGCGGCAAGTTGTCTTCATTGGGTGACGAAATTAGCTCAGTTTAGCAGCGTGGAAGCAGCGCTTTTAGCCGCTGAAAATCGCATAGATCACGATACTAACCTCACCTTTTTGCCGTATTTAAGTGGCGAAAGAACGCCACACAATGACCCCAATGCAAAAGGTGTTTTTTGGGGAATGACCCATGAAACCACCGCAGCGGACCTTGTTCAGGCGGTGCTTGAGGGCGTGACCTTCGCTTTGTTGGATGGGTTAGATGCTGTACGTTCTGCGCAAACCATCAACGACAGTATTGATGTGATTGGCGGCGGCGCTAAAAGCGCGTATTGGCTACAAATGTTAGCCGATGTCTTTAACGTGCCAATGGATTCCCGAGAAGGTGGTGAGGTTGGTCCCGCTTTGGGAGCCGCACGATTGGCGGCAATAGGTTATCAAGGCCAAGAAGCGTTAAAGACCATTTGTAGCAAACCCGAGCTCATTAAACAGTATTTGCCAAATCAAGCAAACGCCACTCGATATACTGAAAAGCGCGAGCGCTTTCAGGCGCTATATCAAAGAGTAAAAGGACTTTGATGCGCGAGAGCGGTGCCTTATGACACCGCTCTTTTTATGACAAACTTTCTCTCATTACGATTTCTGTTATTCCCTTTCTGATTTTTATCATTCTCTAGAACTAATGGACTCTCAGAGAGTATTATCGAGCCAGCTAAAATAAAAATTAGAGACGCTTTTGTATGTTTGAAAAACGCTACCGACTCAATCTCGTGTTCAATGCCAACAAGGTCTACGATCGACAAGTGATCGAAGGAATTGGTGAATATTTGCAAGCCGCGCAATGCGACTGGGACGTTTATTTTGAAGATGATTTTCGCTCTCGCCTTGATGCGCTAAAGCATTGGAAAGGGGACGGCATCATTGCCGACTTTGATAACCCAGAAGTGGAAGAGATTCTTAAAACCACAGATATTCCCACCGTGGCAGTGGGAGGGTCTTATCACCATAAAAAAGACTACCCTAGATTGCCTTATGTGGCGACGGACAATGCGGCCTTAGTGCGCTGTGCGTACCAGCATTTAAAGCGTAAAGGTTTGCCGCAGTTTGCTTTTTACGGTGTACCCAGTACGGATTACAGTCGTTGGGCCTGTGAGCGGGAGCATGCGTTTGTTGAGCAAGTCCGTTCTGACGGCTTTGAACCCCATGTGCATCAAGGTTTTTGTACGTCGGCGGAAATTTGGGAAACGGCACAGCATGCGCTTGAAGCTTGGCTGAATAACCTGCCTAAACCCATTGGCATTATTGCCGTTACCGATTCCCGAGCGCGCCATTTGTTGCAGGTCTGTGATCATTTGAATATCTTGGTGCCGGAGCAAGTTGCCATTGTTGGGATTGATAATGAGAGCATGGCAAGGTATTTAAATCGCACCGCCTTGTCTTCCGTTGAACAGGGTAGTAAGCAAATGGGCTATGAAGCGGCAAAAATGCTGCATAGAATGTTGTTAGGTTATCCTGTTGAAAATTCGTTGGTGGTGGTCGATCCGATCGGCATTGCGGAAAGGCAGTCATCGGATTATCGCGCGTTGCACGACCCATATGTCATCCAAGCCATGCATTTTATTCGTCATAATGCTTGTCGTGGGGTAAAAGTCGCACAAGTTGTGGACTACATTGGTATATCAAGAACTAACCTAGAAACCCGCTTTATCGACGAAATTGGCTGCTCAATGCACGAACAACTGCACATGACCAAGTTTTATCGTGCTTGTGAATTGATCACTTCAACTGATTTACCGTTTGATGAAATTGCCCGAACTTGTGGCTATCCTTCCGTGCAATACATGTACACGGTATCACGTAAAAACCTGGGTATGACGCCGGGGGAATATCGCGTGTCGTCGCGGCTGGGTAAAGACAATAAGTCGTGATTTGAATATTTAAAAAAACTCTTGCTGCATTTTGGCAGTGCCGTTAAGTATACTTCCCTAAAAGCTATTGGGTTCTGGATGATTGTTTGACGAATAAAATGAGCTGGTAAGCGCTTGATCTATTTGTCTTTATTTGGAAAACTTGGCGAGCTTTACATCTAATTAAGATCGTTCATGAAAGGGGAGTATAAGTTTGTCTGCGACCATCAAAGACGTTGCGTTACGGGCTGGTGTATCGACCACGACAGTCTCTCATGTTTTGAATAAAACGCGCTTTGTGGCGAAAGCGACACAAGAACGGGTTCTCCAAGCCGCTGAGGAGCTCAACTATGCGCCCAGTGCCGTGGCTCGCAGCTTAAAGGTAAAAAATACCAAAAGCCTTGGTATGTTAGTCACCACCACCTTGAATCCCTTTTTTGCTGAATTGGTCAACGAAGTCGAGAAGTGTTGTTATCGAGAAGGTTACAATCTTGTGCTTTGTAATACCGATGGCGAGCTCGAAAAAACCAATTCTTATCTACGAATGCTGACGCAAAAACGTGTTGATGGCATTTTGGTCATGTGTTCCGCCTATGACGACTCGTTGTTTAGCTCTTTGATCGGCCAGCGTAATTTGCCTATGGTGGTAATGGATTGGGGTCCTTCTGATGACTATGTTGATCGCATTCAAGACAACTCGGTAAAAGGCGCGCATCTGGCCATTCAGCACCTTATAGAGCAAGGTCATAAACGCATTGCGTACATTGGTGGCCCGTTAGAAAAGTTGCCCGCGAAGCAGCGTTTAGACGGTTTCATTGAAGCCATGGAGCAAGCAAATCTGGTCGTTCAAGACGACTGGGTGATTGAATCTGACTTCGAATTTGAAGGTGGTAAATTAGGGATGCGCCAATTGTTATCTTGTGCGAGTTTGCCAAGTGCGGTGTTTATCGGTAACGATGCCATGGCAATGGGGGCCATGAGCGAAGCGCAATTGTCTGGTATTAAGATCCCGCAGCAATTGTCTGTCATTGGTTATGATAACTGCCTGTATTCTGCCTATTTTAGCCCGCCGTTAACCACCATTAATCAACCTAAAGAGCGATTAGCCGAGTTGGCGATCAGTACCATGATTGAGCGGATTGAGAATCCACGCCAAGAAGGCAAGATGATCATGTTGGAGCCCAACCTAGTGGTTCGTTCGTCGGTCGCTGCTGTATCGACAATATAGCGCCAATGTCTTGTTATTTTCTGTGTATTTTCCTTTCAGATTGTTGGGCTCTCTGCTCGATTTTAGACGAAAAACGCGTTTTAAGATTGAGAATAGGGCTTGTTGGAAGTTTTTTCATAGAGAAAAGTCCTTATAATTCAGTCGCTTGATTGTTTGTCGTTAAATTACACCAGATATTCATGTTTTTAGTGTCTTAACTGTTTGATAAATAGGGTTTTTTTCTTATCGGTCAAGAATTCATTGACAAGCTCCATATGCTTAAGATAAAAATAGCAAACGATTACGCAATCGTTTGCTATTCGATATATTTTAATAAAAATAAGCATACCGGAGACATACAATGAAAAAGAAAACCTTCTTGAAATCTTGCCTTGCTGCAACATTACTGACCTTGGCTAGCACCAGCGTTTTAGCTAGCAATGGTTTGATCGCCATTATTACCCCATCCCACGACAATCCATTTTTTAAAGCCGGTGCCGAAGGCGCGGATGCGAAAGCCAAAGAATTGGGTTATGACACCTTGGTGGCGTCTCATGACGGTGATGTAAACAAACAAAACCAATTGATTGAAACAGCCATTGCTCGTCAAGCCAAAGCGGTGATTTTGGATAATGCGGACGCAGACGCCAGTATTGGATCGCTAGAGCGTTTGAAAAAAGCCGGCATTCCAGCTTTCCTATACGACCGTGAAATCAATAAAACCGGTATCGCTGTCACGCAAATCGTATCGAATAACTTCCAAGGCGCTCAGCTTGCTGGTGAGAAGTTTGTCGAATTAATGGGCGAAGGCGGTGAATACGTTGAGCTAGTAGGGCCAGAGTCTGACACTAACGCGCAAGTACGTAGTGAAGGTTTCCACGATATCGTTGATAACTTCCCTGAGTTCAAAATGGCGGCTCGTCAGTCTGCCAACTGGAGCCAAACCGAAGCGTTTAGTCGTATGGAATCGATTTTACAGGCGAACCCAAACATTAAAGGTGTGTTCACTGGGAATGATTCTATGGCCTTGGGTGCCGAAGCAGCACTTCAAGCTGCGGGCCGTAAAGATGTTTTCATCGTTGGTTTTGATGGTCTAGATTACGCACGTGATTCGATTCTAAAAGGCTCCAACATCAAAGCAACCGTTATGCAACCAGCCTACGCTCAAGCACAGCGCGTTGCGGAACAAGCCGATCTTTACATTCGTACAGGCTCAACAGGATTGCCAGAAAAACAACTCATGGATTGTGTATTGATTGATGGTTCTAATGCGAAAAACCTAAGTAACTTCGCGCTCAAATAATAACAACCTGACTCGGAGTCCTCGCCTATGAGGGCTCCGGCTCCTTGGGTATCATTATGTCTTATAAAAAACTCTTTCAATGTATCGGGCTTATTGCCTGCCTTAATCTGCTGACAGCCTGTACTGTTACGGACTTAGATGCTGAAGGCAATCCTATTATCCCTAAAGATCCAAATGCTGTGGTTAGCTTTGCAGACTTTACTTTGTCGGAAGTGGCCGATCAGCTTTGGCAGCCAAAAGTCTTGCCTGAAGCAACACAAGCATTCACCCCGTGGGAAAGCATTAAGTCCCAGTTGGATGCGCAGCAAATTAACACCAAGCAAAGCTTTTTTGTGCGCTTAGATGGCACCATCGAAAGCGTGGATTTAGGCAAAATGAAAGGCGTGGTTAAGCTGAAAGTAGGCGAGACCGATATCGACTTACAAGTTGGCCGCATCATCAAAGGTAATGCGATTCGTGATGCCTCTCAATATGTGTTGTTTGATGATTTTAAAAACCAAATTCGTTTCGCTCAAATCTCCCGAGAGTTGAACAATCGCGCTATGGCGGCTATTGGTGAACCAGATGCTAGCTGGGTCGGTGAAACAGCTTCTGTTATTGCTGCGATTACCATAGATCAAAACGTCATCAGTGATGCTGTGCCAATACAGATTACTCGTGGAGGCAAATGATGAGCCAAGCTAACGCAGACATCGTCATTCGCGCTGAAAAAATCTCCATGATTTACCCAGGCACTATCGCGTTAAACGAAGTGGATTACCGAGTTTATCGTGGCAAGGTGAACGTCATCATAGGCGAAAATGGCGCGGGTAAATCCACCTTGATGAAAATTCTGGCGGGTGTTCAGCAGCCAAGCAAGGGTACTATTTATCTCAATGATGAAGCCGTGTCTTTTCAGCATACTCGTGATGCTGCTGCCAAAGGCATTGGCATGGTGCATCAAGAGTTGAATCTGTTTGGCAACCTCACGGTGGCAGAAAATATTTTCTTGGGACGGGAAAAACAGCGAGGCCTGCTGCCGCTAGACACAGCGGAGCAACATCGAGTGACTGCTGAGCTCATGGCGCGTCTTGATCAAGACATTGCGCCATCTGAATTGCTGTCTAACTTAAAAGTTGGTCAGCAGCAGTTGATTGAAATCGCCAAAGCCTTGGCCGATGAAGCGGATGTGCTGATTTTGGATGAGCCCACTTCGGCGTTGAGTAAAACCGAAGTCGAGTTGCTGTTCAAAGTGATTCGAGATTTAACCGCTCAAGGTGTTTCTATCATCTATATCTCCCATCGCTTAGAAGAGCTGATGGCGATTGGTGATTACATTACGATTTTACGCGATGGGCATTTCCAATCTGAAGCGCAGGTCAAAGACATCGATGTGCCGTGGATCGTCAGAGAAATGCTGGGTAGCGATCCGGTGTCTACTTTCTTAAAACCAGGTCGTGAATTTGGCGAGCCGGTGCTCAATGTCAAAAACATTAAGCTGATCAACGAAATGGGTCATACCTTGGTTGATGACGTGTCGATGAATGTGAAATCCGGTGAAATTGTGGGCGTGTATGGGCTCATGGGAGCGGGTCGAACTGAGCTAATGGAATGTCTGCTTGGTTTGCAAGAATACTCAGGCGAGGTGGAGATTGCGGGGCATAAAGTGCCTGCCAAAATGGACACTAGCGAACGCATTAAATTGGGCATTTGTTTGGTACCAGAAGATCGAAAAAAGAACGGCATTTTCCCCATTTCGTCAGTGAGCAATAACATGACGATTTCGAGCTTGTGGCGTCGACTTAAACATCGTTTTTCCATCGATGAAAAAGCCGAAGCCGAGGCGGTGACGTCCGCCATTGGCGATTTATCCATCAAGGTATCGTCTCCTGATATTGAAATACGCGCATTGAGCGGTGGTAACCAACAAAAAGTGGTGATTGGTCGAACCTTGTTAACCAGTCCGAAAGTGTTGTTATTGGATGAGCCCACTCGCGGCATTGATATCGGTGCCAAGAGCGACGTGTTTAACATGATGGTGACACTTTCAGAGCAGGGAATCGGCGTGTTGTTCTCAACCTCTGACCTGAAAGAAATCATGGCGGTTTCTGATCGCATTCTGGTGATGTCCGGAGGCAAACTAACCGCCAATATACTTCGATCTGAAGCCACAGAATCTGCACTTGTATCAGCAAGCGCGCAAGGACTTTAATATGAAAATTTCTCAAAATATGGCGTCTCAACCATCGTCGGTTTTCTCTGGCGAAAGTCTGTTATTACTGGCGTTAAAAATGCGCACCTTTATTGCGTTGTTTTTAATCCTCGCTTTCTTCACCTTTATGGTACCGGGTTTCTTGGCGGCGAGTAGCGTGATCATCATGGTGAAGCACATTGCCATCAACGCCTTTTTGGCACTTGGCATTACCTTCGTCATTATCACCGCAGGTATCGACCTTTCTATTGGTGCGATTCTGGGGTTTTGTGGCATGGTCGCGGGTTGGCTGATTACTAAGGGAATCGTCTTGCCGATGTTTGGCATCGCCATTTTTCCTAGTGTTTGGCTGATTGTGCCTATCGTTTTGGTTATCGGTGGTTTGATAGGCGCTGTTAACGGTATTTTGATTACCCGTTATAACGTCGCGCCTTTTATTTGTACCTTGGGCACCATGTATGTTGTGCGTGGCGCGTCCATGTTGTTGTCTGGCGGTGAAACCTTTACGGGTTTATCCGGTAATGAACAGCTGGGCAATACGGGGTTTGAGTTAATTGGTTCTGCGAAACTCTTGGGTTTACCTTACGCCATTTGGATGATGTTTATCCTTGCTGGTGTGATTGCCTACATCGCCAAAAGAACGCAATTTGGTCGTCATGTTTTTGCTATTGGTGACAACGAGCATTCTGCCGAGTTGTCTGGTGTGAAAGTGCGCAGTGTCAAAGTTTGGGTTTACACCATTTCTGGTTTTTGTGCGGCGATTGCGGGCATTGTGGTGTCTTCACAACTGGTGGCCAGTCATCCAGCAACGGGTGTCTCTTTTGAGATGAACGCCATTGCCGCCGTGGTGTTAGGCGGAACCTCATTGGCTGGTGGTCGCGGCACCATTATGGGGACGCTGATTGGCGCTTTCGTTATTGGTATTTTGGCCGATGGCTTAGTGATGATGGGCGTGAGCGAATTTTGGCAAATGGTCATTAAAGGTGTGGTGATTATTCTTGCTGTCATCATCGACCAAAAACAAAGCCGCTTACAGCATAAAGCCGCCATCGTGCAGCAAAAATAGATTATCAATATTTGCTTTCAGCCTATCTGTGATTAGGGAAAAAACATGCTAAAAAATATAGATCCTTTGCTAAGTGGTGAGTTACTGAACGTGTTACGCACCATGGGGCACGGTGATGACATCGTACTGGTCGATCGTAATTTTCCAGCGGCTTCTATGGCGGCTGGAAAACCGGTTATTCGTTTAGATGGCGTGAACGTCATTCAGGCCGCTAAGGCAATTTTATCGGTGTTGCCGTTGGATACCTTTGTTGATCAGCCAGTGACTCGTATGCAAGTGGTGGGTGAAGACGAATCTGTGATGCCAGAAGTGCAGCAAGAATTCGCCGCTGTTTTAAAAGCCGCCGACAGTGACAACGCGGAAATGGGGTCGTTAGAGCGTTTTGCTTTTTATGACGCAGCAAAAAAAGCCTACGCTTTTGTTGTGACTGGTGAAGGGCGAGGTTACGGCTGCTTTCTTTTGAAAAAAGGCGTGATCTTTTCTTAACTTTTTCGTACAACCAAGTCATAAAAAAACACAGGTCAGCTTTCGTTGGCCTGTGTTTTTTTGTCTTTATTGGTTCAGCTCTTACGAATGAACTTATTTAAAAATATAGCCATTCACCATGTTTTCTAGCATCTCTTGACGACCAGACACTGGCTTAGGATCGATGTTGTTTTTCTCGGCGTATTCCGCAAGATCTTGCAATGTGTGTTTGCCCGCTAGGATATCGGCACCCAAGGTGTCGTTCCATTTCGCATAGCGTTGATCTACAAAGTTCGCCAGTTTCTCGTCTTCGATCATCTTAACCGCGCGCTCTAACGACAGGGCCAAGGTGTCCATGGCGCCAATGTGACCGTGGAATAAATCTTCCAGATCCATCGATTGACGACGTAGCTTGGTATCAAACATGTAACCGCCGGTTTTGAAACCGCCCGATTTTAGAATCTCATAAGTAACCAGCGTGTATTCTTCCACACTAGTTGGGAATTGGTCTGTATCCCAGCCTAATTGCGCGTCGCCTTGGTTGGCGTCGACGGAGCCAAGAATACCCAATGAGCAAGCCGTGGCAATTTCATGGTGGAAACTGTGACCTGCCAAGGTCGCGTGGTTGGCCTCGATGTTGACCTTGATCTCTTTTTCAAGCCCAAACTCTTTCAAGAAGCCATACACAGTCGCCGTATCGTAATCGTATTGATGCTTGGTTGGCTCCGCTGGTTTTGGTTCGATCAACAAGGTGCCTTCAAAACCGATTTTGTATTTGTGCTCAACCACCATTTGCATGAAGCGGCCAAGCTGAGCGCGTTCGCGTTTTAGATCGGTATTCAATAGGGTTTCATAACCTTCACGGCCGCCCCACAGAACGTAGTTTTCACCTTTAAGGGCTTTGGTGGCATTCATCGCATGAAATACCTGAGTCGCTGCGTAAGCAAAGATTTCAGGGTTCGGATTGGACGCTGCGCCAGACATGTATCTTGGATTGGAAAAAGCATTCGCCGTGCCCCACAATAGCTTGATGCCAGTGGCTTCTTGCTTGGCCTGAAGAACCTCAACCATTTGCGCGAAGTTATTAATGTACTCTTTGATTGTGCGGCCTTCTGGGCTGACGTCCACATCGTGAAAGCTGTAATAGGGCACACCCAGTTTAGTGAAAAACTCAAAGGCAGCATCGGTTTTTAGCTTCGCTGCTGCCATTTCTGAATCCGCTTTAAACCAAGGACGATCAAAGGTATTTGCGCCAAATACATCGCTGCCTTGCCAACAGAACGTGTGCCAATAACACACCGCCACGCGTAAATGCTCCGCCATGGTTTTCCCCATCAACACCTTGTTCGCATCGTAATGTTTGAACGCAAATGGGTTGTTTGAACTCGCGCCTTCGTACTTGATAAATGGCACGGTTTTGAAAAATTCGCTCATCTTAAAACTCCTGACTATTGTTATTTTTTGTCCCTACGAATCATTGATTTTTTAGGCTGGAGCATCAATTACGAAATTTTCTGAGCGCGTTATTGAATTTGTTGGGCATTTTGTGTGGAGTTGTATGGGTTAATGGCTTTGCTCCGATCGGGGAAGTTGTAATAAGATTAGGGAACAATTATTACGGAGGGCAAAGGAATGCCAGTTATTAGTCGTTTTTACGGTATATTGATTGCTATGTATTTTAATGATCATAATCCACCACACTTCCATGCGAAGTATTCAGGGTATGAAGCGTTATTCGCATTTGATGGGAGGATACTTGAAGGGAGTCTACCGAAACGTGCATCTGCTTTTGTGCAAGAATGGATTGCAATGCATCAAGTAGAACTAGACGAGAATTGGTCTCGCGCGAAAGCGGGTGAACCTCTAAATGACATTGCCCCATTGGAGTAAACAATGCTGCATATTACGTCCGCTAAATATTTATCAGGCTATAAGTTGTGGATTGCCTTTGATGATGGAACCTCAGGAGAAGTGGATTTGGCCAATGAGCTCAAAGGCTCGATGTTCGAACCTCTTAAAGATTTGGCCGAGTTTCAGAATGTCTCTGTCGATCCAGAGCTAGAGACTATTGTTTGGCCGAATGGCGCAGATTTAGCACCAGAGTTTTTGAAGGCATTGCAGAGCAAGCAGAGTGTTTAGTAAATTCATTGGCTAGGGAGATACTTCATGAGATCAGAAATGTTTTTTTAGACGGTTTAAATTCTAAAACTTGATGTGAAAGATAGCCAACGAATACCACGAATACCAAGCCACCCACCTTTAGAAGCCAGTCATACCAAGGGATTGGGTTTTACTTGGTAATTAAATGCTGTAAATAAAGCTTCTGTTTTTGTAAAAATGATGAATACTGAACAGGTGAGTTTGTTTTTGTCTAGTATGAGTCGGAGTGGTTATGTCTTTTTTAATGTCTATGTCAAAAGCCTTTTTTGCTTCTTATATTGAAGAGTTGATTGTGCAGTATGCGCGAGAAAATGTAGAGTCTGGTCGTTGGCAGAAAACAGGATCATTGTCCCGAGCCAGACGAGATATAGAAAGATTGTTACCGCGTGGAATCGACACGGACAACAATCATTTTTTTGAAATGAGAGTACCAGAAGAGAGCGAAACAGTCGGTATGATATGGCTGTCGTTAGAGAACAGTAGTACTACGAGTACGGTGTTTATTTACGATTTAGAAATCAAGGCAGAACATCGCCGCAAGGGCTATGCCAAGCTTGCTCTCAAGGAAATCGAAGACTTCGCCGCAACGCACAATATCGTCAATATTGGCTTGCATGTGTTTTCTCATAATGACGCGGCCCAAAAGTTGTACGCTAAAATGGGTTATGAAACGGTCAGTGTGAATATGGTCAAGAGAATAGATCAAGCGACAATGTCATAGCGCTGGTTTTGTATCTGCGTTCAACTCCGATTGCTTCAAGCGCTGCGTTGCTCAGCGCTGATCCTTGTATCCTCAACGTTATTTTTCCCTATAAATCATTGTCTGTTTAGACTTGAATTTCCTTGGCCTATATTTCTGAGGCGGTGGCATAAAAATCCGTAAAGAGTCGAGCTCTCGTCGCGAGCGTAAAAAAATAGGATTTGCATTTGTTATTAATAGAAATAATAATGATTCTTCTTATCGTTATTTATTTTGGAGAATAAGATGCCTTTTACCTTACCTGAATTGCCTTACGCTTATACCGCTTTAGAGCCGCACATTGATGCATTAACCATGGAGATTCATCACAGTCGTCACCATCAGACGTATGTGAACGGATTAAATGCTGCTCTAGAAGGAACCGCTTATGCGGATTGGTCTCTTGAGCGCCTGTTGCGCGAGATTGCGTCATTGCCAGAAAACGTTCAGGGGGCGGTGCGCAATCATGGTGGTGGTCATGCGAATCACAGTTTGTTTTGGTTGGTGATGTCACCAGAAGGGGGTGGGGAGCCACAAGGACCATTAGCAGACGCGATTCAGCAAAGCTTTGGTAGTTTTGAAGAATTTAAACAGCTGTTTATTAAAGCGGCATTGAGCCGATTTGGCAGTGGTTGGGCTTGGTTGGTGAAAGATCAGCAAGGTAAATTGCAGGTGACCAGCAGCGCCAATCAAGACAGCCCATTAATGGATGGATTGACACCGATTTTAGGATTGGATGTTTGGGAACACGCTTATTATTTGCAGTATCAAAATAAACGTCCTGACTACGTTGCGGCATTTTTTAATGTCATCAACTGGTCGCAAGTCGCTGTGTGGTTTCAGGAGTAAGCATGAAGTTGACTCTGTTGTCGTTACCTAAGATCCGCGTGCGAAAGTGGATCGGAAGCATCATTTTAGTACTAGGTGCTTACACCGCCATCGATCAGTTTGTGGTGTTGTTACAACAACATTCTCAGGTGCGTTATGCTTTTTATGCGGGTGTTGTGGCGGCAGCGGCGACGGCTATGGGCGCATTGCCTGCTTTGTTTCTGCATCGCTTATCGCAAAAATTGCATGATGTTATGCTGGGGTTTGGAGCTGGGGTAATGTTAGCAGCTTGTATGTTTTCTCTGATTATCCCTGCTTTGGCGTTGTTGGAAGGCAGTGGTGCTTCGCCATGGTACAGCTCCAGTTCTGTGGGGGTGGCAATTCTGCTTGGTGGTGCATTTATGTTGGTGTTGGAGCGGCTGGTACCACATCAACATTTTATTAAAGAGGAAGACAGGTTACGTGGTCAGACTTTGCGACGCAGCTGGTTATTTGTTTTTGCCATTGCTCTGCATAATATCCCGGAAGGTTTGGCGATAGGTGCGTCTTTTGCCAGTGGTGATGTGTCGGCGGCTACGGCGTTGACAACAGGTATCTCGATTCAGGATATTCCTGAAGGATTAGTGGTTGCCATGGCGTTGTTAGCCGTGGGCTACAGCCGTTTATTGGCGGTGAGTATTGCGGTACTGTCAGGTCTGACGGAACCTGTTATGGCCGTTATTGGTTCCGTGGTGTTGGGGGAATCTAGCGTATTGTTGCCTTTAGGGTTGGCTTTAGCGGCTGGTGCTATGTTGTTTGTGATCAGTCATGAAATGATTCCTGAATCTCATCGTCAAGGTCACGAGCTGGCGGCAACAAAAGGCTTAATGTTGGGTTTTGTGCTTATGATGCTGTTAGATACGGCGTTGGCCTGACTGCATAAAAATAGTGCGTTAATAACGAAATGGGCTTTTTTGGCCCATTTTTTGTTGTTTGTTAGTGACGGGTGGTGTCAAAAAAATGCCTTGAGCCTTTAAAATAAAGCGTTCTGTATAACTGGCACACAATCTGCTTTATCAAAACTGTTCGTACCCTTGGAAAGTCGAACATCACAATGTAGATTATCAATAGAGAGCTAGGGTTCCGATTTCGATCTTATCGAAATGACTGGTCCGAGAGCTTTCGACCTTGGCAGTTTCAAGGTTACACGGCGGGACAAAAGCCCGGGAGACCACATGGCGATATGGCCAAGGGTACTCCGTGTGTAATTAAACAAACTGAAAAGGTAGCTTCCATGAAAAATTCCGCAAAAAAAGTAACCGTTCTACTGTTTACGCTTCTCCTGTCTGCAAACACCTTTGCTGCTGATAAATTTAAAGTGTGTTGGTCTATTTATGTCGGTTGGATGCCTTGGGCCTATGCGGCGCAAGAAGGTATTGTTAAAAAATGGGGCGACAAATACGGTATCGACATCGATGTGGTGCAAATCAACGATTACGTCGAATCCATCAACCAATATACCGCAGGTCAATTTGATGCCTGTGCGATGACGAACATGGACGCGCTGACCATTCCGGCGGCGGGTGGCATTGATAGTACGGCATTAATTGTTGGGGATTTTTCCAACGGTAATGATGCGGTTATCTTAAAAGATAAAAACCAGTTGGCGGATATTAAAGGGCAAAATGTCAATTTGGTCGAATTGAGTGTGTCTCATTATTTGCTGGCTCGTGCTTTGGACTCTGTGGGTCTTAGTGAGTCCGATGTGAAGGTAATTAACACATCTGATGCTGACATGGTGTCTATTTATGGAACCCGTGACGTGACGTCCGTGGTGACTTGGAATCCTTTGCTAAGCGAAATTACGTCCATGCCTAAGTCAAACAATGTGTTTGACTCTTCACAAATCCCCGGTGAAATCATTGATATGCTGGTCGTTAATACCGATACGCTCAAAGCGAATCCTAATTTAGGCAAAGCTTTAGTGGGTGCGTGGTATGAAGTCATGGCGTTAATGAGTGGTACGGATCAAGCGGCGATTGATGCGCGTACTGCCATGGCGGAAGCCTCTGAAACGGATTTAGAAGGCTACGATGCACAACTTGCCAGCACGAAAATGTTTTATACCCCACAATCCGCGTTGGCTTTAACGAACAGCAAAGAATTGATGGCAACCATGCAGCATGTTGCGGAATTCTCTTTTAATCATGGCTTATTAGGCGATGGCGCGCCAGATGCCGGTGTTATTGGTATTGAAACACCAGCAGGTGTGTTTGGTAACGCCGACAATATCAAACTTCGCTTTGACCCAACTTACATGCAAATGGCTGCTGACGGCCAACTGTAACCATCCAAAGTAAACGCTCTGTTTACTAGCGATAGTAGTCAGAGCGTCATGGGATAAAAGCATGAAAAAACTCATAAATTATAAGCCAAATCGAACAAGCAATATTTTGCTCGGGTTGTTGCCATTCGCCGTGCTCATCATGGTGTACATGGTGAGTTCTGATGCTCGATTGGCCATGAACCCTGATGACAAACTGTTGCCTGCGTTTAGTCAAATGGGGGAGTCTATGTATCGCATGGCGTTTGAACCCAGTAAGCGTTCGGGTGAACTGTTGTTCTGGCAAGATACCGCAAGCAGCTTGACGCGTTTGGCTTTGGGTGTGCTGATCGCGGCCATTGTCGGCTTGTTTGTTGGGGTGCTAACGGGGGCCTTGCCAATTTTTTCGGCTGGTTTTTCACCTTTGCTGACGGTGGTGTCTTTGGTGCCGCCATTGGCCTTGTTACCGATTTTATTTATTGTCGTTGGTCTTGGTGAGGTGTCAAAAATTACCTTAATCGCAATAGGAATAACACCCTTTATTGCCCGAGATATCCAGCGACGCACTCAAGAGATTCCAGCTGAGCAACTGGTGAAAGCGCAAACCTTAGGCGCGAGTACCAGCCAGATATTAGTCCGTGTGGTATTGCCGCAAATTATGCCGAAATTGATTGATGCTGTTCGCTTGTCTTTAGGGGCGGGGTGGTTGTTTTTAATAGCGGCGGAAGCCATAGCGTCAACAGATGGGCTGGGTTATCGAATATTTTTGGTGCGTCGTTATTTGTCTATGGATGTGATTTTGCCTTATGTGGCGTGGATTACACTGCTGGCATTTCTGGTGGATTACCTGCTCAGTAAATTAAACCGTCGACTCTTTCCTTGGAGTGTGGAGGCGCAATCATGAGCGAGAAAAAAGTAGTAAGAACCATGATTCAAGCGAACAACATCGGCAAGCGTTATGGTCAAGATATTATTCTTGAGCGTGTCAATGTCAGGGTGCAAGAAGGAGAGTTTGTCACTTTAGTTGGCGCGTCTGGCTGTGGCAAAAGTACTTTTTTGAAAATGATCTTAGGTATTGAATCGGCCACTGAAGGCGAGTTGCTTTTGGATGGTAAGCCGATACCCAATGAGCCAGGTTCAGATCGCGGCATTGTATTTCAGCAATATTCGGTTTTCCCGCACATGACGGTGTTGGAAAACGTGATCGCGGCGAAAGGGTTTCAAAAATCTTCCATCACTGGCTATTTGTTTGGCAAAGAGAAAAAAGCGGCCAAGCAAGAAGCGACAGAGATGCTAGAGCAAGTGGGTCTAGGTCATGCTTTGCACCGCTATCCACACGAATTATCGGGTGGCATGAAGCAGCGTCTTGCGATTGCCCAAGCGGTGATTTGTAAACCGCGTATCTTATTGCTGGATGAACCTTTTGGCGCACTGGATCCCGGTATTCGTGCTGATATGCATGCTTTGGTATTGGATCTTTGGCGTAAGCATAAGCTGACTATTTTCATGGTTACCCATGATCTAAAAGAAGGTTTCTATCTTGGTACGCGCTTATGGGTGTTTGACAAGTTACGCCATGATCCTCATGCGCCAAATGCTTATGGCGCTTCTATTACCTACGACTTACCTGTCGGTCATATGGCTGAGCCACTTTTTGACGAAATCGATCAACGTATTCGGCCGCTTTCCAATGCGGACCAAAATATCGAGGACACTGCATTATGAAGAAATACAAAACCCTTATCCCCGCTGCCAGTCATTGGTCGCTTCGCGTGCGTCGAGGAATGCAAATGACCCTGACGGATATGGAAGGTGATGCCAATGTGGGCATGGTGTTTTACAACCCAGAAAACTTGCTTGAGCGTTACAACGCACCTGACACCTTGAAAGGTCAACATACTTTTAAACTCACTAAAGGCCATTGTTTGTATTCCGACATGGGGCGCATATTTGCTTCCATCATTGAAGACACTGTTGGCTGGCACGAGACGGTCAGTGGTAATAGTCATGCTTCACACATCGAATCGAAGTGGGGTAAACGTGACTATCAAAATGATCGTAATGATTGGATGCAAAATGGTCACGATGCCATGTTGGTGGAAATGGCTAAATACGGTCTAACCAAAGCTGACATAGCTGCGAATTTAAACTTGTTTAGTCGAGTTTGCACAGACAGTGAAGGTGTTATGTCATTGGTTGAGGGAAACAGTCCAGCGGGTTCCAGTGTGACTCTGCGTTTTGAAATGGACACCTTGGTGATGCTGCACACTTGTCCGCATCCGTTGAGCAAGGCCACCCATTATCCAAGAAAACCCGTTGCCATTGTATTAGAAAAAGCCGCCCCTGTGGCGAAGGATGATTTTTGTAAAATATCTCGTCCTGAAAATCAACGGGGTTTTGCCAACAACGAACTCTACTATTTTGGTGCCGAGGCCTAATCATGATCAAAGAAAGCTTATTAAAAGCAGAAAACGCTAATGCGATATACCACGTGGATGCCGGTGATTATTTTATCGGCGTCGTCAAAGCAGGTTCTACGTTTCGAATTGTTGATTTAGAAGGCAACCAAGCCGCGGATACTTTGTTTTACAACGCCAATGATCCGGCTGAACGCTACAGCGCCACCGATACGATTCGTGAACAAGGCAATGTGTATTTAACCGCTGGGTCTGAAATTCGCTCCAATGAAAACAATGTCATGTTGGAAATCGTCGCGGACACTTGTGGTCGTCACGACACCCTGGGCGGAGCCTGTGCGACGGAAAGTAATACCGTGCGCTATGACTTGGAAAAGCGTTGCATGCACGCCTGCCGTGACAGCTGGATGCTTGCGATTGCCGAAAACCCAGAGTTTGGGTTATCGAAGCGCGATATTAGTCATAACATCAATTTCTTCATGAATGTGCCTGTTACGGAAGCGGGTGGTTTGACCTTTGAAGACGGTATTTCTGCGCCCGGCAAATACGTAGAGATGGTGGCGAAAATGGACATCATCGTGTTGATCTCGAACTGTCCACAATTGAATAACCCTTGCAACGGCTACAATCCAACGCCAGTTGACATGCTCGTGTGGGATAAATAACTGTCAACCGACAGAACCGATGATTTTTAGCTAGCTCAGTGGACGGCCACTGATGTGTATCTCGCTCCGGGACGGCCCGGCCAAGGTTGAACCATGTTTAACAAGGTCTTAATTGCCAATCGTGGCGCTATTGCGACACGTATCATTCGCACTCTTAATAAAATGCAGATTGGCTCGGTGGCGGTCTTCGCTGAATCCGATGCCAAGAGCTTGCACGTCAAACGTGCTGACGAAGCTTTCTCCTTAGGCGAGGGTGGAGCCAGCGAGACTTATCTCGATATGGAGAAGATCCTTCATATCGCCAAACAATCTGGCGCTCAGGCGATTCATCCCGGCTATGGTTTTTTGAGCGAGAACGCGACTTTTGTGCGTCGTTGTGAAGAGGAAGGTATTGCGTTTATTGGCCCCACCGCCGAGCAAATGATGGCGTTTGGTCTAAAACACAGTGCACGTGAATTGGCACAAAAAGCCAATGTTCCCTTATCGCCAGGTTCAGCATTACTCACCGATTTAAACAGCGCTTGTCAAATCGCTAGCGAGATTGGCTATCCTGTGATGCTGAAAAGCACAGCGGGTGGCGGTGGCATTGGTATGCATTTATGTCACGATGAAAAAGGCTTGCGAGACAGCTTTGATTCGGTGCGTCGTTTAGGCGCCAATAACTTTGCCGACGATGGCGTTTTTTTAGAGAAGTTCATTGCTCGTGCTCGTCACATCGAAGTGCAAATTTTTGCCGATGGTAAAGGTAAGGCACTTGCTCTGGGTGAGCGCGATTGTTCCAGCCAACGTCGTAACCAAAAAGTCGTCGAAGAGTGCCCCGCACCCAATTTAACCGACGACGTGCGTAAACAGCTTCATCAAACCGCCGAATTATTATTGTCGTCTGTACAGTACCGTAATGCTGGTACAGTCGAATTTATCTATGACATGGACACAGATAAATTTTACTTTCTGGAAGTGAATACGCGTTTGCAGGTAGAGCATGGTGTGACCGAAATGGTCTACGGTGTGGATTTAGTGGAATGGATGATACGCCTTGCGGCTGGAGAAGACCTTGTCTTGGATTCAAAGCGTGCTGCGTTAAAAGCAAACGGTCATGCGGTACAAGTGCGTATTTACGCCGAAGATCCTTATAAAGAGTTTCAACCTTGTGCGGGTTTATTGAGTCAGGTTCAGTGGCCTTTTGCTAATACTAATGCCGATGCTAGCGCGGGTGTTCGTATCGATTCTTGGATCGAAACCGGCATTGAAGTGTCGCCTTACTTTGATCCTATGTTGGCTAAAGTGATTGTTCATCAAGCGCATCGCGATGCCGCGTTTACTAAGCTAAAAACAACGCTAGATGACTGCGTTTTATATGGCATAGAAACCAATCTAGATTACCTGAGAAACTTAGTCGCCGATCCTGTGTTATTAGGGGGCGAGGTGAGCACCCGCTACCTCAATCAGTTTGTCTATCAGCCGGCGCGTATCGATGTCTTAAGTGGTGGTACACAAACCACCTTACAAGATTTTCCCGGTCGTCAGCACCATTGGAATGTGGGCGTGCCGCCGTCTGGCCCGTTTGATAGTTATCACTTTCGTTTAGCGAACCGCTTACTCAATAATGCTGAGTCCGCCGCTGCTATGGAAATCACCTTGCAAGGGCCGAGCTTGATGTTCAGTTTTGAGACTCGTGTGGTGATTTGTGGCGCCATGATTGATGCGAAAATAGACGGCCAGGCCGTTAAACAAAATCATGTGGTCACGATAAAAGCGGGTGAGACGTTAACGTTGGGACGCATTAAAGACCGAGGTGCTCGAGCCTACTTAGCCGTTGCGGGTGGCTTTGATTGCCCAAATTATTTGGGATCAAAGTCGACCTTTACCTTAGGGCAATTTGGCGGACACAATGGTCGAGCGATTCAAGCCGGTGATGTCTTGCATGTACTTGAATCTAATGTTTCATCTTTTGGTGGTTTCCCTGCTAAGTCGGTGCCTGAGGGACTACTTTCTCAGCTTAACTACGCAATAGAGCTACGCGTAATTTACGGTCCGCATGGCTCACCAGACTTTTTTACCCCAGAAGACATTGAGATGTTCTTCGGCACAGACTGGGAGATTCATTATAACTCTAGCCGAACGGGTGTTCGCTTGATTGGCCCAAAACCCAAATGGGCACGTAACGACGGCGGTGAGGCAGGGCTCCATCCATCTAATATTCATGATAATGCTTATGCGTTCGGTAGCGTTGATTTCACGGGCGACATGCCCGTGATTCTCGGGCCAGATGGTCCATCGCTTGGAGGATTTGTGTGTCCTGCTACTGTGATAACGGCAGATTTATGGAAGCTTGGTCAGCTGCGTGCTGGCGATAAGATCCGTTTCATTCCGGTGACTTTGGAGGATGCGGTGGTTCTTGAGGCAGCACAAAATAAAGCTTTGGCTGATTTAACCTCCTTCGATAACTACATTCCCCCTTGTGAAGTGCATACACCGATTTTGAAAACCCTAGCGAAAGATCGATTCGGTGATGAAATTGTCTATCGTGCGGCGGGAGATCATTTTTTGCTGGTGGAATATGGCGAGCAAATGCTCGACATTCGCCTGCGTTTTCGTGCTCATGCCTTGATGCAATGGCTAGAGCAACATCCGTTAAACGGCATGCGCGAACTGACACCGGGTATTCGCTCATTGCAAATTCATTACGACAGCCAGCAACTGAGTTACGCCGATTTATTGGTGCATTTAGAAACGGCCGAAACGGCACTAAGTGAAAAACTGACTGAGCTGACCGTACCGTCGCGCATTGTTCATTTACCTTTGTCTTGGGATGACAAGGCGTGCCAAGAAGCCATCGATAAATACGCTCAATCTGTCCGTGCGAATGCCCCTTGGTGTCCAAGTAATTTAGAGTTTATTCGTCGTATTAACGGTCTAGACAGCATTAACGACGTAAAAGACATTCTGTTTAATGCGAGTTACTTGGTCATGGGCTTGGGGGACGTGTATCTCGGTGCGCCAGTGGCCACACCAGTGGACCCTCGCCATCGCTTGGTGACCACCAAATACAATCCAGCGCGAACATGGACGGCGGAAAATTCCGTTGGTATTGGTGGTTCCTACTTGTGTGTGTATGGCATGGAAGGGCCGGGCGGTTATCAATTTGTTGGTCGTACGTTGCAAATGTGGAACCGCTACCGTTTGACCAGTGCCTTTAGTCAACCTTGGCTATTGCGCTTCTTCGATCAGATACGTTTTTACGAAGTGAGCCACGAAGAATTGGATCAAATCCGTCAAGACTTCCCGCACGATAACTATGGTATTCATATTGAAGAGAGTACCTTTTCCCTGTCTGATTATCAGAGCTTTATCGCTGAAAACAGCGACAGCATTGATGACTTTAAACAAATTCGTAATCAGGCGTTTGAAGAAGAACTGGCAAGTTGGCACGCCAATGGACAATTCCATTTTGATACGGACGAAGGTGAAGCCGTCGCCACAGACATCACTTGGAGTGAAGACGCTACTGTCGTTGATAGCCCAGTCTCCGGCAGCGTATGGCAAACCCAAGTAAAAGTAGGCGATCAAGTGAAAGCGGGGCAACTTCTGGTGGTTTTAGAATCCATGAAAATGGAGATTCCTATTTATGCGACATCGTCTGGCGTGGTGTCCGATTTGCTATTAAAAGACGGTAGTCGCGTCAACGCCGGCCAGGCCATCGTTGTGCTAGAAGAATTAGTGACGGAATTAGTGGAGGGAAAAGCATGAGCATCAGTATGACGACTAACAATACAAGTGAGAACACATTAGACATGGGGTTCAGCGCCTTGCGTGAGTCTTATAAAACAGGTGTAGCAACACCAGCCAGCGTGATGGCCGACATTCGTCAGCGTGCTGCCGATTATAAAGATCACAATATTTGGATTCATCTATTAACCGAATCGGAACAAGCGGTTTGGCTGGATGCTTTAAAAGACAAAGACATGGACACACACCCTTTATGGGGAATTCCCTTTGCCATTAAAGACAATATCGATTTGGCAGATATTCCCACTACTGCGGGTTGTGACGCCTTTGCCTACACGCCAAAAAAATCATCTCAAGTGGTACAGCAGTTGATCGACGCAGGTGCAATTCCAGTGGGTAAAACGAACTTAGATCAGTTTGCCACAGGCTTAAATGGCACCCGCTCGCCCATTGGAGCGTGCCATAACTCGTTTAATTACGACTACATCAGTGGTGGTTCCAGTTCCGGTTCGGCGGTTGCAGTGGCGCTCGGCTTGGCGAGTTTTAGCTTAGGAACAGATACGGCTGGTTCCGGTCGTATTCCTGCGTGCTTTAATAATTTGGTTGGGGTGAAGCCGAGCATTGGTTTGTTATCCGCAACGGGTATGCTGCCTGCCTGTCGTAGCTTGGATTGCATGACGATTTTTGCCTATAACACAGACGATGCCAATGTCGCCTTAGCGGCGGCAGAGGGTTTTGATGAGAGAGACGGCTACAGCCGCCAGAATCCATTTGATAATCAAGCGCGGCAGTATGGTTTGCGTACAGGGCCTTTAAAAGTGGGCGTCATTGCTGCTCATCAGTTGAAGTTCTTCGGTGACGAAAGCTACGAAAAAGCCTATTTGCAAACCTTGGAATTGTTAAAAGAGCAGGGCTTTGCTTTCCAAGAGATCGACTACGCATCGTTTGATGAGATCGCCCAGCTTTTGTACGAAGGTCCTTGGGTGTCCGAGCGCTATATTGCGACTCAGCCATTAATCGATGATAACCCAGAGGCGATTTTCCCTGTAGTACGCGAGATCATCGCGCCGGGTGGCAAACCGCCAGCAACGGCTTTGTTTAAAGCGCAATATCGTATTAACTATTTGAAGCAAATTTGCCTAGCGCAAATGGCACAGGTCGATTGTTTACTCACCCCAACGGCGGGGCGCCATTTTACCATGGCTGAAATGCTTGAAGAGCCGATTAAGCGCAACAGTGAGTTGGGTTACTACACCAACTTTATGAACTTAATTGATTTAGCTTCCATCGCCGTACCCACCGTGATGACAGAGAACGACATGCCGTTTGGTATCACGCTCGTTGGACCAACTTTTAGTGATCGTATGTTGATGTCCATTGCTAACCGCATTCAGCAAGCGCTTCCACTTAAAAAAGGTGCTTTAGAAGTAATGGCGACGCCAAGCAACACGACATCTGTGGGACATAATCAAACCATCGACGTTATGGTTTGTGGTGCGCATTTAGTAGGTCAACCGCTTAATTGGCAACTCACAGAGCGCGGTGCCAAGCTGAAAAGCAAAACCACCACAGCGCCAGTGTATCGTATGTACGCTTTGGCAGGCGGCCCACCGCTGCGTCCTGGATTGGTATTGGACGAATCGAATGGGGCGGCGATCGATGTCGAAGTCTGGTCTGTACCGACGATAAATTTCGGCAGCTTCGTCGCTGGTATTCCAGCTCCCCTTGGTATCGGTAAAGTCAGATTGGCAGACGGCAGTCAGGTGGCAGGATTTATCTGTGAACCTTATGGCATTGAAAATGCGAAAGACATTACGCACTTAAATAGCTGGCGAGCGTATTTAGCGACATTGTGATAGTGCTCGTTTATCGTTTTTATTGAGCAAAACATAAAACCACTTATCTATAGTTAGATGAGTGGTTTTATCTTTTTCTAAGCCACCCATTATACGGGTGCTTTTTTAGCATCTGTGTGTGCGCTGCTTTTGGGTTAATTTGATCGAATTTTAAAAAAGGTGGTGGTCGCTTAGCTGGTATCGGCTATTATTTGCATCAGTGAGCATTAATGTAAGGCTTTGCCTAAGTACGATGGGATAAAGCGTTGGTTCTTTTTGAGAAGAAGTGAATAGATTGGACGTTAAAGAGGGTTATTGGGTTGCGTGTACCTATTGCCAAGGGCGAGGAAAGCGCAGTCGAAGGTTGCGTAAAAAAGTACGTTTATCGTACTTAAAAGAATTGACCGAGTTTGAGCAGATGAAGGGACAGGGGCCAGCGCCAATTCGTCCTAAAGCGCATCTTGAGTTGTGCTTGAAGTGTGCGGGTTCTGGGCTGTTGCCATCTGATCATTTTCCCGTGGCGGACACGGAACATTATCCTCACGTTGCTATTATTGGTGGTGGTATAGGGGGTGTGGCTCTGGCGGTGGCGTGTTTGCACCGTGGTATTCCTTTTACGCTTTATGAGCGCGATAGTGGTTTTGATGTTCGATCTCAAGGCTATGGATTGACTCTGCAGCAGGCCAGTAAGGCGATTGAAGGTCTGGGGATTTTCTCTTTAGAAGAGGGCGTGGTGTCCACGCGGCATTTGGTCCATACACCGGAAGGTGACGTGGTCGGTGAGTGGGGAATGCGAAAGTGGGTGCATTCTGGTACGAAAACCGCGCCGAAGCGAACTAATATTCATATTGCACGTCAGGCTTTGCGCTTGGCTTTGCTTGATCAGCTTGGTGGTCACGATGCGTTGCATTGGGGTCATCAATTGGTTGATTTTCAAGACACTGAAGAGGGTGTCGATTTACGCTTTCAGGTCGGTGGCGAGATAAAAAGCGCGAAAGCGGATCTTGTCGTGGGCGCGGATGGTATCCGAAGTGTGGTGCGTCGTTGGTTAATTACTGAGGAAGCCACGCCGCTGCGCTATTTAGGTTGTATCGTCATTTTAGGGATTTGTTCATTGGCTGACCTAGGCGATATTGAGAGCGATCTGTTGGATTCGGCCACGGTTTTTCAAACCGCCAATGGCAACGAAAGAATTTATATTATGCCCTATGCGGCAGATTCTGTGATGTGGCAATTGAGTTTTCCAATGTCAGAAAGCGATGCGAAAGCCTTGAGTGCGCAAGGAGCACAAGCGTTGAAAGAAGAGGCTTGCCGAAGAACTCAATGGCATTCCCCGATTCCTCAAATTTTAACGGCCACACCATCGTCTTTGGTGTCGGGGTATCCTGTGTATGATCGCACTTTGCTGCAACCTGAATGGTTGGCAAAGGGCAATAATGTTACCTTGATTGGCGATGCCGCTCACCCAATGAGTCCATTTAAAGGTCAAGGGGCGAATCAAGCCTTGTTGGATGCGCTGGCGTTGGCTCGAAGCATTGCGGCTGGGTGTAGGATTGGTTCCAATTGGCGGGACGTGGGAGTTAGGCAAGCTGTATTAGCGGAGTTTGAAGCTGAAATGCTAGAGCGCAGTGCGGTGAAAGTGAAAGATTCTGCCGCGGCGGCTGAGTTTTTGCATTCTGATATTGTGCTTCATGTTGGGGATGAGCCCAGAGGGCGGCATGTGAATCGATTGGAAGATGAGTAACACTTATCTTCTTCTAGGTTAAGTGCTTAATGACGTCATTACGTGACGTTAGCAACAACATTTCATTATTAAGGCTGTAACCAATACCATGACGAGAAAAATATTAAGCTTGAAAGGCAAACGTGCCTCTGACGTCAACTCTGTTGAAGAGGGTGGGCAAGAGGTGTTTGAAAGTGATCCACAAAAGCGCTTTTTAAATGGCGTGGTCATTCACCCTGCACCTTGCATTCGTTTGGCGTCTGCATCTCAGCAGTTGTCCATGCGAGCGATGGATTTAATTACGCCAATTGGTTTGGGGCAGCGAGGTTTGATTGTGGCGCCACCTGGGTCTGGTAAAACAACCATCTTGAAGCATATTTGTCAGGCCGTTGGTGACGCTTATCCTGATATTAAGTTGTATGCCTTGCTGATTGATGAACGGCCAGAAGAAGTAACGGATTTTAGACGTGGGGTGTCGGCTGAGGTACATGCATCCTCTTCAGATGAGAGTTATGCGCAGCATGTTCGAGTGGCCGATGAGCTGCTTGATAAAGCACGTGCTCAGGCTGGTGCGGGTCAGGATGTGATGATTGTGATCGATTCGTTGACTCGATTATCGCGGGTGCATAACGCAGATCGTAAAAGCAGTGGTCGCACCATGTCTGGTGGGTTGGATACCAGAGCGTTGGAAATTCCCCGCAAACTGTTTGGTGCCGCACGAAATATTGAGAACGGTGGTTCATTAACGATTCTTGCCACGATTTTGGTGGACACAGGGAGTCGAATGGATCAGGTGATCTTTGAGGAGTTCAAAGGGACGGGCAATATGGAGATTGTGTTGTCACGTGAAGTGGCAAGCCATCGAATCTTCCCAGCGATCGACATAGCAAAAAGTAGCACGCGCCGTGAAGAGTTGCTGATTGATAGCAAGGATATCGAAAAGGTACGAGCGTTACGACGGTCACTAACCCATTTGAAGCCGGTAGAAGGCGCCAGTAAACTGGTGGATTTATTGCAAACCTACCCCACCAATTCTGAGCTGCTCGAGCATTTTGTTGCGGGATAAAGCCATTCCTTCAGCTAATAGGAGGATCATTGCTAATCAAGGCGATCTTTTTATTTAGCTGTTGAGTTTCTTTGGCTTTTGCTTCTGGCTTTGGTGCGGTAGCTTCAGCAGGGTGAGTGATTCCGGTAAATTTTCCACCAGGTTCAATGCTGAGGTTATCGCTGTAAACCGTGCCGCTAATGCGTCCGTTACTTAGAATATCAACGTAGTTAGCGCGACAAGTGCCTTCGAAATGACCATTAATAATCAAGCGTTCGGTGGTGATTTCTCCAAGCACTTTTCCTGATTCACTGATTTTTAATTGAGTAATCGCATCAACTTGACCTTCTACATGACCATCAATTTGCAGCTGGTTCGCTACTTTGAGGTGTCCTTTGACGGTACAGCCTTCTGCGATGAGCGTTGTAGTTGATGACTGACTCTTGACTCTATTTTGCCCACCAAAGATTCCCATTGTATACCTCTTATGCTTTTGAAAATGGTATCAAAATTATCAACACTCCAATCCACAAAGGGCTTTGGATTTAATGGCCGTCCAATAAATCTCACTTCATAATGAAGGTGTGGTCCGGAGGACAGCCCACTGTTCCCTGAATAGGCGATTAAGTCGCCCTTTTTAACAAAATTCCCTCGGCTGACAGCGAATTTGCTCAAATGAGAATACGAGCTTGAAAATCCGTAGGCATGAAGTATGCGAATATAGTTGCCAGAACCTTTGTCGCTTGGGCGTACGGATTCAATCGCACCATCTGCCGGCGCATAAATAGGGGTGCCAACATTGACTGCAAAATCTTGCCCTCGATGAAACGCGGCAATGCCCGTGACGGGATGTTGTCGTTCACCATAACCTGAAGACGTTCTGGCATGTTTGACCGGCGGGCCGCTTGGAATTTGGGTTAACATGGCGACCCGTATGGATGAATTGATGGCGGCAATATTTAAGCGTGATTCAAATTTTGCATCCATTTGGCTGTCCATGCCAAGAAGTTTTTCTAGATCATCCAACCGATCAGATACTAATTGCATACGCTCTTCACGTTCAGATAAATCTTGTTCTAAGTTTATTTTGAGTGCAGTTAGTGATTTGATTTCTTTGCTTAAAGACAAAGATTTATCTTCTAATTCGCGAAGTTTTAATTTAGAAAACTCCGCGTCATTCACTAGATAATAAATAATGGCAGCGGTTATGAGTATGCAAAGAAAGATTATAGCGCTGATAAGTTTAACAGTATGACGAGTTCTTTTTCCCAAACTAAAGTGCTTACTTCCATGTATTGAAGAAATCGATATTGTTATATGATCTTTCATGCCTTAGCTTTTACCACTGCCATAATGTATTTCTTAGATATACAGCATTTTATCTACCTTTGTAAACTTTTGTATCTAAAAGATATCGATTTAGTATTAGCGGTTGCTTTTACGTACATAATTTAAGATTGAGATAGGCACGGTTTTTCTCACTGGAAAGCCAGCAATGTCTTTACGATCAATGACATGCTTCAATCGACTTTCAATCGCACAGAGGTTTTTGAAATCGCCCATGGCGACAAACGATATGGCTTCACCTTTGGACTCGGCTCGCCCTGTTCGGCCTATGCGATGAATGTATTCTTCTGGTTTAAAAGGCAAATCGTAATTTACGACGCGGCTTAGTTCGCCAATGTCGAGTCCTCGGGCAGCCACACCTGTGGCGACTAAGTATTTAAGTTCACCGGATTTGAATTGCGCTAGAATCTTTTCGCGCATGGCTTGGCTTCTGTCGCCATGTATGGAGTCTGCTTTAATACCACGTTTTGCAAGTTGATCGACCAGTTTGGCGGCACCGTGTTTTTTCTCAATAAAAATCAGCGCTTGGTCCCAATTGTGTTCCTTGATTAAATGGCTTAGTAGGGCAGATTTTGTGTCTTTATCGACTGTGATCAGCCATTGTTTGATATTGGCTGCCGCTCGGACATTCGGAGAAATAGCTATTTCCGCGGCGAGATCGGTCATTTTGCTATCGGAGAAATCGTAGGCTAGGGCGCGAACATCGTCGGTCATTGTCGCTGAAAACAACAGGTTTTGACGATTTTGGGGTAGTCGATCGATGATTTTGTTAATGTCGCCTACAAACCCCATGTCGACCATTCTGTCGGCTTCGTCTAGAACCAGCACGTCTAGCTCGTCAAAATGGACCGCACGTTGGTGAGCTAGATCCAGAAGCCTGCCTGGTGTTGCCACTAAAATATCTATGCCTTCAATTAAGCGCTGCTTTTGTGGTTCGGTATCGACACCGCCATAAGCCACCATGCTGCTAAGGTTGAGATGCTTACTGTAGTCGTTGACGCTAGACGCTACCTGTACCGCTAATTCGCGCGTTGGAACCAGAATCAGTACACGAACACGTTTACCACGTAAGGTAGGTTTTTCATGGTTTTGTTTGGGGCTGCTTAACCGTTCTAATATGGGCAATACAAAGGCGGCTGTTTTGCCTGTGCCAGTTTGCGCGGTGGCAATGAGATCCTTTCCGGAAAGAATGACGGGAATGGCTTGTTTTTGGATCGGTGTTGGGGTGGCATACCCCATTTCTTTAATGGCTTGTACTAGGGGGACGGATAATCCCAGTTTTGCAAATGGCATAGGCGCTCGGACAGATTGTCGTAAGGGGTTGGGTTTGTCAAAAGACAAAAGTGCTGCATTATAGCGTAAAAAACGCCGCGGCGTTGTTTGAATAGGCGAATAATCATTGAACAAAAGGTTTATCTTTGAGGTCTGAGCATTGATCACGGTTTTTTCTGTATAATGGCCTGATTATTCGTCTTTGTTTTTAACTTGGAATCGTAAACCTATGAATCGTTCTCCTGCACATAAACCACGTCCTATGGTGGACCTTATTGTTAGTGTTATTTTGCCGTCTTTTATTTTGATGAAGTTAAGCGGTGATGATAAGTTGGGGGTAAGTGGTGGTCTTATGCTTGCTCTTGCTTTTCCGCTTGGTTGGGGGTTGTTTGAGCTGGTCAAATACAGAAAATTTAATTTTATTGCTTTGTTAGGGTTGGTTAGCGTGTTGTTGACCGGCAGTATCGGCTTGTTTGAACTGGATAATAAGTGGCTGGCGATTAAAGAAGCGTCTATTCCTGCCATTATTGGTATTGCGGTATTGGTGTCGACTTTTACGCCTTATCCTTTGGTGCGAGCTTTGTTGTTTAACGCAGCCATAATGGATGTGGAGACGATCCAAAAGAAGTTAGAGGAAAATAACAGTGTTCAGGTCTTTGAGAGAAAATTGATGAAGGCCACTTATTTTGTGGCAGGGTCTTTTGCCTTCTCAGCGATTATGAACTACGTGCTTGCTAAGTGGATTGTCACCAGTCCAGCGGGAACGGCCGCGTTCAATGAAGAGTTGGGCCAGATGACGCTGTACAGTTATCCTATGATTGCGATTCCTTCTATGGTGATGATGATGGCCATATTTTATTACCTGTGGCGCAGCATCCATAAAGCGACAGGGTTGAAGCTTGAAGATTTGATGGTTAAGAAATAAGAATTTTAGTATGCGCCTTGATAAGTTTATTTGTAAAAGTACCGAGCTGTGCAAGGACGCTGCCACTCAATGCATTCATGCTGGGAAAGTGAGCGTTAACGGTGAGGTGGTGACGAATGAGTCGGTTCAAGTGCATGAAAACAATACCGTGTTGTTGAATGGCGACAGGCTAAAGGCTCGCGATTTTCGTTATCTTCTTCTGCATAAACCGATAAACACGGTTTGCTCTAATATTGATGAAGCTTATCCATCGTTGTTTAATTATCTACAGGTGGAGAGAGTTTCTGAATTACACATTGCAGGGCGTCTAGATGCCGACACAACGGGCTTGGTGTTGATTACGGACGATGGTCGCTGGTCTTTTGATATTACGCGCCCCTGCAATGGCTGCCGAAAGGTCTACCGTGTTGGTTTATCTAAAGCGTTAAGCCATGAGCAAGCGGAAGCGGTGGCTGAGAGATTTTTAGA
The DNA here is from genome assembly GCF_003259225.1 of Marinomonas arctica. GTDB lineage: Bacteria > Pseudomonadota > Gammaproteobacteria > Pseudomonadales > Marinomonadaceae > Marinomonas > Marinomonas arctica. The sequence goes on along the minus strand of NZ_QHJF01000005.1, from coordinate 127,889 downwards.
AGGCATCAAATTGCAAGGGGAGACGCAGTTAACATTGCCTGCTATGTTAGAGGTTATTGCGCCAAACGAAGTGCGACTGACCATTACAGAAGGCAAATTTCATCAGGTAAAACGTATGTTTGCGGCTGTACAGAATCGAGTGGCGTGGCTGCATAGAGAGCAAATAGGTGATGTTTGCCTTGATGTAGAGAGTGAGCAGTGGCGTTATTTAACCCAAAAGGAAGTGGCGTCTTTCCACAAATATCCCAATTGATTGAGGTAGGTATATGACATCAAAACGCATATTGTTCACTGGTGGTTCAGGCAAAGCGGGCAAGCATGTTGTTGCTTATTTGCTTGCGCAAGGACATCGAGTGTTGAATGTTGATTTAGTGCCTTTGGATTATCCAGGAGTGGACAACTTAATGGCTGATATTACGGACTCCGGCCAAATGTTCAACGCGATGACGGCCTATGCAGGATTTGATGAGCTAGAGCCAGGGAACGGAGTGCCAGTGTTTGATGCGGTGGTGCATTTTGCCGCCGTCCCAAGAATTTTAATCCATCCTGATAATGAAACTTTTCGAGTCAATACCATCGGGACCTACAATGTGATTGAAGCCGCGGTCAAGCTGGGTATTAAAAAAGTGGTGATTGCTTCATCAGAAACCACTTACGGTATTTGTTTTTCTGATGGCCAGACCGATCCACATTCTTTGCCATTAGAAGAAGATTACGATGTTGATCCAATGGACAGCTATGGTCTGTCTAAAGTCGTAAACGAGAAAACAGCACGTAGTTTTCAGCGCCGATCAGGCATTGATATTTATGCGCTTCGCATCGGCAATGTGATTGAACCTCATGAATACGCGGAGCTGTTTCCGAATTATTTTGAACACCCTGAAGTACGTCGTCGCAATGCATTTTGTTACATTGATGCCCGAGATCTGGGTCAAATTGTCGATTTATGTTTGCAAAAAGACGGTTTGGGCTTTCAGATTTTTAACGCCGGAAACGATCATAATGGCGCGATTATTCCTACCCAAGAATTAGCGGAGCGCTTTTTTCCGGGTGTGCCTATGAACCGAGAAATGGGGGAACATGAGGCGTTGTTTTCAAACCGTAAAATTCGTGAAGTGCTTGGTTTCAAAGAGCAGCATAATTGGCGACAGTATGTAAAAGCGTCTCTTTTATAAGACTCTTTGCGTTATTGTGCTGATGAATATAACGTTAGCGTGGTTGCCAGAAGTGCGCTAGGCGTTTTTTCGCGGGGTACAAAGCGTTAGTCATTGAACCAACAGGGGATAGGCTGTTGGTGTTAGAGCGATTCGAAGTGGTTTTTCAATAAAGAGTTGGCTTAATCCCAATTGATTTCCGCGAGGGATTCGAAACTGGGTTTGGCGAAGTAATAGCCTTGGAAAAGGTGGATGCCCATGTCTCTTAGGGTGTGATATTCCGCCTTTGTTTCGACGCCTTCGACGACAACCATCATGTCGAGCTCATGAAATAAATTCACCAAGTTACGCACAATGATTTGGCGTTTCTTGTCTTGGTCTATATTTTTGATCAGTGCCATGTCGATTTTTGTGATATCGGTTTTAAGATCAGCAAGCTGGTTTAAACCATTAAATCCTGAGCCAAAATCATCGGTCGCAGTCAAAAAGCCCTGTTGTTGGTAATGTTGAATAATAGATTCTAAGTGCGTGCTGTCGGTTATTTGTTCATTTTCGGTAAATTCAAAAATGATTTTTTCTTTAGGGAACTTGTACTCTTCAGCGGCGTTTAACGTGGTTCTTATACACAGCTCTGGTTTGTAAACAGCGTTCGGTAAAAAATTAATGCTTAAAAAGCTCTTTTCATGCACGCCTAATTCTGCTGCTAGCTTGATGGCTTTCACGCGACAGCTTTGGTCAAATCGATAACGATTGGTGTCGTTAACGTTTTTGAAAACGTGGAATGCGCCTTCTTGATTTACACCACGGACAAGTGCTTCTTGAGCAAAGACAGTTTTTGTTTGGCAATTGATAATCGGCTGAAATGCCATAGTGAAGTCGAAACCTAAGTCGCAAGCTGTAGAGCATTCCGCGCAGCCAAGTTTTCGAAAGTCTTTTTGCTTCATGTCACCTGTTCTCTTTTCTTCATGCGCTAATATAAAAGAAAATTAGGCACTGATTTTGAGTGGCTGATTTTCTGTGGCAATGGATTATGCCAGCCTTAAACAATAGGGCTTTTAACGGTATTTTTCCAGTCTTGTAAAGCATATTGACCGATATTATACATTTTAAACAGGTTGAACTAAGGTGAGTATCTTGTTGTCGAGTTTGATAGTAGGGAGAGAGGTGATGGCGTTGCGGTCGGCCGGTGCCGCCATGGGAAACATGATATGTATTAATAATATTATTGCGATATCCACGATCCTAGATGTCAGTAATAAAGAGGGTTTTATTATTAAACGCACTATTATCTCTATGTTAGCTTATGCTCTGGTAGCGGCCTTGTTCTCTATGATTAGGCTTTATTGACCGTGTATTTTGGAAAGTATTAAGGAGGGTTAATGCAATCTGTAAATGTAGTGTTTCATATCGATGAACTGGACAAGTGGTCATTGCTTCTTGCTAATGTGCGCAATCTTGTGAAAGCGGTGAATCATGAATCCTCGAATATTATGGTGCTGTCAAACGCGAAAGCGGTATTGGTTTTTGGTGATCGTGCTTCGTTAAATTATGCAGACTCAATACAAGAGTTGGTCGCTAATGGGGTTGAGTTTGTTGTGTGTCAGAATTCACTTAATGGGGCCGGTATCGCTATTGATTTGTTGCCAGAATTTGTCACAGTAGAGCCTGTCGGCGTACTGACGTTGATCGAAAAGCAAACGCAGGGTTTTGCTTATATTAAGCCTTAGAAGCGTTTGTCCATAAAATAGGTTGAATAGCACAAAAAAGGGCCACGTAAATGTGGCCCTTTTTATGACACTCTGCGTTAGTGGCGACGAAAATTATTTGTCTGCCGCTTTTTTCGCTTGTTGCTCATCGTAACGTTTTTCCCAGAATTCTGCGCCTTTAATACCAAGGGCTTTTGGGTTAAAAGTATATTCTGTTACGCCCGCTGCTTTTTGGTCTTCATAATCGCGCAAGGCTTTCATCGTAGGTTTTGCCATGAAGAAAATGGTCAGGATACCAATGATGTTTAGCCACGCCATCAGACCTACACCAACGTCACCTAGGTTCCAGATGTAACCTGCAGTATTGACGGTACCGTATGCCACCATGAACATGATAAGCAATTTTACGAATGTCAATGATACGTTGATGTTCAACGCACGACGTAGATATGCCACATTGGTTTCAGCGATGTAGTAGTAAGCCAGTATCGTTGTGAAAGCAAAGAAGAACAATGCGATACCGACAAACACGGGGCCTGAGCTACCAAATACACTGGCTAGTGCCATCTGAGTAAAAGCAGGAGACGCTATGATGGTTGAAGGATCCACGTTTTGTACGATGAACTGGCCATCAGGTAGTGAACCTTGCACGTTGTATTGTTGAGTGATCAAAATCATCAGAGCCGTTGCGGTACAAATGAATAGTGTATCAACGTAGACAGAGAAGGCTTGAACCAGACCTTGCTGTGCTGGGTGTTGTACTTCTGCGGCCGCCGCTGCGTGAGGGCCAGTACCTTGACCTGCTTCGTTAGAGTAAACGCCACGTTTTACACCCCAACCGATTGCCGCACCAAAACCTGCTTGCGCTGTAAAGGCATCAGAAAAGATCAAACCGAAGATACCTGGCACCTTGTCTAGATTCAGAAAAACCACGATCAAGGCCATCACAATGTAGCCAATTGCCATGAATGGCACAATGATTTGAGTGAAGTTTGCAATGCGCTTGATGCCGCCAAAAATAATGAAGGCGAGTACAATCAGGATCACCGCTAGTGCAACCAATTTAGTGGAGCCTACTTCACCAAATGAGCTGGAAACAATCACGCCTTCACCAAATATCTGTGTGACCGCATTGCCTACTGAGTTAGCTTGAATACCGGGTAAGAAGACACCACAAGCAATAATGGAAGACAAGGCAAACAAAACACCTAACCAGCGCCAGCCAAGGCAACGTTCGAAATAATACGCTGGACCACCACGGTATTGGCCGTTTTCACTGACCTTATAAAGTTGACCTAATGTTGATTCTGCATAAGCCGTGCTTGCGCCTAAGAAAGCAACGACCCACATCCAGAAAACAGCACCTGGACCACCAAAACCAATCGCAGCAGCAACGCCTGCAATGTTACCTGTACCAACACGACCAGACAAAGAAACGGCAAGAGCTTGAAAGGAAGAGATGCCCTTGTCTGAATCGTTGGAATTGAATAAAAGTGAACACATTTCTTTAAAGTGACGAACTTGAGCAAAGCGCGTCAGTATTGAATAAAATAAGCCAGCACCTAAGCATAGATAAATTAGGGCAGGGCTCCAAATGACTCCGTTCAAGAAATCAATGAATGCTTGCATAGATAGTCCTCGATAAGATTAGCTCTGAGAGCTTTTTTTAGTTGTTGTATTGATCACTAAGGTGCGGCGTTTGTGGGGATAGTCGCTGACATTATGCGTAAACTTACACTTATAATTTGTAACATTACGCACAAAAAGTGCACCTAAGTGGGGCAAATCTACCATGAAAAAGAAATGAGATCTATTTGTAAAAGATTAGGATGTGATAATTTTATAAAAAAATCCCGATGCAAAGAACACTGCATCGGGACTCAAGGCGGGAGTGCCTAGATAAAGGTTTTAATGGTACTTAAGAGATACGGGTCAAACAGGCCTTCAGGGAAGTCTACGTTCATTACTCTGCCCATTGTCACTAAGAAGACCACCAGGCCAATGGCAATGGCTGTCGACTGAACATACGACGCTTTTGCTAGGAATTTCAAAAACAATAGTGAAAATACAAAGGTTGTTGAAATAAAGCCAAACAGATAATAACCATAGGCAATAGCAAAAAAGCCTACGATATACACCATATTCATGGCGAGATCTGACGATACTTTAGTGTGCTTCTCTCTCATGTATTTGCTTACAATCATGATGATAGAGAACAAGACAATCGTGATAGCTATGATGGGGAAGGCTTTTGTTAGCGTTGAGGCTCCCCAAATATTCACAAGAGCATAGGTCGCGCAGCCTCCCATCACTGCGATGATCCCCCAATCTGTCCAGGAGACAGTGTTGGCCATACTGTTTTGTTCTTTTTCTTGCATGAGCTGCTCTGGCTTCATCTTTTGTTTTCTTTTCTTCAGAATCGGAGGCAGCACAAAACCGACAATAATGAGTGCGGCTATGGTAATAACACCAGGACGTAAGAACCATTCGTAGCCATAGAATTGGATGCTCTGGAAGAAGTAGTTTTCAGCCCCTGAAGACAATACAAAGCCGATCAAAAAGGCGGGTCTAGGCCAATTTGCCCCTTTCATCATGACACCGAGAGCCGCCACAACACCCAAGAAAATAAAGTCACCTAGACTGCGTGTCGCTTGGTAAGCGGCGAAGAGTATCAAGGTTAAAATAATGGGTGTCAGTATTGAAAACTTAATATAAGTCAGTAGTGATATTGGACGTGTAAAGCAGATGCAGAATAGGGCACCAAGAATGTTAGCTAGAGCCAATGACCAAATAATGGTGTATGTCAAATCAAGGTGTGTCGAGATCATTGACACACCGGGTTGGATACCTAGCAAGAGCATGCCACCAAGAAAAACGGCTGCCGCGCCAGAACCTGGAACACCAAATAAAATAGTTGGGATCATGCTGCCAGAGGCACAAGCATTGTTTGCTGACTCAGGAGCGATAACACCGCGAATATCACCTTTACCAAACTGAGACGAGTCTTTGCTCGAGTTTATGGCGAAACTGTAAGTCATCCAATCAACAACCGAACCACCTAATCCAGGAATCGCGCCAATTAAGCTACCAAAAATGGAAGACTTACCAACGAGTGGAAGGTTCGCAAACACATCTTTAAAACCTTGCTTCAAGCCGTGACCAAGTTTATTTGGTGATGAGGCAATCGCGCTATTTTTTACCAATAAACTGATTATTTCAGGTAGGGCAAAAATACCCAAGCCGACAACAACCAGAGGAATACCATCGTAAAGATAGTCAATGTCTAGGGTAAAGCGAAACTCTCCTGTAGCCGGTGCTCCACCGATGGCGCCGATTAACAGACCAAAGCCACAAGCGGCTAAGCCTTTGTAAACATTGCCACCTGACAGGGCGGCTACAACACTCAGCCCTAGCAGCGTAAGCATGAAGAGCTCAGCGGAGGAAAAGGCCAACACAACAGGGCGAGCGACGAGTATAAACACACTTAATACAATGGCACCCACCACACCTCCTATCATTGAAGATAGGAAGGCGGCGGAAAGCGCACGTGCTGCTTGTCCTTTTTTGGCTAAAGGGAAGCCATCCATAACAGTGGCTTGTGACGAGCTCGAACCTGGAATTCCCATCAACACGGAGGTAAATGTATCTCCCGTGGGAATGACGGCAACCAGTCCCATCAGCATCCCAAGACCAACAGAAGGTTCCATCCCATACAAAAACGGTAAGAGTAAAGACATGCCGGCGATACCGCCCAGTCCGGGAATAATGCCGACCACTAGCCCGACTAAAACACCAGCAATTAAGTAGGTGAGATGGGTGATCGACAGCAATTGTTCTAGGGCGCTGAGGAACTCAATCATTAACAATAACTCCTGCTACAAAATTACAGCGTGTAATCAAATTTTGATTTTAACCAAGAGGAAATCCAAGTGTATAACTCAGGAGATACACTAATGGCATCGCTAAGGTGTTGAGCCGCGTCAATACCCACGATGTTTTCATAAGGCCCTACTTGGATTTCAGAGTCTTTGATGAAGGCTGGGTCTTTTAGCATGGTTCTAATGGATGTTTGGTAAGTATTGATAACATCACTAGGCGTATCCGCTGGGATGAAAATTACTTTTTGGAAGGCAAAACCTGCCGCTAAAAATTTCTTGTAAGCGGTATATTCAATCCCTTCAGGTTGCTTGCCAAACTTTTTAGCATAGACTTCTTCAAATGTTGGAAGATCAGCAAAGGCAGGATCTCGAACAATTTTACCTTGATTATTCATAATGCCTAATGAAAACAAAGGTACGGCTTTTTGATTGTTAACTAGATCAAGAGCAGAACTTAAATAAGCAGAAGAGGTTTGGAAATCAATTTTGGCCTCACCACGCTCGAAAGCAAGACGACCTTCACCACGACTTTTCATACCAAAAACGGGTTTGATATCAAGCCCTAGCATTTCGAAAGCCAGAAAGACAGGTAGCTCTAAGCCAGTTGGGCTTTGAGAGCCAAATGGCAACGTTACGCCATCTAATTTCTTAATATCGTCAGCCGAAGACACGCCAAGATCTGGTTGGACATAAACAACGCCACCGGTAGGGCTAGCCAATAGAGGAATCCATTTATCGAAGTTATAGCGTACACGCTTATCGCCTAACATGAATGGATACAATGTTGATGCTGATGTTCCTAAAATATCTTCACCATTGCTCTTTGCACGTTGGAAGAATAAGTTGGTCCCTGTAATGGAGCCGCCACCCGGTTGGTTTTTAATCACAACCGTTGGATTACCCGGTAAATTCTTTGTTAGATGCGGCGCAACAAAGCGAGCCCACACATCTGTACCGCCACCCACGCCAAATGGAATGGTCCAGTTTATTGTGGAAGGGAGTTCTGTTTCCTGCGCTTTTGCAGGGATTGACAGCAAACAGCCAAAAGATAGGATGGAAACACCTAAGAGCTTAGAAAGTTTTTTCATGATTTTTTCCTTTCTTGTTTTTATGAATGTTCAATACGTTTATTATTGTTGTATTGATAGTTAATTAAGATAAACCGTACCTGACAGTATTTTTCTGGCAGTACGAATTACCGATACGCTATTCAAAGCGGATAAATTGTCTTCCTTGCGTTGAGCATTAAGCTCAATTTTTCCTGAAGGATGTTCAAGGGTAAAATAAGATTCGGAGTCTTTATTACCGATGAGTTTGGCCGCTACGGTGCCGGGAAGGCAGCAGGCGGTCACGATGGCAATACTGCCTGTTACGGCCAATGATTTATGGCACTTGTGAGGAACAAAATAGCGGGCATTAATGGTGCCTCCATGGTTCGCTGGAGACAGCAAAATTGGCTTAGGAATAACCGAGTTTGCAACGTCGCCCAACCCCATGAGTTCGCCCGCTTTTAAACGGATGGACTCTAAGCGGCTCATAAATTCAGTGTCGTTATCTAGCTCGCTTGGGGTCTCATTTCCCGTTTTTCCGAGGTCGCTTGCCTTAATTAAAACCACGGGTGTTGCCGCATCAATGCAGGTTACCTCTGTTGAGTTAATAACATCTACGGCATTTCCAGTCGGTAATAATTTACCGGTTTTAGCGCCTTCTACATTAAGAAAAGTCAATTGAATTGGCGCGCCAGGTGAATTGGTGCCACTGATAATAGTGTTGCCCGTGTATTCTACTTTGCCTTGCGGGGTTTGTACCGTCGAATGGATAATTTTACCCGTATTAAGGTTATGAATGCGGACGGTGGTTGTGCCTTGGCTTGCTGGAAACAATCCAGTTTCTATGGCATAGGGAGCAACACCTGCCAGCATGTTTCCGCAATTGGGTGAAAAATCAACGATTTTGTCTAGCACGCCAACTTGGGCAAATAGGTAATCAACATCTGCATCGGGGTGGGTAGAAGCACCAACCATCGCAACTTTACTGGTGAGGCTATTGCCACCACCAATGCCATCAAGTTGGAGTTCATGGCCTGATCCCATGATTTTTAGCAAAACGTCTGCGCAAGCACTACGATCCTGAGGAAGGTCAGAAATTTGCAAGTATGGACCTCTAGAAGTGCCGCCACGCATTATGATGCAAGATATGGTTTGTGACATTCTTATTAAACCTTTGTTGTTGTAAGAGCATGGAACTAAAGTCTCACAACCGGTATTCGTGCATCAAATGCAAAGATAGTACATAATTGATGTGTGAAACGAATCAGTGGGGTGAATGATGCATCAAATAGAATTCAAAGATTTGGTTATTTTTATACGCATTGCAGAAACGGGAAACTTTCATGATGCGGCAGAATTGACCTTTTTATCGCAGCCTGCTTTAAGCCGCCGAATGCAAAAATTAGAGACAATTCTTGGCGCTCAATTATTTGAAAGAACCACTCGGAAAACGTGGCTAACCTCCGTAGGACGTGAGTTTTTGCCAAAAGCTCGACGTATGGTGGAAGATTTTGAGCTATCTGTTTTGGGGATAAAAGACATGGCGTCACAGCAAAAAGGTAAGGTCACTATTGCCTGTATTCCGACCGCCGCCTTTTACTTTTTGCCAAGTGTTATCAATGTTTTTAATGAGCGTTATCCCGGTATTCGGATTCAAATTTTAGATGAGAGTGCGAACCATGGTTTGGAGTCTGTTATTCGCGGTGACGCAGATTTTGGGATCAATATGGCTATTGCTCAACACCCAGAAGTGTCTTTTACCCCACTTTTAGACGACCCCTTTGTGGTGTGTTTGCGCAAAGATCATCCGTTATGCGAGTTGGAAGAAGTGTCTTGGATAGACATGGAACCTTACAAATTAATCAGTGTTGGGCGTGCCAGTGGTAACCGCATTTTGTTAGATAAATCTTTAGCAAGAGACCAAGTGCAGTTAAACAGTTTTTATGAAGTGCAGCACCTTTCGACATCACTTGGTTTGGTCGAAATGGGGTTGGGGATATCGATTGTTCCGAAACTCGCCATGCCATTGAGCAGTGCTTCCGTACTGACTTCTAGGCCGCTTAAGGGGCAAAAAATTGACCGCTCGATTGGCCTTGTCAAACGCAGTTCAACATCGGTATCACCCGCGGCCGATTTGTTTATTAACATTCTATTGGAACATTGGTCTGTTGATTAATGCGGCGGGCAAATAAGGGAGGTAAGCGGTTAATCAAACTAAGCGTAGGCAATCATGCATCAGCAAGCTAGTATGATGCCTCAGCTTAATAGCGTTTGCTATTTCCGAGCACTGCTAGGGCGTTTATGTCTCACTTTCGTGTCCGTTATCAAACGTTTGAATTTGATAAGACTGATATTCATGTACGCACGTTGCGTGATAATCAAGAGTTTTCAGATGATGACGATGTCGCCTTGAAGTTGGGTATTTCATCCGCTGTGTGGCCTTTATTTGGTGTGATTTGGCCTTCTGGTGAGGTCTTGGCGCACCTTATGTTTGACTATCAGGTAGAAGGGTTAAAAATATTGGAAGTGGGTTGTGGTATTGGTTTGGCAAGTTTGGTGTTAAATCATCGTTTGGCTAATATTACCGCCACGGACTATCACCCAGAAGCAGCTGGCTTTCTTAATACGAACGCTCTGTTAAATGGCGATAGAGTGATTCCTTTCATTAGGGCGAGTTGGCAAGACACGAGTATTTATCTAGGAAAATACGACTGTATTATCGGCAGCGACATATTGTACGAGCGTTTTCACGTCGATCTTTTGGCAACTTTTATCGAAAAGCACGCCGCAGACAGTTGTTCTGTATTGCTGGTGGACCCAGGTCGTGGTCATCATGCGCCGTTCAGTAAAAAAATGATTGCCATGGGCTATTCCCATCATCAGCGAAAGCCCATCACAACGTACTACTTGTCTGTGCCTTTTAAAGGGCAAATTCTGACTTATCAAAAAGGCTCGCAGAAATCTAACGCGGTTTATTGAGTTCTGCGCATGTCGTATTTTTTCTCGTTGTAAAGCCAAGTGCCCAGTAATGGATGCGCGATAGCTTGGTTGATTAAATCTTCACTGATGTCATTACTTGGGGTAAGGGTCGAATTTACATAAGTAAAGGTAGCTGGTGGTTTTTTGGGTTGTAAAATGACCGCTTTACCGTCTTTTAAAAAAGCTTGGTTTTCATTGAATTGCATTATCGCTCGCCCGATATAATCATCACCGACTTTTGTTAAGTCTTGCCCAATCATTGGGTGTTCGGAATCAACGCCAATCAATGACAAAAGTGTGGGTGCCAAGTCTATTTGGCTGGTCAATCGACTGTCATTTTTAGGTTTTATCCCATCACCTATAATCAAAGCGGGTATGTGAAAGCTTGGAATGGGCACTAAGTCTGATCTAGTCGTACGGGCATCATGGTCTGCAACCACTAAAAACACGGTGTCTTTCCAGTAGTCTTCTTGTTTCGCCAATCTAAAAAAGTGGCCAATAGCGTGATCGGCGTATTTTACCGCGTTCTCTCGGGTCGCTTTTGGTGTGTTGTAGAGCTCAATTTTGTTGTCAGGAAATTCGTACGGATCATGGTTTGATGAGCTGAAGACCAGACTAAAAAAAGGCCTCCCCGTTTTGGATTTTTCAACAAAGTCTTGATTGGCTTTTGTGAAAAGATCTTCATCGCTTACGCCCCAAGAACCAATAAATTCCGGGTTATTAAAGTCTTTTTCTTCAATGATGGAGTTGAAGCCGTTACCTAAGAAAAAGGATTTCATGTTGTCAAAATGCGCACCACCACCATAGATGAAGTTTGTGTCATAACCTTGCTCACCGAGCAGTTTGGCAATAGTGAAAAAGTTGGTTTGTGAATTGGGAAGTTTGACTGTGCTACGTGCTGGAGTAGGAACAAAGCCAGTAATCACCGCTTCTATGCCGCGTACCGAGCGCGTTCCTGTGGCGTACAAATTGTTGAATGACCATGCTTCAGGCACTAATTTATCGTACTCAGGCGTTAAAGGAAGCCCGCCTAAACTGCCAACAAACTGTGCTCCTAAGCTTTCCTCAAGAATAATGACAAGGTTTTTTGGGCGATCAAAATGCTGGGTCGCTTTTTGTGTATGTAAGGTCGGCAGGTCTGGCGATGTAAAGAGATCGTTATCTAGCCCCATTGCTTTATGGATCTCTGCCATTACCTTATCTTGGCTCATTACCGGGTACAGTTCAAATGAGCTAACTTCATCGGCCATTTGGCTGACTGCGTAAAGAAGAGAATAGGTCGAGTTAAGGGTGAGGCTATTTACGAGCGGATCGTTAGTGAATGCCGTATAGCTTGGGTTGATTGGTCTGTGCTGCAAGCTAGATCGAGCGCCAAGAAAGGCAAGACAGAAAATGATAACGACTAATACTGGACGTTCGAACCATTTAGGCTGTGGTTGGTTGGCAATGCTTTGCTTGCGGAAAAACTGATATGCCAAAATCACAGTGAGAGTAGTGAGGAAAGTGGTTATAAGCAGAGTAACCTTATGACCTTCAATCAGCATAGAGAAGACTTCTTTAGGGTAGAGCAAATACTCTACAAAAAGACGGTTCGGTCTTAAGCTGTATTCTTCAATAAACGCTGGCGTTGATACCTCCATAAATATCAATACAACAAAGGTACAGGTTAGCCAAATTCGAGTAAGAAAATCCCAAATGCGGTTGACATAAGGTATGCCTGAAATCAATAAACTGATGACCGCAGGTATGCCAATAATGTATGAGATGGACGCGATATCAATGCGTAAACCGAAGCCCAGTATTGTGAACCAATCACTAACACTGTCAATTCGATCGTATTTCCAGATCATTAACGACAAGCGACTAAGTAATAAGCAGAGTAGGGTGAGACCTAAAAAAAACAAATATGGTCTGAGAGAAGAGAAAACACGCAAAAACACATTTTTATTATTTGGCATATCTTGTCTCTAAAAGTGGTTATATCTGCGTCAATGTAAAGCATGTGAAGTGAAATAAAAATGAAAAGAAAAACTATATTTTTTGGCTGTTTGATGTTTCAAGCCAATAGAGCGTTTTCTTCCACATGACGTTAGTATTTGTGAAAGAAAAGCCTGAGAGAGTGTTTTTGATTTCCTAATTCGCAGAGCTAGGGAAGGTGCGAATAAGGCTACTAAGGCCCGTAGGGCATGATCTAAAAGCTTGTATTCTGTGTTGAGCACCTCAAAAATAGAACCACTATTGGTATTCGCCTCGAATAGCAAGCTTTTATCCATATGCTGAGACAAGAGGATTTGTTCGTACCTTCCCTAGAGTACTTAGTCTTTTTTCTCTATCGTGATTTCTAATGTTTTACTGCCGCCAGCGAACCACTTTTGTACATACAGCGTCCCCATGATAGGGGCTTTTCCTTCTTCAGGTACTTCTAGATAGCGAACGCTGTTTTTGGTTTCTTTTTCATACTCGAATTTCACTGTGGTTTTAGACATATTAGCTTCCTACGTTAATGAGTGTATGTTGGCGTTTGAAATATCGGATTTTTCCCCGATCTTGAGCAAAAGTGATTATGCTCCGCCCGTGGTCTATTTTGAATTTACGGTCAGATTGATAATGTATTTATGCAATTTATCTAATTTATTTTTTAAAAAAGAGAGATACATCTTAGGTTTGGAAAGCATTTCCTAGATCATGTTGTCATCGTTGGTGATTGTGACTGAGGCTTGCTGCGCCTTTTTTATAAGTAGCTGGATGCCTTTAAAAAATCGTTCTGACGATAAAATTAACCCGATATTCTACTGATAACATGCCAATAGGCCAGAGAAAAAACCATTTAGGGTGTCTGTCCGATGGATTTAAAGCATCGATAATGCTCATCAAGTTCGCAGTGAACTTGATGAGCATAAGCGTGCTGAACGCCTTACTGTTGATATTTCCAGCGAAGGGTGTCAATGATTAAAAAGACAAGCAAACTAATGCCCATTACGGGCATGCTAACACCTAAAATAATGGCAATCAGCAGCGTGATGGTTTTTTGCGTGCCGGAGAGTTTCTTCCATGCTTGGCGCAGTGGTTTGGCCGAAGAGCCTGCTTGTGGTCGACGTAGCCACCACATTTTATAGCCCCAGATAATCATCAAACACAAAGAGAGTCCAAAAAATGCCAAAATGATCTGGTTGGCAACGCCAAACAAAATGCCCATGTGCGCATCAATGCCCCAGCGAATCAGCTTGGCAACAATCGGGAAGGTGGCAAAATCCGCGCGGCTAGTCACTGTCATAGTACTCGCATCAACGGCGACGCTGTCGACTTGCGTTGGCCAAGAGCGATCTATTTCACTCACCCGCCAAGCTTTGTCTTTGGTTGAGGAGGGTCTTATTTCCAGCTTATTCGCGTCGATTCCAGCGTCTCTTGCTGCTTTCAAAACCCCATCAAACAGAGCATCAACATCTTCAAATTTTTCTGCTGCTGGTTTCTTTGCCGGCATATTATGGTGACTTGAATGATTTAGATGATCGGCATGTTCGTCAGACATCATCATATTGTGATCTATGGTTGTGAGGTCTTGTGAGACTGACGGTGTGACCCAGCCAATGCTATTGCGCAATGTGCTGATGTTGTCCCCCGCCCATTTAGACCAAGTTAATCCAGTAATGGAGACAAAGACTAAACCGACAAAAAGCAACAAACCTAATTGATAGTGGCGTCTACGTTTTCGAAGATGCGCTGTTTTGTTGGCCAATTCGGCCTTATTTTTCTTACCGCCTTTGTACCATAAAAATACGCCACCCAGTGCGGCGATCCATAGCCAAGAAGCGGCTAATTCACTGTAATAGCGTCCAACTTCGCCTAAAAGCAGTTGACGATGCATAAAATCTATTGTGGTTCTAAGTGGTAAAATTCCGCTGGTTCCATAGACAGGCAGATTACCTTTGACCTCGAGTGTGATCGGATCGATAAACACCGCTCTGGCACCTGAATGTTGAGCGCTTGCATCTAAGAACATGATGCGTGTTGTATCACCGGTTTCAGGTGCTGGGCGAACGGCAAATAAGATTAAGTTATTCTGTAGGTGCGATTTTGCCGCGGCTATTTGTTGAGAAAGAGGCTGGCTTTCACCCACACTTTGCGTGGTGAGTACGTCTTTGTAAATGGCACTTTCAATTTGTGGTGTGAGCACATAAAGCGTGCCAGTGAATGCGGCCACAAAGATAAAGGGGCCGACGAACAGACCAATATAGAAGTGCAGTCGTGTAATTAGCAGCAACATTGCGTTTGAAGAAGACTCGGGGGTCTTAATAGGTTTTTTTGTCGACATATTGATATTTCTCGTCTTGTAGAAAAGGGCAGAACAATGCCTCTGAGCGGTAAACTCACTTTTCTAGCATTATTAAAGACACGTACACATGATTCAGTACAGTGACGAATCTGAATAGGTCGTGTCGTTTTAGATGTACATATCGATTGCAATATTCATTAGATGAAAACGACTGGTGGCGCTCGAGGTAGAATGGAAGTGAAAGGCACGTGATATTTGTGCGAAAGAGTGGCCACTACGGGGTTTGGGTAACGGTTTTGGCGTAGTGGAATAAGCTCTAAGGTTTTGGCGTCAATCCAATTTAAATGAAAGAGGAGAGAGCAATAACCACAGGCTTCTAGTAAATTTGTGCTTTCTCCATGGGCATGATGCCCATGATGGCTAATATGGGCTGAGTTTGTTTGCGTTGGTTGACTGTCCGTAAGTTCGGAAAGCATTTTGCTATGGTCGTGTCCAGGCATTACCATGGACGTCATAGACATGGCTTCCATTCCAGTATTTTCGATTGATGTGGGCGTTGTTGTGGGCTGGGATGAAAGGGCGTTACTTATTTGCGAGAACAGTGGGCCAAAATAAATCAGGAAAACCGCGATCAAGCACACACACACAGAAAACTGAGTGTGTGTGCTTTTCGTAGGTTGAACGGAAAGGCGCATTGACAAACGACGGCTAGATTTTTAAGTCGGCGCCATGTTCTTCCGCGGATGATACAATGCATTCACCCGCAAGATTTGGTGCGACGCCCACTGAAAAACCATCGCCTTGCATGCCCGGCAGCCATTTTGCGGCCCAATCCACGGCATTGATTTCTAGACTATTGAACCCTGTATAATCTTTTTCGCCCCAAGCCACTGCTAAGGCTTCCGTCGGCCAAATGGGTAATACTTTGTCGCTGCCAAGATCAATGATCAAGCAGCCTTCAGTATCAGCGAGTGTCCACACAGACGAGCCTTTTTTTACGAGTTTTATAACATGCTCATAGCGTTCACGGCTGGGCAAACGGTAAAAAGTATCATCAAGAGGGATTAGGTTTG
Source organism: Marinomonas arctica (assembly GCF_003259225.1). Lineage (GTDB taxonomy): Bacteria > Pseudomonadota > Gammaproteobacteria > Pseudomonadales > Marinomonadaceae > Marinomonas > Marinomonas arctica. The sequence goes on along the minus strand of NZ_QHJF01000005.1, from coordinate 111,777 downwards.
ACATGGGATGGTCTCAATTCAGTCGTAAAAAACGAAATCTTACCACATTGACGAAAAGGAGTGATCCATTCAATCTACCTTTCACCAATGTGGCGGATAAAAATGTTAGGCGAACAGGGTGCGTAACTGCGCTAGGTGTTTTTCTTTTAAATTGTTCTCCATCCAACTCCCCGTTATACCATTTTGCGCCAATTGCAATAATTCCTCTTTGCTAATGCCTGTATGAGTAATTAATGATGCGTAGTTGTCGGCCATATAGCCACCAAAATACGCAGGGTCGTCTGAGTTGACTGTGGCGTTCAGACCACGTTTTAACATGGTTTTAATCGGGTGGTCTTTCATGTCATTAACGACACAAAGCTTTAAATTGGATAAAGGGCATACCGTTAATGTTAGGCCGCGCTTTTTGATTTCTTCAATAAGTTGGTCGTCTTCCAGTGCTCTATTGCCATGATCAATTCTATCGACACCGATTTGATCGATTGCTTGCCATACGTACTCTGGCGGACCTTCCTCTCCCGCATGGGCGGTGACTTTTAGGCCAAGGTCTTTGCAGGCTTCAAAAACGCGCAAGAATTTCTCTGGTGGGTGACCCACTTCAGAGCTGTCTAAGCCAACTCCGTCGATTAACGGCAAAAACGGTTTGGACAGCTCAAGTGTTTCAAAAGCACTTTCTTCGCTTAAATGTCTGAGAAAAGACATGATGAGTTTAAATGTCATGCCCCATTTTGTTTCTGCGTCTTTGAGGGCGTTATAAATGCCGTTGATTTGCGTATCAAAAGGGACGCCACGAGAAAGGTGTCCTTGAGGGTCAAAAAAGATCTCTACATGCACGACGTTTTCGCTGTGAACCTTGCTAAGGTATGCCATGGTGAGATCGTAAAAATCCGCTTCGTGAAGCAATACAGACATGCCTTGGTAATACAGATCTAAAAAGTCTTGCAAGTTAGTGAATTGATAGGCCGCTTTTAATGCTTCAACGGTATGGTATTTCAGTTCAACCTGGTTTCGTTGTGCAATGGCAAACATCTGCTCTGGCTCAAAAGTTCCTTCTATGTGTAAGTGAAGTTCCGTTTTAGGCATTTTCTTTGATAGTTCGATCAGTGTTTCCATAGGTTTCCCTTTCGTTGCTGTGCCTTGAATTCTTAAATATAGCGATAAAAGCGAAGATGAAAAAGAATGGCTGGCAATGTTTTGTGAGTGTGGTTTAAAAAACAGGGGAATATACAGCCAGCAGAGCTGGCCGTATATAAAAAATTACAGCAAACGTATTAACGTGGAATTTCGTCGGTAATACCTTCCACGTACCAGTTAACCTGAGCAAGTTCTACATCGGTTAAGGAGTGGTCAGCGGGTACGGCGATATTGCCTTTGTTGTCTTTGATTGGTCCAGTGAAGGGTTTGAATGCACCGGATTTGATGGCATCGTGAGTGGCATCAATTTTGGCTCGTACGTCCGCTGGTAGATTTGGGTTAATAGACGCAAGCGTTAGCATATCATCTTGGAATCCACCCCAGAAATCTTGCGCTTTCCATGTGCCATCCATGACCGCTTGTACGCGTTTAACATAGTAAGGCGTCCAGTCGTCACGTACGGAAAAGATGTGAGCTTCCGGTGCAAATTTACTTTGATCCGAAGCTTGTCCAATAGCGCGTAGACCACGTTTCTCTGCAGCAATGAGCGGAGCTGGGCTGTCTGTGTGTTGCAGCATGACGTCAACACCTTGGTCCATGAGTGCGTTTGCGGCATCAGTTTCTTTGCCTGGATCGTACCAAGTGTTTGCCCAGACAATTTTCATTTTTACATCAGGGTTAACGCTTTTGGCACCCATGTAAGCCGCATTGATATCACGGATAACTTCAGGGATTGGGAAAGAACCAATATAGCCAATGGTGTTGGTTTTGGTCATCATTCCTGCCGCTACACCAGAGATATAACGACCTTCATAGGTACGCAATACATAAGTACCTAAGTTTTTATCCAGTTTATAGCCTGTTGCGTGTTCAAATTTCACATTTGGAAAGCGTTTTGCAACTTTCACTGTTGGGTTCATAAAACCGAAAGAGGTTGTAAAAATAAGATCATTTCCGGCTTTTGCTAACTGAGTAATAACACGTTCTGCATCGGCACCTTCTGGCACGTTTTCAACAAAAGTGGTTTTGACTTTATCACCAAAATACTCTTCTAAGCCTTTACGGCCCATGTCATGCTCGTAGCTCCAACCTAAATCGCCAACTGGGCCAACATAGATGAAACCAACTTTTAATGGCTCTTCTGCTTGAACCGCAGCGGCCCCCGCTAAAAGCCCCAAACTAACCAGCAAACTTTTCAGTTTCATTTCTCGCTCCTTTTGTGCCCTAAGGCTTTATTGTCTTCAATAGTGAAGTAATGGTTAATGATCTTGTTACGCCATGTTTCTTGGGTCAAAGGGTTTGCCCAATGAACGAGGCGCTAGTAATTTTTCTTTGAAATGGTCGGCACTAATAATCACCATGACAACGACGGTCGCCACATAAGGCAACATGGCCAGTAAGTTGGGAGAAATAGACCATCCCATACCTTGTAATACCAGATGCATAATGCTCGCCAAACCAAATAGATAGGCTCCTAGCATGATTCGTCCAATTCGCCATGAAGCAAAAACAACCAGTGCCAGGGCAATCCATCCTCGTCCAGCGGTCATGTTCTCTACCCACATAGGGGTATAAACGAGCGACATGTAAGCCCCTGAAATCCCCGCCATGGCGCCGCCAAACATGATGGCTAAATAGCGTACTTTGAGTACCGGTATGCCAATCGCGTTTGCCGCGTTAGGATTCTCCCCTACGGCTTTGAGCGTTAAGCCAATGCGGGTTTTATTGACCACGTAAAACAACACTGCGGTCATGCCAAAGGAGAAATACACTAAAATATCATGGTTAAAAAGAATGCGTCCTAGATAAGGAATATCAGACAATAATGGGATGGCGATGGGGGGGAAACCTTGAATGGTTTGACCGACAAAACCCGCCCCCACAAAAGCACTTAAGCCCGTACCAAAAATCGTTAAGGCCAGTCCAGTGGCGACTTGATTGGCACCAAGCTGCAAGACTAATACGGCGAAAATCAGGCTCATGGTACTGCCCATTATCATCGCGGCAAGAACACCAAACCCCATATTTCCAGTAGAGTAGGCGGCTAAAAAGCCAACCACAGCACCCATTAACATCATGCCTTCTTGACCTAGGTTTAATATGCCTGATTTCTCGCAAATGACCTCGCCAAGGGCAATAAAGAGCAGTGGCGTGCCTGTTTTTACAGCGGCAAATAAGATTTGTACGATAAGATCTGAATCCAAGATGTGCTCCTAGTTTGTCGCTTGATTTGAAAAGCTGAGGCGGTTATTAATGAAAAAATCACAGGCCAAGAGGAAGAAAAGTAAAATCCCTTGAAACATACTGACCACGGCAACAGGAATGCCCATTTCGATTTGGGCCAGATCGCCACCCATGTAAATAACGGCCATAAAAACAGCGGCAATGATAGCCCCCAGCGGGTGGAGCCTACCTAAATACGCGACAATAATGGCGGAATAACCGTAGCCCGGGGACACATTCGGTACCAGCTGTCCGATGGGGCCTATGGTTTCGCTGACCCCTGCTAGGCCAGCCAATGAGCCTGCAAATAGCATGACGAACCAACTTAATTTTTTACTATTAAAACCGGCGTATCTTGCCGCGGGTTCATCGGCACCAAAGACGCGTATTTGAAAGCCTAGGTGGGTTTTACTCAAGATAAACCATCCGATGATGCCAGACAGAATGGCAAAAACAATACCAAGATGGATGCGGCTATTTTCAAACAGCGTGGGCAGTAAAGTGGCATCCGTAAACATGGCGGATTCTGGAAAGCCAAACCCCTGTGGATCTCTTAATGGTCCATGCACCGCCCAAATCAATAAATACAGAGCGATGTAGTTGAACATAATGGTGGTTAATATGAGATTTGAATTAAAGCGCAGCTTTAAAAAGGTAGGGACGGCAGCCCAAATCATTCCGGAAGCAATGCCTGCCAATAGGGTAATGGGCAAAGCCAATGCCGAATCTGAGTCGATGAAGTAAAGTGCCATGGCAGAGCCGCCTAATGCCCCTGCTAACAATTGCCCTTCTGCACCGATATTCCACATGTTTGCTCGATAACATAGGGATAATCCCACTGCACAAAGCAGAAGAGGGCCCATTTTGACGAACATTTCACCAATGTTATAACTGTCTGCCAATGGCGCGATCAGTAGTACGTGTAATGCTTGTGAGGGCGATTTACCTATGGCAGAAAATAGAATGCCGCCAAAAATCAAGGTTAACAAAATAGCCAGTAGCGGAGAGGCTACTTTCATTAATGAGCTTGGCTCAGTGCGAGCTTGAATGCGGATCATGCCTTAGCCTCTTGTTCTTGTGCACACACCGATGTGTTATTGATAAAAGTTCCTGCCATCCATTGACCTATTTGGTCGATGTTGGTGTGTTCTGTTTTCACCAAGGGGGATAAATGTCCGTTGCAAACGGCGGCCATTCTGTCAGCCAATAAAAACAGCTCGTCTATGTCTTCTGAGATGAGCAAAATGGCGGCCCCTTGATCTCGAAGCTCGAGTAAGGCTTGATGAATGGCAAGCGCGGCGCCCACATCAACTCCCCACGTTGGGTGGGCACAAATTAATACTTTTGGGTTTTGGCCAATTTCTCGACCCATAATAAATTTTTGTAGATTGCCGCCACTTAAGCTTTTCGCTTCAGAAAACTCGCCATGGCATTTCACTTTGTATTTGGTAATAAGCGTCTGAGTGTAATTTTTGATGCTTTGCCACTGTACGAGTCCGTTTTTAACAAAGCCGTCGCTGTGTGTTAACAGGGTGTTCTCTGTTAGGCTCATATCTGGCACTGCTCCCCGACCTAAACGTTCTTCAGGGACGTAGGCCATGCCCAGTTTTCGCCTTTCGCCGGCATGCAAATGACCAATGTCGAGGTTATTCAGTGAAATAGCCTGTTTGACATTGCGGGCGTCCTCGCCACTAATTATGGCCATGAGTTCGTCTTGTCCGTTGCCCGCAACCCCAGCAATGCCTAATATTTCGCCAGCTTTTAACGTAAGATTGATGTCTTTTAGCGCTGTGCCGAAAGGGTGTTTGGATGGCAGAGACAAATTGGTGACGCTGAATATAACGTTTGTGCCTTCTCTTTTGATGTACCCCGCCTCTTGTTCGGCCAGCTCGCCCACCATCATTTTGGCAATGGTGGCGGGCGTTTCTTCATTAGGGATACAGGTATCCACTACTTTTCCGCCACGGAGAATAGTGGCTTTATGGCAAATTTCAGTGACTTCATGCAGTTTATGGCTGATAAATAGAATACTACAGCCTTCTTTTGAAAGAGTGCGTAATACGTCGAACAGTCCAGATACTTCCTGTGGTGTTAGTACTGAAGTCGGTTCATCTAATATGAGCAGTTTCACCGACTGTACAAGACAACGCATAATTTCCACTCTTTGTCTTTCGCCAATAGAAAGAGAGTGTATGTAGCGACTTGGATCAACGTTTAAACCATATTCTGCCGATAGTTTTTTGATCCTATCCGCCAAATCACCAATGTTATTCAATTGAGCTTTGCTTAGACAGAGCTCAATGTTTTGGCTGACGGTCAGCGTTTCAAACAGCGAAAAATGCTGAAATACCATACCAATGCCTAGGTCTCTAGCGATAGAGGGTGATTTGATGCTGACTTCTCTGCCATCCCAAATGATGTCGCCTTTATCTGGTGCAACCACACCATAAATGGTTTTCACCAGAGTACTTTTTCCGGCGCCGTTTTCGCCGAGTAAGGCGTGGATCTCTCCTGGCATTAGAGTCAGGCTTATATTGTCGTTGGCAAGGCAGCCTGGGTATTGCTTGGTAATGTTCGCAAGCTCAAGGCGTGATACCGAGTTGTGTGTTTTCAATGTTCTGACACCTTATTATTCAAGGTTACATCAATGAAAGAATGCACTTTTTTGGGTGTTGTTTGCTCTATTATGGGGCGCATTATGTTCGTTTTTTACTTATTTGACCGATTAGTTAATGTTTGCTGTCTGAAACAGATATACTGGCTTTATGCTAATCAATATTCATGCCAATGGAGCTGGCAAATATTGTGGCGTAGAATACGAAAGTTTCGGGTGTTTGTCTTAGACTGTTTTATAAGAATGTTATTTATTTAGAGCGATGTTTCTTTGCTCAAATGAATAGGAAAAAGAAAGGCTATTCTGTAGAATACGAGTTTTGGTATTTAGTTAATGGAAACTTTTTTTGCGCGTCTAGTGGTTTTTTGCGAACACAAAGTAGCAAATACTCTGGTTAAGTCTAATGGCTCTTAATGCGGATTGTAAGTGCGGGGTATAGTGTTTTCTTCAATAAAAAAAATCACAGAAAAGCTTTTGAATCTCGGTTTTGACGACGAGTATGGTAATGACCTTAATCAAAAGCATGTGGTGAATTTTTCTTACATGATGTTTTGCATTAGCTCAGTGCTAATGCTAATTGTATTTACATCGCGATGCATGCCTTCTGTTGCGATTTTTTCCTTTGTTGGATTGTTTTTAGGCTTGATTGGTTTGCGTTATAACTACAGAGGATATTTCTATCGCGCGCAAGTATTAATGCCGATTATTAAGATTGTGCAGATTGGCATTCTCAGTTTGTTTTACTTTGGCACAAACAGTGGTCTTCATTGGCTTTTTGTGAATGTTGTTGCCTACTCTTTTGTGGTTTTCCGTTCTGATCAGCGCTCAACCAAATACTGGGTTGTCTGTGTTTCTGCTCTCTTGTTTCTAGCTTGTGAATTATTAGATACAAGAGGTCTTTATCTGACCAAGATTGATCAACATGCAGTGATTGTATTGGTGTTTTTCTCCGTGTCATTCTACTTCGCCATGGTGATACATTTGGTGATGAACAGGCTAAAGTCGGTCAATCGACACTTGCGCATTTTAGCCGAAAAAGATGAGTTAACCGGGTTATCCAATCGAAGAAAGGTGTTGGCGGATGCGGTCAATATTTTTGCTGACTCGGTGATTAATAGAGAATCTTGTGTGTTTGCTATTGTGGACTTAGATCACTTTAAAAAAATTAATGATACGTTTGGTCATGAGGCCGGTGATCTGGTGTTGTCTAAGGTATCTAAACTGATGGCGTCAGTGATACGCCCTCAAGATAAAATTGGTCGTTATGGCGGTGAAGAGTTTATTGTCATATTGCCCAACACTACCCTGAACGCTGCTGAGCGTATTATGGAGCATATGAGGCAATCAGTCGAAGATATGTTGATCGAGACTGAGCATGGCATTGTTATCCCAGTTACTATCAGTATCGGCTTGGCGTCGATAGAGTCCAGTGTGTCTCGTTATGAAGAGATATTGGCGCAAGCTGATAAAGGCTTATATGAGGCTAAGCGCAGTGGTCGAAATAGGCTGTCTGCGCAGTCTAATTATCAAAACTAAAATATAATCGCTTCTTTTTGTTGACATATGAGTTGTCCACTTTCTCTGTGGATAAACTTGTTGGCTAATCTATTTTTCCTTTATTTATTCGTGATGAGGCCGTTTTGCTCGAAGTATTGTTCCGTAGTGATGACTACTGGGTTATTGAAAAGCCTGCAGGCATGAGTTTCCATGCAGAGTCTGAGGAAGTCGGAGTGATGCAGTTTTTGGCCTGCTCCTTCCCTGAGAACACTTTTTATCCAGTGCATCGTTTAGATAAAATGACGTCTGGATTATTGATCGTTGCCTGTAATGCTAAAGCTGCCGCTGCGTTTGGTAAAATGTTTGAAAGTCATGAGATGGAAAAGCGTTACTTGGCGTTGTCCGCAAAAAAACCAAAGAAAAAACAAGGTACTATTGTGGGTGGTATGGTGCCCAGTAGAAGAGGTCAGTGGAAATTAACTAACACTAGGGAAAATTTAGCGGTTACGCAGTTTTTTTCTCTTTCTTTTCAAGGGAGTAGAGTGTTTCTTGTCAGGCCTTTGACTGGCAAAACTCATCAGATTCGTGTGGCGCTCAAGAGTCTTGGGTCGCCTATTCTAGGAGACCTTAGGTATGGTGGGGAGGAAGCTGATAGGGGATATCTGCATGCTTATTCTCTGCAATTTGATTGGCAAGGTGAGGCAGTGCGTTATGTTAGCTTGCCTAGATTTGGGGCATATTTTTCGCCTGAATTGTCTGCTTTTGTTACGGCCCAACTGGGTGAGTCAGTTGTAAAATGGCCCTCTAGAAAGTCATCAATATAACTCAGTAGGAACGATGCCTACTTGAGAAGGAATTGTAATGAAAAATGTTTTGGTTTATTGCCGTCAAGGTTTTGAAAAAGATTGTGCGGCAGAGTTGTCTGAGATCGCAAGTAGCAAAGGATTTTACGGCTACGCTAAGGTGGCTCCAGATACGGGTTATGTTGTGTATAACTTTGATCAGTCGGATGCTGGTGAGCTATTGATACAGCAGCTGGATTTCAATCGTCTTATATTTGCACGTCAGATTATTGCGGTTAACGATGTGATTGCATTGGAGCAGGGTGGCCGAGTTGAATCTTTGCTTGAAGCGGCTCGAGAGTTGCCATTGGCTGAAGATATTTGGATAGAAACCGCCGATACTAATGATGCGAAAGCGTTATCGAATTTGATCAAAAAACTTGAAAAACCCCTACGGGAAGGCTGGAAAAAGTCAGGCGTTTTGCGTAACAAGGCGGTTGGTGTGCGTCATCATGTGTTTATGCTTGACGGAGAGTCTGCTTATTTGGGCGTATCGTATGCTGCATGTCGTAGTGAGTTTCCCATGGGAATTCGTCGCTTGCGCTTTCCTGCAGCGGGCCCAAGTCGCTCAACTCTAAAGCTAGAAGAGGCTTTTTTGCAATTTGTCCCAGAGCGCGCTCTTGAGGCGGATTTAACGGAAGGAATGACGGCGGTTGACTTGGGGGCTGCTCCTGGTGGCTGGACGTATCAGTTTGTTAAAAAAGGCATTCATGTGATTGCCATTGATAATGGTCCTATGCAAAAAGAGTTAATGTCTACGGGCTTGGTGCAGCACGAAAAAGCCGATGGGTTTAAGTTTGAGCCCCCTTACACGGTTGATTGGTTGGTGTGTGATATGGTTGAGCGTCCTATGAAGGTGGCTGAACTGATGGCTAAGTGGTTAGCCAATGGCTGGACAAGGCGTGCGATTTTTAATTTAAAACTGCCAATGAAAAAGCGATATCAAGAAGTCTCGCTGTGTTTACAAGCCATTGAGGCGATGTTGAAAAAAGCGGGAGTAGGTTACCATTATCAAGTAAAACACCTTTATCATGATCGTGAAGAAGTGACCGTTTGCATTATGGTTAGGTAGTGACTGTAAACACGTGTGTAATTTTGAGTTTTAATAAACCCCATAAACGTGCAGTGCGTTTATGGGGTTTATTGCATTAGATGGAGTCTCTAGGATCGATAGGAGAGTACCCCATGGCTTCTTCCATTAGGTTGTCTCTTGCGTAGATATCATTACGAAATTCCAGCATGCCATTTGCGTTTGGCACAACGGTAAAATACACCAAATAAACGGGAATGTAGTTAGGTAAACTGATCACGGTGTTGCTGCCTGTTTTCAGTGTGTTGTTCATTTCATTAAACTGTTTGCTGCCTTTGGTGATTGCTTCAGCAAACACCATAGGCTTTTCTAGTCGAACGCATCCTGAACTAAAAGCCCGCTCCGCTTCACGGAATAGATGTTTCGCCGGTGTATCGTGCAAGTAAATTTCATTCTTATTGGGAAACATGAATTTAAACTGGCCTAGCGCGTTACCCTCGTCAGGTTCTTGTTCAAAGCGAAAAGCAAGTTGGTCTTCACTAATGCTTTTCCAGTTTATTTTGGTGGAGTCCAGTTCTTTTGCACCGATACTCCAGCTTGAATAAACTTTATAGCGATGTTTGATAAGATAATTTGGGTCTGCCTGAAGTTTAGGTAGTAAATTTTCTCTGGCTATACGATGGGGAACGCGCCACGTCGGGTTGGTGACCATGTAAGTCATTAATCCCTTGAAAACAGGGGTTTTACGGTCAGGTTTGCCAATGACGGCTTTCATGGAGGTGAGTTCGCCGTTTAAGTGCATGTCAACTGTGTAGTTGGTTAAGTCCACCCAGATGCGATTTGCTTCTAATTCGCTTGGTAACCAGCGCCATCTTTCTAGATTGTAGGCAATTTGTTTTGCTCTAGATTTCAGTGGGATGTTCAGCATTTCGATGGTTTTTGAGCCAGCGGCACCGTCAGCAGCAATGTGATGGCGTTGTTGAAAGCGCATCAATGCTTCTTTTAAGGAAGAATCAAATTGCTCTTCATTTAGCTTACGTGTAGAGAAGCGTATATCGCCGAGTTGAACTAAGCGTGCCCTTAGCTGTGCAACACGGGGGCCTGTGTCGCCAGCAGAGAGCGGAACCCCAGCGCTTACCAATATGTCTTTTTCTTTGGCGGCTAGCTCTTGGTAATACACGAGCCATTTTTGTAATACTTGATATTGTGGGCTGCGAGGAGCTAGTAGCGGAAGTGCGTTTACCATCTCTGTGGCTGAATCTAAATAAAGAAGCTCTTTCCAATGACTGTTTGGCGCGTCTAGCTGCCAATTCGGGTCGATAAGTTGAGGTTCATAGCGACCATTACTTATGTCATGAGCGTAGCTTGTTAATGCAATCGTCGCGATAACGTCCATTTCTGCCAGTTGTTGAGGGCTGGGTTGCTTTAGCGCTAAATATTCTTTGATGATGCCGGAATGGTAGTGAATAGGATTCAGCCCGTGGGTATAGGATTGCTCAAGCACGTCAACTAGTTTGTAGATAGACGTGTTGACTTTTTCGTCTTGTATCCAAATAGGTTCGTAGTCGCGTGATAGGTAGGCGTCAAGGACGGTTTCATTTGGCAGTGCCTGGCCGGCAACGGGAGTGAAGGCATTTAATGTCAGTGACACTTGAGCTTTGATGCTATTCTCTATTTGAGATTCACTTGGAGGGACTAGGACAAATGACTTATTTGAGCCAGTAGAACAGGCGCTCAAAAATATGCTTGCGCAAAGTATAGGGAGGAGTTGTTTTGCTAATGTCATTTGTCTTTCCTTTTTAATAAACTACTGTGTATTGGCTTTGTGTCGTTTTCCAAATTCGACAAAATACGGATTGCCTCAATTCTGTTGTTACCACAAGTGTCATCGTCTGCCTGAAAGTCTGAGCATACTTTGGGTCTTAATGGATCGCCAAAAATAGCGCAGCGATAGTCATTCAAGAGTTGCACGCAAGTTTCTCCAGCCGCTTTGCCGTTAGGCATGCCGGGGATGGGAGAGGTGATTGAGGGCGCTGTGCAGCATGCACCGCAACTTGGCCGACATTGCATCATTAATTGACCTTATATCTGAAATAAGAGATTGTCTTGTGAGTGATGTATTTTCTTACGTATTATTTACAAAATAGCCTTAAGAATAAGTATTCTAGAGTATCGGAATCTTAGGTCATAGGGGGGAATTAAAAAAGACGCTAAGAAAAGTGTAAACATAATGATTTTACAAGAAGTGCTTTAAGAAAGGATTTTGTTGATGATATCAGAACGGAAAATATTGGTTGTAGAAGATAGTCCAGTTGTACTTAAAGTTCTCAATCATTTGCTGTCTCAAAACCCTATGTTTGTTCCAGTTTTGTGTACTTGCTACGACGAGGCCAAGCGCAAGTTGGAGGAGGATGATTTTTTTGCGGCCATTGTCGATTTAAATTTACCCGATGCTGAAAACGGGGAGATTGTAGATTTGGTGTTGTTCAAGCAAATACCTTGTGTTGTATTAACGGGAAATTTTGATGATGATTTACGTATTAGTCTATTAGATAAAGGGGTTTTGGACTACATCACTAAAGACAGTCGTTATTCGTTTAATCATGCGATCAAAGTGGTTGAGCGTTTGGTTAAAAATGAAGGTGTTAAGGTTTTGGTGGCTGAAGACTCTGTTGCGAGCAGTCGTTTTGTAAAGGCGCTTTTGGAGCAATATCGTTTTAATGTCCTTGAGGTGGATAACGGTCAGGAGGCGTTAGCTAAGCTAGAGGAAGACACAAGTATAAGAATGCTGATAACCGATTATAACATTTCCTTAGTTAATGGTTATGAGTTGGTGCGCATGCTGAGAAGTAACGTTCGATTTCAGGATTTAGTGATTATTGGTCTTTCCGCAGAAGGGGACAGTGCATTATCGGCTAAGTTTATTAAGGCGGGTGCGAATGATTTTTTGAAAAAGCCTTTCTATCACGAAGAGTTTCATTGTCGTGTGGTGCATAGTCTTGAGGCGCAAGAAATGCTAGAGACAATACGTGACTTAGCGAATACAGACCCACTGACGAAGTTGAAAAATAGGCGTTTCTTTTTTGAAGAAGGTGAGCGTCTCTATCGCAAGGCGAATGCTGAAGTTTCTTTGGCCATGTTAGACTTAGATCATTTCAAAGTGGTCAATGATACATATGGTCATCTTATAGGTGATGATTTATTAGCTTTGTTTGGTAGCGATATGCAAGAGGCTTTTCCAGATATGCTAGTTTGTCGCTTTGGAGGAGAAGAATTCTGTCTCATTGCTCAGGTGAATGGGCGAGAGTTACTTGATCGCTTAAACGTATTTTTGGGTCATCTTCGTGCTAAAGAGTATACAGGGGCGAAAGTATCTTTGACTTGCAGTGTGGGATTATGCTGTGAGTCTATGGGCACTTTTGAGGAGCTGATAAAGATGGCAGACCGATATTTATATGAAGCGAAGCGTGAAGGTAGGGATAGAATAATTTCAGGCTTGTAGGTTTTGCTTTGTGTAAAAGCGTCTATAGAATAAAACCTCCCCCTAATGTTTAGATATTAACATTGGGGGGCGATTTTATGTCGCTCAGCTGATGCTTTCACCTGAATAAAAGGAGAGAGAAGGCTATCCTTTTAGCATTCTGGCGAGGATAGGGTTAACTAACCCCGGATTCGCTTTGCCTTGTGATGCCTTCATCACTTGTCCAACAAAGAAGCCAATCATTTTTTTCTGCTTGTCATCATCTGCGGCACGATATTGCTCAACTTGAGCTGCATTGGCATCTAAAATAGTTTGGATCATAGCTTCAATGGCACCCGTGTCTGTTACTTGTTTTAGGCCTTTCGCTTCGATGATCTCATCTGCTGACCCTTCACCGTTCCACATCGCTTGGAAAACGTCTTTTGCGGTTTTTCCATTGATGGTGTCATCCTTGATTCGAACCAATAATTCGCCAAATGCTTGGGCATTGACTGGAGAGTTTTCGATGTCTAGCTGTTCTTGATTAAGTAGCTTGCTCAGCTCACCCATGACCCAGTTAGTTGTCAATTTAGCGTCTTTCACTACATCGTTGGCATTTTCAAAGAATTCTGCCATGGCGCGAGAGGATGATAGAACGCTTGCATCGTACTCGCTGAGTGCATATTCGCTTTGAAAGCGTGCTGCTTTCTGGCTTGGTAGTTCGGGTAAGCTGGTTTTGATGTCGTCAACGTATTCTTGTGTTAATACCACAGGCAGTAAATCTGGGCACGGGAAGTAACGGTAGTCGTTAGCGTCTTCTTTGGAGCGCATACTACGAGTTTCATTTTTCTCTGGATCGTACAGACGAGTTTCCTGAATGATGCGACCGCCGTCTTCTAGAATATCGGCTTGACGCTCAATTTCAGTGTAAATGGCTTTTTCGATAAATCGGAAAGAGTTAACGTTTTTGATTTCGGTTCGGGTGCCGTATTCTTTTTGGCCTTTTGGGCGTAGCGATAGGTTGATGTCACAGCGCATTGAGCCTTCCGCCATGTTGCCATCGCAAATACCAAGATAAGTGACGATAGAGTGAATCATCTTGACGTAAGCAACCGCTTCTTTTGCTGAGCGAATGTCTGGCTCTGATACGATTTCAAGCAAAGGTGTGCTGGAGCGATTTAAATCGATACCTGTCATGCCCTGAAAGTCTTCGTGCAAGGATTTGCCAGCATCTTCTTCTAAATGGGCGCGAGTAATGCCGATGCGTGACGTGGTGCCATCGTCTAGCACAACGTCAAGATAGCCTTTTCCAACAATGGGGTGATCCATTTGGCTGGTTTGGTAGCCCTTTGGAAGGTCGGGATAGAAATAGTTTTTACGAGCAAACACCGATGTCATGCCGATTTCAGCGTTGATGGCATGGCCAAACATAACCGCCATGCGAAGCGCTTCTTTGTTGAAAACCGGTAAGGCACCAGGCATGCCTAGGTCAACAAGGGTTGTTTGTGTGTTTGGCTCTGCGCCAAAGCCAACCGCGGCCCCAGAAAATAGTTTTGATTTTGTAGAGAGCTGAGTATGAATCTCAAGGCCTATAACGACTTCCCAATTCATTGTTATGCTCCTTTTGCCATGTTGGGTGTTTGTAAGTGCCAGTCAGTGTGTTGTTGATACTGATGTGCTACGTTGAGTAGCTTGGCTTCGGCAAAGTAGTTGCCCATGATTTGCAGGCCAACCGGCATGCCATCAGCAAAGCCTGCAGGAACAGACATGGCTGGAATGCCAGCAAGATTCACAGATAGCGTGTAGATGTCTTCTAGGTACATGGCAACAGGGTCGTTGGTTTTGCTGCCGAGGCCAAACGCGGTGGTGGGTGCAACAGGCCCCATGATCACATCGACTTCTTCAAGGGCTTTAACAAAATCTTCTTTTATAAGGCGACGGATTTTTTGTGCTTTCAAATAGTAAGCGTCGTAATAGCCTTCTGATAAGGCGTATGTGCCTACCATGATGCGTTTTTGCACCTCAGTGCCAAAGCCTTCCGCTCTTGAACGCATATACATATCTAATAAATCTTGTGGATTGTCGCAGCGATGACCAAATCGTACGCCGTCAAAACGAGATAGGTTAGAAGACGCTTCAGAAGGTGCAATTACGTAGTAAGACGGGATGCTCAACTGTAAGTTTGGTAGAGAAATCTCTTTCACTGTGGCGCCCAGTTCTTCAAACTCTTTCACCGCTGACATAATGACATCGGCTACCTTTGGGTCTAAACCATTGCCAAAGTATTCTTTTGGTAAGCCAATTTTTAAGCCAGTTAATGGCGCGCTTAGGTTTGCTAAATAATCGTCGGTCGGTTTGTCTGCAGAGGTCGAATCTTTTTCGTCAAATCCCGCCATGGCTTGCATTAAATGCGCGCAATCTTCGGCGCTTTTTGCCATTGGGCCGCCTTGGTCTAGGCTTGAAGCATAGGCAATCATGCCAAAACGCGAGACTCTGCCATAGGTCGGTTTAAGGCCGGTAATACCGCAGAATGAAGCGGGCTGTCGGATTGAGCCGCCAGTGTCAGTTCCTGTCGCAGCAACCGCTAAACCAGCCGCAACGGCAGCGGCGGAGCCACCTGATGAACCACCTGGAACCATGTCTAAATTCCAAGGGTTTTTAACCGCACCGTAGAAGCTATTTTCATTGGAAGAGCCCATGGCGAACTCGTCCATATTGGTCTTGCCCAGCATAACCGCGCCAGCTTGTTGGATGCGACTGGTGACGGTGGATTCGTATGGCGGTATAAAGTTATGCAGCATTTTAGAACCGCAAGTCGTTAATGTGCCTTCGGTGCAGAATAGATCTTTATGGGCAACAGGGATGCCTGTAAGGCTCGTGCCTTTTCCGCTTTGAAGCAGAGTATCAGCCACCGCGGCTTGTTCTAGAGCGCGTTGTTCGCTGACGGTGATGAAGCTGTTTAGTTGAGGATCAAGTTTGGCTATGCGCGCTAAGAACAGACGGGTCAATTCAACGCTAGAAATGTCTTTGTTGCGTAATTTTTTTGCTAATGTCGCGATGCTTTGTTCGAACATGCTTATCTCTCTTAATCGATCACTTTTGGTACGAGGAAAAGGCCTGCTTCGGCTTGCGGCGCGTTCGCTAGGAAGGCGTCACGACGATTTTCCTCGGTGACTACGTCTTCTCTTAATCTTTGCGTCATTTCAAGCGGATTGGAAAGCGGTTCAACACCATCGGTATTAACAGATTGCATTTGTTCGACAAGCGACAAAACGCTAGATAGAGAATGTTGGTATTGATCGGCGTCTGCCTCAGTAAGGGCGAGGCGAGCCAAGTGTGCAATTTTTTGCACGTCTTGTTTGTCTATGGACATGTTCCACCTGATATTTTGATTATCGTAAATGGCTTTTATTGTATCCCTTAGTTGTAAGGCTATAAAGCTAACAGTGTGAAAAATCTAGCTTATTTTTCATTTATCAAAAAAATTTTAGGAAACAACGAAATACTGGGGAACTTTTTCAACATTTACGCGGAATCAACTTGCCCAATGGCCCCGTGATTGTTACATTTTGACGCTGTTCGTTTCGTATTATCAGGGTGTAAGAATTCATGTTTAAGAAAATCAGGGGAATGTTTTCAAGTGATTTGTCTATTGACTTAGGAACGGCAAATACCCTTATTTACGTTCGTGATCGCGGGATTGTGCTTGATGAGCCATCTGTTGTCGCTATTCGTCACAACGGAAACCAGAAAACAGTCGCGTCTGTTGGTACAGATGCTAAGCGTATGTTGGGTCGTACCCCAGGCAATATTACGGCTATTCGACCGATGAAAGATGGTGTTATTGCGGACTTTCATGTCACTGAAAAGATGCTGCAGTACTTTATTGCAAAAGTTCATGAAAACAGCTGGCTAAAACCGAGCCCGCGTGTTTTGGTTTGTGTGCCATGTAAGTCAACTCAAGTTGAGCGTCGTGCGATCAAAGAATCTGCATTGGGTGCTGGTGCTCGTGAAGTGTATATCATCGAAGAGCCTATGGCGGCGGCTATTGGTGCAGGCCTTCCTGTTGCTGAAGCGTCTGGTTCTATGGTTATTGATATTGGTGGCGGTACAACAGAAATCGCGATTATATCTTTAAACGGTATCGTGACGTCGGAATCCATTCGAGTTGGTGGTGATCGTTTTGATGAAGCGATTGTGACTTACGTTCGTCGTCAATACGGTAGCTTGATCGGTGATGCAACGGCTGAAAGAATTAAGACAGAGATTGGTATGGCTTACCATACTGGTGAAGAGTTGCAGATTG
The DNA here is from genome assembly GCF_003259225.1 of Marinomonas arctica. GTDB lineage: Bacteria > Pseudomonadota > Gammaproteobacteria > Pseudomonadales > Marinomonadaceae > Marinomonas > Marinomonas arctica. The sequence goes on along the minus strand of NZ_QHJF01000005.1, from coordinate 94,671 downwards.
ATGTACGTGGCCGTAATTTAGCTGAAGGTATTCCTCGTTCATTTGTACTCAGTAGCACAGAGATTCTAGAAGCTTTACAAGAGCCGCTGGCACAAATCGTCCAAGCTATTAAAGGTGTTCTTGAGCAATCGCCACCAGAATTGGCTGCTGATATCGGTGAAACAGGGTTAGTGCTTACCGGTGGTGGCGCTTTGTTGCGTGAGATTGACCGCTTAATCAGTGAAGAAACGGGTCTGCCTGTTATTATTGCTGATGATCCACTGACTTGTGTTGCTCGTGGTGGTGGTATGGCTTTAGAGTTGATGGATAAGCATGCGTCTGAATTGTTTACTGTTGATAATGAGTAAAGGTTAGGAGCGCACCATTAATAATTCGCTTCTTTTTAGCGGTAAGGTGTCCAGCGCCCGATTTATTGTGTTGGTTCTCTTATCTGCAGCGATGATTGTTGCCGACGTTCGCTATGCTGTTTTTTCGCAAGTAAGGCCATATTTGACCTTGCTTGTAACGCCTGTTCAAGTGGTGGTTAATACACCGCAAAAAATGTTTAATTGGGCGGGAGAGCATCTTGCCAGCAGGGAAGGGTTAGTGAAAGAGAACCAATCCTTGCAAGCAGAGATATTGCTCTTGCGTAGTCGTCAGCAACGACTTGACTCACTGCAGGCGGAAAATATTCGCTTACGAGAGTTATTGGATGCTTCGCAACGTGTTGATGAAAAAATTGTCATGGCTGAAGTGATTGGTTTTGATCAGAATGCTTACAGTCATCGATTGATGATTGATAAAGGTTTTTCTTCGGGTGCTTATGTGGGGCAGCCTGTTTTAGATGCGACTGGCGTGCTTGGGCAGGTTGTGGAAACGGCGGCATACAGTAGTCGAGTATTGCTGATTGCTGATGCGAGTCACTTTGTTCCTGTGCAGTTATCTCGAACGGGTTTTAGGGGGATTCTGCGGGGAACAGGGGATTTGAAGCGTATGGAGCTAATGAGTGTTCCTCGATCCGTGGATATTAAAAAGGGAGACATTTTGACAACGTCCGGTTTAGATAATCGGTTCCCAAGTGGCTACCCGGTTGGCGTGGTGCGAAGTGTAAAATATACCCAAGGTAAAGCTTATGCAGACGTTGATGTGGTTCCCTTGGCTCAGTTAGGTCGTAGTCGTCATGTAATGCTGATTGAAAAACCCGAGGCTGAGAGAGAATGAAGCCAGTTTTTGTTTTTTGTATCACGCTATTAACGGCTTTAATGCTTGAGGCTGTGCCTTTCCCTGAACAATTTGTTTGGTTCCGTCCTGAGTGGGCTTTGCTGGTCATCCTATATTGGGTGATTGCCTTGCCATTTCGAGTGGGGGTTGGGGTGGCCTGGTTCTTAGGGTTAATGGTGGATTTATTGCAAGGTGGCATAATAGGTCAACACTCCCTTACTTATGTCATCATTGCTTATACTTGTGCTGTTTTTTATAAGCGCTTAAGAATGTATCACCGCTGGCAGCAAGGTTTTTTCATTTGTCTGTTGGTCAGTATTAATCAGCTGCTGGATTTCTGGATTGATCATTATCTTGGCTATGCTGAGCCTACCTTGATGATTTTTATGCCGGCGGTTGTTACTGGTTTGTTGTGGCCTTGGTCATTTATTGTTTTGCGTAGCGTGCGACGCATTTATGCTATCCGTTAGGCTGTTTTTGGGAAGAGTTTATGCTTGTTTTGGCTTCCGCTTCGCCGAGAAGGAAAGAGCTTCTTAGTCTCTTGGTGAAGGAGTTTAAAGTTCTGCCGGCTGACATTGATGAGACACCACATCATCAAGAATTAGCAAAGGATTATGTTGTTCGTATGGCGGTTGAGAAAGCCAAAGCAGCCATTAAGAAATATAAAGTACAAGCGGATGCTGATGCGTCGGCTATCTTTATGGCATCCGATACGAGTGTTGTGATTGAAGGAGATATTTTAGGTAAACCAACTTCCCTTGATGACTCACGATCCATGCTTAGACGGCTTTCTGGTCGTTCCCACCAAGTCATTACCTCTCTTTGTCTTTGTGACCTTGAATTCGACCAGGTCGTAACAAAGTGCATCATCAATGATGTATTGTTTCGTGACATTTCCGATGTTGAAGTAGCGCAGTATTGGAAAACAGGTGAGCCACATGACAAAGCGGGTTCTTATGCTATTCAGGGATTAGGAGCTGTTTTTGTTCGTTCAATGTCAGGTTCATATTCGGCGGTTGTCGGTTTGCCTTTGTATGAGGCGGCACAAATGTTGGCTCAGTTCGGAATCCATCCACTAGAGGAATTATCCCATGAGTGAAGATGTTCTCATAAATGTGACCCCGATGGAGATACGCGTTGCCTTGGTTGAGAACGGAGTGCTGCAAGAGGTTTACATTGAGCGCTCAAGTCGTAAAGGCATTGTAGGAAATATTTATCAGGGAAAAGTAGTGCGCGTGCTTCCAGGCATGCAGGCGGCTTTTGTCGACATAGGTTTAGAGCGTGCCGCTTTTATTCATGTTTCAGAAGTGGCTGACCGCGATGCTGTTAACCCAAGTGATCAAATTGGCGATTATTTGCGTGAAGGGCAATCATTGGTGGTGCAAGTAACGAAAGATCCTATCAGTACGAAAGGGGCGCGTTTGACAACGCATCTTTCCATACCTTCTCGCTACCTTGTTTACATGCCAGACCAATCTCATGTAGGTGTAAGCCAAAGAATCGAAAATGAAGCTGAGCGTGAGCGTCTTAAATCCTTGGTTTCTGAAGCCTTGACCGATGCCGACGAAAACAGTGGTTATATATTACGAACAGCGGCCGAAAGAGCAGGCGAAGAGGAGATATTGGCGGATATTAAATTTCTTACTCGACTATGGCAGTCTGTGAAACGTCGTATGCAGCATGTCAAAGCTCCTTCTATTATTTATGAAGATCTCCCTCTGCATTTGCGCACTATGCGTGATCTAGTGGGGTTATCGACAGAAAAAATCCGCATCGACTCCAAAGAAAACTATGCAAAATTACGCTCTTTTGCTGAAGACTTTATACCTGAGTTGCGAGATCGTATTGAGTATTACCCAGGTGAGCGTCCGATTTTTGATTTGTACAGTGTTGAAGATGAGATTCAAAAAGCATTAGATAGAAAAGTGCAATTGAAGTCAGGTGGGTATTTATTGGTTGAGCAGACCGAATCAATGACAACCATTGATGTGAATACAGGCGCTTTTGTGGGCAGTCGAAATCTTGAGGAGACTATCTACAAGACGAATCTTGAGGCGGCAACCGCCATTGGTCGACAACTGAGATTGAGAAATCTTGGTGGCATTATTATTATCGATTTCATTGATATGGAAGATGAAGAGCACAAACGTCAAGTGCTTAGAATGCTTGAAAAAATATTGGATGCAGACCACGCTAAAACCAAAATTACCGGTGTTTCTGAGTTGGGTTTAGTGGAAATGACTAGGAAAAGAACGCGCGAAAGTCTTGGTCAAACGCTTTGTGAGCCTTGTCGTTCTTGTCGTGGTAGTGGTTTGGTAAAAACACCTGAAACGGTGTGCTATGAAGTGTTCCGAGAGATTTTAAGGGCAGATCGTGCTTATAATTCTCAGACTTATACCGTTTTAGCGGCCAGTTCGGTTGTCGAGCGTTTTCTTGATGAAGAAAGTGCGGCGGTTGCTGAGTTAGAGGCGTTTATTGGTAAGACAATTCGCTTTCAGGTGGATTCGATTTATACACAAGATCAATATGATGTGGTTCTGCGTTAGCAGTAAAAGGTCTTAATATGCGTTGGCTATTGCGTAAACTGATCTTGGCGTCTTTTTGGGGAGGAGTGGCTTTCATCGCCCTGCTTGCTGTATTTGCCGTCAGCGTAGAGAGATTGCTTCCCTATTTAGATCATTATCGGCCTCAAATAGAGCGTAACCTCCAACAAATTACAGGGTACCCTGTTTCTTTAGAGCAGATAGATGGGCGCTTAGAGGGAATTGATCCGACCGTCTCTGTGAGTGGCTTTGATTTGTATGTCGATGGTCAGTCTGCCATTACGATAGATGAAATGCGTGTTCGGTTGGACATTGTTCAGACCATTTTGAGTTTGAGTCCGCAGTTTACCTATATTCGATTTGTGCGACCGTCTATTTTGTTACAAGAAAGTGACGGACAGTGGCGCTTAAATGGCGCGATGCCTTCTCGTGACATGCAGAATGACGTTGGGGTTGAGCGAGTATTGGATTACCTTGCCGCACAGCGTAATTTCTCCATTTTTGATGCAACACTCCATGTGCGCAGTGAGCAATTGGGTGAGCATTCTGTCAATATTCCCCATGTGTACCTTTTTAAGCAAGCTTTTGAATCGTTAATGAGCGCTACTTTTTATCTGGATGATAATCCATCGCCATTTCAGGTGAGTGCGCGTCTTGATGAGACTCGTGGTTTGCTGAGTGGTTATCGTGTAAAAGCCTTTCTTCGAGCGCCTCAAGTTGCCTTGCCGTTGAAAAATATGTTGCCAGCGGAGGCGTATTCATTGTCGTCTGTTGAGCTTGGTGGCGATGTTTGGCTAGATGTGCTGATTGGTAAAGAGCTTGAGATTCGCGCGGAGTCTGTGCAGCTTAATGTCGCCTTTGATGATGGTCAGCAATACAAAATTACCCCTTCTATTCGTCTTCAGTACTCATTCACTCAACCTGGCGTTCGGATGGGTGTGCATAATATGTCGGTTGTTGATAAAGATGGGCGATCTTACCCAACAACCGATCTGGCTTTCGATTGGTCTTCCGTGACGGATCGCTCAAACCTCACGTTTAATCAGGTTGATATGGCTTTGGCGCAACAGATTGCTAGGCATTTTTTGCCTGAAAAATCGGATGCTGCTCAAATATTAGCAGGGCTGAATCCTACTGGATTGGCTCAGAATGGTTCTGTTCGTTTGTGGCGTGAAAACGATGATTTGGCTTTTCAATTTTTAAGTAATCTGCGTTCAGCCTCTGTGCAAAGTTATAATGGTATCCCTAAAGCAACCAATATTAATGCTGTTTTTAGTCTGTCTGATGATAGTGGTTATATTGATTTTCGTGGACGTAACAGTGATATTGCTTTTGATGCGCTGTATGAAGAGTCTTGGTCTACTGATTTCTTATCTGGCTATGTGAGTTGGCAAAAAGTCTCAGATGCTTTTTTGATCAGTGGTCAAGACTTACTGGTTCAGCGTAATAATGCGGATATTCAAGGAGGATTTAGATTAGAGGTTCGTGATACAGCGCCAGATTGGATCGCGTTGGATTTGCATGGCCGCAATTTGTCTGTCGCCGATCGTTTAACTTATCTTCCGCCAACGGCGCTTAGTCCAGATGTGATGGCTTGGATAAAAGAAGCATTCGCAGATACTGGTAAAGTAGAGAGTGTCGATGTTTTGGTACACAGTGAGTTGTCTGATGGGGCAGCGCCTCATGTTCGAGTTCAGCTGGCGGTAAGTGATGCTAGCGTAACATTTGATCCTAATTGGCCGACAGCAAATAAAGTGAATGGTTTTTTTGAGCTTGATGGGGCAGGTGTAAGTGTCGAAGTCGCATCGGGTTATCTGCTGGATTTGCCGATTAGTGATTTGTTATTGACGGTGCCTATCTCGAATGGTTCCGTAGATTGGTTAAACCTTAAGGGTGAGGTTAGTGACAGTGCTCCATTGATTTTAGCAATGCTGAAAGCCACCCCTCTTGCTGATTCTGTATTACAGCCTTTCTCGAATTGGCAGCTAGAGGGCAATGTAGCGGGACGTTTCGACATTGCCGTTCCATTCAAAGAGGGGGTTGATCCTAAGGTGCAACTGAGGTTGGATTTTAAGGATAATCCTTTGCTCATTAGCGATATTGATCTTTCCACGCGGGTTAAATTAGGGCGCTTGAATTACAGTTCCGATCTTGGTGTAACGGATTCTGAATTTGATGTAGAAGCATTAGGGGGCTTATCACACCTTTCCTTGTCTTCTGAAGCAACACCGAATGGTGTGCTTGCCGTTAATGGTGATATATCAGGGAATGTGGATATTAAAAGAGTGGCTGCGTGGCATAAATTGCCTGTTGTCTTGAGTGACAAAGTGTCAGGGAAAACAGCTTACACGGGGGCGCTATTTGTCAATAAATCTCAAGATGGACAGGTAGATTTAACCATTAATAGTAATTTACAAGGTGTAAGTATCGATTTGCCTGAACCGGTTGGTAAAAAAACGGCAGAGGCGGAGCCGTTACAGCTTAAGGTGATGCAACACGAAAAAGATTTGGTTATTGATGTTGATTATTCTACGTTAGTGGAAGCGAGGTTGTTGCTGGACGGTAGTGAATTCGTTGGCGGAGAGATACTATTAAATGCAAATCAAAATCAGGTGTTGAGTTCGCAGATACCGAAAGGTTTGGTGTTGTTGGGTGGAGTTGACCGCTTTTATGTCAAAGATTGGCAGGCGTTGTTTAGTGACTTGTCAGCAGACTCATCACCGTCTGTCGAGACGGTCGACATTCCAGAGATTCCAGAATGGTTGAGCAGAGTGGATTTGATCGTGGATGATGTCGTTGTAGACGACCATAACACATGGCATAACTTTAAGGTTGCCTACGATGTTGCTGCAAATAGATCGCTTTTTGTGAGCTCTGATGAGATGAATTTTTCTTTGCTGGATGACAATGGTACACCTAATTTGCATTTTGGTTTTTTAAGTTGGAACACAGGGTCTTCGGATTCTAAGGCTTCCGTATCGAAGGAGGCGCCTATCTCGGCAAAGCAAATTCCTAATATGATGCTGTCAATTGATCAGCTGTATTTGAATGAAAGCCCTTATGGTGATTGGCAATTGGCCATTTCTCGTGATGGTGATGTTTTGCGTATTAACCCTATTTCCTCTCAGTTACAGACAGGTGACTTCAAAGGCAGTCTAATATGGCAAGACAAAGGTAAAAATTCTCGTGTTGACTTGGCAATTGCAGCGAATGGTGCCGATTTGGCTGAATTGACAAAGAAATTTTCCAGCGAGGCCATTGTATCTTCGAAAAAATACAGTATTGATGTTGGTTTGAATTGGGATGGGCATCCTTTCTACTTTGATCGTAAGTCGGTTTCTGGGCGTATTGCTTTTTCGGCTGAGAATGGAAACTTCAGCAAAGTGGATGAATTACCAGCGTTTCTTAAAGCGTTGGGTATTTTTAATATTGGCGCGTTAAGTCGACGTTTGCTGTTAGATTTTTCTGACGTATATGAGCCTGGTTTGACCTATGATCAGTTTAAAGGGACCTTGTCTTTAGATAGGGGGCTTCTGAAAACGACTTCTCCGGTGTCCATTGTGTCGCCTACGGCGGAATTGGTCATCGAAGGAGAGGCCGACATTGTCAATGAAACGTTGAATGAAAGGCTTACCGCTACTTTTCCAATATCTGGAACCTTGCCTTTGGCGGGCTTATTATGGGGGACACCACAATTAGCGGGTTTGTTATTTATAACGGACAAACTAATAGGTGATCAGCTTTCAAAGGTAACAAGTGTGCAATATCAAGTAGAAGGGTCTTTTAATGATCCGATTATGACTCCGATCCGCTATCGACCGCTAGAGAAAACAAAATAATGACTGCCTTGATTGTTGCTGCCATTCAGTTAACCAGCTCGAGTTGTTGGCAAGATAACTTGCATGAGGTGAAGAGGCTGGTGGCGGCTGCCGCAAGCGATGGCGCTCGTCTTGTTGTGTTGCCTGAAAATGTTTTCTTGTTTAATGGTAAAGGGATGCGGGATTTAGCCGAATCGCCCGATCAAGCAGCATTATTTGAAGAGATGCGTGGCCTGGCGATAAAGCATGCTATTTATCTTGTTGTTGGCTCCCATCCATCCTTGCTCAGGCCAAATGGTGACAAGGTGAGTGATCAACGAGTTCGGCAAACCTGTTGGGTGATTCGTCCAGACGGTTGCATACTGGAGCGTTATGACAAGATTCATTTATTTGATGTGACAGTCAATGATAAGGCGGCGTCCTATAAAGAATCCGATGTCATTGAGCCCGGAGAGCTGGCATTAAAAGTGGTTGAAGTGGATGGTTTTAAAGTAGGTTTGAGTATCTGCTACGATTTACGCTTTCCTGAGCTTTATCGGGCGCTGGTTACATTGGGTGCGGAGATATTGCTGGTTCCAGCGGCATTTACTTATGTTACTGGCAAGGCGCATTGGAATATTTTATTGGCTGCGAGGGCCATAGAGAATCAGTGTTATGTTCTGGGTGTAGGGCAGTGTGGTTGGCATAATGAGACGCGACAAACTTATGGCAACAGTGCTCTGTATTCCCCTTGGGGGGAGTGTTTAGCCAATTTGGGTGAAGCGCCGGGCTATTTTGTTTTTGCTGTAGACAAACAGCAGATTAGCGAAAGTAGACAAAAAATGCCTTGTTTCTCTCATCGAAGGCTGATCTAAGTTAAAATAACTGGCTAAAGTAAAAAGCCCCTTTTTCCAAGCCTTCATTGTAGGCCGAGATGTTGGGGCTTTTTATTATTTTTGTGCGACTTTACTCTTTTAAGCCAAGGCGTTTTTCTTCTGTTTCTCGCAAGAAGCGGAAAAGTTTTTTGCGGTTTGAGGTGTTTCCTTCTTGCGAAACTTCCTTTTGTGACTGGCGAATTAGTTGTCTAAGCAATTGAATGTCTTCAATCTGAGGGTTTTCCTCCAAATACTCTGACAAGGCTTCTTTGCTGTTTTCTCCGATAAGTAGATCTCGGCGAATCTCAAGCTGATGGAACAGCTTATTGTATGCGGCAGAAGTAGAGTCGAATAACGCTACACGATGTGCAATGGCTTCGTGATCTTCCGTACGCATAATTTTGCCAATGTACTGTAAGTGTCTTCTCATGGCTTCATGTTGTTTTATTCTGCCAGCTTCGACAAAGGCTTCGCGTAATGTGTCAGACATTTCCACTTTTTTAAGCTGATTTTTGCTAAGACCTAATAATTTTTTTCCAAGATCTTGCAGGGCTTCCATTTCACGCTTGATCTGGGTTTTGCTCTTAGGAATGTCGTCGTCGTTTTCAAATTGATCAAAGTCTGTCATGGGAACCTATATTAGAAAAATAGTAGCAAGACCAAGGAAGGACAAAAATCCCACCACATCGGTCACGGTAGTCAAAATTACGCTGCCAGCGAGGGCTGGGTCTATGCCAATTCTTTTTAATAAAATCGGCAGAAGTGTTCCAGTGGCTGCTGCAAATAGCAGGTTTATTACGATAGCGCCCGCTATGATATAGGCAATCTTGATGTTGTCAAACCAAAGTGCAGTAAGGATGGCAATAACGGTAGACCAAAGTAGGCCGTTGAGTAGGCCTACGATCAATTCTCTATTCAGTAGCCAGCGCGTATTTGTTGCGCCAATTTGATTTAAGGCAATCCCGCGAATCACCAAGGTGAGTACCTGAGAGCCTGCAATACCGCCCATACTGGCGACGATTGGCATTAGAATGGCCAGTGCAACGACTTGGTCAAGCGTGGCTTGAAACAGCCCAATGACGTAAGAAGCAATAAACGCAGTGATAAGGTTGATGCCTAGCCAGACTGCTCGCCGTTTTGTGGTTTTCATAATCGGCGAGAAGGTGTCTTCATCGTCATCAAGGCCTGCCATGCTTAGCATCGAGTGTTCAGCTTCATCCCGAATGACATCCACAACATCGTCGATGGTGATGCGACCCAGTAGTTTTTTGGTGTTGCTGTCGATAACAGGGGCAGAGACAAGGTCCATTTTTTCAAACAGTTGTGCGACTTCACTGGCGGGCGTTTCCGCTACGATGACAGTAAACTCTGTCTCCATGATGTCACGTATTGTGGCATTGAGATCAGAGACCAATAGTTTGGTTAAAGGTAAGGTGCCAAGCAGTCGATCAGAGCGACTAACCACCAGTAAGCTGTCAGTCATGTCCGGCAGGGAGGCGTGTCTGCGTAAATATCGAAAAGCGATATCTACCGTGATATTTGGACGGATGGTGATTGTGTCCGTATTCATTAAGCCACCGGCAGAGTCTTCCGAATAGCTTAATAGTCCTTCGACCCTTGTCCTGTCTTGTATTGACATGGACGCCAGAACTTCTTTTACAATTTTTTCTGGTAAGTGCTGCAACAAGTCAGCAAGGTCATCACTTTCAAAATGCTCGGATACGGCGATAAGTCGCTCTGTATCCATGTTTTTCATGAATTGTATGCCAATATCTTCGCTGAGATACTGTAATACTTCGCCTTCATTTTTGGCTTCAACTAGCTCCCACAAAAGCTTACGTTCTTTTGGTGGGGAGGACTCTAATAGCCTTGCTACATCTTGTGCGGGTAATGCGCCGTTCAGCAAATAACGAATCTGCATGGTTTCACCCGATTCGAGTGATTCAGTGACCGTTTGCAGATGATTGAGCGTATTTTGATCTGACATAGAAGAGGTTTACTCGTCTTCACCAAAGCGGTTATTAATCAGTTCAATAATGGCTTTGATCGCGTCGTTTTCATCTTCACCATTGGTTTTTATGCGAATTTCTGTTCCTTTTCCAGCTGCGAGCATCATCATGGCCATAATGCTTTTTCCGTCTACATTGCGACCGTCTTTTTCTATGGTGATATCGCACGAGAAACGAGTGGTAGTTTCAATCAGTTTGCCAGCAGCACGAGCATGCAGGCCAAGCTTATTGATAATAGTAATGGACTCTTCCTGCATGTGCTTTTCCTAAATTAATGAATTGAAAGTGGCAAATAGATCTTGATTGGTCTGTGCAGTGCGTAATTTGTCTAGTGATTCTGGTGATTGAGCCAACTCTGCAATTTGAGCTAAAGTCGCAAGGTGCTGATCGCACTCGTGAGGTGGAACGATAAGCGCAAAGATAAGATCCACAGCTCTCTTGTCTATAGAATCAAAGTCGATAGGCGTGTCTAAGGACATGACAACGATAGCGGTGTGGTTTGCTGACTCTAATCGACAATGAGGGATGGCTATGCCATTGCCTATCCCTGTGCTGCCGAGTTTTTCGCGGCCCAGCAGTGCGTCATACACCGCTTCGTTATCGCAATGTAAGCGATTGGAAGCGACTTCTGCGATGCTTTCAAGGACGCGTTTTTTACTTACAATATCTTGTTTTGCGAGAACGAGTTCCGCTTTTAATAATGATTTCAAGGACATGATAAAATGTTTTCCGTTTAGATCAGTCGTTTGCGTTCATTGGAAGGAGGGATGTTCATCGCCTCACGGTATTTGGCAACAGTCCGTCTTGCGACTTGGATGCCTTGTTCGGCTAAGATAGCCGCTAGCTTATTATCACTCAGTGGCTTTTTAGCCGGCTCGTCTGAGACAAGCTTTTTAATCATAGCTCGTATTGCCGTAGAAGAGCATTCTCCTCCAGCGGCTGTATTTACGTGGCTTGAGAAAAAATACTTGAGCTCAAAAATACCTTTAGGGGTATGCATGTATTTCTGCGTTGTCACCCTTGATATTGTGGATTCGTGCATGCCCACTTCTTCTGCAACATCATGCAGAACCATAGGTTTCATGGCTTCTTCACCAAGCTCAAAAAAATCGATTTGTCGACTGACGATACAGCTTGCCACTTTGAGTAGCGTTTCATTTCTGCTTTGTAGGCTTTTCATAAACCATTTTGCTTCTTGAAGCGACGTTTTTATGTAAGTCGCGTCTTCGGCTGTCGCTGCAGTGCTCGCCATGGCTGAGTACGTTTCATTGATTTTTATCGGCGGTAACGCTTCATTATTCAGCTCGACCTGCCAGACGTTGTGACGCTTTTTCACGGATACGTCAGGAATGACATAATCGGTGTCGTCAGCGTCTATGACAGAGCCTGGGCGAGGGTTGAGCTGCTGTATTAAGTCGATAACTTCTTTTAGAGCTTCATCTTTTAACTTTGTTTTACGGCTTAGTTGTGCAAAATCTCGATTGCCCAACAAGGGTAAATAGTGATCAATAATATTATGGGTGCTTTTGTAGAGAGGGTGGTTACTAAATGCCTCTAGTTGCACCAATAAGCAATCACGTAAGTCAATGGAGCAAACACCAACAGGATCAAAACGTTGTAATCTATGCTGAACAGCAATGACTTCTTCTATCTCTAGATCGTCTAATTCAGTGCCTAATGACTCACATATGTCATCTGGAGAGATGCTTAAATAGCCATCAGGTTGTACGCATTCAATGATGGCGTAGGCAATCTCAATGTCTCTATCAGACATATGGGTCAAATTTAATTGCCAGATCAAATGATCTTGGATGCTTTCTGCCGGTGCGTTGCGACTTTCGAAATCACCATCACCTTCGTAGCTATTATGATCGCTAACAGCCGCAGAACTTTGGTAGGTATCATCCCAGTTGCTGTCAATTGACAGCTCTTCAGGGATACTTTCTGTCCACTCTGAGTCAACACGGGCTTCTTCACTATTGTGATCGACTGTCTGGTCAGCTGCGCTTTTGGCTTCTATGCTGGCTGGAATGTCGATGTGCAATTGCTCATCATCGTCGAGCTCAAGAAGTGGATTAGACTCAAGGAATTCGTGTATTTCTTGTTTTAAATCCAACGTAGAAAGCTGCAGCAAGCGAATGGCTTGTTGCAGTTGCGGTGTCATGGTCAGCTGTTGACCGAGCTTTAATTGTAAAGACTGCTTCATAGAGCAACTCTTTCAGTTTGAGTGAATTGGAACGAGTTATGCATACTACTCCCTTTCTACAGCAATGATAAGGGGTTACAGACGGAAGTCGTCGCCTAAATAAACCTTTTTTACTTGCTCATTATTGATAACAGTGTTGGCATCGCCTGACGCAATGATATAACCATTACCAACAATATACGCTTTATCACAAATATCTAAGGTTTCTCTGACGTTGTGATCGGTGATTAATACACCAATTCCGCTTTCTTGAAGATGTTTAATGATCAGTTTAATGTCGCCAACTGAAATGGGGTCGACGCCTGCGAATGGTTCATCAAGGAGGATGAATTTAGGGTTCATGGCAAGCGCTCTGGCTATCTCAACTCGACGTCTTTCTCCACCAGATAGTGCCATGCCAAGATTGGTGCGTATATGGTTGATATGGAATTCTTCTAGTAGTTCCTCGAGTCTTTCCTCTTGTTGGGCTTTGTTTAGTTCTTTACGAGTTTCTAAAATAGCCAGAATATTATCTTCTACAGACATCTTTCTGAAAATCGAGGCTTCTTGTGGAAGATAGCCTATGCCTTTTTGCGCACGTGTGTGCATGGCGTCGTGAGTGATGTCTTGACCATCAATAAAAATACCACCCGCGTCATTGGCTACCATGCCAACAATCATATAAAAGCAGGTGGTCTTTCCCGCACCATTGGGTCCTAGTAGGCCGACTGCTTCACCTGATTCTACGGCAATAGAGACGTCTTTTACTACTTGGCGCTTTTTGTAGCTTTTTGCCAGATGTTTTGCTTCTAATATTGCCATCTATTTCTTCGCCTCGGGTGCTTGTGGTTGCAAAGTCATGTTGACGCGCCCAGAATTCGTTTTCTCGGCACTGAACGTGCCGTCATTGATCATGTACAGAATGTAGTCAGCAGTGATGGAATTTTGCATGCGGCTTAGGTAACCGTCGCCAATGATTTCTAGCTTAGATTTGCTTGTTAAATAGTTAATCTTATTGCCCTTACTTATGACAATATTGCCACTCCAATCAATTTGTTGGCTGAATTTGGCCGGTTTGCCAGTCGCTTCTAAACTGCTGAATTTTCGGGTATTTATGTCTGTTGAGACTTTGAGGTATTGTGCTTGAATCTCAATGGTGCCTTGTTTGACAAACACGTTACCTTTGTAAATGGCTTCGCCTGTATTTTGGTTAAACGAAGCCTCGTCAGCTTGGATTTCTAGGGGTTGATTTACGTCGTCAGGCAATGCATAGGCGTGCTGGGCTATTATGACTGAGGTGATCAATAAGCCAATGTTAACGAACTGTTTCATATTTTCCTCTTACCGATCCTGTCATCACGACTTCTTCTGAATTGATGAAAGTAGTAATTTTGCCAGCAGAAGTGTCGCCTTGAGAAGAGATTAGGGTGGCATTCCCGTAGCTGGTTAATGATTGATCTTTGTCTAGGTAGTGCATGTTGTCTGCACTGAGCTTGATGTCTTCAGATTGAAGATATTTTTTGGTAGCCCGAGCATTGTCTGTTAATAGAATATCATTACTTCCATCTTCAATAACCCCTTTCTCTGCTTTTGCGCTCCAAGAGCCTGACGCAGCTTGACGTTCAATGCTGGGTTTTTCTAACAGCGTCCTAGATTTTGCTATGTAATGAAGTGTTTGTTCAGCATCTAACGTCTCAATCAGTTTGCCTTTGTTGTCGAACTCTCTCACTTTTACATTGGTAATGAAATAATCAGGCGAACTTCTTAATGAGTCTGTCTCAACCAAGTTTTGTGTCGGCATTGTCCCATACCAGAAGGTGAGGGCGAACAAAATGAGCGCCGCTCCACTTAAAAATAGATTTCGTGCCGAAATGAATTTTGTCAAAAAAAGCATTATACCGAGCCGTTTGTACTGATAATAAATAAGTAAACACCATAAGACGCGATAAGGGGTAATCCTATCCAGCGCGGAATACTATTGTTTTTGCTCTTTTTGAAGACAAAGATGGCGATGGCAAGTGCGGCGGTTAGACCTAGTACCCAAGGGTAGTCTCGGCTAATAACACTGGCGTCTACGAGTCCTGGAGCAATCAATGCTGGTAATGGTAATACCGTGGCCAAGTTGAAAATATTTGAGCCAATGATATTGCCAATGGCGATATCGTGATGGCCTTTTCTAACGCTGCTTACGGATGCTGCCAGTTCTGGCAGACTCGTGCCTACAGCGACGATGGTGAGGCCAATGACTAATTCGCTAACGCCAAGGGCGGTTGCAATGCCTATTGCCCCCCACACCAGTAATTTAGAACTGCCAATCAGTACGGCTAGCCCAATCAATGCGATAAAGAGAGATTTCCCCACTGGCGCACCATCATCTTCTGGCAATTCGTCCGCTAGTTCACTCTCAAGATCTTTATTGCCCTTTAGCAAAATGGTCAATATAACGACAAAGGCCGCCAGCAAAATGATGCCGTCCCATAAATCGAGAGTTTGATCGTAAAGCAAAGCCCCTGTAAGCAGTGTGATTGCAAGTACAAGAGGGACCTCTTTCTTGATGAGCCCTTTTGCGATAGGAACGGCAGAGAATAAAAGTGTGATGCCAAATACCAATGCAATGTTGGCGATATTTGACCCCAGTACGTTACCGACGGCGATTTCTGGGGCGTTATCTAGTGCTGCGATGGCTGAGACGACCATTTCTGGTGCCGATGTGCCAAATGCAACGAGTGTGATCCCAATGACCATGGGGTTGACATTCAATTTTTCGGCCACTAACGCAGAGTGTTCGATGAATTTGTCCGAACTCATGATCAATAATACGAGTCCTGCGATGAGGGCAACAGAGAATAGCAGCATGGTATTGAAATTACTCATAGATTTTAGGAGTTACCATTTAATGAGGTTTGACGTTTGAATTCAAGACTTGATCTCACAAACAAGGTGCATTTGATGGTGCCATGATTTTATTTATTGGAGTGCAGTGATAGTATCAGACGATATTTTACAGTGATAAAGGTGTGTCAGTGGTAGATGCTTATATAAGGGTCAATGATCTGAGTTTTTTTAGGGGAGATCGTGCAATTTATGAAAATGTCTCCCTTACGATACCTAAAGGAAAAATCACAGCTGTCATGGGGCCCAGTGGAACGGGAAAAACCACTTTGTTGCGTTTGATTGCGGCACAGTTGGTGCCCAATGCAGGCACTATTTTTGTTGATGGTAAAAATGTACACGCTTTGTCTCGCTCTGAGCTTTACAAAGTGCGTAAAAAAATGGGGATGCTATTTCAAAGTGGTGCGTTATTTACCGATATGTCTGTGGCTGAAAATGTGGCTTTTCCCATGGAAGAACATACAAAGCTTAGTGCGAAAGAGATTGCGGCCATTGTTTCCGATAAGCTGCATAGCGTTGGTCTTCGGGGTGCTGCGAAAATGATGCCGGCTGAACTGTCTGGAGGTATGGCTAGGCGTGTTGCATTGGCTCGAGCGATTGCATTAGATCCAGAGCTGGTTATGTATGATGAGCCATTTACAGGACAAGATCCAATATCCAAGGGGGTCTTGGTGAAGTTGATTCGCCAGCTTAACGATTCGGCGAATATTACCTCGGTTTTGGTTTCGCATGACGTAAAAGAGTCACTTTCCATCGCGGATCATGTGTGTATCTTGGCCGGTGGGCGTGTGATTGCCGAAGGTTCTGCTGAAGAGATTCGAGCATCAGCGGACCCGCAAGTGCGGCAGTTTCTAAACGGTGAGCCTGATGGGCCTGTGCCATTCCATTACCCTGAAGATAATGATGTTGACGATATTGGTGATAACGACGGCCCTATATCTGTTGCTAGTAAGTCTAATAAAGATGGAGCGGTACAGTGAAAGCGATTATTTCTTTGGGGGCGTGGCTTTTTAATTGGCTTGAAGCCGTCGGGCGAGCTGGCATTTTTTTGGTGCAGAGTGTTTGTCGTTTGCCTGTTAGGTTTGGCGAGTCCGTTAATTTGCTTGTGAAGCAGCTTTACTCGGTGGGTGTGTTGTCCCTCGTTATTATCCTTGTTTCGGGGGCGTTTATCGGTATGGTGCTGTCGCTGCAAGGTTACAGTATTTTAGCTAAATTTGGCTCTGAAGAGGCGGTGGGGCAGTTGTTGGCCTTGTCACTACTGCGAGAGCTTTCGCCTGTTGTAACAGCGCTTTTGTTTGCTGGTCGGGCTGGCTCTTCTTTGACCGCTGAGATTGGCTTAATGAAAGCCACTGAGCAGTTATCCAGTTATGAAATGATGGGGGTTGATCCGCTTAGGCGAGTTATTGCCCCACGATTTATTGCTGGTGTTATTTGTTTGCCATTGCTGAGTTTGATTTTTTCTGCTTCTGGGATTCTGGGTGGGCAGTTGGTTTCAGTGGGATGGTTAGGTGTTTATGATGGCGCGTTTTGGTCATCAATGCAGCAATCTGTGCATTTTGACACGGATATCATGAATGGTGTGATTAAGGCGGTGTGTTTTGCTGTCGTCGTGACTTGGATCGCGGTTTATCAGGGGTATGAGTGTGTGCCTACTTCTGAAGGAATTGGTAAGGCGACCACTCGCACTGTGGTTCTAAGTTCATTGGCTATTTTGGCGTTAGATTTTGTATTGACCGCTGCTATGTTTGGAGATTTTTAGGATGAGAAGTAAGCGAGCTGAGTTATTGGTTGGGTGTTTTATTGTGCTGGGTGTTGCTGCCCTTGTCTATTTGGCGGTGCAAGTGAGTGGTTTGGCTTTTTCCAGTAAGAAAGACACTTATCAAGTGGTTGCAAGATTTGATGACATTGCTGGCTTAACAAGTCGAGCAAAAGTGTCCATCTCAGGTGTAACGGTGGGCAGTGTTGAGTCCATCACGTTTGATAAAGACTTGTATATGGCGTTGGTGACGATGAATATCCATTCTGATGTTAATAATATTCCTACGGATAGTTCCATTGCGGTATTAACCAGCGGTTTGTTGGGTGAGAAGTATCTGGGGATATCGATTGGTGCGGACGATGAAATGCTGAAAAATGGCAGTGAAATATACGATACGCAATCTGCGCTTGTTTTGGAGACCTTGATTAGTCAGTTTTTGTTTAAAGCTGGTGACTCGGAGAAGTAAGATATGTCTAGAATTTTGATGAGTTTTTTGCTTGTTTTTACCATGCTGAGTTCAGGTTTAGCTTGGTCCAATGTGGATGGTGCAAGGGATGCCGTCATTGGTGTGGTGGATGCTTTTCGTAAGGATATTGTTGCTGAAAAGACGGTTTTAGCTTCAAATCCTGCTTTGCTTGAGCAGCGCGTCAACGCTATTCTTGAAGACGTTGTGGATTTTGATGATTTTTCAAAGAAAGTGATGGGAAAGTATTATCGCAGAGCGACTGCTGAGCAAAGAGTTCGTTTTGCCACTGTCACTAAAGATACGTTATTGAAAACTTATGGTGCCTCTCTTCTTGAGCTTGATGCAAATCGTATTAATGTTTTGCCACTGGGTCCTCAAGGCCAAGGGCGTGAAACGAAAGTCGATGTGGATTTCCAAATGGAAGCTGGTGGCATGTTGAATATTAGTTTCTATATGGAGCAGTCCAAAGCGAATAAATGGATGCTCAGCAACGTCGTTATTAATAATATTAATTTTGGTTTAACTTTTCGCAAGCAGTTTGCGGTCATGATGGAGCAAAATAGAAACGATATTGATGCGGCCATTTCTGCTTGGCGTGATTCTTTGGCGAAAAAGTCTTAACGACTATAGCTGTTCGTTTTTTGTTCTCTAAGAATCCGAATTCATCATATGAATTCGGATTTTTTTTGGTTTTTTTGTCTGGTATTGTCAGTCTGGATTAAAATCTTGGAAAACAAGTGGTTTTTTATTCAGAGTTAGGCTTCTGGGTGTTAAGTAGTTGGCAGTACTCATGTAGAATAGTGCGATCAAGTATCTTTATCTATTGGAGCGACTGTGAACGCAGGTGAAGTTAAAGCACTTTTAGAATCCTCTATTCCTAACTGTGAAGTAGTTGCAGAAGGGGAAGGTTGTAATTTCCAAGTGGTAGTAGTGACAAGTGAATTTGAGGGCCTGTCAACCGTGAAGAGGCAGCAGCTTGTATACTCACACCTTCAAAAGGCTATATCCAGTGGCGCCATTCATGCCGTTACAATGAAGACCTATACGCCAGAACAAATAAGCAAGCTATAAAAGCGATTATAAGAGATTAAAAATATGGATAAGCTTCTGATTACCGGTGGTACTCGGCTTAATGGTGTTGTTCGTGCTTCCGGTGCGAAAAACGCTGCGTTGCCTATTTTAGCGGCAACCTTGTTAACAAAAGAATTAATTACAATTAAAAACCTTCCTCATTTACATGATATTACCACCATGCTTGAACTGCTGGGTTCTATGGGGTGTGGTGTGGTCGTTGATGAAAAAATGAGTGTGCAGTTGGACGTTTCTACACTGAATAACTGCGAAGCGCCATATGACCTCGTTAAAACCATGCGAGCTTCTATTTTGGTCCTTGGGCCATTAGTGAGCCATTTTGGTAAAGCGGTTGTTTCTCTTCCTGGTGGCTGTGCCATTGGTAGTCGCCCTGTTGATCTTCATCTTCGTGGTTTAGAAGCAATGGGGGCGAAAATTTCGGTTGAGGGTGGGGATATCATTGCAAGCGTAGATGGTCGTCTTAAAGGCGCGCGCATCTTCTTTGACAAGGTGACGGTTACTGGAACCGAAAACTTGTTGATGGCTGCGACCTTGGCCGATGGGAAAACGATTTTAGAAAACGCAGCGCGTGAGCCTGAAGTGGTTGATTTGGCTGAATGTTTGATTTCTATGGGAGCCAAAATTAAAGGGCATGGAACAGATACTATTACCATTGAGGGTGTTGAGTCCTTACATGGTACTACTTATCCTGTTATGCCTGATCGTATTGAAACAGGGACTTTTTTAGTTGCTGCGGCTATTACGGGCGGTAAAGTAAGAGTAATTGATACGAATGTAAAATCTCTTGAGGCTGTGCTGTCTAAATTAGAAGAAGCTGGTGCAAAAGTGACTTGCGGTGATAACTGGATAGAGGTTGATATGGAAGGGCGTCGTCCTGATGCTGTCAATATAAGCACCGCGCCTTATCCAGCGTTTCCAACGGATATGCAGGCGCAGTTTGTTGCGTTGAACTCTATTGCTAACGGTGTTGGTCGAGTCATCGAAAATATTTTTGAAAACCGCTTTATGCATGTCGATGAGATGCTGCGTATGGGGGCAGACATAGAAGTGAGTGGTAATACGGCAATTGTTCGTGGTTGTGAGCGTTTGAAAGGTGCTCCGGTCATGGCGACAGATTTGCGTGCATCCGCTAGTTTGGTGCTTTCGGCTTTGGTTGCTGAGGGCGATACGAAAATTGATCGTATTTACCATATTGATCGTGGTTACGAGTGCATCGAAGAGAAATTCGGAGCATTAGGTGCGAAAATTTCACGAGTTTTAAATTGATATGAGCAGAACATTAACGATTGCTCTGTCGAAAGGGCGTATTCTTGGCGAGACTTTACCGCTTTTAGAAAAAGCGAATATTGTCCCAATTGAAGACATTAGCAAAAGTCGTAAGCTGATTTTTGATACCAATCATGAGCATATTAAGTTGGTGATTCTGCGAGCAACGGATGTGCCGACTTATGTTGACCATGGCGTGGCGGATTTTGGTGTTGCTGGTAAGGATGTGTTAATGGAAGCATCCACTAAAAACCTTTATGAGCTTCTGGATCTTAAAATAGCCAAATGTCGCTTGATGACCGCTGGTGTGGTTGGTCAGCCGCTGCCAAATAGACGTTTGAAGGTCGCTTCTAAGTTTATTAAAACAGCGAAAGCGTATTTTGCTGAACAAGGTATTCAGGCTGATGTCATAAAGCTTTATGGTGCCATGGAATTAGCGCCTATCATGGGGTTAGCTGACCTTATTGTTGATATTGTTGATACGGGGAATACATTAAAAGCCAATGGTCTAGAGGCGCGCGAACTGATCGCGCCGATTAGCACGCGTTTGGTGGTCAATAAAGCGGCTTACAAAACTAAGTACGCTGAAATTGAGCCTATTTTAGAAATGATACGACGTGCGGTTGACGATAATGAGGGTAAATAATTGAATCTTAATATTCGAGAGTTTTCTTCTAGTTCTGATGGTTTCCGCTCTGATCTAGAATCTTTGCTTGCATGGGATTCTGTTTCCGATGCCGGTGTGCAGAAAGCCGTTGCTGATATTGTTGAGCAAGTGCGTCTTAATGGCGATCAAGCCGTTATTGAGTTCACCAATCGATTTGATCGTCGTCATGTTGTCTCTTCTTCTGAACTTGAGATAACACGTGAAGAATTGGCCCTTGCGAAAGGTCGAGTCAGTGCTGAGCTTGTGGCTAGCTTAGAGGCGGCTGCCAAACGTGTACATGATTATCATGAACGCCAAAAACAACCATCTTGGCAGTACCAAGAAAACGACGGTACAGTGCTTGGTCAAAAAGTGACGCCTTTAGATCGTGTTGGAGTGTATGTGCCAGGCGGCAAAGCGGCGTATCCTTCTTCTGTATTGATGAATGTTATGCCTGCAAAAGTGGCTGGTGTTGGTGAAATTATCATGGTAGTGCCAACGCCTGATGGTTTGGTAAATGATATCGTTTTGGCGGCGGCTTACATTGCGGGTGTTGACCGAGTTTTCACTATAGGTGGTGCTCAGGCTGTTGCTGCTTTGGCGTACGGAACGGCTACTATTCCCAAAGTCGATAAAATTGTTGGCCCTGGTAATATTTATGTGGCCACCGCGAAGAAAATGGTCTTTGGTGTTGTTGGCATAGATATGATCGCTGGGCCTTCCGAAATTTTGGTTGTTTGCGATGGTAAGACAGATCCTGATTGGATCGCCATGGATTTATTTTCTCAAGCTGAACACGACGAAGATGCTCAATCTATCTTGATCTCTCCTGACATGGCTTTTATAAAAGAAGTAAAAGCGTCAATGGAGCGCTTGATTGAGACGCAGAGCCGCAAAGACATTATTAAGGCTTCCTTAGAGGGGCGCGGTGCTTTTATTCATGTTGAAAACATGGATGAAGCGATGGATATTGCCAATGTTGTTGCTGCTGAGCACCTTGAGTTGTCGATTGATGAGCCCGAAAAATGGGTTGAAAAAATCCGCCATGCTGGCGCCATTTTTATGGGGCGTCATACACCAGAAGCGCTTGGTGATTACTGTGCTGGGCCGAATCACGTTTTACCAACGTCTGGTACGGCAAGGTTTTCATCTCCTTTGGGCGTGTATGACTTTCAAAAGCGTAGCTCATTGATTTACTGTTCGCCGGAGGGTGCGAGTACGCTGGCAAAAATAGCGTCGCCTTTAGCGCGTGGAGAATCATTAGAAGCGCATGCTATGTCGGCTGAATATCGTATTCTGAAGGATTCGTAATGGTAGGTGGCTCATCACATCCGGCGGCGCTTTATAAACTTAGAAGAGTAACTCGTGTTACGGCATTGGTTATTTTGCTTTTGGTTGTGGTGGGTTTTTTTATGCCGACCGACTATCGTGTGGAGCGTGGTATTTTTATACAGGCTCCAAAGGCAGCGGTTTATAAAGACATACTGCGTGGCGACTATTTGGCAGATTGGATGTTTATCCAGGATGGCCAATTGGAAGCGTTTGACGGCGTTTTGGAGGCCGGCGACTCAGTTGCCTTAATCTACGAGAAAACAAGCGATCAGGGTATTTTATCGATAGTATCGTCCTCTGAGTCTGTTATTCGTTTTGATGTTCGCCCTAAGCCCAATGTGAATCTTGTTCATAATCAAATTATGCTATCTGATGCGGAGGGCGGTACTTTGGTGAACTGGGTGATCGATGGTGATCTTAGTGCTGGGTTGTTGAGTCCTTATCTTGCTTTGTTCGCTAACGATATTGCGGGCAATAACTTCGAGCGTAGTTTGAATCAATTAAAAGTGCTGATTGAGCGTCAAGACTAATAATTGATTCTTTGCATGGCTGGCTGCTTTTCTAGCGTGATATTGGTTTGGTAGGATTGCAGCCCTCTAATGCCAACTAAGGATATGTGTGTTCCTGGCTTTAGAGAGGCGATAAAGCGTCTGATTTGAAATGGATCTTCGCTTGGTGTGTTGTTTATTTCTAGTATAATGTCGCCAACTTCAATGCCTGCTTTTTCTGCAGGACTCTCTTTTGTAATGTCGTTTACAAGAAGCCCGTGATTGGATGGCAAGGATAAATTGTCCGCCAGCAAAGGGGTTATTTTTTGTGCCTCCATTCCTAAATAGCCTCTTATGACTTCTCCGTATTGTATTATGTCGGTCATGACTTCCATGGCGTCATCGACAGGCGTTGCAAAACCAATTCCCTGAGAG
The DNA here is from genome assembly GCF_003259225.1 of Marinomonas arctica. GTDB lineage: Bacteria > Pseudomonadota > Gammaproteobacteria > Pseudomonadales > Marinomonadaceae > Marinomonas > Marinomonas arctica. Next base: position 71,686 of record NZ_QHJF01000005.1, on the reverse strand, counting down.
CCGCCAGAGCTTGAGTAAATGGCTGAACTGATGCCTATCAACTCGCCTTTTAAGTTGACTAAAGCGCCGCCGGAGTTGCCTGGGTTAATGGCTGCGTCTGTTTGTAAAAAATTTTCATAGGTGTTGAGGCCTATGCTGTTACGACCTTTGGCGCTAATGATTCCGGCTGTTACGGTTTGTCCAATTCCAAAAGGGTTGCCGATGGCTAAAATGCGATCTCCTACTGATACCTTGCTGCTGTCTCCCATTTTAATGCTTGGTAGGTTGAGGTGTGGTATTTTTAATACTGCCAGATCGGTTGACGGGTCGGAGCCAATGAGTTGTGCCTTGATACGTCGATCGTCATGTAGGGCGATGACAATGCTTTGTGCGTTCTGAATCACATGATGGTTGGTGAGAATAAAACCATCTTTTGTGACGATAACACCTGAGCCTAAATTAATGCTATGTTTTGCTGTATCTAAGTCATTAAGTCCTTTCTGTTGGATCACTTGAGTGTAAATATTGACCACTGATGGCGTGGCGATTTGCACGGAAGTGGAGTAACTGTCACTTGTGGTTTTGTGTTTTTCTTGTATTAAGAGAACCGTTAAGCCTATGCAGGCGCCAGCAAGTGCAGAAAGGATAAGGGGTGACCAAGCGTTTTTTTGATTCATAAAATATAAGGGGTTATTTTGCTACGCAGTGAATTTGAGAGTCTACTTGATAAGACATTAAGTCCAAATCGTTTTAAGGATTATGCGCCCAATGGTTTGCAGGTGGAAGGAAAAAAAGAGATTCAGCGGGTTGTTACTGGTGTTACAGCGAGCCAAGCGTTAATTGATGCGGCAATTGAATATAAAGCTGACGCGATCTTTGTTCACCACGGTTATTTTTGGAAAAATGAAGATCCCCGTGTGGTTGGCATGAAGTATCGTCGCCTTGCCGCCTTGATAAAGAACGACATAAATCTGTATGGGTATCATTTGCCATTGGATGCGCATCCAACGTTAGGAAATAATGCCGGATTGGCGGATGCTCTTGGGCTTTTAAACCGATCTGGGTTGCAAGCTGGGGTGGCTATTGAGGACGCTATTGGTGTAGTCGGTGAATTAGGTGAGCCGGTTTCGTCAGCAGTATTTCGTCAAAAAGTAGAGGCGGCAGTAGGGCGTGACGTGTTGTTTGAGTGTGTCAATGATCATATGATACATCGAGTTGCACTTTGCACGGGTGGCGCTCAAGGTTATATTGAGCAGGCAGTGGCGTCAGGCGCAGATGTCTATATTACGGGTGAAGTTTCTGAGCAGACAATTCATATAGCTCGTGAAATGGGAATTCATTTTGTGGCAGCAGGGCACCATGCTACGGAACGTTTTGGTGCGAAATCCATGGCAGACTTTCTTGTTCGAGAATGTGGGTTGGATGCCGTGTTTATTGATATCGATAATCCGGCTTGATTTGCGGTCAGAAATAAAAAAACGGGCTGTTTGATGGCCCGTTTCTCGTTTACATGGTGCGTTTGGGTTCTAGATCTAGGTCTCTGTTTTCTAGACCAAAGTTCTCACTTAGCATGCCAGGTTCTTTCCCGTGTTTTAGGGCGTAATCCCTTGGAGGTTCTACTGAATCAGAAAACTCAGACGTTTGGTTTAGTTCTCCTGTCGCACTAGATTCAACATGAATGTTGCTTAATTGACTGGCGTTCTCTGCTAGGCAGTTGCGCAGTTCTGCTAAGCGTTTTTCAACCGTAATAAGGTGTTGGTTACTGTCAGCGAAAAAATTATCAATGATGACTTGTTTGCTGTCTAATTCTTGCTGCAGTGTCTTCATAGTGATGATGTTTGAGCTTGAGTCTGTTTGCTTGCGATTGTTTTTCGCAATGTAACTTTTAAGAGCAAGTGTGGCGACACAGCCAATGATAATGCCAGTAATAAAGATAATAATGTTAAATTCTTCTAAGTTCATGACTTTCTCCAAAAAACAGATAATCCATTATAGCGAAACACCCCTTACGATAACAGCTTGATAGGTGTTGTTTAAGATGCAATTTGTTAGAATAAGCATAATTCACTTATTCTAATGAAAGAGCGGCAATGACACCCATTACACGTTATAAGCAAGATTTAACAAGAACAGACTTTAATTATGACCCAGCACAAGAGGAAGCGGTAGAAGCGCTTCAAGATTTATTTGATCGCTTGGTTGCAAGTCAATCAGGCGCATCCTCTGCAGGTTTCCTGGGGCGTCTTTTGAAGAAAAAAGCGCCTACGGTGGAGCAAGGGCTTTATTTTTGGGGGGGAGTTGGTCGAGGCAAGACCTACTTGATGGATACTTTTTTTGACTGTCTGCCGACGGAAAAGAAAATGCGTCTGCATTTTCATCGTTTCATGCAGATGGTGCATCAAGAGTTGCGTAAATTGCACGACGTAAAAAATCCACTTGAAATTGTCGGGAAAGAAATTTCGTCGAAAGCTCAAGTATTATGCTTTGATGAATTTTTTGTGACTGATATTACAGATGCAATGATTTTAGCCGGTTTGCTTGAGGTGTTGTTTAAAAATGGTACGACGTTAGTCGCAACGTCCAATATAGAGCCAGATGGCTTATATAAAAATGGCTTGCAGCGTGCGCGCTTCTTACCAGCCATTGATCTTGTGAAGAAACACACCAAGGTGATGAATGTTGATGGTGGTGTAGATTACCGGTTGCGTACTTTGAAACAGGCTAAGCTGTATCATTTTCCGCTAAGCGAGATGGCAGATAAAGAGCTCAATGACCGTTTTATGAGCTTGATTTCTGATGCCTCCCACATTGTTGAAGGTGGCACGGTTGAGATAGAAGGGCGAAATATTCCATTGCTGCGTAGCTGTGAAGGGCTGGCGTGGTTTGATATTAAAGCGCTTTGTGATGGTCCAAGAAGTCAAATTGACTATATTGAGATTGCGCGTTTTTATAGCACAGTGATTATTTCCAATTTACCGCAAATGGATGCATCACGAGATGACTTGGCGAGACGTTTCATTAACTTGGTGGATGAGTTCTATGATCGTCATGTTAAGGTGATTTTTAGCGCAGAAGTGGCTATTCCAGATATCTACACGGGCACTAGATTAGCGTTCGAATATGACCGTACAGTAAGTCGACTATTAGAAATGCAATCGGAAGAGTATTTGTCTTTAGAGCACCGCCCATAATCGTCTTTTGGCTTTCATATTTGGTTGTGTTGGTATATACTTCGCTCGCCTTTTTAAAGGTAAGTGTACGTTGATCAAATACAATCTATTTGGCCAACCAATAATAATAGGTATAGCGTGCTATTTAAGCGCGCGTATTGAAAGGGTTTTTTGATGAAAACTTTTACAGCTAAACCTGCTGAAGTTCGCCGCGACTGGTTCGTGGTTGATGCTGAAGGCAAAACTCTAGGCCGCTTGGCTACTGAAATTGCTCGCCGTCTACGTGGCAAGCATAAAGCGGAATACACTCCACACGTTGACACTGGTGATTACATCGTCGTTATCAACGCTGAGAAAATTCACGTTACAGGTAACAAAGCAGCTGCTAAACAATACTACCGCCATACTGGTTACCCAGGCGGCTTGCGTTCTATGAATTTCGAGAAGTTGATTGATCACGCTCCTGAGCGCGTTCTTGAAATCGCCGTAAAAGGTATGTTGCCAAAAGGTCCTTTGGGCCGTGCAATGCACAAGAAAATGAAAGTGTACGCTGGTACTGAGCATCCACATACTGCTCAACAGCCTCAAGCCCTTAACATTTAATACGGAAGATCATTATGTCAGCTACTCAATACTACGGTACAGGTCGTCGCAAAACGTCTACCGCTCGTGTGTTCCTTAAAGCGGGTTCTGGTAACTTGGTTATCAACAACCGTACTCTTTCTCAGTACTTCGGTCGTGAAACGGCTCAGATGGTTGTTCGTCAACCTCTTGAACTTGTTGGCGCTACTGAAAAATTTGACGTTTATATCACTGTTAAAGGTGGTGGTATCTCTGGTCAAGCTGGTGCGATCCGTCACGGTATCACACGTGCTTTGATGCAATATGATGAGACTCTACGTCGTACTCTACGTTCTGCAGGATTCGTTACTCGCGATTCTCGTGAAGTTGAACGTAAGAAAGTTGGTCTACGCAAAGCACGTCGTCGTCCTCAGTTCTCTAAGCGTTAATTTTCGCTTTGGAATTATTATCAAAACGCTTGGTGTTTTCGCCAAGCGTTTTTTTTGCTTGAAATAAAGCCCTTTATACTATTCTTGCAACAAAATCGTTTTTCTAAGAAAATTTATCTGAAAATGATGTTAGAATAGCTTGGCTTTAAACACCATGGCTTCATGGTAGTATTCTGAACGTGCTGCGTATCGCTTGGCTTGTTGGGTGAATGATAGTTTATTTCAATAATGCTGAGTGTTAAGTTGAAACCTTGTTTTATAAAAGGTCCGTGGTAAAGTTTCTTTAAAGATTTTTTTGTGGTGGCGAAATCGTGTAATATTTTTGTTATTTTGCCACCATATTATAGTTTGTCCTCTCCTTTGAAGGGGACGTAGATGTTTTCAATATAGGGGTTAGACATGGGTGTTATTGCAAAGCGCTCCTCAATGACGTTCTTCTCTGATGGAGAAGATCATTACAGCCATCGAGTTCGTATTGTATTGGCTGAAAAAGCCGTCACAGTGGACATCATAGATGTAGACCCGTTTAACAAGCCGGACGAGTTGGCCGATGTTAATCCATACAATGAGTTGCCAGCTTTAGTCGATCGTGATTTGGTTCTGTATGAGCCAAATGTCATGATGGAATACTTGGATGAACGTTTCCCGCATCCACCGTTATTGCCTGTATATCCTGTTGCTCGCGCTGAAAGTCGTTTGTTTATGTACCGCATTCAGCGTGACTGGGCGAAGTTAGTCGACTTGATTTTAACGAGCAAAGATAAAGAAGCGGTTGCTAAAGCTCAAAAAGAGCTACGTGAAGGTCTTCTGAACGTAACGCCTATTTTTGAGGAAAAGCCTTACTTCATGAGTGATGAGTTTACGATAGTAGACTGCTGTTTGGCTCCAATATTGTGGCGTTTGCCTATTTTGGGTGTAGAGATACCAAAAGATCAGGCAAGAGCGCTGTATAAATATATGGACCTCGTGTTTTCTCGTGAGTCTTTTCAAGAAAGTCTTTCTGAAGCAGAACAAGAGATGCGTTTAGACTAAGTTTAGTCTCTGAAGCGATTTTATCAAGTTACAAAAAAGGAGCTTATGGCTCCTTTTTTTTACTAAATAGTTATTAAGTCGGAGGAAGAATGTTACCGAAAAGATCTTATTTATTAAATGCTGCCTACGCTTGGGTAGCTGATAATGATATGACGCCTTACCTGTTGGTGGATGCGGAGCAGAAAGATGTTGTTGTGCCCACAGAATTCGTAAAAGATGGTCAGATAGTGCTCAATATTGGTATGTCTGCTGTGCGTCATTTGATTATGGATAAAGAAGCAGTGTCTTTTGAGGCGCGTTTTAGTGGTAAGCCTATGCAGGTTTATGTGCCTATGCGAGCGGCGCTTGCTTTATATGCGAAAGAGAATGGCGATGGTTTTGTTTTTCCGCCCGAAGAGTTTCTAGATGAACCGACACCACCAACCACGCCAGAGCCGAAAAAGGGCTTTCAGTTGAAAGTGGTTAAATAGGGTACCCTGCGTATTCGCCAAAAAAACAGCCGCTTGAGAGCGGCTGTTTTTTTGTCATAAATGTGGCTCTGGTTAGTCTTCATAGCCAAAAAGTTGGCGCTCCAGAAGATCAACCAATATGTGAATTACGCTCAATTGGCATTCGTGAACTCTGGCGGTGCCAAGTAGGTTAATCTTGATCTCTGTATCGTCCTGTGAGGTAAGTGAGGACACATTTTTGGCTTCAGGGCTAGTCAGTGCAACAATGCTCATTTTTCGTTCATGGGCGGCTTGTATGGCTTGTATTATTGGCGATGTGTTGCCACGATTGGCAATCACGAACAATATATCGCCTTGGTTGCCAAGTGCGGTGATTTGTTTGGAAAAAACGTCGTGATAACTGTCATTGTGGGTGATGGCTAATAATGCAGCGCCTTCACCGCTCAGGTTAATAGCGGGTAGGCCGGGTCTTTCTCTGTCCATTCTGTCTAGCATTAAGGTGCTGAAATACTGAGAAAGATGAGAGCCTGTGCTGTTGCCTATGCAGATGACTTTTCCACCAGAAGCGATGCTCGAAAAAATGACTTTGGCAGCATGTTCAATATAAGGCGGTAAACTTTCCAGCGCTTGTTGTTGTGCTTCAAAGCTCTGGGCAAATTGCGTGTAGATTGCTTCTTGAAAATCCATAGTGATTAAAATACTGCTTTAAGCCAAGTTAAATGTTGAGTGTCTATTTTTCCGTCAAATAAAATTGCGTCGAAACGACTCGCGTTATTTTCTTTGTTGTTTTTTTGCAGCCATAAAGCCGCGCTATTGCGTACTTTTCTTAGCTTAGATTGCCGAAGGCTTTCCGCGGCGCTGCCATGTGCACTACTGGCACGAAACCGAACTTCGATAAAAACAAACGTACCTTGGTCGAGAAAAATTAAGTCAATTTCCCCTAAACGACAGAAAAAATTTCTTTCTACAAATCGCAGTCCTTGCTTGCGTAGAAAGTCTTCAGCGGTTTGTTCGGCTTTTTCACCGTTATTTTTCGGTATTTTCCTTTTTTTCAAAAAATTCTGGACTGTTTGCATAAACCAAATTTCCTTTTTGGTAAGTCATTATGACGGGCCTTTTGTGAAAAATGCCATCTTCATCCATGGTGATAATGCCGGTGTTGGCAGAAATTTTAGTGCTCGGGAGCAATGTGAACAGTTGATACTTGTTGGCCAGCAAATAGGAGTCTGCTCCTAGAGCTTGAAGTCGACGAAGTATATTTGAATTCTGATTTTTAGGCAGTTCATCAAGCACATTGCTGTTAGGGGTAAGTGCTGGCGCTTCGCTGAAAAGAATACGCTCAATATCGCCAGGCTTGATCGATCTATCAAGGGCGCTGTCATTGAGTGTGCTGGTAGCGAGCATAGGGATCTTATCAGCGAAGTAAAAATCTAAAAGAGGGCGTATTTGCTTAGCATCATTGAGCTTGCCAACATAGAAAACATAATCAACGTCTTCGCGCGCGCGCGCGATGCTATCAACACTGGTGCCAGTCCATTGTTCCACTAACCGTTTGCGAGCGTAGCTTTCATTAATGAGTAAGAGTTTTTGTATCGCATCTTGTCTGCCTTGTGGGGTATTGGCATACGACTGATTCGATGTGATGGCGATATTTTGTTCGACAGCGGCCGATCTAAATTCATCACTTTGTTTCAATGCCCATGTATCTTGTGTGCTCAAAATAGCTGCTTTTGTCGCACCTTCTTGTTTTGCAAAGTTGATTAATTCGTGAATCTCATCCTCTGCGCTGAGAGAAAAGTGGTATAGGTTTTTAGCGTATTGGTTGAAGTCTAGTTGGTTGAGTGCAATAACCGGGTACGACAGATCTAGGCGACTGATTTGTGCAACATTGTTTTTTTGCAATGGACCAATGATGACGTCGGGCTGTCTTTCGTTTGCGGCGGTCAATGCGTCAACGATGTTGGGATATTGATTGACGTCAATAATGCTGACCTGAGGTCTCGCTTCTTGTTGGTGGTAAAAACTTGCGAAAAAACCATCCACAATCGCTTGTGAAGCGCGCTCTAGGTTGCCACTCATGGGTAGCATTAACACAATTTTCTTGGGTGCCATCTTTTGAATGGATGACATGATTGTAAAATCTTGTGGTGGCGAAATGGCAGCAGGGTGGCTTGGGTTTTCAGACTGCCAATTTTTGAACATGTCGATTTGTTGTTCTATAGACAAAGATTGGTCTCTTAAAATACTGCTGATGGTAAGCCAGCCATTAAGTAGGGGCTGTTGTCTTTTATAGAGCTCATCTATCTCATTTTGAGTGAGATTCTGTATGGCCATCCAAAGTCGAGTTTGGTTCTCTTCGACTTCGTTAAGTGGCAAGTTGTAGGTTAAGTCCATGCGCAACATAACGACGTCAAACCAGTTGCCGAAATATTCTAAAATCGAGGCTTTGGTTTGTTTCAGTTTGTTTTGGTTATCAGGGTGATTGGCAAGAGCCAACTGGTTTGCTTGCGCCAAATAATTTAAGGCTTCTATAGAATCGTCCAAATTAGACGATGCCAAGGCGGCTAATAGATAGGCGTCAAACTGGATAGGTGAATTCACTGACAGAACTTTGTTTTCTAAGGTGTCAATGGCGTTTAGAAAATCACCTTGTTCATAGTCCGTTTTGGCTGAGTTATAAGCGTCCGCTAATGCACCTGACACCCCCGACCCTTTAAAGGGATGGTAAATGCTTGGCGGTAACGTTCTATCTTGCATAGCTCCGTTTTCAGTGTATTGAGCGCCGTTTTGCTGTGATTCCGTGTTTAAATTCATGGAATTACAGGCGCTCAGAAGAAAAGAACATAGAGTTAATGGTATGATGCGATAATTAATGAGGCTCATAAGCTTACAAAATGACAAATAAAAGAGGCAACATGTTACCACATAGTTCTGATGATGCGAGAGGGTCGTTATACATAGTTGCAACCCCAATTGGTAATCTAGATGATTTTAGCAAAAGAGCAGAGCAAATTTTACGTGATGTAGACTATATTGCGGCGGAAGATACGCGACACACCCGCCGTTTATTGAACCATTTCGCCATTGAGGCGAAATTATTTTCCATTCATGATCACAATGAAAAAGACAAAGCCGATTATGTTGCCAGTTTGTTAGATGACGGTAAAAACGTGGCTTTGGTTTCTGATGCTGGCACACCATTGATCTCTGATCCTGGTTATCATGTCGTACATGCATTACGTGAAAAAGGCCATAAAGTTGTGCCTATTCCTGGAGCGTGTGCCTTGGTTGCGGCTCTATGCGCTTCTGGGTTACCAACGGACCAATTCTTTTTTGCGGGCTTTGTGCCGGCTAAGTCAAAAGGTCGTTGCGACTTGTTTGAATCTTGGAAGAAGCAGGTTGGCACGGTTGTATTTTATGAATCTACGCATCGTGTTTATGACTCCATAACGGATGTACAAAAAGTCTATGGCGATGACGCACAATTAGTATTAGCTCGTGAAGTAACGAAAACCTTTGAGACGTTTTTGTCGGGGACAGCGTCTGAGATTCTTGCTAAGTTCGATGCCGATGCCAACCAAATGCGTGGCGAGTTCGTAGTGATGTTAAGTTTTACGCAAGAAAGTGGTAACGAAGCCGAGTTAGAAGCGAAGCGTATTCTTACTATTTTGTTGGAAGATTTACCGGTTAAGCAAGCGGCCGCTATGGCAGCCAAATTAACCGGTGAAAAGAAAAATTATCTCTACAAAATGGCGCTGGAAATGCAAAGCGAATAGTTTTTGGATTTTTTCTGGTAAACACTCACAAAAAGCATGGGTGTTTACATTCCGATAAGACTGAGTATACTCCACTCTACTTGTCGGAGTGCCATTTGGCTGAGATCGCATCATTAAATGCGGGATCCGCAGAACCTGATCGGGCTAATACCCGCGTAGGAAACAAGAAAGTCTCCATTTTTCTTTTCTGCATCGAATGAACTCCTGAGTTTTATGGAACCGATGCGGTCATATCATTGAAAGCGTCCTTTCTACTAAAATTCAGGGTTCATGTTTTGCAATCAACGCCTGTAGTGCGTTAATCGTTGTGAAGCAGCACCCCAGACAAGCCATTCTCCATTTTAATAATAAGGGAAGCGCTTATGTCTACTAGTAATGAGTTACATCGAAGCTCAGCGAATTTATCTAAAAAGCAGTCTCGTGAAGAATCACGCCAAGCGGCGAAATCTTTTATTGAGTCACTGCAAGCCAAACCTTTTCCTGCGTCCGAGCGCATTTATTTAACAGGCTCTGACGACTCCATCCGCGTTCCTATGCGTAAGATCAATCTGACCGATACCCCAATTGGATCGGATCCCGACAATTTAACCTTCGAGCCCAATGAAGCGATTTACGTTTATGACTGCTCTGGTCCTTATGCGGATCCACAAGAAAACATAGATGTGTATCGTGGCTTAGCGCCCATGCGTGAGTCTTGGATCGAAAAGCGCGGCGACACGGAAGTATTGCCAAGTGTGTCTTCTCAGTTTGCTCAATCTCGTCTGGATAAGGCGGCGCTGGACGAGTTACGCTTTAAAGCCTTACCTAAAGTGCGTAAAGCTCGCCAAGGTAAGTGTGTGACGCAAATGCATTACGCACGTCAAGGCATTGTTACACCAGAGATGGAATACATTGCACTGCGTGAAAACCAAAATATTGACGCTATTAACAGTGAATTATTGCTAAGACAGCATCCAGGTCAAAGCTTTGGCGCGAACCTACAAACCCGTATTACCCCCGAGTTTGTTCGTGACGAAGTCGCTCGAGGTCGCGCTATTATCCCCAATAACATTAATCACCCTGAATCCGAGCCAATGATCATTGGCCGTAACTTCTTGGTGAAGGTCAATGCCAATATTGGTAACTCAGCCGTGACCTCGTCTATCGAAGAGGAAGTAGAAAAACTGGTCTGGTCGACCCGTTGGGGCGCAGATACCGTGATGGATTTATCGACGGGTAAAAATATTCACGAAACCCGCGAGTGGATCTTGCGTAACTCGCCGGTTCCTATTGGTACCGTCCCCATCTATCAAGCCTTGGAGAAAGTGGATGGCGTGGCTGAAAATCTAAATTGGGACGTTTTTCGCGATACCTTGATTGAGCAAGCAGAGCAGGGGGTCGACTATTTCACTATTCACGCGGGTGTGTTGTTGCGCTACGTGCCGATGACCGCCAAACGTCTTACTGGCATCGTGTCTCGTGGTGGTTCCATCATGGCGAAATGGTGTTTGGCGCACCACAAAGAGAGTTTTCTTTATGAGCGCTTCCGTGAAATTTGTGCGTTGTGTGCGGAATACGATGTGGCTTTGTCTTTGGGGGATGGCTTGCGTCCGGGGTCTATTATGGACGCCAATGACGAAGCGCAAATGTCGGAGCTTCGCACCTTGGGCGAATTGACAAAAATTGCTTGGGAATACGATGTACAGGTGATGATTGAAGGTCCTGGTCACGTCCCCATGCAATTGATCGAAGAAAATATGACAGAGCAATTAAAGCATTGTCATGAAGCACCATTTTATACTTTGGGGCCTCTAACCCAAGACATTGCACCGGGGTATGATCACATTACCTCTGGCATTGGTGCCGCGCAAATTGGTTGGTACGGCTGCGCTATGTTGTGTTACGTGACGCCAAAAGAGCATCTTGGTTTACCTAATAAAGAAGACGTTAAGCAAGGTTTGATCACTTACAAAATTGCGGCCCATGCCGCCGATCTGGCTAAAGGTCATCCGGGCGCACAAATTCGCGATAATGCTTTATCAAAAGCGCGTTTTGAATTTCGTTGGGAAGATCAGTTTAACCTGTCTTTAGACCCTGAAACCGCTCGCTCTTACCATGATGAAACATTGCCGCAAGCGTCAGGTAAAGTGGCGCATTTCTGTTCTATGTGTGGACCAAAATTCTGTTCGATGAAAATCACACAAGAAGTTCGCGACTATGCCAAGGGCTTAGAGGATGCCAAAGGCTTGGAAGGTGCTCAAAAAATCGACATGAGTGCTTTGGAAGGCGATGCTGTTGCTAGCGAAGCCGAAACAGGCATGCAGAAAATGTCGGCGCAATTCCGTGAGCTAGGCAGTGATGTCTATCTCACTACGGATAAACTAAAAGAAACATCGCTGTAGGCGAAAGGAGGATTTATGTCGATAAAACCTCCTGTTGTCTGGTGCGTGGGCGGATCGGATTCGTCCGCCCACGCTGGACTCCAAGCGGATTTGCGTACAGGGCAAGACTTAGGTTGCCATGTGCAAACGATAGTGACGTGCATCACCGCACAAAATTCTAAAGAAGTGCGGTCTGTGGAGCCTGTTTCGCTGATTGTGTTCAATGAACAGTGGCAAGCCTTACTCGATGATGTGCCACCAGCGGCCATTAAGGTTAGCTTGCTGCCTTCCATCGACATTGTGAAAGCTTGCTCGGTTTGGGTGCAACGCGTCAAAACCGACTTTCCGAATGTGCTGGTTATTTTTGATCCTGTTATGGCGGCGAGTAGTGAATCGGGTAATCGCCTGCAACAAGATTCTGTTGGGGCTTCTTTATTGGAGTCTTTGCTTCCACATGTGGATGTGATTACGCCCAACTTGCTGGAATTTGAGCGGCTGACAGGCTTGTCCGGCCAGCAGCCAGTGGTGGACATACAGAGTCAATTGGCCGCGTATTTAGCGTCGTCAAAATGCGCGTGGTTACTGAAAGCTGGGCATTCAGACTCTGAACAAGCAACGGATTGGCTGGTGGGCCACGATTCTGTCATCGGTTTCTCTTATGAAAAACTCACTGTGCACAATACCCGTGGTACAGGTTGCACCTTATCGACAGCGTTGGCGAGCTTTATTGCCCATGGCTACGATCTTCTAGATGCCATGACCATGGCTAAGGCCTATATCACTGGGGCGTTAAAAAGAGGCGTGCAGATTGGTGTTGGTGCTGGGCCATTGGGGCGACCTGGTTGGCCGCTTCAGATTGAAAATATGCCAACGATTGTCTCACCATTCTCACCAGTAATGTCCATGAATCAGCCGTTTGCCAAGATGGATCTTGGTAAAATGGGTTTGTACCCTGTGGTGGATTCCGTTGCTTGGCTTGAGTTAGTGCTTAAGCAAGGGGTGAAAATGGCCCAGCTGCGCATCAAAGACCCTAACGATGTTGATTTAAAGCATAAAATTCAACAGGCGATTGCCCTAGGAAAAGAATATGACGCTCAAGTCTTTATTAATGACTATTGGCAGCACGCTATGACGTTTGGTGCGTATGGCGTTCATCTTGGTCAGGAGGATTTGGATGTGGCGGACTTGACGCAAATTCAAGCCGCCGGACTGCGTCTCGGCATCAGCACCCATGGTTACTATGAAATCGCTCGCGCTCAGTCTATTCAGCCAAGCTACATCGCGTTAGGTCATATTTTCCCTACACAAACCAAAGAAATGCCTTCTCAGCCACAGGGTTTAACTCGACTGGCCCATTACGCCACTTTATTGAAAGGCACGTTTCCTACGGTGGCGATTGGTGGCATCGATGCAGAGCGGTTACCAGCCGTGGTGAAAACGGGCGTGGATTGTATTGCTTTAGTGACGGCCATCACCAAAGCAACAGAACCCGAGGCCGCGACACGATCTTTGATGATGACCTTTGAGGCCAGTGTAGGAGATAAGCGATGAAGATTGTGCTAAACGACGTACCTTATGAATTTACTGGAAACACTCTCGAAGACCTACTGAATGAGTTGGGGAAAAGTCAGCAAGGTATTGCCATTGCGATCAATCAACAGGTCGTGCCAAAAAGTTTGTGGTGCGCTACTGAGTTGAATGAGCAGAGTCAGGTGTTTATTTTTGAATCCATTGCTGGAGGTTAACATGTCGTCTTTATTGATTGCAGGACACGAATTTCACTCTCGACTTTTTACGGGTACTGGGAAATACGCCAGTGCTGATGCCATGATGGATTCGCTAACGGCCAGCGAAAGCGAACTGGTAACCTTATCTTTGCGTCGCATGGATTTAAAAAATCACACGGATAATATTCTTCAGCCTTTGCAGCAGCAGGGCATAAAGTTGTTACCCAATACCTCCGGCGCGCGTACCGCCAAAGAAGCCGTTTTTGCGGCAGAGTTGGCTCGTGAAGCATTGGAGACCCATTGGGTGAAGTTGGAAATACACCCTGATCCGCGTTACTTGATGCCAGACGGCATGGAAACCCTGCTGGCGGCCGAAGAGTTGATCAAAAAAGGTTTTGTGGTCATGCCTTATGTTCACGCCGATCCTGTGCTTTGTAAACGATTAGAAGAAGTCGGTTGTCAGTGTGTCATGCCACTGGGTTCGCCTATTGGTTCAAACATGGGCTTGGCGAGTCGTCCATTCTTAGAAATCATCATTGAGCAGAGTCGAGTGCCTGTCATTATTGACGCCGGCATTGGTGCGCCTTCGGATGCGTCATTGGCCATGGAGCTTGGCGCGGATGCGGTGTTGGTAAACACGGCCATGGCCGTTGCCAAACGCCCTGCGCAAATGGGCAAGGCTTTTCGTCTTGCTGTGGAAGCGGGTCGAATGGCCTATGAGTCTGGTTTGGGAGCAAAGCGAATACAAGCGCAAGCGACTAGTCCATTGACGGATTTCCTTGGAGCCTTGTCATGACAGATGGAGTCAGCCAGACAATTCGCATGTTAGAGCAAAGTCCAGCGATAGATGGTCAGTTTAGCCAGTTTGTTGAAAGCACAGATTGGCAAATTGTGACGCAAACGCATCAGGCAAAAACCGAGCAAGATGTGTTGCGTGCTTTGACTAAAAGCAAACTCGACGTAGACGATTTTGCGGCCTTGATTTCCCCTGCGGCAGAGCCGTATTTGCTGGAAATGGTGACCAAAAGCGAGCAACTGACGCTGCAGCGCTTTGGAAATACCTTGAGTTTGTTTGCGCCCTTGTATTTATCCAACACCTGCGCAAACGAATGTACCTACTGTGGCTTTTCTATGAGTAATGCGATCAAGCGCCTCACGCTGAATGAGTCGCAGATAGTCAAAGAAGTGGCAGCCATTAAAAGCAAAGGCTTTGACCATATTCTCTTGGTGACAGGGGAAACCAACAAAGTCTCCATGCCATACTTTGAACGCATGATTCCTCTTATCAAGCCGCACTTTAGTCAGCTCTCCATGGAAGTCCAGCCATTAGAGATGGAAGAGTACAAACGGTTGCAAGGTATCGGCTTAGATGGTGTGTTGGTGTATCAAGAAACCTATCGCCGCACAACTTACCTTGAGCATCACTTACGGGGCAATAAGTCTAACTTCAATTATCGTCTAGACGCGCCTGATCGTATTGGGCAGGCTGGCATTCATAAAATTGGTTTAGGCGTGTTACTTGGGCTGGAAGACTGGCGTACGGATTCCGTGATGATGGCGCATCATTTACGGCATTTGCAAAAGTGTTACTGGCGCAGCCGCTTTAGCGTGGCGTTTCCGCGTATTCGTCCTTGCGAAGGTGGTATCGTACCCAAGTCTGTTATTACCGACCGACAGCTCGTCCAGCTTATCGCGGCTTGGCGTTTGTTTGATCGTGACTTGGAAATGAGCTTATCAACGCGGGAATCTCCAGCGTTTCGTCATCATGCAGTGCGTATGGGGTTTACAACAATGAGTGCCGAATCGAAAACCCAACCGGGCGGCTACGCAGAAGATTCACAAGAAGCGCTTGAGCAATTTGAGATCAGTGATGAGCGCCCTGTGGCTGAGATTATGGCGATGATTCGAGAGCAGGGGCGCGACGTCGTTTGGAAAGATTGGGATCCGGCACTTTCGGGGGCTCAATAGGAGGTCAAGGTTTACGCTGATCTTCAAGAATGTGATGGTATTTGCTTGGTTGCAAGTGGAAACAAACAAATGTCGATTTACCTTTACAAACTAATGACAAGTTTTGCACGTGGATTCTTTCTCTTTGGCACTGTTTGACGCAGAAATAGACATAATAGATTCCAACAAAACAGGAAACAGCTTAAGGAGCTTACTATGTTGGATCGTAAAAAAGCAGGAATGATGGGCGTTATTGGTTTGAGTGCCGCGATTATAACCGGTGTAGCAGTGAGTGCTTATGCAGAAACAAAATCACCTCAAGGTGATGTTGTTAAAGGCCAAGCCACTCAGGAAGCGCCAATGAACGCCGTACCAACCCATGATCAATTGGCAAGCCGTATAGCGCAGCAACTTGGTTTAGATGAAAAAACACAAACGAAAGTGTCTGATCTGTTTGAAAAAGATGGTAAGGCCATTCGTAAAATTCAAGAGCAGTTACAAACGACTCAAATGGAATTAAGTAGCTTGTCACCAAGCTCAAAAGACTACCTAGATAAGGTCGATGATCTTGCCGAAAAAACGGGCGAGTTAACCGAAGATCTCACCGTGGCCTATGCAAAAAATCGAGTGGGCTTGTACGAGTTGCTTACACCAGAGCAGATCGAAAAACTGGAAACCCCAGTTCAGCCGCAATCGTAATTTTTCATTGATACATTTCCCTTTGTATTGAGAGCCTTGCCCCAGTTCTAAACAGCTGGGGCTTTTTTTGTTATTGACGTTATAAAAAAGGCCAAATTTCTTTTTGCAGAATTTGGCCTTTGTGGTATTGCTTAAAGCGCGCTTTTAGCTCGCTATAGAATCAAACAGTTCAAAATACGTTGGGAAGGTTTTTGAAGTACAGCCAGGGTCGTTTATGGTCACTGGTGTATCAGAAAAAGCCACCAGAGAGAAACACATGGCAATGCGGTGATCATTGTAGGTATCGATGGCCGCATGTTGAAGTGTCTCAACGGGAGTGATGGTAATAAAGTCTTCACCTTCAATCACGTCAGCACCGAGTTTTTTCAACTCGGTTGCCATGGCGTATAAACGGTCGGTTTCTTTGACTCGCCAGTTGTAGATGTTGCGAATGGTGGTTGGGCCTTTGGCGAATAGAGCGGTGGTAGCTATGGTCATAGCCGCATCAGGAATGTGGTTCATGTCCATATCTATGCCGTTCAGTTCGTTCCGTTCCGCTTCTATCCAAGTCGGGCCATAAGTGATTTTCGCACCCATTTGCGCTAATACATCGGCGAATTTCACGTCACCTTGTACGCTGTCTGTTCCCACACCGTGGACTTTGATTTTTCCGCCGGCAATGGCCGCGGCAGCCAAAAAGTAGGAGGCGGAAGAAGCATCCCCTTCTACCATGATTTCACCAGGACTTTGGTACGTTTGCTGACCTTTCACTACAAATGCTTGGTAGTTCTGATTTTCTACTTCCACACCGAATTGTTTCATGGCATGTAGTGTAATATCGATATAAGGTTTAGACACCAATTCGCCATCGACTTTGATGGTCAAATCGCTGTTTGCCATGGGCGCACTCATCAAAATAGCCGTCAGGAACTGGCTTGAGATATTGCCTTTAATAGACACTTCGCCGCCAGATAAGCCATTTGCTTTAATGCGTAAAGGCGGATAGTTTTTCTCGCCCTCGTAAGCAATATCAACCCCTAATGCTTGTAGCGCATCGACTAGATCGCCAATAGGACGTTCGTGCATACGTGGCTCACCATGAAGGTGGAATTCGCCTTTTCCTAAACAAAGCGCGGCGGTGAGAGGGCGCATTGCGGTACCAGCATTCCCTAGAAACAAGTCACCGAAATCGGCTTGAATCGGGCCTGCCAGACCGTCAAGAATGCACGTTGTGCCATTGTCTGCTAGAGAGTACTTAACGCCTAATTTGGTTAGACTTTCTAGCATGCGGCGAATGTCGTCGCTGTCTAGTAAGTTGGTGATTTTTGTCGTGCCTTTTGCCAGTGTGGCTAGTAATAAAATACGGTTTGAAAGGCTTTTAGAACCTGGGATTTGGATCTCTCCATTGGCGTTGGAAAGCGGGCCTAGTGTTATTGAATTCATTATTAAGTCCATCACAGTGGTTGTGTTTATTGTATTGGTCTTGTGTTAGTAGCGTGTTGCCGCGAGTAAATGATTCGTTCTCAATATTGTTTAAAAAATGTCCATTTGTAGGTGGTCGCGTCGCTCTGTGATTAAGAGGTCAGTCTTGAATGTGAGATAGTATACCTTTGATGACGTTTCCTGTCAGTTCTGCTAATTCACTCAGTGCGCTGTTTTTTACCACAAAGTCTCTTTAGAATGTTGGTTAATAAAATAATGACGTATAGGAAACAGTTTATGAGACACCAATATCATCCTCTTGGTTTTGACGGATCACGTATTGCCCAAGGTTTTTGGCGCCTGCAAGAATGGAACATGACGTCTTCAGAAACGCTTGGCTTTATTGAGGCTTGTCTGGATTTAGGGGTAACGACATTGGACCACGCAGATATTTATGGCGGTTATCAATGCGAAGCATTATTTGGAGAGGCGTTAAAACATAAGCCCGCTCTGCGGGACAAAATGGAGATTGTTACAAAATGCGGGATATTGCTGCCATCAGAGAGTCGTCCTGAAATACGGGTTCATCGTTATGATTATCGTGCTGAGCATATTTTAGCCAGTGTTGATCGTTCTCTTGCTAATTTACAGTGTGAGTATATTGATACGTTACTCTTGCATCGCCCAAGCCCGTTGATGGATGCAGATGAGATCGCACAGGCGTTTGATTTGTTATTTACACTTGGTAAGGTTAAGCACTTTGGTGTGTCAAATTTTACAACTCATCAATTTGATTTGTTGCAGTCTCGTCTTGATGCGCCTTTGATTGTGAATCAGGTGGAATTATCACCATTGGCGTTGCAACATTTTGAAGATGGCACCTTAGACCATTTACAACAACATGCTGTAACCCCCATGGCGTGGTCGCCTTTTGCTGGTGGTGAATTGTTCTCAGGCTCCAATGAAAAAGCAAAACGCGTTCAAATGGTATTGGGTGAGTTAGCACAGCAAAACAATTGTACAGTCGATCAAATTGTTGTTGCGTGGTTATTGCGACACCCGTCTGGTATTTGTCCTGTTATGGGATCAGGAAAGGTTGAACGTTTGGCCATGGCTGTTGACGCATTGTCCATTCCGCTGAGTGATGATGATTGGTTTCGTATTTGGGTTGCATCTAAAGGTCAGCCTGTTCCCTAAAACTTGGAATCGTTAACCGTCATTGTAAGCTCTAAACAGGATATTAAGCCGCTATATGCGGCTTTTTTTGTATCTAGAGTCCTGTCTTTGTTTTGCTTGGTGTAGAAAGCGTGTTGTTTCGTAACCATGTGATGGAAAGTGCACTTTTATTCCCTATACTGGCAGCAACGTAGTTATCTAAGAGGAGGTTTATCAAATGAAAAAGTACGTGGTTATGGCGTTAATGGCGTTGGCTAGCATTGATTTATATGCGCATACGCTAACAAAGCCAACAGGCCCTGTTATTTTAACCGTGACTGGAAATATAAATATTACTAATACCGAAAGAAAAACAGCAGAATTTGATCGTGAAATGCTGATGAATTTGGGTGTCGTTGAGCAAAAAACAATGACGCCGTGGAGTGAGGGGGTCGATTCTTACAAAGGGCCGTTATTGAGATCCTTGATGGCCGCCGTTGGCGTAGATTCTGGTACTTTGGCTGTGACCGCATTAAACGATTTTAGTGCCTTAGTGCCTGTGCAGGATGGAAAAAATTATAATGTCATGCTTGCTATGGATATAAATGGGAAACCGATGTCTGTAAGAGACAAAGGGCCTATCTTTCTACTTTATCCATTTAGCGATGTTCCAAGTCTGAATAATGAAGTGATATATAATCGATCTGTTTGGCAGATAAAATTGATCAATGTAGAGTAGACTATAATATGCGCTTTCTCTTTCTACCTGGACTTAACAGAGTTACCGATAAGCAGTCATCGCCCTTTATTATTTTGGTTTTTTTGGCATTTGTTTTTATGAGTGCTGCTGTACTAATGTTTACCGAACTGGTTGAACGGCAAAAGATGATTATGTCTGCGGTAGAAGAGGATGCGGTATGGGCGGCTTATCAATTAGATAGAGAGGCATTGAAATTTAGTAATGCACTTAGCTTGTTGCATGATGACTTTACTGATGAACGTCTTAAAGATGCCAAGAATCGTTTCGATATATTGTACAGTCGAGTGAATATATTAGAAAAAGGACAGCTAAGAGTGCTTTTTGATCGGTTGAAAAATTCTGATCAAATTTTGATTTTTCTTCAAACAAAAATGTCTGAAATAGACCGTGTTTTATTCTCCAATAAAGACGCCATAGATGTTGATTTTTTGTTAAATGAAAGTAATGAATTGTTGAAAAATATAGAGATTACTGTGGTTGAGACAGTCGCTTTTCGATCAAAAGAGAAGGTTGTACAGAGAAACGACTCTTTAGGTCTGTTTCTTTATCTAGGATCGTTGATCGCTTTATTAACCATTACCATGATGTTTATTATCGTTATGCTTTTTAGACAGCTAAAAGTCGCTCGTGAATCGTATGAAAAAACACAAAAATTAGCCGATGACTTAGAAAAAGCCGTATATTCAGCTGAGCAGGCATTAAAAATAAAGTCAGAGTTTTTGGCAACCATGAGTCATGAGATACGGACGCCAATGAACGCCATTATTGGATTCAGTTATCTACTACTCGACGACAGTTTAGAGAAAAATCAGCGGGAGAAAGTGGTTAAAATCCAAAAGTCTGCCGATGGTTTGTTAGCAATAATAAACAGTATCTTAGATTATTCAAAAATTGAATCTGGGAAAATGGAGTTAGAAGTCAGCGCTTTTAGTCTGGATGATGTTTTAGATTATGTATATCAAAGTAATGAAACGGCTGCTGGTTCCAAAAAAATAGATTTTATTATTCGTCGTGACTTTTCTATTTGTGATAATTTGATTGGAGACAAAACCCGCTTACAGCAAATTTTAATCAACGTTGTGGGTAATGCAATTAAGTTTACTCACTCTGGGTTTGTGCATCTCAATCTATCCTTATCATCGAATGAGATGTTGGTGATTGAGGTTGAAGACACTGGAGTGGGTATTAAAGAGGGGGTTGATGTTTTCGATGTTTTCAAACAGGCGGACAGCAGTACCACTCGATTGTATGGTGGAACAGGGCTAGGGCTTAGTATCACGCAAAAGCTTGTGGCCTTATTAGGTGGTGATATTTCTTATACTTGTGTTCTCGGTGAAGGGTGTTTGTTTAGAATTGCCATACCTTATTGCCCCGATCAAAACGTAGAGCCGTTTGTGTTGAGCAATATCGCTTTCATAAAAGAGGATGTGCAAACGAACGCTTTATTAACAGACCTTAAGATCAACTCTTTGACTGAATGGCGTACATCCGATTTACTTAATTGTCACCTTCCTGTTATTGCCAGTCGTCATTGGCTTAAATCAGAGTATGTATTGTCTACTCAACTAGAAAAATTTTTAATGAAAAGGGTGCTTTTCTTAGGTGGAAGCCTAGATCAAATGGATGAGTATCATATAACAGGATTAATTACACCTTCGAATATTATAGAGCAAACTTTGTTATTAGAGTTGCAAAATTCAAATCAAGAGACAGAACCTTCTCCATCTGATTTATCTGATAAAAATGATTTTTTTAAAGATAAAGTTATTTTGTTAGCAGAAGATAATAAAGTTAACGCGAATATTGTTAAAGCGATTATTGAGAAAGTTGGAGCGAAAGTGGAATGGGTGGAGAACGGTAAAGACGCCGTAGAACGTTCCCTTTCTCAGCAATATGACTTAATTATCATGGACATTAGAATGCCATTAATGGATGGCTATGAAGCAAGTGAAAAAATCTGTCAAAATTTATCGGACAGTAAACCTCCGATTATTGTGTTAACAGCGGACACATTTATAGCGCCACAAGATAATACGGTGAGATCTGGTATCGACGATGTATTGTTTAAGCCACTCAATCCATATCTTTTGATCGAGAAAATTGAGTTCTGGATGATGAAGTATGGTGTGAATGCTTTGCAAAGCACCGAGAATACCAGCTGTTCATCTGTCAGTTATGAGGATTTAAAGCATGTCCTCTCTAAAATAGAGGTGCTTGAAAACTTGCTTTTATCAGGTAGTTCTGATTCTGAGATGATAATAGATAGTCTAGTGAAGAAATGTGCACAATGTGATGACTTAGCCGTGCTTGTTTCGGCGGCAAAGGATATTGCGTCTTATGACTATCAAGATGCGTTGATAAAGGTTAGAACGTTTAAAAGGCAACTTTTACTGTAGTTTCTGAGGGAAAGATAAATGAATAAAATGAAACTAGAATTTTCGATGGATATGAAAGATAAGCGAGTGCTTATTGTCGATGATGTGCCGAGTAATATTGATTTGCTCAAAAGCATTTTAGCTGAACATTATCAAGTTCAGGTTGCAAAAAGCGGTCAGGCCGCGTTGGATATTATCAATCGGTGTATGCCTGATATCGTATTGTTGGATATTATGATGCCGGGCATGAACGGTTTTGACGTCTGTAAAGTGCTCAAAGCGGAGGCTAAAACAGCGGATATTCCAGTGATTTTCTTAACGGCAATAACGGATGCACACCATGAGCAAGAGGGTTTCAATGTCGGCTGCGTTGATTTTATTACGAAGCCGATTACGCCGTTAACGACCTTATCTAGAGTTGCTACGCATCTGAAGCTGGCTGAGAATAATAAGCGTAATAAACAAACTATAGTGGATAGAACAAAGCAATTAGATAATGCTTTACAGTCTGCTATAGAAATGCTCGGAGAGGTAGGGCAGCTTAACGATACGGATACTGGTGTCCATATGTGGCGCATGGCCGATTATTGTGCCATTTTAGCAAGAGCGATTGGTTGGCAAGAAGAGCAAGTTGAGCTGCTTAAATTAGCTGCTCCCCTTCATGATACGGGGAAGGTTGGTATTCCGCACTCTATCTTGAAGTCACCGAATAAGCTGAGCGACGAAGAGTGGGAGATAATGCGCCAGCATACGGTAATAGGGCACCAAATTTTAATTAAAAGCGATGCACCACTGTTTAAATTAGCGGCTGAAGTGGCGCTTGGGCATCATGAAAGATGGGATGGCACAGGTTATCCTTTTGGTCTTACTGGGCAAGAGATTCCGCAGTCCGCTCGGATTGTTGCTTTAGCTGATGTGTTTGATGCGCTTACCATGACACGATCTTATAAGCCGTCTTGGACCGTTGAAGAGGCTCTCGAACATATTAAAAAAGCGGCTCATTCCCATTTTGATCCAGAGTTGGTTGATTGCTTTTTGTCGATTGAAAGCGAGATTCGTGGGGTTAAGGCCAAATGGGACGCTGTTGATTAATGAGCAGCGCAGCATTTTTTAAACTTTTTGCCCGATCCACATAGGCAAGGGTCGTTTCTCCCTACTTTCATTGCTTCAGAATTGATCAGTGGCGTATTTTTTTGAATATCATGTTCGCCTGATGTATAGAACCATTGTCCCTTTATTTTTTTGAATAGGGAGCGTTCACTTAAGCGACCAATGTGCTTTCCCTCCTTAAAATGAGCAGAAAAGGCCACAAGGCCTTTTTTGTCTTTTTCTAAACCTTCTTCAGTGCTATGGATTTCGAGCTTTATCCATTTTGTCTTCTCATTGCTGTCTTGTATGTCCGAGGCAGACTGGTTGGGTTCATCTGTCAGCTTTTGAGTCGCCGCGATGTAATCAAAATTACCCAAAGCGAAAGCAGTATAGCGTGAGCGCATTAGGGTTTCTGCCGTTGGGGCGGTACCCGGATTGTTATGGTACATACCACAACACATTTCGTAGGGGCTGCCTGTTTCACAAGGACAATTTACTGGAATTGGCATAGTTCACTCCTCTCATCGCCAAATGCACTTTCACAAATGTACTTCAAGATGCGTATAATACCTTTTTATTTAATGGCTAACAGGAATTATTTGTGACCTCATCGGGCCCTACATCATTTTTTTGGTTTGACTTTGAAACAACCGGAACGGACCCTGCGCGTGATCGTCCCATGCAATTTGCCGGAATTAGAACGGATCTTGATTTTAATCCTATCGGTGAGCCTGTCATGTTTTACTGTCGATTGGCAGAGGATGTGCTCCCACAACCAGAAGCTTGTCTACTCACGGGAATAAGTCCTCAAGACGCAAATCGTGAAGGGCTTTGTGAGGCGGAGTTTATGCAGGCGGTAGAAGCTGAACTGTCTCTACCAGGGACTTGTGCGCTTGGCTACAACTCGATTCGGTTTGATGACGAAGTGGTGCGTTACGGTTTTTATCGTAACTTTATCGATCCTTATGCTAGAGAGTGGCAGAATAATTGTTCTCGATGGGACATTATTGATTTAGTTCGAATGACCTATGCTATGCGCCCCGAAGGGATTGTTTGGCCAAAAGGTGACGATGGTCAGGTCTCAATGAAGCTCGAAGCACTGACAAAAGCCAACGGTATTGCCCACGAGCAAGCACACGATGCATTGTCTGATGTGTATGGCACCATCGAAATAGCGAAATTGATTTGCAGTAAGCAGCCTAAATTGTTTGCTTACTATTTCAAAATGCGCCAGAAGCATGAGCTACAGCAGTTCATTGATATACCGAGACTAAAACCTTTTCTGCATATCTCGGGAATGTTTGGTCAGGCGAGGCACTATGCGGCGTTTGTTGTTCCCATTGCGCCTCATCCAAGCAATAAAAATGGTGTGATTGTTTACGACTTAATGGCAGATGCACAACCTTTAGTAGATTTGAGTGTTGAGGACATTCGCCATCGTGTATTTACACGTCAGGATGATTTGGGGGAGTTGGAAAGGTTGCCGCTAAAAGTCATTCATTACAATAAATCCCCAGCGGTTGCTCCGGCGACTTTTCTGAAAGATGCGCAAGTTGTTCAGCGCTTAGGCTTGGATGGTGCTGTTTGCCGTCATAATCTTGCCATCATAAAAGGGCATGCTGGTCTTGCGGCTAAGTTGAGCGATGTTTTTGCGCAAGAAGAACGACCCATCCATAAAGATCCAGATGTCATGCTTTATTCTGGCGGTTTTTTCTCCCGAGAAGATAAAGCTAGAATGGAAACGATTTGTTCGACGCCTGCAAGCCAATTGTCTGAACTGGCCATATCGTTTGATGATCGACGATTGCCAGAAATGTTAATGCGCTACATTGGGCGTAATTACCCAGATCAACTGACAGAGCAACAAAGAGTGGAGTGGGAAGAATATCGCCAAGTGCGTTTGCTTGAAAAAGACGGTGGCGGTTCTATTTGCATGGAGCAGTATTTTGAGCGTTTGAATCAGATTGCTCAAACTCCCGATTTGGCGGCAGCAAAGCAAATCATGCTGCAAGACTTGGCTGATTATGCACAAAGTATTTATCCTATTGCGCTATAAGGAATCAAAATGAGCGAACAACACAATGGTACGAGTTGGTTAGTCGGTTTTGCTGCTTTCATTATCATCATTGCAGGGCTAAAAGCCGCATCGCAAATAGTCATACCTTTTATGCTATCTGTGTTCATTGCCATTATTTGCGCCCCGTTGATGTCAAGTCTACGTCAGCGTAAGGTGCCGACTTGGTTGGCTATTATTTTGGTGGTGATGTTGATATTGGTTGGCATTGGATCTTTAGCGGTTTTGGTTGGTGCCTCCTTGGATAATTTTTCCAGTCAGCTGCCAAGTTACAAAGCTCGATTTGCTGAAGAAACGTCTAGTTTGATTCAGCTGGTGAACAGTTTGGGCTTACAAATATCCTATGATCAAGTAAAAGGCTATATTGATCCTTCAGCATTAATGCAGATGGTAGCTAATGCTCTACGTGGATTAGGTAGCGCTCTGACAAACCTTATTTTGGTTGTCATGATTGTGATTTTTATTTTATTTGAAGCCGTTGAGTTACCTAAAAAGTTATCTGTGGCTTTAAATGACGCGTCACAATCGTTGCAAAAATTTGAATCTTTCATTCAGTCTGTCAATCGTTATCTTGTCATTAAGACCTTGGTGAGTATTTTAACTGGGGTGCTTATTACGCTTTGGCTTTGGGTGATTGGCGTTGATTTTCCTATTTTATGGGGCGTGTGTGCGTTTCTTTTGAATTTTGTGCCTAACATAGGCTCCATCATCGCGGCAGTACCGGCCGTGTTGTTGGCATTTGTTCAGTTGGGTAGTCTTTCGGCAGGATTAACAGCGGCGGGATTTTTAGCCGTCAATTTAATCATCGGCAATGTTATTGAACCTCGATATATGGGTAAGGGGTTGGGGCTGTCTACTTTAGTTGTGTTTTTGTCTTTGCTTTTGTGGGGATGGGTTTTTGGTCCCGTTGGCATGTTACTCTCGATTCCTTTGACCATCATTATGAAGTTAGCGTTTGAGGCACATCCAAAAATGCAATGGTTGGCTGTCATGATCGATTCGGACTCAAGTAATCCAAGACGTTAATTCGGCTTAGCTCATGGTCTGTAAGCTGGCGGGATCTTATTTTGAACCTTGCTGGCTTTATTTTCTTTTTTCACGTATACTTCGCCATCGGATTTTCGTCCGAAGAAATCTATTAAGGCATGTAAATACTTACAGGCCTTATACTCACCAATAAAAGGTACTAATTTACATGTCTGACGCTGATACTCAGCCTACATTTGATTCGTTGGGCCTAATCGCCCCTGTTCTTAAAGCGGTTGCTGACCTAGGTTACGAGCAACCATCTGCTATCCAAGCGCAAAGTATTCCATATCTATTAGAAGGTCGAGACCTTTTGGGGCAAGCGCAGACGGGTACCGGTAAGACAGCAGCGTTCGCGCTCCCGTTACTGTCTCGCATTGACGTTACAGATAAAACGACACAATTACTTGTACTGGCTCCAACCCGTGAACTTGCTATTCAGGTTGCTGAAGCATTTCAAAGTTACGCTCGTAACCTTCCAGATTTTCATGTTTTGCCAATTTACGGCGGCATGTCATACGACACTCAACTTCGCCAACTAAAACGTGGTGTTCAAGTTGTTGTTGGTACGCCTGGTCGTGTTATGGATCATATTCGTCGTAAAACATTGAAGCTAGACGGTCTTAAAGCCCTAGTTCTTGATGAAGCGGATGAAATGTTACGCATGGGATTCATCGATGATGTCGAGTGGATTCTAGAGCAAACACCGCCCACACGCCAAATCGCATTGTTCTCTGCGACTATGCCTCCTGTGATTCGTCAGGTTGCTAATCGTCACCTTAATAATCCGAAAGAAGTGAAAATTGTTACCAAAACTTCTACGGCAATGACGATTACTCAAAAATATTGGTCAGTGAGTGGTCTGCATAAATTAGACGCGTTGACTCGTATTCTTGAGATGAACGAACATGACGGTATGATTATCTTTGTTCGTACCAAAGCGGCAACGATTGAGCTTGCTGAGAAACTCACTGCCCGTGGTCACGCTTGTGAAGCGTTAAATGGTGACATTAGTCAAAACTTGCGTGAGCGTACGGTTGATCGCATTAAGAATGGTCAAATTGACATTCTGGTTGCCACAGACGTTGTTGCTCGTGGTCTAGACGTAGAGCGCGTAAGTCACGTGGTCAACTATGACATTCCGTATGATACTGAATCTTATGTTCACCGTATCGGGCGTACCGGTCGTGCTGGTCGTCTAGGAACAGCAATTTTGTTCGTTGCTCATCGCGAGCGTCGTATGTTGCAAGCTATTGAGCGTGCGACTCGTCAGCCAATTGAAAGTATGACTTTGCCGACTGCTTCCGATATTAACGCACATCGCGTTAATCGTTTTAAGCAGCGCATCACCGATGCGATGGACAATGAAAACCTTGATTTCTTCTTGGAGCTTGTTGAAAGCTACCAGAAAGAAAATGAAGTGGATCCTTTGAAAATGGCGGCTGCTTTAGCGCATATGGCACAAGGCAAAACGCCTTTGCTATTGTCTGAAATGGAAGTTCGCCAAGAACGCAGAGAGCGTCGTGAAGATCGCGATGGATCTCGTTCTGACCGCGGCGATCGTGGTGATAGAGGCGATCGTAGTGATAGAGGCGATCGTGGTGATCGTACGCCGCGTGAACGTAAGGTTCGTCCTGTTACTGCAGAAGCAATGCCGTTAAAAGATGATCCAAATACATCCATGACTCGTTATGTTGTTCAAGTTGGCTACAGCGATGGTGTTAAACCTGGCAACATTGTTGGTGCGATTGCGAATGAAGCGGATATTGAAAGCCGTTATATTGGTCATATTGAAATATATGAAGATTTTGCAACTGTCGATTTGCCTTCTAACCTAAGTGCCGATGCATTGGGTAAGTTAGGTAAGACTCGCATCTGTGGACAACGCACTGATATTGCTAAGCTAGATAATGCTGATGAGTTGAATAAGCGTGCAGCCGCGCCTTCTACTCGTAAGCGCCCAGCTGGTGGCGGTGAACGTCGTCCATCTAATGGTGGTGAACGTCGTCGTCCAAGCGCTGGTGCGGGTGGCGGTCGTGACCGCGATGCAAACCGCAGTGCTGAGCGTCGTCCAAGAGCGCCACGTAAAAACGCTTAGTATGTTTTACGTGTTGTAGCTTTTAAAAAAACCGAGTCTAGTCTTAGATTCGGTTTTTTTATATCAAAAAGCTGGCTATTGTCAATTAGCCACTTCTGTTAAAATTTATTTGTTATTTCCTCTTACTATTTAATATGTTATCCAAAAAGGCCGCTAATGAACGAGATTACTATTATTAAGCCAGATGATTGGCATTTACACTTTCGCGATCAAGACATGTTGTTCGAGACGGTTCCAGCAACAGCTCGCTGTTTTGAGCGTGCTGTGGTGATGCCCAATTTGGTACCGCCAGTAACAACGGCAGCGCTCGCATTAAGCTATAAGGAACGTATTTTAGCGGCCCGTCCAGCTGGCAGTACATTTATGCCAGTAATGACCATTTATTTAACCGACAAAACCAGTGTGCAAGACATTAAAGATGCAAAAAAAGCCGGCGTATTGGCGGCGAAAATGTATCCAGCTGGCGCAACGACCAACTCTGATTCTGGGGTCAATTCTTTAGAGTCTTTATACCCTGTTTTTGAAGCGTTGGCCGACAACGGCATGTTGTTGTTGATCCATGGTGAAGTGACTCAGAAGCACATTGATATTTTCGATCGTGAAAAAGAATTTATTGATCAACACATGGTGAAGATTGTTGAACGTATACCTCATCTAAAAGTTGTGTTTGAACACATTACGACCAAAGAGGCTGCTGATTTTGTGCTGTCTGCTCGTGAAGGGGTTGCTGCAACTATTACGCCCCAACATTTGCTGTTGAATCGTAATGATATGTTGGATGGTGGGATTCGCCCGCACAACTATTGCTTGCCTGTTCTTAAGCGCAGTACTCATCAACAAGCTCTACGCGCGGTGGTGAAATCTGGCTCGCCACGATTTTTCTTGGGAACAGACTCCGCTCCTCATGCCAAGCATCGTAAAGAATCCGACTGCGGGTGCGCGGGTTGTTACAGTGCTTGGTCTGCACTTGAGTTGTACACGCAAGTGTTTGATGAGCTAGGCGCGCTTGATAAGTTAGAGGGGTTTGCGAGTTTTTATGGTGCTGACTTCTATGGGTTGCCTCGCAATACAGAAACCGTGACCTTGGTACGCGAGTCTTGGGAGGTGCCTAGTAATATCACCCTGCCAAATGGTGAGCCCATTGTGCCGTTTTTTGCTGGTAAGCAAGTGGCTTGGAAATTGAAGTAAGACACTCTGTCTATGTTTAAATGAAACCGGATGCAGCAATGTGTTCGGTTTTTTTCATCATTTTTATGATTGATGTCGTAAACCATTAGATAGCACTTGGCGGTATAAACGTCTACTGACTAAAGATGAGAAAGAAACTTAGAGGGGTAATAAGATGGTGCGGATGGAGAGACTCGAACTCTCACGCCGTGAAGCACTGGAACCTAAATCCAGCGTGTCTACCAATTCCACCACATCCGCATGCCGTGTTAATGTGCGAGATCTTACCGATATTTTTTGCTGATGCAAGCGTTTTTTGGGGAAGGATTTATATTTATTTTTTTAGAATGGATCACGGAATTTTATAAGATGAAACAGGACTTATAAAATCAAAAATGGTCTAATAATAGCACCCTAAATTGTTATTTCAGCAGAGTGAGAATATGGAAAGTCATTCGGTGTTAATGTTATTAAATCCTCTTGATCTTGTTACACTTTTTGTCTTTTTTGCTTGCTGGTGGGGATACGCTTTTTATGCTCAGTACAATTCTAAGCGTCGTTCTTGTTTGGTGAGTGTGTTGCATCAATTTCGCTTAGCGTGGATGTCTCGTTTACTTAGACGAGACAATCGAATCGCCGATGCTTCGGTGATGGCGAATTTGGAGCGCAGCAGCTTGTTTTTTGCATCGAGTAGCTTGCTGATTATCGCAGGTTTGTTCACTGCCTTTAATTACTCCGAAAAAGCCATTGGTATTTTATCCGATTTTTATCTTGTCTCACCCATGAGCCAGCAAGAATGGGAATTGAAAATTATTGTTTTGGTGGCGATCTTTTCTTATGCGTTTTTCACTTTCACCTGGTCTGTTAGGCAGTATAACTTTTGTTCTGTATTGGTTGGTAGTGCACCACTTGCAACAGAGCGTGGTATCGAAGACAGTGAGCGTGAATTGTACGCCATGCATATGGCGCAGATTTGTAGTTTAGCGGCGAATCAATTCAACTACGGATTGCGTGCTTTTTATTTTGCGATGGCGTTTTGTGGTTGGTTTCTTGGTCCATACTTTTGTATGGCCGCCAGTGTCATGGTAGTGGCGGTATTGTATCGTCGTGAATTCCGTTCTAAAACATTCAAAACATTGAGCCGAGGACTCGTTATGAAATCTCATGCTTCCTAATTTCCCCAAGCCCTTACCAGTAGAGGACAAGCCTGTTAATCGTACGGTGAATGTCGATGACAGGCTTTACCAGTATTTGGTTGATGTTTCCGTTCGTGAAAATGATCTTTTGAAAGCGTTACGACGTGAAACAGCACAATATCATATGGCTCGCATGCAACTGTCCCCAGAAGTTGGTCAGTTGTTGGCTCTACTAGTCAAACTACAAGCCCCTAAAAAGCTACTCGAAATAGGCGTGTTTACGGGGTACAGTACTTTATCGATGGCGATGGCCATGCCAAAAAATGCGAGATTAGTCGCCATTGAAAAGAAGCAGATGTGGCTGGATATTGCGACGCGTTATTTAGAGCAAGCAGGGGTGATGGATCGAGTTACTACTTATTGTGATAAAGCCTTGCCAGTCATGCAGTCTTTTTTAGCCGCTGAGCGGGAAAGTTTCGACTTCATTTTTATCGATGCGGACAAGCAAAATCTTTTGGCTTATTACCAACTGGGAAAGCAATTATTGCGTCCAGGTGGTTGTCTGTTGATTGATAACACATTGTGGTGGGGCAATGTGGCCGATGAAGCGTTTACCGATAAAGACACCAGTATTGTTCGTGAGCTAAACAAAACGCTGCATCAGGATATGGATATTGAATTGTCGTTGATTCCCATAGGCGATGGGCTGACCTTAGTTCGAAAAAATGCCTGATCCTTGATGGAAAAATCATCAGGCATTTTGCTTTGTTCCTATCTGAACACCTCTAAATCCTTTCTACTTATAAGTTTATTGTGACTTTTTGCCTCTTTTTATCGCATTAGCCTCTTGAAATTGCATCAAGAGGCTTTATCTATGAGTCACAAGTGAAAAGAAATACGCCTTTGGATCTTGGGTCCGAGGGTTCATTCAAATAGGAGCAAGCTATAACATGGCAACTGATACTCAAAAAGAAACGTTAGGGTTTCAAACCGAAGTAAAACAACTACTTCATTTGATGATCCACTCTTTGTACTCCAACAAAGAGATCTTTCTACGGGAGCTGATTTCGAACGCGTCTGATGCGGTTGATAAGCTTCGCTTTGAGTCTGTCGCTAACGCAGACCTTCTCGCCGAAGATCCAAATCTTCGTGTCCGTATTGAATTTGACAAGGACAGCAACACGGTCGTTATTGATGATAACGGCGTGGGTATGTCCCGTGAAGAGGCCATTACCAACCTAGGTACGATTGCTAAATCCGGCACATCGGCGTTTCTTGAGCAATTGAGTGGCGATCAGAAAAAAGACAGCCAGTTAATTGGTCAATTTGGCGTTGGTTTTTACTCCGCTTTTATCGTAGCGGATCAAGTGACCGTTGAAACTCGCCGCGCTGGTGTGACAGCTGATCAAGCGGTACGTTGGGTATCGGACGGTTCTGGTGAGTTCACCATTGAGAATATTGAAAAAGCCACGCGTGGTACACGCATTACTTTACATCTTAAAAGCGATGAAAAAGAATTTGCAGACAACTTCCGTTTGCGTCATCTAGTGACCAAATATTCTGACCATATTTCTATTCCAGTGGAAATGGAAAAGCCCGTTTACCCAGAAATGGACGAAGAGGGGAATCCTAAGCCTGTTGACGAGAATAAAGCACCAGAATTTGAGGCGGTTAACTCGGCAAAAGCCTTATGGACACGTTCACGCAGCGATGTCACCGATGAAGAATATCAAGAGTTTTACAAGCATATTTCTCACGATTATCAAGAGCCTTTGAAATGGTCTCACAATAAGGTTGAAGGCAAGTTAGAGTACACCAGCTTGTTGTATATTCCTTCCAAGGCGCCTTACGATCTTTGGAATCGTGATATGCAACGCGGTCTGAAATTGTATGTTCAGCGTGTGTTTATTATGGATGAAGCAGAAGCCTTCTTGCCGCCATACATGCGTTTCGTAAAAGGCGTGGTAGATTCAAATGATTTGTCTCTGAACGTGTCTCGTGAAATTTTGCAAAACGACCATGCCGTTGATTCTATGCGCTCAGCATTGACGAAACGCGTACTCGATATGCTAAGCAAGATGGCGAAAAATGAGCCAGAGGATTACCAAAAATTCTGGAATGAATTTGGTAACGTGATCAAAGAAGGCCCAGCTGATGATATGGGCAACAAAGATAAAATCGCCGGTTTGTTGCGCTTTAGCTCGACTCACACAGACGCTGCTGCGCAAACAGTCTCGTTGGCTGATTACATCGAGCGCATGAAAGAAGGCCAAGATAAGATTTATTATATCTACGCTGAGAGTCATAATACGGCGAAAAACAGCCCACATTTAGAGATTTTGCGTAAGAAAGGCTTTGAAGTCTTATTGTTAAGTGATCGCATTGATGAGTGGATGATGTCTTCTCTACAAGAGTTTGAAGGTAAATCTTTCCAAGATGTTACCAAAGGCAAGCTAGACTTAGCTGACCAAGAAAACGAAGAAGAGAAGAAAGAGAAAGAAGAAAAGGCTGAGCAAATCAAGCCGCTTCTGGATCGCATGAAAACGGTTCTTGAGTCGAAAGTGACCGCTGTGAACAGTACCGATCGTTTAACCAATTCTCCTGCGTGTTTGGTGGTTGGGGAATACGATATGGGTCTACAGATGCGTCGTTTGCTTGAGCAAGCGGGTCAGAAATTGCCTGAATCTAAGCCAACATTGGAAGTGAATCCAGATCACCCCATTGTCGCTAAGATGGACGCTGAAACAGACGAAGAACGTTTTGCGGATATGGCGTGGTTGCTGTTCGAACAAGCGACTTTGTCTGAAGGCGGTCAGTTAGAAGACCCAGCGACGTTTGTTAGCCGTATGAACAAATTGATTGTTCAGCTAAGTAAGTAATACCTGAAAACGGTGTAATGGTTTCATTACGCCGTCTTGCTAAGCTCAATAAAGCCTCTATTTTAATGGAATAGAGGCTTTTTTTATGGCGGATGATTTGCTTTTTGTTGGATAATTCTTTAGGTTGATAAAGCACTAAGGACAGTGTGTTAACTATTCAACGTGTTAATTATTCAAAGGAGTGATATATGTTTTTAAGACAATGCCTAGCCGCTTGCCTGTTATTTTTTTCTGCATTTGCGCTTTCTCAACAAGACGTGCAACTGGCGTCCAGGTTTTCTGATGACGTTCACGTTGATGACTATTTAGTCAGCGAAAAATACGATGGTATTCGGGCGATTTGGACGGGAAAGCAATTGATAACCCGCCAAGGTAACCCTATCTATGCGCCCACTTGGTTTACCGATCCCTTACCGGATGTTTGGCTTGATGGTGAGCTTTGGTCTACACACAATGATTTTGCTTTTATTATGTCTACGGTGCGAAAGAATGTGCCAGTTGACCGTGAATGGCGCAAGATCCATTACATGGTGTTTGATGCTCCAGACGAGGCAAAAGAAATGCCGTTTGAAAAACGTTATCAACGGTATAGTCGCATTGTTAATCGTCTAAATGTCTCTCATGTGCGTCCAGTTGAACAATTTTCTGTAGAGAACAACCAAGCCTTGTCTCTGTTATTAGAGACCTATGTGAAAAACGGCGCAGAGGGTTTGATGTTGCATCGTAAATTGGCCACATTTGAAAATGGTCGTACGGATAATCTGTTAAAACTAAAGCCTTATATGGATGCGGAGGCTAAAGTGGTTGCGATTTTAAATGGCGCTGGAAAATACGATGGTATGATGGGGTCGATTCTGGTTGAAATGCCATCTGGTATTCAGTTTAAAATTGGCAGTGGTTTTTCCGATGATGAACGACGTAATCCACCTCAGCCAGGTGATTATGTAACCTATAAATATCATGGTTTTACGGAGCGCGGCATTCCAAGATTTGCCAGTTTTTTGCGGCTTCGAGAAATCGATTATTAATGTTTTTGAAGAGGTGATCGTGCTGACAGAGGTTTATTGTTTGCCTGGTACTATGTGTGATCAGCGCCTTTGGGATACAACTCAACAGGCTCTGGGTTCCCATATTGCACTGCGCCATGTGGCGATACCCGGCGAAGACTCGATTAAGTTAATGGTCGCAGCCCTCGCGCAGGTGTTGCCGACAACGCCCATTAATCTGTTGGGGTTTTCTATGGGAGGGTACATTGCTTGTGCCTTTGCCTTGGCATACCCAGAGCGAGTAAACCGACTAATGGTCTTGTCCAATACCGCAAGTGGCTTGTTAGAGTCAGAGCGTCAGCAACGTGAAATTGCCCTTAATTGGGTCGCGAAACAAGGCTATCATGGCATACCGCGTAAAAAAGCCCTTGCTATGTTGAGTCCTGTGAATCAAGGTAATAGCGAGCTGATTGGTTGCATTTTGGCTATGGACGAAGCATTGGGCGAAGCGGTTTTTATTCAGCAATTGAAAAGCAGTTTGCAGCGTCCAGTGTTATTAACTGAGCTTGAACACGCAGGGTTTGCGTTGTGTTTTCTTGTTGGTACAGACGATGTTTTATTATCGGGCGAGGTATTAGATAAAATGCAGTCTTGCGAGCGTTACGCCCTGCAAAAGATCGATCATTGTGGGCATATGGTGCCTTTGGAGCAGCCAGCGTGGCTGGCTCAGCGGATGCTAGCGTTTTATAAAGGCTAATGCCTTCGCATTAAAGTGTTGGGCAAAAAAGTCTGTGAAGTGTCTGGATCAGCTCTTTTACTCTGCTGTCGCCTATCATATAGAAAATAGTTTGTGACTCTCGACGGGTGTTGACTAAACCGTCTTTTCGCAATATCGCAAGGTGTTGTGAAAGGGCGGATTGGCTCAAAGGCAGCTTTTCATTTAAAGCCGTCACGGACAGTTCTTTATCCAGCAAATGGCATAAAATCATCAGACGATTCTCGTTACTGAGCGCTTTTAAAAACAGGGCGGCTTGTGAGGATTGTTGTAGCATATCTTTCATGGTAGGCGTTGTGTTTTCCATTTTTTTCTCTTTCTAAAGTAGCCGTTGGTGCATCGTGTTTTCTGCCGCAAACAAAACCATCCACATTGTCTGTGGATAAACTCGGTAGTAGTCGCTGTCAACGGCTGTTGTTGTCAGGTAATGCGGTCATTATGTCGTGTTGTATGAAATTTGCACAATGACCGTGTCATGGCTTTTTATTTGTTAAGATTAAAGCTTGTCCAAATAGGGGCGTGATCGGATGGCTTCTCTAGGGCACGCAAATCGTAATCTACATCGGCATCTTCTAAATAAGGTGTCAGTCCATTGGAAGCCATAATGACGTCGATTC
Organism: Marinomonas arctica; assembly: GCF_003259225.1. Lineage (GTDB taxonomy): Bacteria > Pseudomonadota > Gammaproteobacteria > Pseudomonadales > Marinomonadaceae > Marinomonas > Marinomonas arctica. Next base: position 35,999 of record NZ_QHJF01000005.1, on the reverse strand, counting down.
GTAAGCCTCGTTTAGGCGTGTCTTCAAAGCCTTTAGAGCGATAGTCAAACCAGCTGAAACGATCATTTCGTGTTGGGTTAAGTTGACGATAAGTGTCTGTTAGTCCCCAGTTGGCCAAGGTAGAGAACCATTCTCTTTCTTCTGGCAAGAAACTGCATTTACCTGTTTTTAACCAGCGTTTGGCGTTGACCTCTCCAATGCCGATGTCTAAATCTGTAGGGGAGATATTAATGTCACCCATGACAATGATTTTTTCATCAGGAGAATGAGAAGCAAGGTACTGCATTAAGTCTGCATAAAATTTGCGCTTCGCAGGAAACTTAGTTTCGTGGTCGCGGCTTTCTCCTTGAGGGAAGTAACCGTTTATCACTTTTACTGCTCCTTGGGGAGTGTCAAACGTTGCAATAATCATTCGACGCTGCGCGTCTTCTTCATCATCTGGAAAGCCATACTCCACGTTAGTCGCTTCTTGCTTACTAAAAATAGCCACGCCGTAATGGGATTTTTGTCCGTAATAATAAGCATGATAGCCAACAGACTGCGGAATCTCGTGAGGAAAAGCATCATCGTGCACCTTGATTTCTTGCAGGCCAATGACGTCCGGTGCGTGTTTTTCGACAAGCGCGGTTATTTGATGTGGTCGAGCACGTAAGCCGTTGATGTTAAAAGAGACAAATTTCACGGGGGGTCCTTGTTAAACGAATTTGCTCAATGATACCGAGATGTGGGGTTTACATAAAGCGGTTAAATGAGATGAATTGATGGCTTTTTCATGGCACGTGTAAGGGATTGTTTTTAACTTCTTTTGGCTGGCCTGTTACACTGTACGAATGGTTTAAAAAGTAATTTTGGAGACTCAACATGTCTTATCAGTACGACTTATTTGTTATTGGCGCAGGCTCTGGTGGCGTTAGAGCAAGCCGAGTAGCAGCATCGAAAGGTTATAAAGTCGCCGTTGCAGAAGGCGGCGCATTGGGTGGCACTTGTGTCAACATCGGTTGTGTGCCTAAAAAACTCTTTGTCTATGGTTCAGAATTTGGCCATGGTTTTGACGAAGCGGCAGGTTATGGTTGGTCTCACCAAGGGGTTGAGTTTAACTGGTCGGTTTTACGTGATAACAAAACCAAAGAAATCCAACGCCTCAACGGCATCTACGGCAATTTATTAGGTAATGCTGGTGTTGAGGTTATTGCCGGTTTTGCGAGTTTTGCCGATGCGCATACCGTGATGGTAGATGGTAAAACCTATACCGCAGAACGCATCTTGATTGCTGTTGGCGCTAAGCCTTTTATCCCTGAATTCAAAGGCAGCGATCTCGTCGTCAGCTCTAACGAGATGTTTTTTCTAGAAGAACTGCCTCAAAAAGCACTGGTTGTTGGTGGTGGTTACATTGCTGTGGAATTTGCTGGTATTCTGAATGGCTTAGGCGTGGAAACCAGTCTTGCCTACCGTGGTGATCAGCTGCTGCGTGGCTTCGACCAAGATGTTCGGGATTTTGCCAGTGAAGAATACAAAAAATCTGGCATTGATGTTCGTTTAAATACCGACGTTGAATACATTGAATTGGCGGATGCGGCGACCCCAAAAGGCGCTCGAACAGTGCACTTTAAAGATGGTCATGTAGAAGAGTTTGGTTTGATTCTATATGCCACTGGTCGTGTGCCCAACGTGGCTTCCCTCGCGCTTGATAAAGCGGGCGTTAAAACCGGTGCAAACGGTGCAGTGATCATTGATAAAAACTTCACTACTTCTACAAAAAGTGTCTTTGCTCTTGGCGATGTGACGGATCGTATCCAGTTAACGCCGGTTGCGATCAAAGAAGCCATGGCGTTGATCGCTTATTGGTTTGAAGGCAAAGAAGTGACCTTCGATTATGACAATATTCCAACCGCTGTTTTCAGCCAACCCGCAATAGGCACCGTAGGGTTAAGTGAGCAGGAAGCCGAGACGAGAGGCATAGACTTCCGAGTGTATCAAACGGACTTCCGCCCAATGAAACACACACTGAGTGGCAGCACGTCACGCTCTATGATGAAGTTGTTGGTAAACAATGCAGACGATAAAGTCATTGGTGCGCACATGGTAGGCGATTACGCTGGCGAGATTATCCAAGGCTTAGGGATTGCGATCAAAGCCGGTGCAACCAAAGCGGATTTCGACGACACGGTAGGGGTTCACCCAACCAGCGCGGAAGAGTTTGTGACTTTTTCAGCTGCGTCTTTAAAGAAAAAATAAGACGGACAAAGACGCTCGAGTAATGCACTGAAAAAAGACGCCTTGATACGGATTATCAGGGCGTCTTTTTTGTATATCTAATGTTTGTCCATTTAATCTAGAATTTGGCTTCTTCTTCACGATCAAATTGTACAGCGCATACGTTTTCTCTATCAGCATAGTCTTAATTTCGATTGCCTCAATGGCGGCACTTCATTAGTGTGGCTAGCATTCGCAACATGTTCTTAAAAAAATACACGAGACTAAAATGAACGAAGTACTAACGACGTTACAACCTGCTGCTATTTGGCGCCATTTTCAAACACTATGCAACACACCGCGCCCGTCTTACCACGAAGCCGCCTTAAGAGCACACTTGATTCAATGGGCGAGCGAACTAGGGCTTGAAACTTACGTTGATCCTGTCGGCAACCTATTAATCCGCAAAGCCGCAAGTAAAGGCATGGAAGACAGAGAAACTGTCGTCTTACAAGGTCACTTGGATATGGTTGCGCAGAAAAATGCCGACATCGACCATGACTTCACCAAAGATCCGATTGTCACCCAAGTGATCGATGGTTGGGTTCACGCAACCGGAACCACCCTTGGTGCTGACAATGGCATTGGTGTTGCTGCCGCCATGGCTGTATTAGAAGCGACCGACTTGGTCCATGGGCCTATTGAAGCCTTGTTTACCATCGAAGAGGAAACCAGTCTACGGGGTGCTCTACAACTCGAAGAGGGCATTTTAAAGGGCAAGATCTTATTAAACTTGGACTCTGAAGATCGTGGCGATGTGTATATTGGCTGTGCAGGCGGCATGGACATCAATATTGAAAAACACTACGTCGCTATCGCGGCTGATAGCGACAAAAAAGCCTTCAAAATTACCGTCTCTGGTTTACGTGGTGGACATTCTGGATTGGATATCCATAAAGGTCGTGCCAGTGCGAACGTGCTGATAGTCCGTTTGTTAAACTTGCTAAAAGAGCGTTGTGATTTCGGTTTAAGCGCGTTTAGCGGTGGTACATTACGCAATGCCATTTCACGGGATGCCATAGCAACCATCAACGTCAGCAACAAAGACCAAGCCAAACTGTTTGCCTTTATTGAAGCATTTGAGAAAGCCACACAAGCGGAGTTTTCAGCGACAGAAGCGAATTTAAGCGTTACCTTAGCCTCCGCGGCACTGGATTCAGAACTGGAAAGCAACGCTAAAGACGCTTTGTTAAATGCCATGTACTGCGCGCCCCATGGTGTTCATCGCATGAGTGCGGACTTGGAAGGCGTCACCGAAACCTCTTGTAATTTTGGTGTGATGAATCTTCGTAACACCGCTGACGGTAAAAAATCGTTTGATGCCTGCTTGTTAGTACGATCGTTAGTGGATTCTGCCGTAGAACACCTGGCTTACGTGGCAAAATCTGCCTTCTCATTAATTCAAGCTGACGTGAAACTCGAAAATGGCTACCCCGGTTGGCGCCCAGATCCAAAGGCAGGCTTACTCAAGCACTTCTTAACCGTTCACACCAACGTCATGGGGCACGAAGCCAATGTAAAAGTTATCCATGCGGGCCTAGAGTGCGGCATCATCGGCGCGAAATACCCTGGTATGGAAATGGTCTCCTTCGGCCCCAACATCCGTGGTGCCCATTCGCCAACCGAACGCATGGAAATCGACTCCGTTGGGGATTTTTGGCGACTACTTGTCGCGTTGTTGGCGTCCACGCCGAAGGCCTAAGTTGCTTCCCCTTCTTCAAGGGGAAGACTGAAGATGGGGTTGTTCTTTTCTTTCTTCTGAATCCTCTTATTGGCTTTGTATTCCTAAAGGTTATTCCGCTCTTCAATTCAGTGAATGCTGAGCGGATAACTTTTTGCAAGCGCCCAAAACTTACCTTATAAAGAAAAGCAAAAATTCGCTTTAAGATCTTTAATGCCTGATTTCTTTCATAGGTACATCATTTTTACCTACGCTCCTTGTATCGTAAGGCATAGATTGGTTGTTTAGTCTAAAGAAACGATATTTTTAACTGACCCTGAAACGCCATAACGTCGCGCAACTTCGTCGCGTCGAACTGACTTCTTCGTGGCAAAAGGGCGTCGTACTATATCTCACCTTGGTATTGCTTTGCTTGCGCCTGTTTCGCAGGCTCAACGCGTCAGCGCAAAATCAAACCAAGGTGAATGGCTGATGTAATACCTGTATATATTGGCTTTTGTGGATCGTTCTTTAGCGCGTCAAGGGATTTAATTTTTTTGATTGTCTAAAATCTTTTGTAGGTCTGACCTATAGGCGAATCGAAATTTAGCTTTCATTCGACCGATTTGTATTCCAACTTGGGATATTAATGTATAAAACGGATCAGCTCATAAGACCTGAGGGAATTGCTTGCCTCGCGGGTCAAATCGCGCTAAAAAAGGGCAAACAAAGAACCAACATAGTGGCGATCAAAGACGATCTGAAGCGGCATCGTCCAAACAGATTTTGGTATTGAGCGAGTTATATAACAGGGAAGTCCTATCATGAAAAAAGCAACCCCCTATATAGACAACGCAGCTGTTCAACAGTGGGTTATAGCCGCAGCCACGCTGCCGTATAGCTCTTAATTGTTATGCGTTAAAGGAGTGAAATGTGCTTAAGCCCGTAATACAGGAAGAAACCACGGGGTGCGGAATTGCGTCTGTTGCCTACATTCTTGGAAAGACCTATTCGGAGATGAAAGCAACAGCAAATGCTATGGGTATCTATGCTGAAGATAAATCGCTTTGGTCTGATACCCAATATGTAAGGAAAATGCTGTCCCGTGCTGGAGTCGAGACGTCTTCCGATGAAATCCCTTTTGAATCATGGAGAGCACTCCCCGATCTGGCATTGCTATCCATCAAGTATCATCAGGAAAATGGCAAAAATTTCTGGCATTGGGTCGTTTTCAAGCGCATAGATGGTGAGGAATTTGTTCTGGATTCAGCAAGTTATCTGCCATCTAACATTCGAACTGACTTCAATGAAATGCAGCCCAAGTGGTTCATCAAGGTCAAGAATGTATAACAAGGCCATTAAATTCGCTCCCTACGGTCGCCGGACGCTCGTTCCTCGCGCCTTTTATGGCGGGCATTAGCTGAAGAAAAGTATCACTCATACAAAAGTGTTGGAGGCAATATGAAGGGTAATGGTAAGTGCTTATGTGGTTCGGTAGTTCTAGAAGTCGAGTATGCCAGCAGCGAGATAGCGGCATGTCACTGTAGTATGTGTCGCAATTGGGGTGGCGGTCCAATGCTAGCAATCGACTGCGCTGATTCTGTAAAAATATCTGATGAAACCAGTGTCATAAGATATTCATCATCAGAATGGGCGGAAAGGGGGTTTTGTAAAAAATGTGGAACACATTTATTTTACTACCTTAAGCCTGCTAATCAGTATCATCTACCTATCGGCTTACTGAAAACTGATAACAGTTTTACGTTTACCCACCAAATCTTTATTGATGAAAAGCCCGAATACTATGAGTTCAAGAACGAAACACACAATATGACTGGTGCCGAAGTATTTGCTCATTTTGAAGCAGAAGGGTAAGAAGCGAACAAGCGGCATACAAGTTCGCATGTTCCATTAGCTGTACAAGTTAGTTTCAAAGCATTGCACTTGTCCAATTAAATATACATGTGGAGGTTTTATGAAAATTGTATCTTTTACTGAAGCTAGGAATAGCTTGAAGAGCGTTTTGGATGCTGTTGTTAATGACGCAGATACAACCGTGATCACGCGTCGTGATTCTGAAGATGCCGTTGTTATGTCACTGGATTATTACAATAGCTTAATGGAAACGGTTCATTTGCTTCGTTCTCCGGCAAATGCTGAGCACTTACATCGTTCAATTGCTCAATTTAAAGTGGGTAAGGTGAGCCAAAGGGATTTAATCGATGAGTAGTCGTTTATTATCTTGGACTGATGAATCTTGGAATTGTTATGTTTATTAGCAGACGCAAGATAAGAAAACACTTTAACGCATAAATAAACTCATCACGGATGTTAAGCGCTCTCCTTTCGAGGGCATAGGTAAACCTGAGCCATTAAAAGAAAATTTATCCGGTTTTTGGTCGCGACGAATAGATGATGTGAATAGGTTAGTTTATGTGGTTGATGATAGTGCTATCACGATCATTTCTTGCCGTTACCACTATTAATTTAGGCTTCATCGTCAGGCAGCTCACAAACGCTGCAAGAGGGACAGCCAACGTTTGGCATTTTTACAATGTGAAACTAAGCTCTTTTTTATCTGCCCCTAAATTCTCTAAATAAAGCTCTTTTTTATCTGACCCTAAATTCTCTATATCTCACTTTGGTGTTTGCTTCGCTTGCGCCTGTTTCGCAAGCTCAACGCGTCAGAGCGAATCTAGCATTAGGTTGTATCCACCTCATTCCTCAAACATACCATAACAAATTGATAGAGGTCGTGCGGATATCGCGTTTATTTTTATGATTGCCAATTATTGCCTGATTTGTGTGATAAACAATCATGTTTAAACGTGTTTGTACTGGCAGAGAATCAGAAAGTTTTTTAGAATCAATGAATAAGAATCTACAGCACAGGAATAACGTGCTGTGGATAAAAGACTAAACGCGCATGCGTACTATTAAAATAATGAGCAATAACGGAGCACGCATTGGTTAAAGTTCATAAATGCAAAAGCATGGAAGCCATAGAAGCATGGATAGAAAATGATCAAGGTGAGTGGTCACTAAATATAAATAATGTCGCAACCGAACAAGATTTAGAAGAGAATCATTACTTAGAAGAGGTTGGTCAAACTATTGAGCATGTGGCGATAAATGTCCTATTCTGTCCATATTGCGGTGAAAAGCTTGATAAAGCGTCGGCTGATTTTACTCCTTCGTTTATTCACAATGATTACTCAAAGTGGTGAACATGGTTTCTCATAACAAAAGGTGACAGCGGGAATTTGTTTGGAGAGCAGGAAGTTATGCTTTAGGGGTGGGGATAGGCTAATGTCCTCCCGGAGCTAAGCAAGTGCAAGATGGATACCATATAACGCTGGGTTGAATGGATTGTTCTCATACATGTTGGTGTAGCTATTTTGAGTGCCATAATAGTTGATGGCCGGTCTCGCTATCGGCTTCGGAGGCACTGGACAGAGCGGAACATCATTTAAAGCGATTTTCATTGCTTTCCAATCAATACCATTTGTCATTTTGGTGAACTATGAAAAATCGCGATTTATTTGCGGAGTTAAGCTTTGCTTCATTTTTACCCAACAAGCTGAGTTTCGGATAAAGCCTCCTTCAAGGAAATCATCGACTTATGGATGAAAATACTGAGATCTGGCGTCAGTACTACGAAAAGGTATTGTCTCGCCCACACGCACATATTCTGTGGTCGCTGTAAAACGTACAACCTCAACCTTCATTTTATAGCACGTTTTCATCTGACCCTAAATTCTCGCTTATTAAGCCTAAAATAAACAAAACGAAATGACATTCCGACGAAGTAGGCGATAGTTTCGAGGAAGGAATGTCATTTCACTTTGTCGTTGCCAAATAAGCTGATATTGCAAACAGAACCCAAGGCAATGCGTTCAATCAGCATTGCCTTTTCTTTTTTAGGAATGGGTTTTAAGAAAGGGCGAGGGTGAGGCGTGAGAATATGTCATAATAGCCAAATCAAAAGATGAGGTTGGATGATGGATTCACAGGCGCTGACGATAAAATTGGATGATGAGCTGTTTGAGGCGGTGTTGGGTGACAACTTGTTGTCTTCCTTGCTGTCTCAAGGGGCGGATGTTCGGTATGGTTGTCGCGCTGGGGCGTGTGGGGCTTGTCGTCTTTATGATGTGAGTAATTGCGAGTCGATTCTTTCCTGTCAAACGACCGTGGTGTCGGCGATGTCTTTAACTCGGCAAACGCCGGCTGAGTCTTCCTCTTTTACTGTTTTAAGTAATATTACTATTGATGAAGCATCGATTGAGCTGACTCTTTTAGGAGCAAGTGACGATTCTTTTGGCGACCGCGTTTTTGTGTCTCTTCTCTCTGAAGGGCTATCGAGTGAGGTATCTGAATATTCGTCTGCTGAGCGAGCTCATTTTTATGAATGCATGATGCTAAACTCTGCTGGTGCACCTTTGAAATTGGTTCTGCAGAAAGAGCATGTTTCCGCTGAGGATTGGTTGAGAGCCTTGGCGCTTTCGTCTGATGATAAGCTTGCTGTTCAATTATCCACGGGGATTAGAAAAGGACGTTTGTTGTTTGAAATGGACATTTCCGATGCGCCTGTGGTGGTGATTTCTTCTCCGGATAACGCTATTTTTGAATCTTATTGGCGTGAGGCTTTGCTGGATTATACGCCAAGTTTTCTCGGGCATTTTGTTTTGCCTGCGAAGAGTGATCTCAAGCTAAGTTTGGCGGATGCTGCGCTGTTGGCGTTTCTTCAAGCGGCGCTGGTGGATGCTGGCGATGCCTCTTTACAGCTTATTTACCATGGTCAAAACGTGTCTGCGAAGGATTGGGGTAGGTTGTTACGTCCTTTGCGGATTCATCCGAATCAGCTGCATTTTGTTCGGTAGCTTGGCCTTTTTATTTTTATGCATATTTTTATGCTTTTTAATTTTATTCACGGATTCTATTAATGAAAATTCTACACACCTCTGACTGGCATCTTGGTCAGCACTTTATGGGGAAATCCCGCCGAGATGAGCATAAGGCCTTTATTGATTGGTTGTTGGCGCTGGTGGATCGAGAGTCAATCGATGCGGTGATTATCGCGGGCGATGTGTTCGATACTGGTTCTCCGCCAAGTTATGCCCGTGAAATGTACCATCAGTTGGTGTTGGATATGAAGGCTCGTCACTGTCAGTTGGTGATTGTTGCAGGTAATCACGATTCGGTCAGTATGTTAAATGAATCTAAGAGTTTGCTGATGTATCTTGATACGCAAGTGTCTAGTCAAGCCACTCTCGAAGATATTGACTCTCATGTTGTTGCGCTGAAAGACAAGACCGGCGAGGTGGCTGCTTGGGTTTGTGCTGTGCCGTATTTGCGCCCAAAAGACGTGATGCAAAGCGTTGCTGGGCAATCTGAGCAAGACAAGAAGTTGAGTTTGTTGCAGTCGATTGGCGAATTTTACCAGCAGGTGTATGAAGCAGCGTGTGAGAAAAATAAAGCGCTGAAAACGCCAGTGCCGATTATTGGTACTGGGCATTTGACCGCAGTGGGCGGGCAAGTGAGTGAGTCGGTTCGTGATCTTTATGTGGGCACAATAGAAGCCTTGCCGACGTCTGTGTTTCCGGCGTTTGATTACCTTGCGCTTGGGCACATTCATCGTGCTCAGCCAATCAATAAAAGCGGTCGATTCCGTTACAGCGGGTCGCCCATTCCGTTGAGTTTTGATGAACTGGGACGAGACAAGACGCTGGTGATAGTGAATACCGACTTGTTAGGTGAAGACACCTTTGTTGAAGACTTGTTTGCCGAGCCGGTTGACCCTGTTCAGTTGGTAACGATTCCTAATTTTCAGCCCATGGCGAGTGTAAAAGGCAATCTGAAAGACGTTATTAAGCAGATTTCTGCCTTGCCATTAGACGAAGATAAAACGTTGTGGTTGGAAGTCACTGTGATTGCGGATGAGTATTTGAGCGATGTGCATAAGCGTTTGCTAGAGGTGATTGAGGGAAAGCCAATCGAGTTGCTGCGAGTCATGCGAAGAAGTGCCATAGAGAAAAAGAACGACGGTTTTGAGGCGCGTAAAACCTTGTCAGAATTGACGGTCGGTGATGTGTTTCAGCAGAGTCTTAAATCGAATTTAGAGTTGGATGAAGAAGAGTCTAAAACCCTGACGGAGCTTTTTAATGCCTGTTTGACGGAGTTGGAAGCGCATCAGCAAAACGGCGAGGAGAAGCAATCATGAAAATTTGCAAACTGCGCCTAAAAAATCTGAATTCCCTCAAAGGCGAGTGGGAAATTGACTTTACCAAAGCGCCGTTTGACGATGCGGGCGTATTTGCTATTGTTGGGCCAACGGGCGCGGGTAAGTCGACTTTATTAGATGCCATCTGTCTGGCTTTGTACCATGAAACGCCGCGTTTGAAAGTCTCGCCGAGTCAGAATGATGTGATGACGCGTCATACGTCTGAATGTTTGGCGGAAGTGGAGTTTGAAATTAAGGGGAAAGGTTATCGCGCTTTCTGGGGGCAACGACGCGCCCGCGGTCAAAGCGATGGCAAGTTACAACCCATGACCTGTGAGTTATGCGAACGTGATGGCACCATTATCACCACTAAGATAAACGAAAAGATTGATAAAATTGCTGAGATCACTGGCTTGGATTTTTCGCGTTTTACCAAGTCTATGTTGTTGGCTCAAGGTGGGTTTTCGGCCTTTTTAAATGCGTCGCCCAATGATAGGGCCGAGCTATTAGAAGAGCTAACCGGCACGGAAATTTACGGTGATGTGTCTAAGTGGGTGTTTGATAAACACAAGCAAGAAAAGCAGGCCATCGCCGCCTTGGAAAGTGTCAATGAGCATACTCAATTGCTAACGGACGAGGCTTTTGCAGAGCTAAAACTCACCGAGTCGAGTTTTGATGCCAATGAAAAAGCCAATGCTCGAGCGCTAAAAGCCCATCAAGCCGTTCTTGAATGGCGACGGTCTGAGCAGACACTGCAAGAGCAGGTGGCGCAATATCAGCAGCAATTCGACGAAGCAACCCAGGCTCTTGCGGATTTTGCTCCACAACAGCAACAACTTGAGCAGGCGCTGACTGCGCAAGTTTTGCAACCGGATTATGAAAAGCAACAAGGTTTAAAATCGCGTTTAGATCAGAATCAGGCTGACGTTAGTCAATACACTGAAATGCAAGACGCGCAGCTCAAGCAAAGCCAGGTTTTAGCCGAATCGGTTGAGCAGGCAAAACAGCAGTTAACCAAGGCGTATGCTGAATTAGTAGCGTTGAATAATAAGATCAATGATGAAATTCAGCCTGTCCTGACACGCCAAGAAAGTGTGAAGGCGCAGCACCAAGATGCGTCAGCTCGATTCATGCAAGCCGCTGAAAAAGTCGAAAACCAACAGGCGCAATTAGCCGTCGTCAACGAAAAGCTGACCGACATTGATAAGGCGTGTGAGGAAAGCCAGGCGATTTTGAGTCGCTGGCGCTCGCCGGAGAAGATTGAAAACCAATTGGCCAGTTGGCAGCATCAAGCGCAAGGCATGACGTCGAATACCCAAGCGATTGTTGAGCTTGAGACGCAGATTGCGTCGAATACAAAGGACTATGAGGCGGCTCGCGCTTTGTATTCGGAAAATCAGACTAAGCTTGAACGAGATCAAGCTCACATGTTTGATCGTCAGCAAGCCTTGCAGAGGGATGTTGACGCTTTTATGGTCTTGTCCTCGCAACGTGACTACACAGATTGGCAGAAAGGCTATCATCAGGCTGAACGCGCTCAGTATCATGCGCAATCCCTTTGGAAGCAGTTTCATCAGTACCAAGAACAGCAAGTACAATTAACCGAGTTAGACGCGAACTTGAAGGCAATGACGCAGCAGATTCAGCAGCGACAAACTCAGCTGGAGCAGCAGCGACAGGCTTACAAAGATAAACTTCGCCTGCAGAAATCCATCGAAAAACTGGCAGAGGCAGAGCGTCATATCGTGGCGCTCACCCAATTACGGGATGAACTGGGCGAGCATGACGCTTGTCCTCTGTGTGGTTCAGCTGAGCATCAGCTTGCCAATGCTTTGTATCAAGTGGACTCCGGTCGCCAAGAAGAATTTATTCGCTTGGGCAAAGAACTTGATCGTTTGAAAGGCCAAGGAATGCAGTTGGCCGCAGACTTAGAATCCATGCAGAGAGAATTTACGTCTATTCAAACTCGTCGTCAGCCATTAGTGGATGTTTTACTGAAAACAGAGCTGGAGTTGAAGGAGTGGCTCGCATCGTTAAATCACGGCAAGAACGGTCAAGGTACCAGTGTTAATCTTTCTGATAAAGAGCAGGTGTTGGCTCTGGTGCAGCACGTGGATCAAGATTGGCAAGCCGTGCAAGACATCGCCCCTAAGCTTGAGGCACTTCAGCAGTCTCGTTTAGCGTTAGAGACTGAGTTGCAAAACTTGCACATTCAGCAGCAAGCCACACAACAGCAGGCGGCGAAAAATGAATCGCAATGTCAGTTGCTCTGGCAACCCCTAGAGACGCTTCAACAAAATCTAGTCAGTAGGAAAGACGAGCAGGCGCAAACCACTGCGCGTTTGAAAGAAGATATGCTGCAAGCGGGTGTTCCTGACAGCTATTTTGATGTGTCTTTGTCCGAGGCATTGGTGCTCTTACAAGATGCCATAACTCAGTGGCGAAACAGTAAAGCGGGTTATGAGGTCTTGATGCAACAAAAAGATCAGCTTGCTTACGAGGTAAAGAATCTCGAAAACGTGTTAAAAGACAGTCAGCAGTTACATGGCGAGGCGCGTGAGAAGGTCGCAGGATTTGAGGCGAGCTTACAGGCAATGGCTGAGCAGTTGAATGCACTTTTGGGTGGCAAGAGTATTGGTGAGCGTCGTCACGACCATCAATCTCAGGTGGATCATGCTCAACAAGCGCTCGATAAAGTTGAAGCGGAGCGGCAGCAGATGGCTCAGGCATTAGCGTCGAGTAAAGCGACATTGGCGACGCTGACGAAAACGCATCTCACGTTAGAAAAAGAATATGGTCTGGCTCTGTCTGAATGGCAAACGCGTTTGGCTGAGAAAGGCTTTGAGGACGAGAGTGTTTGGTTACAGGCGATGTTATCCACAGAAGAGGTCAGTCATCGTCAAGCAAAGTTGACGTCATTACAGGAAGCCGCTTCTCGATCACAGACCTTACTGAATCAATCTGCTGAGTCTTTGCTAAAGCATAATAACAGTGTGCCTGACGTAGCCGAATTACTGGTGTTACCACTCGATAGCCTGGTGAATAAACATGCTCAGCTTGATGCTGAACGTCAAACACTGCACCGTCAGTGGGGCGTGGTGACACAGCAAATCCAAGAAGAAGCACAGCGTAGAGAGCAGGTAAGCAGCGCTAAGGCGGCCCTCGAGGTTCGTCGTGAAGCGTTTGTGCACCTTGAGCGCTTGAATCATTTGATTGGCTCGGCAGACGGGGCGAAATTCCGTCGTTTTGCACAAAGTCTCACCTTGGATCATTTAGTGTATTTGGCCAATCAGCATTTGGCTATCTTGCATCGTCGTTATCAATTAATGCGAAACGCAGAGGCATTGTCTTTGTTGGTGGTCGATACGTGGCAAGCCAATGCGGCACGTGACACGAAAACCTTGTCTGGTGGTGAATCTTTCTTGGTAAGTCTTGCCTTGGCGTTGGCCTTGTCTGATTTGGTGTCGCATAAAACCAGTATTGATTCTTTATTTTTGGACGAGGGTTTTGGTACTTTGGATAGCGAGACGTTAGAGTCAGCTCTGGATGCTTTGGATAATTTGCATTCCAGTGGCAAAACCATTGGTATTATCAGTCATATCAATGCCCTAAAAGAACGTATTCCGGTACAGATTAAGTTAACCAAGCAAAGTGGTCTAGGTGTCAGCCGCCTTGCGCCTGAATTTGCGGTTCATTCGCCAGAAGAGTGAGGTGAGAGTGGGTTGATGTGTTGGACGTTCATGGTGCAAAAGTTTTCCCCAGATTAATGGGAACAAGTATGTAAGTAAGTTGTAAAATATTAATTAAATCAAACGCTTAATCTTTCGTTCATTATTGTGCATTTTACGTTATTCTTAGCCCTTTAAGAGAGCAAATAATATGTACCGAGAATGTAAATAGTGTGTCTTGATGGCTTTCTTTAATCATGCAGCTTGATAGAATAGATTTTCAATGCTGATAGTGAAAATTCAGCGCGGCTTGGCAGTATTTGGGGCCATTTAAGGTATTAATAAAGGACAGTTTGCATGACAGACTCAGGCTTCCGACTTAAAGGAAGTGTCGTTACGACGATTTTGCTGGAGATTCAGACTTTTTCATTAGATGACATCGTCTTTCATTTAAAAGAAAAGATTGATCAGGTTCCACATTTTTTTAATCAAGCGCCGATCATTATTGATATTTCAAAAATGAAGCGTGGCATTACGATTGATGAGTTTGATGTACTTATTCAGTCGGTCAGTGCGCTCGGCCTTGGTGTGATTGGTTGGCGTTGTGATCCAGAGGCGTTGCCTGTATGGAAGGCGCTGGTCAAAATTCCGCTTTTGCCCGCAAGTAAAGCAAGAGCAATCACGACATCCACAGCGGAAAAAGAAGAGGCTAGTCCAGATGTGGTGGTGAAAACCGTTGTTGAAGAGCGTCTAGTGCCTCAAACAACTAAGGTGATTACTAAGCCGATTCGTTCTGGACAGCAAGTCTATGCCGAAGGGGACTTGATTATTCTGAATCAAGTGAGTGCGGGCGCAGAAGTGTTAGCCGATGGTAATATTCATGTTTATGGCGCATTGCGAGGCCGAGCTTTGGCTGGCGTAAAAGGTGACGTTGAGGCAAGAATTTTTTGTAGAAGCATGGAAGCGGAGTTGGTTTCTATTGCGGGTAATTTTATGTTGAGCGATGCGCTGCGAAATATCGTTTGGAAAGACAGCGCGCAAGTGTTATTAGTTGACGATAGCTTAGAAATCGTACCGCTTTAAGATTTACTATTCATTTAATTAGTTAGATAAGCCTCTTTTGGGTTTATCGGGGGATAAGGCATTGGCAAAAATTATAGTAGTCACCTCAGGCAAGGGTGGCGTCGGCAAGACGACATCCAGTGCTGCTATTGGGACTGGTATTGCGTTAAAAGGGCATAAAACGGTTATCATTGATTTTGATGTAGGCTTGCGTAATTTAGATTTGATTATGGGCTGCGAGCGTCGAGTTGTTTATGACTTTGTTAATGTTATCAATAAGGAAGCGACCTTATCGCAGGCTTTAATTAAAGACAAACGCACAAAAGACTTGTTTATTTTGCCTGCGTCTCAAACTCGAGACAAAGATGCTTTGACCGTGGAAGGGGTTCAAGCCGTTCTGGAAGAGTTAGCGAAAGAATTCGAATACATTATTTGTGATTCTCCGGCCGGGATTGAGAAGGGTGCTCAAATGGCCTTGTATTTCGCAGATGCCGCCATAGTTGTGACCAACCCAGAAGTGTCTTCTGTGCGAGATTCGGATCGAATTTTGGGTATTCTGCAAAGTAAGTCAAGACGAGCAGAAGAAGGTAGAGAGCCTATCGAAGAGCATCTACTTTTAACTCGTTATCATCCTGGGCGTGTTGCGCTAGGGGAAATGTTAAGTGTGTCTGATGTGGAAGATATTTTGGCAATTCCATTGCTCGGTGTCATTCCTGAGTCTGAAGCGGTTTTAAAAGCGTCAAACCAAGGTACGCCAGTTATTTTGGATACTGAATCTGAGGCGGGTCTTGCCTATATGGATGCGGTTGACCGTTTGATGGGCGAAGAGCGTCCGTTGCGATTCTTAGAGGTCCAGAAAAAAGGCTTCATCAAACGATTATTAGGGGGTTAGAGTGGGAATTTTTGACTATTTTAAAAGCAAAAGCGTGCCTAGCTCCGCGTCTGTTGCTAAAGACAGACTGCAGATTATTGTGGCTCATGAGCGCAGTAAGCGCCATCAACCTGATTATTTGCCACAAATGCAACAAGAAATCATTGATGTGATTCGTAAGTATGTGAATATCGGTAATGAAGATGTGCAGATACAGCTCGACAATACCGATGATTGCTCCGTGTTGGAGCTGAATGTCACCTTGCCTGAGCAAAATTAGTCTTATTTTACGGGTTACCATTAGAAAACACCTAACACCTTCTTGATATAGATCGTGTTAGGTGTTTTTTTTGCAAAATTAATTAATTAATTAATTAAGAATGATTGTCATTGTTTTACTGATTTTTTGTGTCGGTGTATTATCTAGCTTATTCATTTTTCAGTTTGAGCAAAATTTAATGCTGCGTTCTTATTTTGGTATAGTGGCCGTTGTAGTGTTCCTTTCTGCTTGTAGTGACCCCAAACAGGTGATCGATTCTCCTCGGGTCGTTAACTCGTCTTCTGAACTTCCTATTCCGCTATCAGATCCGAAGGCGATACTTGGTTCACAGTTGTTCTTTGATACAAATTTATCGAAACAGCGTAATCAGTCTTGTGGTACGTGTCATGATATTGCTAATGCGTTTGTTGATAAAAGACAAGATGCATTGTCGGGGGCGGTCTCATTGGGAAGTGATGGCCATTCAATGGGCGGACGCAATACACCAACAGCAGGCTATGCGGCTTTTTCTCCTGCTTTTTATCGTATGTCGAATGGCGAATATCGTGGTGGTCAATTTTTGGATGGTCGGGCCTCAGGATTGGCGCAACAAGCTGAAGGGCCTTTTTTGAACCCTTTGGAAATGGCCTTACCGGACGGTGCTTCCGTTGTTGAACGGGTCAAAGAAAATCCACGTTATATTGATTTGTTCAATACGCTTTATGGTCAAGACATTTTAGAAGACGCGCAAACCGGCTATGCAGCCATTACGAATGCGATTGCAACGTTTGAAAAAACGGCGTTGTTTATGCCGTTTGATTCAAAATATGATCGAGCATTACGAGGTGAAGCTAAACTGACGCCTCAAGAGGAGCTGGGAAAAACCTTGTTTTTCTCTCAGCAATTTACTAATTGTAACGCATGTCATCAACTGAGTACGTCACCACTCAATGCCCAAGAAACGTTCACGAATTATGAGTATCGTAATATAGGCGTGCCAGCAAATCCGGCCTTGATGGCGTTCAATGGCAATAAAAAAGACCTCGGCCTTTTAGACAATCCAGTGATTGATGACCCTAAGCAGGCTGGTAAATTCAAAGTGCCTTCTCTGCGTAATGTCGCTGTGACAGGGCCTTATATGCATAACGGTGTGTTTAAAGATCTGCGTACCGTTGTGCTTTTTTACGATAAATATAATAACCCTATGCGTAAGTTGAATCCTGAAACAGGTGAGCCTTGGGCAGAACCTGAAGTAGCGGAAAATATCGATTTAGTGAATCTAGAGAAAGGTCCTGCTTTGCCAGATCAGCGTGTGGATGCCATTGTGGCCTTTCTGAAAACATTAACAGATCAGCGGTATGAGCCCTTGCTTGAGAAATAGCGCTGTTTTCTATTTGTTTTTTGATTGGCGATTTCGGTCAAGTCCTTATTGTTTTCATTGATAAAACTGGCGAGTGAGTGCGTTTTTTATTACATTGTCTCTTTGGTGTAAATTCCGCATCTTATATATGTCACTTGAATTTGAAGGATTGAGAGAATGAAATACGTTCCACTCGGCCGAACTGGCTTAGATGTTTCTCGTGTTTGTTTGGGTACCATGACTTGGGGGACTCAAAATAATCAAGCAGATGCTGATGTTCAGATTGAATACGCGTTAGCAAATGGTGTGAACTTTATTGATACGGCTGAGATGTATTCTGTTCCGCCAACGCCAGAGTCTTATGGTAAAACAGAAACCATCATAGGGAATTGGCTTTCTCGCAATCCATCTCGCCGTAAAGAGTTTGTGCTTGCCACCAAGATTGCTGGCCCTGGTATGAAGTACGTGCGTAATGGCAGCAATATTTCTGGCAAGGCGGTGATTGAGGCGGTTGATGCTTCGCTAAAGCGTTTGCAAACGGATTATATTGACCTTTATCAGCTTCATTGGCCTAATCGCTCTACTCCTCATTTTGCTAAGCACTTTCCTGGCGTTATCAGTTTTACCGATGTCGACCGTGATGAGCAGTCCGCTCAAATGTTGGATATTTTGCAAGGCTTAGAGACTTGTATTAAAGCGGGCAAGATCCGTCATTTTGGTTTGTCGGATGATACGACATGGGGGATTAATGAGTTTATCCGTTTAAGTGATAAGCATGGTTTGCCTCGTGTTGCGTCTATTCAAAATGAATTTAGTTTATTGCATACCAAAGATTGGCCTTATTTGATTGAAAATTGTGTGCACGAAGAGGTTGCCTATCTACCATGGTCGCCTCTAGCGGCTGGTGCCCTCACTGGGAAGTATCTTGGTGGTGCACGTCCTGCAGGAAGTCGTTGGACTTATTCTCAGCGTAACGGTATTTTCCGTGATACTCCTTTGGTTGATAAAGCGGTAACCGCATACATTGAAGTGGCGAAAAAGCATGGCTTCACTGCCGCTCAGCTGGCCTTGGCGTGGTGTGATCAGGTGGATGGTGTCAGTTCAACGATTATCGGTGCGACGTCTTTAGAGCAATTGAAAGAAGACATGTCTGCGTTTGATATGACGCTATCTGAAGAGGCGTTAAAAGACGTTATGTCGGTGTTTAAAGAGTATCCAGTGCCTTTCTAAACGGCTTTTAATGGCTCTTAAATCACGTGATGTAAAAAAGCGCTTCGGCGCTTTTTTTGTTTGTTTAAAAAGAGCGACGTAAATAGGGTGGTGCGTAGCTGTTTATTTAGGCAATAAAAAACCCGAAACACAATCGTGTTTCGGGTTTTTGAAGATTAGAAGCGAGTAATTAGTTCTTTTCTCTTTCTTTCTTTTCTTTAACGGCAGCAATAACAGTTTCAGCTACGTTAGAAGGACATGGTAGGTAGTGAGAGAACTCCATAGAGAACTGACCACGACCAGATGTCATTGTACGTAGAGTACTGATGTAACCAAACATTTCAGAAAGAGGAACTTCAGCTTTGATGCGAACACCAGTCAAACCTTTCTCTTGGTCTTTGATCATGCCACGACGACGGTTAAGGTCACCGATTACGTCACCAACGTGATCATCTGGAGTGAACACGTCAACTTTCATGATTGGTTCGATCAACTGTGGACCAGCTTTTGGCACAGATTGACGGAATGCACCTTTCGCTGCGATTTCGAAGGCAATCGCAGAAGAGTCAACCGCGTGGAAGCCACCGTCGAATAATTCAACTTCAACGTCTAGTACAGGGAAGCCTGCTAGAACGCCTTGGTTCATCATAGACTTGAAGCCTTTTTCTACCGCAGGGAAGAATTCTTTTGGAACGTTACCACCAACAACCGTAGAAGTGAACTTGAAGCCAGAACCCACTTCACCTGGTTTGATACGGTAGTCGATTTTACCGAACTGACCAGAACCACCAGATTGTTTCTTGTGCGTGTAAGTATCTTCAATCGATTTAGTGATTGTCTCACGGTAAGCAACCTGTGGTTGACCAACGATTAGATCTACACCGTAAGTACGTTTTAAGATATCTACTTTGATGTCTAGGTGAAGTTCACCCATACCTTTAAGAATGGTTTCACCAGAATCTTGATCCGTTTCAACGCGGAAAGTTGGATCTTCTGCAACCATTTTACCGATAGCGATACCCATTTTCTCGTTACCACCTTTATCTTTTGGTGTAACAGAGATAGAGATTACTGGCTCAGGGAAAACCATCGCTTCAAGTGTGCAAGGGTGTTTTGGATCACAAAGAGTGTGACCAGTTTGAACGTTTTTCATGCCCACGATAGCAATGATATCGCCTGCTTGTGCAGTGCTGATCTCGTTACGGTCGTTTGCTTGCATTTCTACCATGCGGCCTACACGTTCAGTTTTGCCCGTGAAGCTGTTAAGGATAGTGTCGCCTTTGTTCAATACGCCTGAGTAGATACGTACGAAAGTAAGAGCACCGAAACGGTCGTCCATGATTTTGAATGCAAGGGCTTTAAGAGGCTCTTTAGCATCAACGATCGCTTTCGCGCCAGTTGGGTTGCCTTCTTCATCAGTAAGATCTTGAGGCTCTACTTCAGTTGGGCTTGGTAGGTAGTCAACAACCGCATCTAGAAGAAGCTGCATGCCCTTGTTTTTGAAAGCAGAACCACAGTATGTTGGGAAGAATGCTAGGTCGCGAGTACCGATACGGATGCAACGTTTCAAGTCTTCAATAGAAGGCTCTTCGCCGTCCATGTAAGCCATCATTACGTCATCGTCTTGCTCAACCGCGGTTTCGATTAGCTTTTCACGGTATTCTTCAACAATCTCTTCCATGTCAGCTGGAATGTCTTCAATGCTGTAGTTTTCTGGTTGACCAGAATCATCCCAGATGTACGCTTTGCGAGTTAGCAGATCAACTACACCAGAAAACTGGTCTTCAGTACCAATAGGTAGAACCATGATTAGTGGAGTCGCGCCTAGTACTTTTTTAACTTGTTCAGTAACACGGAAGAAGTTAGCGCCAAGACGGTCTAGTTTGTTAACGAAAATCAGACGTGATACTTCTGAGTCGTTCGCATAGCGCCAGTTAGTTTCTGATTGTGGCTCAACACCACCAGATCCACAGAATACACCGATACCACCGTCAAGAACTTTAAGTGAACGGTATACTTCTACTGTGAAGTCAACGTGTCCAGGTGTGTCGATAACGTTAAAGCGGTGATCTTTCCAAAAACAACTAACAGCCGCAGACTGGATGGTAATACCGCGCTCCGCTTCTTGTTCCATGAAGTCAGTAGTAGATTCACCCTCGTGAACTTCACCGATTTTGTGGATCATACCGGTTAGTTTAAGAATACGTTCTGTGGTGGTGGTTTTGCCCGCGTCAACGTGAGCAAAAATACCGATGTTTCTGTATTTTGATAAGTCAGCCATTACATTACTCTAAATAAGTGAGGACGAAATTTGCGCGTTAGTATACAAGACTTTTTGCTTTGTAGTCAGGTATTTCGCGCTATTCTATTATATTTTATGTGTTTAAAGGAAGGGCAAGATAAAGGCATTTTAAAAATGAATATTAAAGATGTTGGAATTGTTAGGAAAATGTTTCTAAAAGTACGCATCTCTGCGTATCTAGTGAGGTTCATTTAAAGACGTTGGTGTTTCTTTCGGCGGCTTGAGTGTTGTTTTATATGGTCGATAGGGGGAGAAAAATACCAATGCCAATGTTTTCACGTTTTAGGTCAAGCAATGGGGGTGGCTAATCTTGTCAATATGATAACAAAGAGCAAGCCGACACGACCCCCATGCTGTATTTCTAAATTAACCCCAAGAGCCTGAGCTGCTCTTTTTGCGTCTTAACATGGGTAGCAAGGAGCCCAATAATAAACCGCCAAATAGCGTGGCAGCACCGATAACAAACCATTGCTGCTCTGTGGTATCTTGCAGTTTTTCTGATTGGGCAATGGCAGCATCTGCTTGTTGTTTAAGGCTCTCTAATTGATAGCTTGCATCATCATTTTGAGAGACAATAACTTGTGCTTTTTTCGTTAGGTTAACCGCTTCTTGTAATTGTTGCTTTAGCGACTCATTTTCTTCTTTTAGGGCAGTATTTGTATTGCTGAGTTCTTGAAATTTTGCTTGGCTTGCATTAAGGGATTTGACGACTTCTTCTCGGCTTGCGACGCTTTTGTCAAGATTGGCTTGCATTACGTCAAGTTGATCTCGGGTGACGATATTTTCACTGAGGAAATAGTCTGCCACCCAACCTTCGTTGCCGCTAGGTGTGCGAACCTTAGTATAACCTTCGCTTTGCTCTAGTACTTCCAAAGGTGTACCACTTTTTAAACCTCTTTCTACGGCTCTAGTGTTGTTGTCCAGTCCTTCTCTAATAGCGACAAACTGGATGTCTGAAACATACACTGTCGCGGAATGCGCAGTGGCAGAAAGTAGTAGGCCAACAATTAGGCCTGTAATACGTTTTTTAGACACGTTAAGTTCCTTTAACAATCAATCACTTTATCTTTTTAGTACGATAATCATGAGGTGATCATTACGCAATAGAAAAGGCCATCGTAATGGCCTTTTCTGTGGTTTTAATTGTAAAAAGTATCTTTAACGACGAAGAAACAGAGGTCTTGGCTCCGAAACATCACCTTGATAAGCGACTGAGAAGGATTTATACAAGAGAAGGGCTTTTTCTAAGTCAACGTTTTCGTTAAATTGAAAGCCATTAAATCCGACTCGTAAAAGATAGCCCAACTGATCCGGGATGAAATTGCCAAGGGCTCTTATTTCGCCTTGATAGTTGAGTCTCTCTCTTAGTAGACGAGCGTAACTAAAGCCTCTTCCATCGGTAAAAGCAGGAAAATGTACACCAATAACATCGAATTGATTCAAATCAACGCCTTGTAGAAACTCGACGCCATCGCCAGCTTCGAGCCAAATGCCTGCGATGTTGCCAATGGTGTCTTTTTCAGTCAGCCATTTTTGTGCTGCTACAATGCTGTTTGCTGTTACTTCTTGCCCAGCATCTTGTAGCCAGTTGTATGGATTGTCGATGATGTCACCGTTTTTAATTAGCTTTGGCATAAGCGGCCTCTTTAAATGGTGTGATGCCAACGCGGCGGTAAGTATCAATGAAGCGTTCATCTTCATAGCGGTTTTCTACATAAACGTTCATGAGCTTTTGGATAACACTGCTGATTTCTTCTTGGGCGAAAGAAGGGCCCAAAATTTTACCTATGCTTGCATCGTGTCCAGAAGCGCCACCAATTGAAATCTGGTAGAACTCTTCGCCTTTTTTGTCCACACCAAGAATGCCTATGTTGCCGACATGGTGGTGCCCACATGCGTTCATGCAGCCAGAAATGTTTAAGTCAATATTGCCTAGATCGTAGAGATAGTCTAGGTCATTGAATGTTTCTTGGATTTGAGCCGCAATGGGGATAGATTTCGCATTAGCTAGCGCACAGAAATCGCCACCAGGGCAGCAAATCATGTCTGTGAGTAGGCCAAGAGTAGGTGTCGCAAATCCCGCCTCTTTAGCGGCGTCCCAAAGTTCTACTAGTTGGTCTTGGCGTACATCGGCTAAAACAAGGTTTTGCTCATGACTGACACGCAACTCGCCGAAACTAAACTGATCTGCAAGATCCGCGGCCTTATGCATTTGCTCTGCAGTGGCATCGCCTGGTGCTTGGCCTGCTTTCTTTAGTGTCAGCGTAACGATGCGGTAGCCTGCTTTTTTGTGTTCGAATGTATTGCGTTCAAACCAGCGAGCAAATCCCGCACTATCAGCTAGCTTATTAGTTAGGCTTGCTGGGTTGTTTTCCAACACGGCGTAATTTGGCTCGCTGAAAAAGCTTTGCAGACGTTCGAATTCACTCATTGGAACGGTGCTTTCTTTACCGCGTAAATGTTGCCATTCAGCCTCAACGCGGCTTCTGAACTCTTCGATACCTAACGCTTTGACTAATATTTTGATTCGCGCTTTGTATTTGTTATCACGACGACCTTGTTGATTGTAAACACGAATAATCGCGTCTAAGTAAGTCAATAGATCCATGCGTGGAATGAATTCGCTGATAGTAACGCCAACCATCGGGGTGCGGCCTAAACCACCGCCAACGATAACTTTAAAGCCAATTTCTCCAGCTTCGTTTTTCTTGATGTGTAGGCCAATATCATGCACTTGCGTCGCTGCGCGATCTGCGGATTCAGTTGCGTTGACCGCGATCTTGAATTTACGAGGTAAAAAGGCAAATTCAGGATGGAAAGTAGACCATTGACGAATTAGCTCGCAATAGGGGCGTGGGTCAACAATTTCATCAGAGATGACGCCAGCGTACTGGTCTGTTGTTGTGTTACGGATGCAGTTGCCACTGGTTTGAACCGCGTGCATCTGCACTTCTGCTAGTTCAGCTAAAATGTCTGGCACGTCTTCTATTTTTGGCCAATTCAGTTGCAAGTTTTGGCGCGTACTAAAATGGCCATATGATCTGTCATAACGACAGCTAATATCAGCCAGCTTTCTCAATTGCGTACTGGAGAGCATTCCATATGGAATCGCAATGCGAAGCATAGGGGCGTAGCGTTGTACATAAAGACCATTTTGTAGTCTTAATGGTAAGAATTCTTGATCGCTCAATTCTTTATTTAAATAGCGGCGTGTCTGGTCGCGGAATTGTGCTACACGCTCTTCAACAAGCTGTTGGTCAATGGCGTCGTACTGATACATAGTGAAATGAACCGTGGTTAATAAGTGTTAGTTGACTCATGGTAGCAAATATCCTTTATTCTAAAAATGAATATTTATCTATATCTTTAGGGGTTTTCCTAATAAGGCTTATTAAGAATCTTGTTATGAGAAAAACCTCTAGAGAGAAAGAGGAAAAATACCCTACTTTTTTACTTGGTCTTTGGCTTTGCTCTTCATCTCCTGTAATATAGCCCTTATTGATCGTTATGTAGATTTTGAAAGGGTTATTATGAATATTACAATTACCGATGGTGCCCAAGAATATCTTTCTTCTTTGCTAGAAAAACAAGGTGTAGAAGGTATTGCTGTGCGAATTTTTATCCAGCAACCAGGTACACCTTACGCTGAAACCTGTCTTGCTTATTGTCGTCCGGATGAAGTGAATGAGTCGGATGAGATATTGAATCTGCCTAAATTGAAAGTGTACATCGAAAAAAATTCTGTGAACTTTTTAGATGAGGCCTATGTAGACTATGCGACAGAAAAAATGGGTGGTCAGTTAACCATTAAGGCGCCTAATGCAAAGATGCCGAAAGTAACCTCTGACAGTCCAATTGAAGATCAAATCAATTACGTATTGTATTCTGATATTAATCCAGGTTTGGCTGCCCATGGCGGTGAAGTGAGCCTGCTTGAGGTCATTGATGGTCAGATTGCTGTGCTGAAATTTGGTGGTGGTTGTCAAGGTTGTAGTGCGGTTGACCTTACTCTTAAAGAAGGTGTTGAAAAGACCTTAATGGAGAAAGTTCCAGGACTCACGGCTGTGAAAGATTCAACGGATCATACTGTTACTGATAACGCATTTATGTAAATGTATTTACCGAAGAATTCGGTAAATACAAAAGGGGCACCTCTTGATTGAAGTGCCCCTTTTTTGTTGTGTGCTTTTTAATGCTTATCCGCGTTGGCGTTTTGGTAATACGTCACGCAAGGCATTCGACATTTCTGTCAATGCTTTTTCCGTTGTTTCCCAGTCAATGCAGGCGTCAGTAATAGAGACGCCATATTGTAAATCCTCGAGGTTGGCGGGTACCTTTTGATTGCCCCAGCCAATGTTGCTTTCTATCATTAACCCCATAATGGATTGATTGCCATTAATAATTTGCTGCGTAGCGTCCTCTGCGACGGTGACTTGGCGCTCAGGTTTTTTGCTAGAGTTCTCATGAGAGGTATCTACCATGATATTGACTTTAAGATTGGCTTTTGCCAGCTCTTGCTCTGCTTCTGCAACAAATTTTGTTTCGTAGTTTGGCTTGCCGCCACCGCCGCGAAGTACAATATGTCCGTAATCGTTGCCTTTTGTGTTTACAACAGTGACTTGGCCTTCTTCGTTGATGCCCAAGAAAGAATGCGAGTGAGACACTGATTGCATGGCATTAATCGCAACAGTGAGTCCGCCATCCGTGCCATTTTTGAAGCCAACTGGGCCAGATAACCCTGATGCCATTTCGCGGTGGGTTTGCGATTCTGTGGTCCGGGCTCCAATGGCAGACCAGCTAATGAGGTCTTGGATATACTGAGGTGAAATTGGATCTAGTGCTTCAGTAGCAAGAGGAAGACCAAGTTCGGCTAAATCAATAAGTAACTTACGGCCAATACGAATGCCTTTATTGATATCAAATGTTCCATCTAGATTTGGATCGTTGATTAAACCTTTCCAGCCTACAGTAGTGCGTGGTTTTTCAAAATAAGCGCGCATAATGATGTAAAGCGTATCATCCAGTTTTTCCGCGAGGGCTTTTAGGCGTGTTGCATAATCTAGAGCCGCTTTTGGGTCATGAATGGAGCATGGTCCAATAACGATCGCCAAGCGATGATCTTTTCCATCCATAATGTTTTTGATGATGTCACGTGATTGCGCTACATGGCTGCTAACACTTTCGCTTACGGGCAGCTCTTTCTTTAATTGACTCGGTGTTACCAGAGGGGTAAAGGAGGCAATATTCAAGTCTTCAAGACGTTTGTTACTCATTGCGGGGTTTCCTGCTTTTTTTGCTTTTAGTTATAGCTGCTTACAATATCGTGTTTTTCTCTTTGAATGAACCGCTTAGCTGCGATTTTTTGACTTTTTAGAAGAAAAGATATTTCACGCCAAAAGAGAGTAAGGCGGAGGCTAATAAAGGCTGTAATACATGATTTGGAACATGGCTTGCGATGCGGGTTCCGATATAAATGGTCGGGATGGAGCCGATTAAAAGGGCACCCAGCAAGGTGTAATCAACATTACCCAAGAAAATGTGTCCTGTGCCTGCAACAAGAGTAAGGGGTACGGCATGAGCCAGATCTGTCCCAACAATGTTTTTTGCTCTCATGGCGGGAAAAAGCATCATCATAATAGCCGTGCCTAAGGCTCCAGCGCCCACAGAAGTGAGTGTAACAAGGACGCCTAAAATAAAGCCGCAGATGAAGACAATTTTTGTGCTTTTGCTTTCTGCCATATTGAAGTTGAATGTTTTGGTCAGCTTGGCTCTAAATAGTATAACGATGGCGGTTAAAACTAACATCGCACCTAATGTGCTGGTGAGTATTTCTTGGTAATGATCAGGTTTCTCAAACCTTGATAATGCCCATACTGTAATGAAAGATGCGGGAATGCTGCCTGCAGCCATAGCGAAAACAATTTTCCAATTTACATTGCCGCGTTTAGCGTGCATGACAACGCCAGTGCTTTTAGCCAGCCCTGCATACATAAGGTCTGTGCCAATGGCAATATGGGGTGGGAAGCCGAACATTAACAAAAGTGGCGTCATTAGTGAGCCACCGCCCACTCCCGTGATACCGACTGCTAATCCAACAGCCGCGCCAGCAAAAACATACCAAATAAAATCCATAGAAAGCCACATTAAGGTTATTTAAGCTGGCAACACTAGAGGTTTTTTACTATTCTATAAAGTAATATTTTATTATGTTTTTAACTCTTTTTCGAATAAGGCTCGCAATGAAGTTACAACAGCTTAGGTACATATGGGAAGTGGCGCGTCATGACTTAAATGTTTCTGCGACTGCACAGAGTTTATATACGTCACAGCCAGGCGTGAGCAAGCAAATTCGTCTCCTAGAAGATGAGTTGGGTGTGGAGGTGTTTGCCAGAAGTGGAAAACACTTGACGCACATTACACCAGCGGGTGAAAAAATCATTGCGTTAGCTGGCGAAGTATTGAGTCAGACACAAAATATTAAGCGTGTCGCGAAAGAATTTAGTGACGAACGCAAAGGCTCTCTTGATATTGCAACAACCCACACGCAAGCACGATATGCGTTGCCTAAGGTGATAAATCAGTTTATTGAAGGCTATCCTGATGTCAGTCTGCATATGCATCAGGGTACACCAATGCAGATTGCTGAAATGGCCAATGATGGGGTCGTGGACTTTGCGATTGCAACCGAGGCATTGGAGTTGTTTGGTAATTTAGTGATGTTACCTTGTTATACTTGGAACCGTTCTGTAGTGGTGCCAAAAGGTCACCCTTTAGCGCAGGTTAAAAAGCTCACCTTACAAGCTTTGGCTGAATATCCTATTGTTACTTATGTGTTTGGCTTTACGGGGCGATCTCAGCTAGACCAAGCTTTTCAACAAGCCGATTTGCAGCCAAATGTGGTTTTTACCGCTGCCGACTCTGATGTCATAAAAACGTATGTTCGTTTGGGGCTTGGTGTGGGTATTGTGGCTTCAATGGCCCATGATGCTGTGCAAGACGCCGATTTGGTTGCTTTAGATGCCTCTCATCTTTTTGCTGATAGTTGTACGAAAATTGGTATTCGAAGCAGCACATTTATTCGAGGTTATATGTATAGGTTTATTGAGTCGTTTGCCCCGCATCTGACAAAAGATTTGGTGATGGCGGCGATGGCGGCAGGAAACCGACAAGAGGTTGAATTGTTATTTAAGGATATTGAGCTTCCAAGGCACTAACGTTAAGCGCCTTTTTAGGCGTGTAGGGTGTTAAAAAAGCCGCCGCAGAATGTCTTGTGCGACGGCTTTTTTATTGGTTTCGGATGGATCAAAAAGATTATTTTTGCAATGTTATTGCCATTTCAGCAATGCGCTTTCCTTGCGCTTCGCAGAGTGCTTTTTCATCATCTGTCAAAGCGGTTTCGTTGGTGCTATTTGCTAGGTGACTGGCGCCATAAGGGGTTCCGCCAGCCGTTGTGTTAATCAGTTCTTTGTTTTTATACGGAAGGCCAAGCCAAACCATGCCATGATGCAGTAATGGTGTCATCATGCTGTGAATACACTGTTCTTGTCCGCCGTGCATGGTGCTCGCACTGGTAAAGCCGCAAGCGGGTTTGTCTATCAATCTTCCCGTTAGCCATAATGTCGAAGTTTGATCGATAAAATGTTTTAGTGGGGCGGCCATGCTACCAAAGTAGGAAGGTGAGCCGATAGCAAGCCCAGCACAGTCTGCGAGTTCTTCCAAGGTGCAATAAGGGGCGCCTGCATCGGGCAGGGCAGGTGATGCGATTTTTGTCGTGTCGGAAACCTCTGGAACTTGGCGTACCTTTGCCTCGATGCCATTAATTTTGTTAATACCACGAGCGATATGTTTTGCCATTTCGGCGACTGAGCCGTGACGACTGTAAAATAAAACTAATACGTAAGGTGACTGGGTCATTCCGTACTTCCTTGTTAATTAAATAAAGTCAAAACATCTTCAGGTGGTCTGCCAATTTTTGCTTTATTGTTGTGTATGACGATAGGGCGTTCTATTAAAATTGGATGGGAATGCATGGCTTGAAGGCATTCTTCGTCTGTTGAGTGTGCGCTTAGACCAAGTTCTTTGAATATGGCTTCTTTTGTGCGCATGAGTGCCAGCGGTGCTATCTCGAGCTGGGTCACAAGTGTTTTGATTTCTTCTAGGTTGGGTGTGTCTTGCAAATACAGGCGGATAGTAGGCTGAATATTATTTTCTTCGAGCAGTTGTAGGGTTTGTCGAGATTTAGAACAGCGAGGATTGTGGTAAATAGTCGTCATGCGGGGCTCCTTTGTGGCGGGAATAAATAAGCCTGACAGAAGCGGATGCCTCTGTCAGGCCTGTCGATTTTATTTTTTGCTTAAAATAAAATCGACAGCATCGGCAATTGCGATGTCTTCGTTCTCACCTGCTTTGCGGTATTTGTATTCTAGCGTGCCTTTTTCTAGGCCTTTATCGCCAACAACTAAGCGATGCGGAATGCCTAGAAGTTCGCAATCAGCGAACTTAACGCCTGGGCGTTCTTTGCGGTCGTCTAGTAATACGTCTAAGCCTTTTGCTTTAAGTTCAGCGTATAAGCGATCACATTCTGTTCGTACTGCTTCGGATTTGTCGTAATTCATTGCCACGATGACAATATCAAATGGCGCAATGCTTTCAGGCCATAAAATACCTTTTTCATCGAAATTTTGTTCGATTGCTGCCGCCACGATACGAGAAACGCCAATGCCATAACAGCCCATGTGCATGACTTGCGCTTTGCCATTTTCATCTAAAACCGTGGCTTTAAGTGCTTCAGCATATTGTTGGCCTAGTTGGAAAATATGACCCACTTCAATGCCGCGTTTGATGACAATGGTGCCTTGACCATCTGGCGATGGGTCACCTTCTACAACGTTACGGATATCAGCAATGTCAAATGCCGCACAATCGCGTTCCCAGTTTAAGCCAGTGAAGTGGTAGTCGTCTTTGTTTGCGCCAGCACAAAAATCGGACATGACAGCAGCCGAGCGATCTGCAATAACGCGGATGCCTTTTTCTGCTAGGCCTTTTGGTCCAATGGAGCCAGGAGCGCAGCCTATTTTCGCTATAATGTCGGCTTCATCGGCAAATTCAAAAGGAGAGAGGATGCCGTTTAGTTTTTCTACTTTGATTTCGTTGATATTGTGGTCGCCACGTAACACAAGAGCAACAATTGTTGGTTGATTGTCTTCGTCAATAGCTTTTACTAGCATGGTTTTAACTGTGCTAGTAACGTCGAGTTGTAAGAATTCAGCCACTTTTTGGATGGTTTTGCAGTCGGGCGTAAATACTTCTTTTATTTCTTGAGTTGGAGCGTCGGCTTTTTGTTTTAAGCAAATCGCTTCGGCAAGTTCAATATTGGCGGCAAAATCTGAGGAATCGCTAAAAGCAATGTCGTCTTCGCCAGAGTCTGCTAGTACATGAAACTCATGTGAGTATGCACCACCAATGCTGCCTGTATCAGCGCGAACAGGGCGATAGTCTAAACCAATGCGATCAAAAACGTTGCAGTACGCTTGGTGCATGACATCATACGTTTCTTGTAGTGATTCAGCGCCGACGTGAAAAGAGTATGCGTCTTTCATGCAAAACTCGCGAGAACGCATTACGCCAAATCGAGGACGAACCTCATCGCGGAATTTGGTCTGTATTTGAAAGAAATTCATGGGTAGCTGTTTATAGCTAGTCAATTCATTGCGTGCCAGTTCGGTAATAACTTCTTCATGGGTTGGGCCAAGGCAATAGTCGCGGCCGTGGCGGTCTTGTAGGCGAAGAAGTTCTGGACCGTATTTTTGCCAGCGTCCAGTTTCCTGCCATAACTCTGCAGGTTGAACGCCAGGCATGATCACTTCAAGTGAGCCGGCTTTCTCCATTTCGTCACGAACAATGTTTTCAACTTTGCGGAAAACTTTTAGACCAGTCGGCAACCATGTATATAAGCCTTTAGAGACTTGACGAATCATGCCTGCGCGAATCATCAGTTGGTGGCTGGTAACAACCGCATCCGTTGGGGCATCACGTAGTGTGGAAAATAAATAATTGCTTGCGCGCATAATAATGTTTGTACTTTAAGGTTAGGTGATTAATGTTAAGTTGCAGATTAAAGTGTAATCATAAAACTAAGCGTTCTAGCCTGCAAAGCGAGGCTCAATTTGGCCTTTTACATTGGTTTCAATAGCAAAAATCCCGCCCGCTTCTGGGAACTGCTTTAGTTCCTCTTCAGTTTGTGCGCCACGACAAGTACTCACAAATAACGTCTGCATATCTGTGCCGCCAAACGCAACCATAGTTGGGTAGGTGGCAGGAACGGGATATTCTTCTAAAATCTTCCCTTGAGGGCTAATTTTAACAACGCGTTGGCCTTGGTAAAGCGCTGACCAGTAGTTTCCTTCACTATCAACAGCGGCACCATCTGGTCGGCCGTTACCACGAGGAAATTCAATGAAGATGCGTTTATTTGTTGCGACACCGCTTTCTAAGTCATAATCAAATTGATAAACCACATGGTTCGGCGTGTCAGAGTAGTACATGATCGTGTTGTCAGGAGAGAAGGCTAAGCCATTAGATGTCCATGCAGCTTGATCTATAAGCGTTTCTTTGCCTTGACTAAACTGATGCAAGGCGCCATTGAAAGCATCTTTCGGTGAGTACATTGTGCCCGCTAGGAAGCGTCCTTTTGCATCACATCGACCATCGTTAAAGCGTGTGGTTTTTTGATCATAAGAAGCGAGCCAGTAGGGTTTCAAGTCGGCATTAAAATGTTCAAATGTGTAAACGCCAGAACGAAACGCAGCGACAAAGCCTTCGTGCTCGTCTAGAGAAAAACAGCCTATTTCTTCATCAAATTTACGATGTGCTAGGCTTTTGGATTTTGTGTCATAGGCGTATAGTATGAAAGAATCTATATCGACAAAATAGAGCGTTTGAGTACGTTCGTCCCAACGAGGACATTCGGCTAATTTTGCTTGTGCATTTACAGCGCACTGCATATCAGTCATGCGGGCTCCAAGTCTCTGAGAGTTTTAGAAAATAGGATGCTATAGTGCTTATTAAAGCCTTTTTTGTAAATAGGAAGATGTAAAGATGTTTGAGTTAGATCCAGTATTGAGTCGTGATTCCATTCTTGTTGGGCACTTTTCGCTGTGTCAGCTTCGTCTCATTAATGATGCTCAGTTTCCTTGGTTTATTTTGGTACCTCAAAGAAATGATATTACTGAAATATATCAACTGGTAGAGGAAGATCGTCAACAATTGATGGCAGAAAGTTGCCTTTTGGCGGAAACGCTTCACGATGCTTTTTCCGCCACTAAGCTTAATATTGCCGCTATTGGTAACCAAGTGCCACAGCTGCATGTGCATCATATTGTACGTTATAAAGCAGATCCATGCTGGCCAGGACCAGTTTGGGGAAAATTGCCGGCTGTTCCATATGGAAAGGAAGACTTGGCTGAAATATTGCAAAAGGTTTATTCGTTGTTGAGTGATGATTTGACGTTGCCGAGCAACGATGCAGAACGCTATTACTGAATAAATATCTTAACTTATAATCTATACTGAGTGAAAATTAGCCAACTTGGAAAGCATGTTTTATGAGCATCAGTAAAAGGAAGAAGGCCATACAGAAAGTGGTTAAATTATTAAATTTAGCCACTTCAACTAATTCAAGTGAATCTGTTATGGCTTTGCGTCATGCGGAGTCGCTAATTAGGCAGTATCAGGTTGCTCAAAGAGAGTTGCCTATTCTGCAGTTGTGTGACCGTTCCATGCTTTATCGTGTGAGTTGGGGTGGGGCTGCGCCACGCCATCAAAAAGAGAGTACGGTTAAGTCGCCTTCTGAGGGTTCGGTTTATCAGCGGCGTTTTAGTGAAAAAAATAGTGATGCTAGCAGGGCGTATGAATCGGCTCGCACTATTTTGGACGATATAGACTTGTCAGGTTACCAAGAGCCTGAAGAGATGCTTCGCGATTCATTTAATGCTGATGACGTTGACGATGTTGAAATTGAGAGCGAATGTTTTAGTGTCGATGGTGTAGTGCCGGAAAATATATTGGAAGGTGTGGAAATGGCAGCTCAGTCTGTTGTGAACGATGGGGGACAAGATAGCTCAACTACTTATACGTCCAGTGACAATGTTATTAACGCGGCAAAGGCTTTTCGTCCCGACGGGTATGAGTTTACTGAAACGCTTAAAACGCAATATGCAACCAGCAACCCAAATGTGCCATTTGTTGAGGATGGCTATTGGTCTAAAGTGTATGAAAAGCTTGTTGATTTTGATGAGATCAAGGTTCAAGCGGACATAGAGGCGTTAAATCAGCAGCTTCTTCTGGCTCAAGAGAATTTGCAGCTCAAGAAAAAGAAACGCTATGAGCATGAGCAAAATGAAGTTCAGGAGCGCTCGGAGCGAGCTCGTATTGAGCAGAGTTTTGAAGAGGCTATTGAACGTGCTTTTCAAGCTAGAGCTAAATCTTACGAGGCTTGGGAGAGTAGTTGCACCAAAGTTCGTATGGAACGTTTGAAAGAAGAGCAAGAGGCTGTTCAAGGGTATGATGCTATTAGTCATGCTTTAGCCAAAAACAAAGAGTCCTTTAGGCAGCATTTGCAGCGTAAAGAGGACTATAGAGCGGCGAAAATTATGCACGAGCTGCGTCGGCATCTTGTGTTGGCTGTCTCTGTTGGTGCAGAAGCAACGGCATCATACGAGAAAGTCATTGATATTATGTCAAATAATGGCTTGTCTCTTAAGGATTTAGAATTTTCAGATATCAAAAATAAGAGTTTGTTTATTCGATTGCTGGAGCGCGAATCAGCCAGTATTGCGGATGTGCATGCAAGGGAAGCGCATACGGAAGAAATGTTGGATAAATTCCTAACGTCTAGCCAGACAAAAAAAGAGTCGCGAACATCTGAAAACCCGATACAGCATATTCAGCGTTTGCTTATCGCTGCGAGTGAAGGAGGGCAGTTTGAAGCCCAGAAAAATCTAGAGCAAGTGACTTACTTGATGGAGGTTAACGGCATAGGTGTTAGGGATATCGGTTACGGCTTCATTAAAAAATATTCGGTTTTTATTCGGTTGATCAATTGGGAGGCTGAGAGAATTTCTTCCCTGCCGGAGCGTGAGAAGTTTACCGCTCAAATTTTAGAAGAGTACATTCAGCATTCGGTACAAAAACCGAAGTCGGATAGAGAGCAAAAAGCTAACCGTTAATGATCTTAGGTGTAGTGCGCCAAATTTTTCCTCTATATACCCCTCATTCATTTGATTGATGA
Source organism: Marinomonas arctica (assembly GCF_003259225.1). GTDB lineage: Bacteria > Pseudomonadota > Gammaproteobacteria > Pseudomonadales > Marinomonadaceae > Marinomonas > Marinomonas arctica. The sequence continues at coordinate 1,847 of NZ_QHJF01000005.1, read as the reverse complement.
GGGGTATATTTTTTTAAAACCCACCTTAATGCTTTCCTTGCAGGGCTGCATCTTTTACCATTTCGTTTTCGATTTAATCGTGAGACTCGGCAGGAGAGAAGCATGAGCATTATTAAAGAAGATGATCTGATTGATAGCGTTGCAGACGCGTTGCAGTTTATCTCTTACTATCACCCTTTGGATTTTGTAAAAGCAGTACATGAAGCTTACGAGCGAGAAGAAAGTAAGGCTGCGAAGGATTCGATGGCACAAATTCTTATTAACTCTCGTATGTGTGCAGAAGGTAAGCGTCCAATCTGTCAGGATACCGGTATTGTTACTGTATTTGTTAAGATAGGAATGAATGTGCAATGGGAGAGCACAAGAAGCGTCACTGATATGATTAATGAGGGTGTGCGCCGTGCTTATCTTCATCCAGATAACGTCTTACGTGCTTCTATTCTCGCTGATCCTGCTGGCGCTCGTAAAAACACCAAAGATAATACGCCTGCTGTGATTCACATGGAGGTCGTGCCTGGTGATACGGTTGAAGTTCACGTCGCTGCTAAAGGTGGTGGTTCTGAGAATAAATCCAAACTGGCCATGTTGAACCCTTCTGATGATATCGTTGAATGGGTTAAGAAAACAGTTCCTACTATGGGGGCGGGTTGGTGTCCTCCAGGTATGCTTGGCATAGGTATTGGTGGTACAGCAGAGAAAGCCATGGTGATGGCGAAAGAATCTTTGATGGAGCCAATCGATATCCACGAATTGAAAGCTCGTGGCCCTCAAACTCGTGTTGAAGAGCTTCGTCTGGCTATTTTTGATGCAGTGAATAATTTAGGTATCGGTGCGCAAGGCCTCGGTGGTTTGACAACGGTTCTTGATGTGAAAATCATGGATTATCCAACGCATGCCGCTTCTTTACCTGTTGCTATGATTCCAAACTGTGCCGCTACTCGTCATGCGCATTTTGTGCTTGATGGTTCTGGTCCTGCAGATTTAGTTCCACCGTCATTGGATGATTGGCCAGAAATTACTTGGGAGGTCGGTGAGAGTGTTCGTCGAGTAGATTTGAATACCATTACACCGGAGCAGGTTAAGGAATGGCAGCCTGGCGAAACGATTTTGTTAAATGGCAAAATGCTGACGGGTCGTGATGCCGCGCATAAGAAAATGGTTGAGATGATGGCCAACGGCGAAGAGCTTCCTGTTGATCTTAAAGGGCGTTTCATCTACTACGTAGGTCCTGTTGATCCAGTAAGGGATGAGGCGGTAGGTCCTGCTGGTCCAACGACGGCGACTCGCATGGATAAGTTTACTCGCACCATTTTGGATAAAACGGGCTTGCTTGGCATGATTGGTAAGTCTGAGCGTGGTCCTGTAGCCATTGAGGCGATTAAAGAGTTTGGCGCTGTCTACCTTATGGCTGTTGGTGGCGCGGCTTATTTGGTATCTAAGGCGATCAAAAAAGCAGACGTGGTGGCCTTTCCGGAATTAGGGATGGAGGCTATCTACGAATTTGATGTTGTCGATATGCCAGTCACTGTGGCGGTAGATACCATGGGGACGTCTGTGCATATTACTGGGCCTGCTGAATGGAAAGCGAAAATTGAAGCGCAAGCGCTCGAAATAAAATAGTCGATTTTAAAAAAGGCTATATTAAAAGTTTTAAAAAAGTCACTGCGTTGATCGGCGCAGTGACTTTTTTGTTTTCGTAGTGTTTTTTTGTTTGCAAAGTGGTTGCATAGATATAAATAGTCTGTATTATACACGACCTCAGCCGCACAATGTGTGCGGTGACGCTCTTTAAAATAGATAATCAGATAATTTGTGTGGGCGCTCGCTGGAGGCTTCAGAAGATCATC
>NZ_QHJF01000049.1 GCF_003259225.1 Marinomonas arctica | reverse complement strand
GAAAAAGTGCTGGTCCAGGTGTTCGGAATAAACCGAAACAAGCGTTCGCAATCACCGAAATACGCACTAACAGCAACCTTTATAGAACAGAAGAAGAACTAAGAAGCGACGCATATAAATGGGAGACAAGCATTTCGAAAAGCCAAAGGTTTAAGAAAACAACATTGTCTAACCCTATTTTTGATGTCAGCTATCAAAATAGAGAGCGTGGAGGTGAATCTGAGTCTTACCTAACACCTTTACAGTACTCATTGATTGTTTCAATAAGAGCTGAAGGAGATGTAGATTTATACAACAAGGTATTGCAGCAGAATCAAACATTACAACCTGTTACAGTTACTAATCGAATTCAAATTTGATTTAATTCCCCCTCTCCATTCCCCTAACGCTTTGCGCATCCGTTCTCTCGAATGGGTGTGCATGTAGCGTTTGTCCAGTCCATCCCGCTCTCTGCTCAGCATTATTCCTCTCTACTTTGAATTTATGAACTACCTTTAAAGATTAATAGAACATCAAAAAGAGGCACACATGGCAAAAAAACCAAAAGTCATCGTCACTCAAGAAAACAAAACAGGTAGAAACACTAAATTTAAAGACACCAAAACAAACAAAGAAATGACACGCGTTCAATTTGTAAAAGAAATCGAGAAAGGTAACTATGATGATTACTATGTTAGAGATCAGAATGGGGTAAAAACCCCAGTATCTAAACCTGATGGAGATAAGAATAACAATTTAGATTAATTAAACACCAACACTCCCCACTCCCCCAACGCTTTGTGCATCTGTTCTCTGAAATGGGTGTGCATGTAGCGTTTGTCCAGTCCGTCCCGTTCGTGGTTGAGTAGCATTTCCTCTCTTTCCATTATAAGAAAGCCCAGTCGATCCCTGATCTTCTTGTCTTGCCAGCTGTCGCGGGCGAGTTTGCGTATGTCGTGGCAGGTGAGCTTGATGACAACGTCGTCGCTGAGGCTTTGATACCAACGCTCTATAGTGCGTGCGGTGATGGGGTTACGCTGGATAAAACTCTATCAAATCTATCGGCGAATATATCAGGGTCAGATAAAAAATGGTTTGCACCCGCAAAGAAAGCTGCGCTTTCACGGCAGATTGCGCTTCGCTTATCATGCCCTACAAGTGATGTTGTTTATGTTCAGAAGCGAGGAGCAAGGCAAATAAAGTCAGTGTGACAGCACTAGAAGACGCAACAATGCATCGAAAGACCTTTATAGAAACGCTAAATAATAAAGTGAATATAAGACGAAAAAAGAAGAATTTAGAACATTGGGTATTGTTTGAACCATAAGCTGACAAATTGTAAGACTAAGAATCAATCAGTTACGTATTTTTTTGAACCATAAGTTGACAAATAAATGAAGCATAAGCTGACAATTTTTTCAGTGGATCAAAATCAGCATTACAATAATATTGTAATTTTACCACAACCACATCTAAGTAAATTGCTTATGGGCGCTAAGCGTCGTATCCAATTGCTTCCAATCAATGATTCTAGCCAGTCGTACTAAAGAATGATTGGGGCCCATGATGTCAACGAGTTGAGGTTAGAATAAATCCTTTTTATGAAGCATCTAATTCTCCCGAAATTGTTTTGATAATTCGAGTACGAGATTCAGCTCTTCGTGCAACAATCTCAGCTTCTCCTGTTTGATGAAGCCATTCAAAAAAACGCTGGCATGCATGGCGAGTCTGAGAGTCATCACGACAATTAACAAGGAAGACGAACTGAACTTTCTGTACGTTATCTGCCACGAATATGCCAAAAGGACCACTAACTACAGTTGCATCTGGAAATCCAAGCATTGATCTGGCTTGGGTTTCGGTCGCTCCTCGGTGACAAGCAATTAAATGCAAAGGGCCATGTATCGAGTTTAAACGATCAGTGTAAATATGATCATCTAAAAATGGCCGCCCTACAAGCTCTCTAGCCGCTGCTACACTAAGTGCGGCAGGAACAGCGTGAAGAATAACCATTATTTTTTTATCATTTAAATTAACAATAACTTCATTGTCAATTTCCTCTGATCCTTCTCGTCCAAGAAGAGTAGCTTTGAGAGTGTCTTCCATTGCTTCTTTTCTTTTACGAAAATCTAGCCTTGTCCAATCCAACGCACTACCAAAATCAAAACGTGTCGAATTTTCTGCCTGAACACCTCGTAGAGTAAGTAAAATTACCGCATCAGACAAAGCATCAAAAACACGCTTTTGTGCATCATCAACTGTTTTAATTTCGCCTCCTCGAAAAGGTGTTTGCTTAGATACATATTCTTGAAAACGTTGGTTGCGCTGATGTGCATTATCATCATCAGCATTGGTTACTTTTGGTAATTCAATAAAACGTACTTTTGATTGTGCAGTGCGAAGACCTTCCATATATTCCGCGTGACAAATCCCTACATCTTGGCCGCTCAAAGCCCAGCCTGCATTTCCATTTGACAGAACTATCAGCACGTCACATTCTCGAACCGCCTTTAAACAAGTATCCCAACTATCCTGATTCCCTTCAGAAGGAGGTTCATCCTCGTTAATCCACACTTCGAAAATTCCACGCCCAAGAAGTTGAACTGATTCAATTTCTTTTTTTAGCTCTCTTCGTAAATCCGTTAGCGTGATGTCGCTATCTTTTGAAAAAGCATCCTTACATCTACTTGAAAGCATGACTTTTATTTTAGTATTTTTTGCCAAGGGAATTTCCTTATTGTACTTTTTGTAATAACCCGTTAGTTAAATGCATACCTAAACATACATAACCCCAGCTCTAACCGTTTCGCTGAACTCATCATAGGTATTTTCTCTTTGTAGCTTACGAACCTGCCAATGATAAAAGTACTTTAACGTTTTTTGAGTAGAATCGCCTGTCTTTCGGTATTCCTTTCCTCTAGATATGAGCGCTGTACCACAGTTCCCACCAAGCTGAATGGGTCTTATATTTCCCCACCCTGCATTCCAATAATAAAGTTCGGAAACTACTTGATCGCCAACTTCAACGTCCAAATGTCCATTCCGTGGTCTTATGCTGGCTTCAAATAATCCAGGCAATGTAGGGGAAAATAATCGAGATGGATATAGGTCATGCTGTAAATACCCCATTCGATTAAAGTCGAGTGCTCTTGCAAGTGGCCAAGCCTTAATATTAGGCTCCATTAACTCTTTAAATGTCGGTGGATGTATTAGCGTGACTGTGTCTAGAGGAGATCTATTTGAGCTAGTAAGTAGAGGTTCCACAGCCATGTATTCATCAATATAGCCAAGTATATTAGCCTCGTCTAATTCAAATGATAGCTCTTGAGACCATAGCACCAATGATAATTCCACACATAACTCTGGAGATACGTTAACCGGAGAATGGAAAGCAATTAGTTCATCGCCTTGACGTTGCGATTCGATACTCTCAATCATGGAAGTTAGCGATAAATTTATCGATTCATTATCCCCAAGAAAATCTTTTTTTTCAGGGAACCAATCAGGTCGTTGTGACTTTAGAAAAGCAAAAGTTGGATTAATTGGCAATGCATTTAGCGCATAAGAATTAGTCAAACCTAGAGGCATCTGCCATAACTCTTTAGCTACTGCTAAAGTTCTAAGGTATGCAGAAATACAACGTTTTGATGTTCGCGCCGAATAAGAGCCAGTAAATCCATCACCCAATGAACGGCGGAAATATGCTAGGTCTCCTTGGTATGGAGATTCTGGGTATAATGACGCGCTCATACTCCACTCATAAGCCATCTGCTCAACAAACGGCAAGGAAGATACCTCTCCAAGCCTTCTCATTGTTGCTAAATACACGTTAGGTATATCTATACCTTGAACCTTTTTGAAATCTGTTGGAATCTCAAAATCTTTCGGTACAACCTTTAAATTACAATCAACTGAAATTGTTCTTTCGGTAATGCGAAATAGTATCCAATCAGAAAGGATTGAGTGTTTATGAATGCTATCAACTAAATTTTTAGGCGGTAAATTATGATACTCTTGTTTAGCAATCCAAAAGATGAAGAGAATTTCAACTACTTCTATCTCTAACTTGCATGAACTCAGTTGATGGAGCAAAACTTCCTCTGTACTCAATTTGGTAGTTGAGTCCCCTAGAAAGGCTGACAACTCTTGTATAGTCCACCAACGCGTTGATGGGCATGGCCAACCTAATCGTGCAACAAGTATGCGAAGTTCATTCATGAATCCTCCAAATGAATCTCTGTTGCCCAACGAGGCCGAGCAAGCTGTAATGTCCTAGTATCTTCAAGAACCGAATCAACCATAGCAGTTGCAAAGTCAATAGCCTCGTCTATCCGCCCTTGTTTTAAGTAGAAATAGACCATCGCATCATTTGGGGCAATTCGTTTCATTTCATACATTGCATACGTTGTTTCAGCAACAAATTGATCGCACTTTTCAGGAAAGTATTCAGCAACTAGATCAAGCCTTCTTAAAACCTTTTCCTCGCCTTGCCACCAATACCACCCACCATTCAAAATTTGAGCTCGAATTAGATATTTCCAAGCAGCTTTCTTCCCACTTTGCTTACGCTTCGAATGAAAAGCAGATTCAAACAAATGATTAAATTCCGAGTGACGCTCTGACTCTGATAAAAGCACTGGATCGAGCGTATCTAATAATCGCTTTATTTGCTTTTGTTTATTCCAGTAGTCATACCACTCTTGAATAAACCGTTCACGCTGCTCATAGCTACTTGGGGCACTTTTCAATAGTAAGTCTATCTCTTCTGGTTCAAATGACGTTGGTGATACTTCATGATCTACAACATTTAAGTTTTTCGTATCACTTTCCTCATACTGAAAGATACCGACATCCCAACCATAATGGTCATTTAAAGTAGACATTACTTCTTTTGACGTGTTATCCCCTTCATCAGAGAGGCTCTTTAATGTTTGAATAATTTCGCTGTTTAGACCTGTACGAATTAATGCTTCGAGTGGCCAGCCGTCTTTAACGCCCTGCTTTACGTATGCTCGTAAGCTGTTATCAGCTTTCCACCAATCACCTACTTCTGTGTGTTCTTCATACTTAGCCACCAATGCCGGTGGAGACAATTTCGCTAGTAAACTATCAGTAGTTTCCAATACATGCCGAGTTCCCTTTCCATCGGTATAGTCCAATACATTATGAATCTGAGGTGCTATTTGACTAAGAAGTTGCCTAGCTGCATTAGGAGCATAATCGGATAAGTAACCAATAGCACTGACCGCATCGCTTAATGTTGGATCTTTGCGATGTGAATACCCCGTTGCAAGTTCCCATGTTTGTGTACATAAATCTCGTGCGTCCAATAACAAATTATGTTTCACGGCAATAGAACATAGCTGAAGAGGAGTTAAAAGGTGAACACTGGTCTCCTCTAACGGTTCAGACTCAAATAGAACACGCTGTCGCTGAACAAATACCAACGCTGCTTCGTCTGTCATTCTAACAAGAAGGTCGTTTGAATACTGCTCATGAAAAGATGGTGCATCAAACCATTTACATTTCATTGCATTACATAAAGAGTCTTCAGACAGGCAAGCTTCATCAACCTCGAACAACATAACGCTGCTGAGATGTATATCGCAAGCAAGACGATGTAATGCGCGCTTAAAATCTCCTTTGACAACACGTTGCTTGTGTCCTTCTCGGTAGAAGTCCAATTCGATGCTCTCCAGTTCTTCATAAAGCTCATAGAAACTCACAAATGTCCCATTAAGCCACTTATTCGCTACTTGAATAGCAATGCTTGTAAGTTCATTAAGTAAACTTGAGAGAATCTCTTTATCTTTATATTCAGGAGCTGACAAAAATGAAAAGTTCTTTTGTCCCTCTATTTTCATGGACAAACTCAAATGCACAGTACTAAAAAACCAATGGTGAATTAGTTTTGCGAGATCATTCCTTTGATCAATGTAATCATAACTCTCTTGCCATTTAGCCGGTACAGGTACATTTATTGAGCTATAAGAATTTGTAAGAAGAGCCTCTAGTGTTGATACCAATGGAGTCTTTGTTAATTTAGAGAAATCATCTCTGTCAGTAATACGCACTCCGGCGAATCCGGCAGCACGAATACACTCATCACTAATCAATCCTCTAGATTTAGACTTGTGGACTAATTCAAGAGTAGACATCAAAGCGTCTAATTCACCATCTTGAACCAAAACATTTATGCGAGTAATCCATATAACCGAACTATTATTGTTAACAAAATTTGCTAATGCACTTGGTTCCGTCGCGATAACATTCAGCTTCGATAACACGTTCGTGATAAAGGTTAGCTCCCCCCTTTCAGATCTCGAACCAAGCATATTTTTAAACTTACTCAGCCCTCTTATACGATGAAGTAGTTCTCTACCGCATATTTCAGCTTCAAACAAATCCCCCAAAGACCATAGAGCCTGAGCCAAAGCAGTAAGGCTTAGTAAATCAGCTTCATGTCTTGAAGCATAAGCCTCTCGAACAACGCTTCTTTCAGTAGTAATAGCCCACGTAAGCGAAGTGAGTTTTGCTTGATCCACTGGCTCCATTTGGAACTGACTTCCTCCGACCATTCGCTCTTTAAGATGAGCTAATCGATACGCGTCCGAGAATTTGGCCATATCCAGTGCTAAGCTGAGAGCGTCAGATAATAAAATATCGAACAATGACTCGGAATATCCCTCTTCAAGCCGCTGCATGACCCAATCACGAGTAAGACCAGAAATAAGATTACTTGGCTCACCTAACTTAGCTTGAACAGTCCAAAGCCAATTTACACGCAACGAGGCAGGTGCCTCCATTTCTAACCAATTTGCTACCATGGGCATCAGCTCTCGAACTCTATTCTCATAACCCTCAGTATTTTTTATGAAAACAGCAAGACTTTCATGAAAGACCTTAACCCCTACTTCAGAGTTATAAAGCAAATGCCCCACATTTTTGACATCTGGCTGAACTGCCTGTCGAGTTTCTGCAATTTTCACAAAGGCAGATTTTGGCCAGAAAAATGGAAATGCGCAGATTAGTCGCAATGTGTCTTTTAAGCTTTCAGGAAGGTTCACCCATAGAGAACCATAATAAAACTCAACGTCTTTGCTTAAATCTCCCTTCAACTCGTTTACAGCCCAAGATGAAAGCGTACGGCCATTATGCACTAGCTCTTCAGTTGCATAGATTAAATTGAGGGGATGTCCTTGAGTTCTTCTACTAAGCGCTAACGCTGCTTCATTTAGCTGATTAGTTGCAAAGTTCTGATCCTCAAAGTTTGTTAAGATTTTCCCCTCTGAAACCATTTTACGAAGATAAGAAAGTACGGCATTTTCGGACATAACTGGCAAGGTATGCCAGTTAGCCTTTGGCACAGATATTAACAAGTCTGTTGGTAACTGTGCATCGTCTACAGGTTGCGTACCAATGAGCAAAATCATGTTATCAGGACAAGGCAACAACTGAGAAAAAAGATCATCAAGTGGTCGTTTATCTTTGGCATTAATACGCCAAACATGATCCAACCCATCAAGTATGAACATAAAAGGCTTATCGATTTCTTTATAGTAAGAAGCACATTTTTCAATTAGATATCTCAAGCTTCCAGATTGAATTGGAACATCACCATGAAAAAGATTTAATTGAGCCTTGATGGATTCCTCAACAATATGGCTATTTATTCGATCACGACCACGTTCAGTAGTAGACAAATAATAGTGATGTCTTATTGATGGAATATCGTCGTTAATAAGTACATCAAACAAGTAGCTTAAATAAGTACTTTTCCCCCTACCTGGAGGCCCAGTCAGCACAATAGCTTTGCCAACAGAATTTTTAACTTTTTGCACAAATTCTTGGTGAAACGTTTCATCTGGAACTTCATAGTTATCTGGAACCATGAAGTCTTCAGGAAGCGGCGCTACGGGAGATGCCTGTAGGATATTGCGGACTTCTGCAAGCTTAATCCATCCATCAGGGAAAGGAGATTCTGTCTGTATTGCCCAGTTAGTTGCTATGTTTTTGAGCGTAGCGACTCCTTCGGAGCTGCCATGAACCTTAAGTCTTGCATCTATATTGTGTTCAAGATAATTAAAGCTTTTATCGCTATGCTTCACATGTAATTGGCTAAAAAAATCTTCGCAATCGGAAATATTTCCCAGTTGAGAAATGACTTTAGCTCGATTCGGTTCAGCTAATTTCGAAAAAGATATTTTTCCATCGACAAGACAATTTTCGATCTCAGCATCCGGGCGACGATTAGTAATTAATGAAATATCGCCAATACGATTAACTTCAAGTTTCTTATATGCGTCAAACCACTTACGAACCATTGATCGTGATCGATCAGTCTTACCAGATCGTTCCAAAAGCCAGTCCCATGAAAGTAGGTGCTGACTTGGGTTTGGTGTAAACTTCACTTGCAGAAGATCTAATTTTCCATCACTCCGTTCAATAACTATGTCATCTAGCCCTTGCGGGGCATCATTTTCAACGTCACATTCAAATTTCACTCGAGAATATCGTGCTGGAGCATCAAGCCAATCGCATAAAACCTTTAGTCCTTGTCGAGTTTGATAAACATAGCCAGCCGCTGGTATAGCTGAACTCTTTATATTTTCAGTCATAAAAATATACCACTATTTGTTCAGTTCAATTTGAAGCCAACTTTCAAGTGTATCTACCGTAACAAACTTCGTTTGAACAGGGTAAGGGGGAAGCACCATCCAATAATACAAATCCCTACCTACGTAGAGCTCAATATGTTCGATCTTACATTTACTTGGTTTCTGCCATTTTAGGAGTTCTAAAAGTCTTGAATAATTGCTTTCGAGAAAGCCCGTTCGACGAACGATTTTACTTATCTGTCCATTTTTATCGCTCTCTGATCTACCAAAAATTTTATCTCTAAGCCTACGAGAGTCCTTTATAGTATGTGGGGGCTGATTGTATTTACACTCTACTGTTATTAGCAGGTTCTTTTCTGGCCAATAAGCAAAGACATCGAAATCACCAACATCCTCAAAATGCTCACTGCGGAATTTTCTGAAGAAGTCGATACCACCCTCAACATATTGAGTGAACCTAAGGAATATTTCCTTAGTGCGAATTTCAAGCTTTTTCTCAATCCCTTGTTTGACCCTCCCTATAATTGGCTCAACATTTGGCAAATTAAAATCTGCTGGTAAATACCCATCTCGTACCGCAGACATCCAAATATTTAGTGCTCTACTAGCCGTTTCTGCACCCCAATGTAAATTTTCACCATCACAGACCAAAGGCCTTATCGCATATCGATGAATACGTTTTCTATGTTCCCAATATGGCACATCGGGCTCCTCAACATCACGACCAGCGAGTAAACGTATTCCTTTCTCGGATAACGTAAGGAAAGACACTATATTACCTGCTCTCTCGTCTCCCAATTCATCTATATGCTCACACAACGTTTGGACTATACGTTTCTTTGGAGAGCTATAAGAAAGAGAAAGGTCATTGCTAAAACCATACCTTTGAGCTTGAGATAAAATTACCAGAGACGTCAACATACTTTGCAAATCGAACCCTAAATCAACAATGAATGCATTCTTTAGCTGTACTGACGACAACAGTTCTACTACGTTTCCTTCAACTATATCATTATCATTTTTTCCTAACTCCAGCCGAGATATTGCATCCACACGCGAAAATGTTGCATTTCGCTGTTCGTGATCGGCAGAATAGAACACTTCTGGAATATAAGAATCATCAAGCACAATACCACCGACCTCAATATCATTGTGAAGAGTATCACTAGCACCAGTGAGCACCATGAACCAATCAACTAAACCGATCAGTTCACGCAGGACATCATCTGAAACTTTTTCAACTCCAGAAGCAGGTGAGCTCAGAGTTTTCTCAAGCAAATATCGATAATGACGAGCCGTCCCGCCAAACTCTTTACTAGCCTTTTCAATGGCTTCCAATCGATCAAACTCAACATCATGAGCAAGGCTTTGACGAGCTCGCAAAATCTTGGTTCTCTCTGTTAAAAGAAGTGCATCATGTTGCTCAATAAACGCCCGCAAAAGTTGATGTTTATCTAAAGATGCAAGCCGACTCTCTATATGAAGTCGTAATTGCGTGGCAGCAGGATCAATTTTCCTCTTAGCCTCAGTAAGTTCATATCGTCCAGGGATTAGACCGAGTTCCTTAATTTCAAGAGCCAAGCGCTTACGAGCAAGCTTATAGTCTGCAGAAGATGGTATAACGGGTACCACATAATCGGGAACATCGACGTTGCGATTAGTTATTTGAAGATGATATCGAGCACGTTCCAACGCCATGCGGTCTAGGCGGCCAGCAAAGTCCACTGGAGAATCAAGTCCATTAGATGAGCAACATTTAGCAATTGTTTCTGTAAGACATCGAACTTCAAATGAACCATCTTTAGCATCATGAAGCCCCGCGCATACTGCTTGAGTATCAATAGAAAGCTTAAACATGTTTTTATAAATGGCATACTGTTGAACATCAATTATAACGTGCTCGAAATCTTCTATCGGCTTTATTTCTTGACCTTCACTCACTGAGCAGGAATCTGCTAAATCACATATAAATAAGATACTCTTTTGATGGAACAAACTAATGTCTGACATAAGACTTTGACAGCGGAAGGAGCAATCCGCCAAGAGTTGCGCAAATAAATCGAGCATACGACAGTCTTCAAGCTGTACATTTGGAGTGATCTCTACTAATGCTTGAGTTGTACATTTATTAACAACCGTCGAATAAGCAACTACATTCTTATTACGTGACTGAAGGACGACTACTCCATTTGTTCCTTTTGAAACTCTCCAGGCACGAGTGCTATCTGGAAATACATTTGGCGCTATTTCCCAAAATTCAGTAAGTGCCTCAAAGCGTGATGATGTGCCGAATGATGGATCTAGCCATATCATACCAGGAGACGAAGCTCCTTCTACAAGTACACCATGAGAACTTTTGAAGGCCCCAAACAGATCAGCAGTACCGCTAAAAGAAGGCCCAAGGGACTTCATATTAGTGTTCACAAATTTCCAGAACTGTTCCAATTCCTCCAGTGTATCTACAGCATCAAAAATGGTGATAAAGTCGGACATTGGCAACATACGTATTGGTTTTGGTGGAATATCTATAAAATTAAATACTGTACTTCCCTGAGTTACTACAAGAAAGATTTTAAGATCTTCAGCACTCAGCTCACTTTCTCCATCTTTTGACAGCATCAATCCACTACCATCAGCTAACCGGAAGCGAATAGATGCGCCTTGCTTTACTTTGATATATATACTTTTTGCTACGCTGGCAATTTGCTTATAGTTTGCATGACTGCAAGCACAAATCAGATAGACACCAGAGTTATCAGAGATAATACAGCTAACAGGAAAATTCTCTTGAGCAGTATTGCTGACGTAGAGGGTAATTGGCCCTGTAACTACATTGTTAAATCGCTCTACAACGAATTGAGAAAGTGCATGATGAGTACTACTTTCTATCAGATCAACTTTCTTTTTAGCCCAATAATCAATTACTACACTAGGGCCAGTACGGATAGACATAGGTATCCAAGCATTATCTATCTTGACCGCAAGGAAAGGTAGAGTATCTCCTTGCGTAACTTCATTACTAAAACTAAATTCCGACGTCAGAGCTTTACCATTTCCAAGGTTAGCCTCTAATTCTTGCCCTGCTTTTATACGCCATTTTTCAATATCATAACCAATCTTTATAATTGAAGAGCTGCATTGAGACCAAAACTCTTCGGAAGGCACTTCCACATAAGCCTTTTTAGCACTTCCTTCTAATTTGCCTTGAACACACTGTATCGATTCTATGACTCTGGCTTGAAGGGCTATAGCAAGATCCATGTGAGCTTGAGCTTCAGGTATGCCGGAGTAAGTAATGCGAAATGACTCAACAAAATCAGGGGTACGCTCAATACAACTGCCATAAAACATGGGAACGAAATCTTGCCCAAGTTGAACTTTTATATGTCCCCAGTCAGGCTCTGGACAGAAATCTTCGAGCATTGGGAATTCTGGCCATGCTTGATAAAGGGCTTGTATAACCCCCCTAAATTCTTCATAACCACTGATGGTCTTTTTCTCTTCGCTTTCTCTTAAAGGTTCCTCTAATAAGATACGCCATGCAAAAATGTGCTTAATAGCGCTTCCTACATTCGCTGGCCATAACTCAGAAACGTTTAGAGCAATTGCTAAATCAAGATATTTGTACTGATTAAAAAGTTTCCGTGTTGCCTCGATAGACTTATTAAATTGGTTATTTTGATCAGAGAAAACGGTATTTTTTTCAAAAGGTAGATCCGTACCCCACAAAAACTCATTGTAATTTGATTCGGATTGCATGAGCTTACGCTCTCGTTTTTCTCTAGACTTTTTACCCATAACCCTATTTCCCTATAAATTTAATTCTAAGCAATTTGCTGTCTGGACTTACTAAAGTTTGCTCGTCACCAGTTAGCTAAAAAACCACCAAATAACATGATAAATCACTCTACTGATACGTCAATTATATGCAATTATATTTTTTCTTATAATTGACCACTTTCCATCAGAGTAGTTACATAAAACGAATACAAATCAGCCACTTAAAAATCAATTAAATCATTGATTTTTAATCTGAATTTTTCAGCGAAAAGACTAACTCAACTTCTTAACGATATAACTATTTAAGATCTAATAACAGGGCTTCACAAGTTAGAAAACATTGAAAATTTCACTATTGATTGCCGCCAGCATACCAGATAGATATCAGCTATCGACGTTATTTTAAGGTGATAGACAATGGCCTCAATCAAGTTCTCAAGCATTTTTGAAGTAATTTTTGCAAGCGAGGATGAAGCACTAAGTCTAAAGGCTCAAGTAAAATTAATTGGTGTTATTTGGAATATGGCTGCTAAAAATGGCTGATCGCATATCGAGGTCTGAAACTCGACGACTGGGAAATGGAAAAACTCAGCGCCGATCATACTAGCCATTTATTAGAGCTTTTAGAAAATTGTTACCAAACAAGCAGGTCAGTCAACTGCTAGTGAAAGAGTGGTACAACATGATAGGCAATACGACGGTTGCAGACACCTTACTAGACAAGGACAAGAGCGTGAATACTTTACAACCAATTGGTCTACTCATTTTTCAACCTATTTAGATGTTTTAAGTCGAGAATTACAGCTCAATTTTGAATACATCTATTGCGAATCAGTTAAACCTTCATCTTTCTATCTATTTTATGAGCAATAATATCGGACTTTACGACTCGAAAAATGTTGACGCTCTCGCCCTACTTACTAGACCGTTTAATACACAACAGTCACCGCATCGAACTAGGAGGAGAATCGATGAGAAAACTGGCACAATCTAGACACATGGAGTATAACTAAAGACTAGGAAAATGAAGGGAAAAAAGTGTCCGGATTAAAACAGTACCAGTGTCCGGAATTAGCAGAATATCATAAACAATCAATCATCAGTTATTTACACAAAGCTTAGCCAATCTACTAAATACTATGCTATATAAATATTTAAGCGATTATCTATTGCCCATTTATATAAGGAAAGTCAAATGCAGATAGACGGACATCATACCCTAACTTATGTCGTCGCCCGTTATGCTGGTATCGATCATTATACAGCCGAGAAGGTTGCCTATTCAGCACAATATGTAGATGAAGCAACAAATGATTCTCAAATCCATTTTGAAAATGGTGCCATGTATGATCGTATTGTTTCTGCACATAAAATGCTTGATTACCGGAACACGCAAGAGTTAGCGAATAACTTAGTGTGGATACCTTTTCATTTTTTACCTGGTAACGCAGGTTTTCCATCAAGTGAAACTCCAGAAGGAAGTTTCATAAATCGATTAATATGCATGCCAGATAGTCAGGTAGCTAGAGACATGTTGAAAATGGTTGCTCAACATTGGGAGCGGCCGTATGCAGCCCAAATGATGGGTGTAGCTATGCATGTTTACGCTGACACATTTGCCCATCAAGGCTTCGCTGGCGTTATACATGATGTTAATCAGGTTGATGAATTAGAATCCACATCGACCAGCCTTTTACAAAACATCAAAGACAATTTATTCAGCTATGCCATATCAGAGTCGTCGCCCCTAGGCCATGGCGCAGCCCTATCTTTTCCTGATCGTCCTTATACTTCTTGGAAATATCAAAATGGGCTAGGAAAAAAAGTTGAACGAGATAATACAAAGATTTTTTTAGATGCCGCAGATGCTATGTGCAAAGCGATGCAATGCTGGAAGTCTAGAGACACTTCGATAGATATTGATAATCAACCAGGCTTAACAAAAGATCAACTAGCGCTTATTAAACACGCATTACTTACTATTAATGATGACAGTGGAGACGCTCGTCATAAAGAATGGTTAAAATGGCTTCAAGAAGACAAATTCGAGCTGGGAGCTGTCGATTTAAGTTTTGATATTGAAGGTCAAGATAGCTGGAAATTTAAAGCAAGAGGCGAAGCAACAAAAATAGACGGGGTTTTCAAATACCCCTACTCCGAAGCTTTTCTAACCTCTGATTGGAAATACTTTCATGATGCGCTAAAAACCTATCGACTGGAGATTATTCGAGATGTACTCCCAAGCTACGGCATTTGTGTTGCTTAGCCTCCGAGAAATACCAAATAAGCCAAAAGAGTCCATAATTTATGAAGTTTGTATATCAAAGAGTACTGCTCGTTCTAGTAGCATCGGTTGTCCTAGCTGGCTGTGCATCCAATAAGTCACTGATTCTAGTTAAAAACTACGCCCAACAATCACAAGTAGTTGAAGAAGCACTCCTAAAAGAATACGAACAAACTCAAGAAGCACGTATAGACGCTATGCTAGTGCAAGCATCTAGGGAAGGCATTTCCAGTAATAACTTGATAGTTCAACGGATAAATAATCAAGGACAGGTTGCGTTACTTCAGAACCTACTTTCTTTTTCACAAAGCATATATATGCTCTCTTCTGAGAATTACGATGATGAATTAAATTCATATTCTAAACAACTTAATTCTTCCCTTTCATCAATTTCGGAGCTTTCCTCTAGTCAAGCGTCTGAAAACTCAAAGGTTGAGTTAGTCTCAACAGCTATAAATGCTTTAGCACGAGCTCGTACGGAGCGAGCTAGATACCAAAATCTAAAGGAAATTCTGATAGGTTCCCATGACTTAATACAAAGTTCATTTCAATCCCTTAGTGATGAGCTAGAGTCATGGGAAGTGATTTCAAAAGTGTCAATGGAGAAAGAGCTTCGAACTCGACTGTACCTGCTGAACAACCCTGATCGTTGTGAATTAAACAATGTAGCAAGATGCGCTATTCTCTCCCATTCATTGGAAGAACGTATTGAGGCCTATAGAAAAGCCTACACCTTAAAATCGAAAATCAGTGCACTGAGTGTTAAATTCGCAAACTTACGAAGCTCTTTAAAAGCAGTTCAAGATCTCAACTCCGTACTTGTTACGTCACTAAGTCAAGATGACGAGTTTTCAAAAGCATCTCTGACAAGTGCGTTTGAAATAACAAAAGCACAACTAAAAAAACTAAAAGAATTCCAAAATACACTATAGGTCACATACATGAACGAAACACATGAAAAAACCCAAGCAGAGATTCAATCCCTTTATGATGAGCTTCAAGCATATCTCAACTCAACCATAGCAAGTCCTGAGCAAGAACACCTTTATCAAAAGTGCGATCAACTAGGTGAAAAGCTAATCGATTTTCGTATAGCTCTGATCGGTAATAATTCCATACTTAACCAAGCTAATATCGCTGATTTAGATACTTTATTGGTAGAAGTAACTGCTGCAAGGTCGAATATTCAAAAAGATGTGTCAGCACTAAAAACAGTGTCACAGGTAGCTAGCTTAATAGATAAAGTGCTAGAGAAGTTAATCAAAATCGTATGATTTAAATGGACTTCCCAGCATTTTGGAGTCACCAGTTGTTAGCGTGGATAGCTAAAACCACCACTCAAAAAAGTGATTATTCACCCTTCTACTACACCAATTATATGCAATTATATTTTTTCTTATAATTGGCCACTCTTCGCTAGAGGCGTTGCATGAAAAAAATACAAATCAGCCACTTAAAGGCAATCTAACCAATTGATTTTTATATTTTTTTATAATCTTGTAATTTAAACGTAAATTCGGACACTAACTCAACGCCTTGACGATATAACTATTTAAGCTCGAACAACTGGTCTTAGCAAGTTAGAAAACTCTGATAAAGTCCACTTTCGACTTCAGCCAGCATCGCAGACAGCTCTCAGCTATACTTCAAAACAGTAATCGATGTTATTTTAGGATAGTGCATTATGACCTCAATAAAGTTTTCAAGCATTTTGGAAGTGGTGGCAGCCAGCAACGAGGAAGCACTGAGCCTAAAAGCTCAAGCTGAATTAATTGGCGCGATTCGTGATATGGCAACTAAAAATGGTTGGTCACATATCGAGGTCTGTGCTGAGGGAAACAGAATTATGATTAAGCAGGCAAACAGTCGAATAAATCAAAATCGACTAAGTGAAGCAGAGCTAATTAAAGGGCTAGATGCTCATACAGCTCACGCAGATGAGCTATTTCTTAATATGGATCACGAACTCGCTGAAGCTCTAATAGATCAACTCAATGAGTTAGAGCTGCCTTTTATTGTTCGATCTCGTAAAGGCGCTTAAGAGACACACAGAAAGTGGAGTAAACCGTTCCAGGCAAAAGCGGACCCCGACTTTATGACAGACCGAAAAGATATGGTTGAAGACGTTGAGCCGTTTGATCCAGATTGATTGAGCGGTTGTCTAGTTAATATCTAAGAACTAAATATCAACCCAGCCCCAATTAATCCTAGTAACCATAGGTAAATGAAATGTTAGTGACAAATGAAATAACACAAATGGCCAAAGCCATAGTAACCCAGTTGCCTATTCTGAATGGTATATCGAACTCTGATGAGCACCAACAAGCCCTCATACTTTTAGAAGACTTGATAGAACACTATGATGACAACCTGATCATCATTGAAGCCTTGAGCAATGTTATTGCTCGATATGAAGATGAGTCAGCCGATTTTGATGCTTTCAATAAACGACAAATAGCTCTTAACTCAGCAGCTGAAAACTAAAAGCATTGATAGATCAAGGCCCAGCTAGTATCAATCAGGTCTGAGTCCGTTACGAGCAAGAAATATGACGTGCTATTTGCCATCATCTTAACCTTTGATATCAAATAGCTACACTGTTTACTTAAACTATAACCCCGTGGACGATTTTTCCCAAAAGGTCACTTACTCGCTGCATTCCTTCTTTAGTCCCCATCACTGATTCAGGCGATTGACCATTTAAGGCTAAGGCAGGCTTTTTCATCCATGATGTCCATCTGTCTTCGTCACCAAACAGCTTCATTCCCAATTGATGAACCCTTTCATTCAGTGCTCTTATTTCAGATGCTTCAACTGCTTCTAAAATAGAGGCATAGGTGTCAGCGGGAACACAGTAAAATACGTGGTTACCGTCCTTCATTACAGCAACAGGGCTGCCTTTTGAATCATTCATAACTAGATCAAGACTGCTCTCAATATCATGAATATCAATGCATTTTTCGGCATAATTTTTTCGTTTAGTGCTCATATCTCTTCCCTAACATGACTGATAAGTACAATGATGATTAACTGTCTAGGAAACTGGGTCCATACCAGCTATCAGGATAAATGAACCTATAGTTCTTCACTTATATGCTGCATATGGTCATTCACAGAGCTATCAAAATAGCGTCCAGCCTCAATATCAGCCCTAGCTTCTAGTAAGGCAATCTCAAGCTCATACTCTCTGAACTTAGCGTATTTATGCAAATCCATCACTACATATGTATTTCTACCCCGGACAGATATAATCACTTCTTCATCTTCTAACAAACCGGCCTCAACAGCAGACACACCCTTGGCTTTTAAGTCACTAGCAGTAACAACATTCATAAGCTCACCTCTTTTTTTCTTACAAATAGTGCTATTAAAAATACGGTCTGGACACCCAGACTTTACTAGCCACTTGTGGTCTGTATGAACATCTAAAAAACCACTAAAAAATGACTCTTCATTGTTCTAGTACACCAATTATATGCAATTATATTTTTTCTTATAAATTATATGTTTTCTTATAATTGGGCACTTTTCGCTAGAAGTATGACGACACTTCAGCTATAAGCGCATCTTTAGACTCACTCGACTCGATCAAGATTTTTATAACAACACCCTGCTTTGAAAATAATTTCTTACCTTGAGGAAATCGTCAAGTGAAGGGTTCTCTAGCATAAACTCCCTGGCTGATTTGCCATTAAATGTCGGATGATGTATTGGCCTTTTGAAAAAATCATACTTAAAGCCAGGTGGTGAACTTAGGTGAATCATCTTGTATATACTTACCAGCATCGCCAGTATATCAATAGTGTCTTGGTCTACTTGAAGGCTGTCATTAATCTGTGCGGTCTCTTTCCATTCATTCCAAGTTGAAACCGTAATACCGCCTAGAAGAACACACATCTGTTCATCTGATAAGTCCCAACGCTCTTGTGGACATTGTTCCTCTAGCCATAATACAACCGTTGCTATTATCTTGCCTGCTGACTCTTTACTGGTATTTTTATTGGTACCTTCATCGTTCATGGAACACCCCTCCATCACTATCGTTTAAATTTATAATTCGTCGCTGATTTCCATTTTCTAGATTTCGAGTCAATACACTTTCGGTAACTCATCCCACCTGGTCGTATACGCTGGAGATAAATGTTCTCTTTTCATTGACCATTGTGGTGACACGCCTTGAGAGGCAAAAAAAACCTTGCCGAGGCCGCTGTGGTTGATTTTGTCCACGACGTTCATTAGTGCTTTTGAGTTAATTTTTGTGTTATCGGCTCGGAATAAATCTTGTTGAAAGGCGCCATGTTCATAAAAGTCAGCCAGCATTACACCGCCTTTGGCGTAGCAATACCCAGCCCGATAAATTCGACGAAACAACACGTCGGCTACCTCTAATAAGTCTCGCGTGTCATCGGTTGGGTTGGGGAGTTCTGCCGACAGAGTTTTCGAGTATTGCGGTTCATTTGGAATAAATGGACTGGTACGAATAAACACACTCACCACACGACAAAGGCGCTTTTCTCCGCGTAGTTTCTCGGCGGCTCTGGTTGTGTACTTAGCGATCGCTTCCCGTAGTTCTCGCTTGTCTGTCACCTTGTGACCAAATGACCGACTGCAAATGATTTGCTGCTTTGTTGGCCTGACCAACTCCAGATCCAAACACGACACCCCATTCAATTCTCGAATGGTTCGCTCCAACACCACAGAAAACTCACTTCGAATCGATTTAGGGTCAGCATTCGCCAGATCCAACGCGGTATGAATTCCCCTCGCCTTTAACTTCGCCGTTGTTCGACGGCCAACGCCCCACACATCACTTACATCAACAATAGACAATAAACGCTTTTGTCTGTCTGGGTCCATCAAATCCACCACAGAGCCCGTAGCTGGATACTTCTTCGCGGCATGGTTTGCCAACTTCGCCAGCGTCTTGGTTGGCGCGATGCCCACACCTACCGTAATGCCCGTCCATTTATCGACCTTGGCTTTTACTCGTTTGCCAAACGCCAGCAGGTCCGTCACATGATCGACACCGGTTAAATCCATAAACGCCTCATCGATGGAATATACTTCCAGCCGTGACGCCTCCTCTTCTAAGATGGTCATCACCCGATTCGACAGATCCGCATACAGCGCATAATTCGACGAAAAGCACACAATGCCGTGCTTTCTTATCTCGTCCTGAACCTGAAACATCGGCACGCCCATCTTAATGCCCAGCGCCTTTACCTCTTTGGAACGCGCGACAATACAGCCATCGTTATTCGATAACACCGCAACAGGCGTGTGTTTTAAATCTGGCCGAAATAGCTTCTCGCAGCTGGCGTAAAAGTTATTGCAATCGACCAAAGCAAACACCGTTTTCATCAACCGCGCTCGTACTTACGAACCACGCCAGTTACCACACCGAAGATTTCCAATTCAGACTCTTCGGTAATATGAATCGCTTTGTAGGCTTTATTCTTCGGGCGAAGCAACACATTGGGCTTCAGCTCCAACGTCTTCACCGTCATTTCCCCATGAATGCAGGCAATTACGATATCCCCATGACGCGCGGTTAACGAACGATCCACCACCAACACATCACCCGAATGAATGCCCGCCTCAATCATCGAATCACCCTGAGCACGCACGTAAAACGTTGCGTTTGGATGCGCCACACAGAACTCATTCAAATCCAACGATTTTTCAACAAAATCCTGAGCGGGCGAAGGAAAGCCCGCCGACACGGAATCCACATACAAAGGGATTCGCACACTATTGGCCGCGATAAACGCCGCCGATTCAGACACACCAAGATAAGTCACACGCATGATCAACACCAAAATACTGTATGAATATAAGGGCTATCCATTTAGAGCAACCAGACACTACATTTAGTGTTTATCTGGTTTTAATGCCCTT
>NZ_QHJF01000048.1 GCF_003259225.1 Marinomonas arctica | reverse complement strand
CTTTACCAGCGAGCAAAACTTCGCTTGAGATCAGGCGAAAAGTCGCCCAGTGAGCAAGAGTTTGCTTCAATCTAAAAGCAGACCTCTTATTTGCTCAATATCATCTTGGCAAATACGTCATGACAACAAAGGTGAACGCGGCACTGATCAGACTCGCTGCCACAACCAATACAGTATCATTCCATGAAAACTTCGATAGCTCTTCTACCACTCGCTCCTGCACTTTTTCACTACGATGGTATCGCATTTCAAGACGCTCTATATGCTGCAGCAGTTGCAGCGCAACCTCTTCAAAGGAGCCTTCGTGCATTTCCTGCTGGCTACCTAAAACATCGTCTAATATTTGGCATTCACGCTCACAACGGTATAAGTCTCGTAACGCGTCATAGCTAGGTTGCAACTTGCCAACATCACCAATGATTTCTTTTTTAATCCAACCCACTAATCCTTTATTTAACTTATGCTGTTTTAAATCATTAACACCTTGGTTTAATAACGCGGAATTAATTAACGCTAAGCCATTAGCAAACCCGCGGAAACCTTGGGTTTTGAACGCCGCCACGGTGAAGTAACTGGCCATAATTAAGTCTATACCTACCGCTTCTGCAAGTGACTCTGCATCGGTATAAACCTCTCCCCAATCAAAGCGACTTTTAGGCAGGGCGGCTCTTCGATTAATACTGTCTTTAATAGCACAGTAGCGTTCTTCATCCCGAATCTGACTAGAATCAGACTCTATATAAAAAAGTTTATTCTCAATATAAATTACATGTTTCATACGGTCATAATGATAGATGTAAGGGGAGGCAAGGCCTCCCCTTACTGATTAATACAAGGTTTCAGACAGCTCGAAATTTTTAAATAAGCGCTGAGTAAACGGATTAGAGGTGGTTGCATTGATTTTGACTTCCATATCACCATCATCAACCGTAAATTGATAAGTCACACTGGTGTCACTAGCACCAACCACTTTGGCAATGTCCAGTAGACGATAAAGCGCCCATGGACCTTCGGTAGAAATACTACGAGGCGACTCATTTGCCTCAGTTGGTACTAGGGTTACTTTAGAGGTCGTATTATCTCTAAGCGTATTTGGCCAAATAACTTCTACATTATTTCTTGGTCCATGGCTGTAGGATAAATATTGACCATCGATATTCAACACACCTCTTCGTTTGTTAGCCGTTAATCGAATAGGCTCTACCCCAAAGCTAACATCCAATATGCCTTTTCTATTGAAGAAAGCATCTTGAATTAACCTCGCTTTTTCAAGCTGATTTAACACATCCTCTCGGATGAGTGACTTTTCTTGATGACCGCCACTGATATTTGAATTTTCATCTATGAACATTTTCAGCTGGTCATTATAGAATCGATCTAATAGGCCATTCGGCGCAAAGAAGGCCTCAAAGTCTTGCAATGAAACATCACGGCTAGATCTTGGATCAAATGGGTAACGTCCAGCGAACTTTTGCTCATAGACTTTATAGATATCGTCACGCCATCTCACTTCCAAATAATGTATTGCTTCTTGCTTAATGACATACCAGCTTTCATCCGCAAGCTTGGTCATCATAGAATCCAATGGTTTTGGAAGCCCTGTTGCCACCCTAGAAAGGGTATAAATGGGGTCTACACTATTAAGAGAGTTACGAGATTTAATGGTCTCTAACGCCGCTCGGCCCATATCTGGTGCATCCTGAATAGCCGTTATATAAGCTCTTAACTGTTCAATAGATAATAAAAGTTCATCAATATAAGCTGGCTGGTCATTATTCGCTTCAACAATGCTATTAAGCCCTGCAAACGGTGCATTCAACCTTGATGCAAGATTATAACTGACACTTTTCAGCATCTCTTCACGAACTTCACCATCTTCCGGTATTTCGGGAAACAGCTTCGTATTGTCCCTTAAGGTTGTGAGTAATCGCTGTAAAGGTTTCCCGTTACCCGTTAAATTATCCAGCACATCGACCGCTTCACTGATGTTCGAAAAATTCTTAATATCAATTTCGTTTAAAACACTGCGCCACGTATTTGTGTAATCAGCCACATAGGAATCTCTAATTTTTTCCTTCAGTGCCTGTTTATCCGCTTTACTAAATTGCGCGGTATCATTTTGCCCTAATACCCAGCTATCAATCAGTGCTAAGTCGGACACAGATTCAGACTGTGGCAAGAAGTAGTTTTTAAACCCTTCTTTAGACAGTACTTTAGGCACATTCAGCTTATCACTGCCTATTTCTCTTTCCGCAAATACTAAGTTAAACGCAGGCCCAACCAAAGTTCGAACATTGATATCTGCGCCTAACGCTGTTTGCGCTGACTGTTTTAAGTTCCTGTAAACACGCTGATCGATGGCTAAAGAGCCTAGCCCTTCCTGTGTTTGTGCGATTAGCTTATCGTAAGGGCGCAATACTTTATCGGCATTTTTATCCCCAGCAAGGCGCGCTGCATAAAGGTCCGTATGCTGTAGTGCATATTCTAAATGCTGTAAAAGCTTATCTTGAATGGCTTTATTTCCAGAAAATTTAACCTGCCACTTTCGTGAGAAGTAATTCAGCACAAATTCATCATAACGGCCATTTTTATCGACTAGCATTCGATAGACTCTCAATATAGAGAGCTTATTTTCGTCCGTTTCTGCGTTTTTAAGGTCCGCCACTAGCTCCATCATTAGAGATGGCAGATAGCGATACTCAAGCAGGTTCAAGTAGGTCATTTCTACCTGAGGCCCAATAGCATGACCTTGGTACAAACCTAAATCTGAAATGTATCTTGGTTTATCCCTAAAAAAGCCAAACTCTAGAGTCGCATCACGAATAGTATTCAAAGGTGGCAAAATGTCATTTTGAGAAATCAATTCCATATCAGAAGAGTATTCTTCCATATAGAGATTCACTTTGTTTAATACCGCATCGGCTTGTTCTATGTTTTTCAAATAATAACGATGCCATGAGCCAATAAGAATCAAGGATATGATGACGCAGGAAACCGTGCTCAACACCATAATGCGTTTTTTCTGTTTACTGACTCGAAAGTTATCCGATGCCAGCCCAGCTTCTGGATAAATAACGTTATTAAACAGATTCTTGGTGAAATACATGGTTGAGTTTTTGGCATTTTGTGCACTGTTTATTGCATGCGTCAGGCCATAACGTCTCGATGAGGCATCATCAAATGCATTCGTAGGGACACCTTGTTGATAAACAGAGGTGAAGTACACACCTCGAACTAAGGCTGAAGTAGAAAATTGATCACTGCTTAATGCATCTTGGAAAAATACGGATAAGATATCTTTTAACCCACTTATTTGCCTTGTAAAGCTATAAACGGCATTACGGTCTTCATCACTAATATTCTTTGACACAGTATGAGGTAAAATTGCATTGACGCGATTGATAAACTCTTCATATTCCGAATCAAACTCAGACATCCAGTTATCATGATCGTCAACGGAAGAAAGAGAGAAGGTGAAACCGAGCACCTCTTCTCTTTGTTCTTTTGTATAATTCTTGAAGAAGGGTTCAAAACCATACAGTAAATCTAGCTTGGTTAGGGTCACATACACAGGCAAGCGAGTGGACAAGGTTTCCATGAGTTCACGGATACGTGACCTTAAAATAGCAGCAAAAGCCTTTCTTTCATAAATTGTAGAGGTCGCTAACTTCGACACGTCCAATGCCAACACAATACCATTCAGGGGACGACGACTGCGCGTTCGCTCCAGCCAATGTATGAAATGTTCCCATAAGCGTTTTTCCATTACGCCATTACTAGTAGGATCAG
The DNA here is from genome assembly GCF_003259225.1 of Marinomonas arctica. Classification (GTDB taxonomy): domain Bacteria; phylum Pseudomonadota; class Gammaproteobacteria; order Pseudomonadales; family Marinomonadaceae; genus Marinomonas; species Marinomonas arctica. The sequence goes on along the minus strand of NZ_QHJF01000048.1, from coordinate 17,294 downwards.
AAACATTCTTACCTTGTGTTAACAATTCACCATCGGGATCAATTAATACAGAGGTGTCACCAACCCACCAATCAAAAGAATAAGCATTCTTACTCCCCTCACCAGATGATTTTAGAATGGATGAGAAAGTGAAATCCTGACCAGATCGGTTAATTAGGCTAGTTTTACCTGCATTTTCCAGCCCCATGACAAGATACCAAGGCAAAGCATAAAGATAATTACGCTTATTAAGGCTGCTTTCCATGTTAGCCATCACCTTGTTTAATTCAGCCTCTTGGTTTTCTTCTGCTGCCTTAACAGGGTCTTCTCTAAGCGCTTCTTCTCGCTGCAGTTCGTTATGATATGCATTAAGCTTTCGCCATTGAAATAGCCCCCATGCCGCCAAACAGGCAAGAGAAAATATTATCATCGTTAATAAACGAGCGCTTATAGAAGCCAAAGGCGCTTCTTCGTTTATTACCAACCATGGGCCTGTCAACCAAATAGCAAGATTGATTAGGACGACTATTAGTAACGTTAAAAACGGCAATGCAGCAACAAGGCTGGGTACGAGTTTTTTTAATAGGCCAACTAAAGGTTTGAACATGAACTATCCTTGGTTTATTTGACTGTAATGTGCTTCTTTACTCTCTTGAGTAAAGAGGGTTCCCATTCAGAAACCGACATTGACTGAACTTGTGTGTGTAATTGTTGAAACTGCTGCTGGGCTAAATCATTTAATTTATTTTCTTCCAATAATTCCGTAGATATGAGGCGCCAATAATAGTTATCCCTTGGCTCCACAGCGTTACTAATCCCTTCATTGATCATGGACAAAGCGGCACCAATACCCTCTTTAGCAACCAAATCAACGGCTATTTTTTTTCTCTCTGCCCAGCTATTGCCAGATAGATTTGACGCTTCCAAATCGGTTTCATTAACTTGCTCTAACCAAGCCTGGCAAGTAGCAGTTATGAATGCTTCTCCCTCTTTAAAAGTGAAATCGTAAAGTGGAGGAAAACGCTGAAGAAACCGCTGCGTTTCCGCTAAAATTGCTTGAGCACTCTCTGTGTAGCCTAACTTTTCAGCAATTTGAAAACTTAAAAACTGACCGTCAAACCAATAAGGCGCAACAGTAAGAGTCGCTTCCACTCGCTTCCACAAAGCAACATCTGGCTTATCTAATGAGCTCCAATATTCTTTCACTCGCTCTTGCGGCAAAGCATTGATCAAGGTTTGCTTATTCACATTATCTGGCAGTGTCGTAATGGATGACCAAACAGCATATCGTCGAATACGGATCGCTAATTCAACGCTATTTTCATTTTCCGAAAGAAAATCAGCCACTTTTAGTAGCGTTTGTTTGGTACTTTTTGCAGAGCTGTTATCCACTTCAATCGCTGGTTTAGATGACAACTCTTCCGCTTGTTTAGGCTCTGCCTGCGATTGCGCCTTCTCCTCTGTCTCTAAGCGTTTCTTTTCAGAGTTTTGTAGCTTTCTATTAATGACGTCAATGACGGTTTCCACATTCTCTGAATCAAGCTCTTTTTCCTTAACAACGTCATGCCAAAAGGTATTGGCTGCGCTTAGATTGTCTCTTTCTACTGAATTGAAGTCGGCAAAATCTAACTTATCTAGGGCAAGGCCAAAGCGCTGAATAATTTGACCAAGAAACTTGCGTCTCGGTAAATTCCCTTTCTTACCTGCAAAAGGAAAACATATCTCCCAATACTCAGACATAAAATCGGCTAAAACAAAAATGGATAAAGCCAAACTGTCTGGTGTATTTTTATTATGTAAACATTGAAAAAAGTACGTCAGTAGTTTTAGATCCTTAGTTTTCTTGCTAAGTAATTCAATTAATGATTTTTCCGCCTTATCCCACTGAACTGAGCCATGGGATAAAGAGCCAACCTTCATCATCTGATCATCAACAAATTCATAAAGCGGATCATGAACAGCATTTTCTCCGACTGGCTGGTCTACAGATATAGGCTCACGAATCGCTGTTCGAATAACATTAATATCCATGCTCAAATCCTTACCAGCCACACTGTTCTCGTAGTGGTTTTATGGTGTCATTTAGCGTCTTTGTGTCGAATTGAAGTCCATCGATCGATGGGTTATTGGAACGAACAACCAAGTTAGGGGACGAAAGAATGCTTTTTATTTGATTAATGGCGATAAAACCTCGCCCTGATGCAATCAAAAAACCAGTATCATCACTGCGCCACAATTGAGACGATGAACCGCCAAGGGCTATATCGACTCGACCATCTTCAAGTGCCTCAGGCAAAGCCATTTCAAGCCGACTAATCCCGCTGATACAGCTGAACATCAACGCAGGAAACAGAGCTTCGTTCTCTTTGTTTGAAGCTGGAATCGTGATCCATCTATCATCACCATCCAGAGTTAACATTGGGTCATTGTTACCAACACGAGCCATCTCACTCGCTTTCGCTCGTAACCACGCATCCGGTTTATCACTGATTACAGGTATGTGAACAGGTGTTGAAAAAACCTTATCAAAGCATGTTAATCTGGCAAAATTCATCGTCTCTTGCGTACAACGTGTCGCTTTCTCCAATAACTCATTGTCATTATTTTTGGCAAAAGCCTGGGTCGATACTTGGCAAAAAATAACAAGTAAAAGCAAATATCTAATCATTAATGGATATCTCCAATTTCACACACTTATCAGCCAAGGTTCTTTTGGGAATTCCCAAACTCTCAGCCGTCCTCCCTCTATCTCCATCAAACTCACGCAACCTAGAAGCGATGATGTTGGACTCATATTCTCTGACCGCAACTTTAAGATCACGAATGTCAGACAGCTCAACAACCGCTCGATTTTTAGGCTCTGTTTCACCAAAGCTACCAATGTCGCTATCCAATTTTATTTGGATATGAGCTAACTCTATCTGCTCGCCGTCTTGCGTCTGAGCACCGCCGTATTCAATAAGGTGCTTCAATTCACGAACATTTCCGGGAAAGTCGTAATCCAGTAAGCAATCCAACGCTTTGTAATGAAGACCTCGTACGCTGCATTTATGTTTTGCGTTATATTGCTCAACAAAATACGCACTGAGTCTCTCTATGTCTGATGTTCGATCTTTTAATCGAGGTAAAGTAATCGGGTATTGATATAAGCGGTAATACAAATCCTTGCGGAATTTATTGTTCAGTACCTGCTCTTTTAAATTTAAATGGGTAGCAACCACCAACCTAAAATTGGAATCTAGCTCTTTTTCAGAGCCTACTGGGCGATATTTATGGGACTCTAATACTCTTAATAATTTAGCTTGCAGAGCTAAGGGCATATCACCTATTTCATCCAGAAATAAAGTGCCACCGTCAGCATCGGCTAATAACCCTTTTTTGCTTTTATCCGCGCCAGAAAAGGCTCCTTTGACGTAGCCAAACAGCTCGCTCTCCAGCAAATGCTCAGGAATAGCGGCACAGTTGATGGCAACAAAGCTCGCTTTACTACGTGAAGACAAATCGTGTACGGCGCGTGAAACAAGTTCTTTGCCTGTTCCGGTCTCTCCTTGGATCATCACCGAAAGACGAGAGGAAGCCGCAATAGCTACCTGCTCACGTAACGACTTCATAACCTCACTCTGACCTATTAGCACGTTGGCAAGGCCATCCAGTAGGTGGTTTTTTATCTTGCCTTGCTCCACTTCAATCAATGATTGTGACAGCAACTGCGACTTCCTTTTCTTTGCTTCCATTTCATTAATAAGTTGTAAATGATTTGCACAAACAGACAACAGATCTAAAAAGTTTTCATCGCTGTCCATGTCATGTTTCGAGTAACTGTCTATCTTAAGCACCAAAATAGCCTGAAGCTGCCCATCTTTTGAAAGCATTGGCAAAATAACGACTTTCACCGAATCATCGGTACAGCCGATCAAATCACTAAAACCATCATTTGATAGCCAATAAAGCAATTCACTGTTCCGCAATGCCATCGCTTTGCCTGAATGAATAACATGGGCAAATGGGTTATCAAAATCAGAGACAGACCAATTCAGTTGACGACTATCGCCCATGCCGCATTCTACAAAACGGCCATCGGCAGAAGGCGTTAATAAATAAACGCCTCTGCAACCCAACTCGGTATCAAGCAGCTGCGTAAATTTAGACAGCAGCTGAGCGGAGCTACGAATAACAACCAACTCAGTTGCAGACTTAAGCCAATTATTCATTACTATTCGATCTCACCAACGAATTCCCCATCTTCTACCGTCATGTAGATTCGAGATACCGGTTGCTGCTCCGCCAATCGATTTAAAAGAGCCAGTGAAATTGGTGGCAATACCTGACCTTCTATAATCGCTTCTAACATTCGAGCGCCATTTTCTGAACGCGTTGCACGATTCAAAATCTCTTGAACCAATGTTGGATCAATCTCGACTTCCGCTGCGTAGCGCTTGTGCAACACATTTTCCAAGAAAGACAATTTGCCAAGCACAATTTTTTCTAATACTTCTTTATTGAGCGGCAAATACGGCACAATTTCCATCCGAGCCAACAGAGCAGGCTTAAAGAATGGCACCAACTCAGGATAAAGCTTGGATTCAATTTCTTTTGGTGTATCCACATTATCTACGATGGTTTGATAGCCAAGGTTCGACGTTAAGAAGAAGAGAATATTCTGACAATCAATTAATCGACCTTCTCCGTCTGCCAACTCCCCTTTATCAAAGGCTTGATAGAATAAATTCAACACTTCTGGGTGTGCTTTTTCCACTTCATCCAAAAGCACAACGGAATATGGCTTCTTACGAATTGCTTCTGTCAGCACACCGCCTTCACCAAAGCCCACATAGCCTGGAGGTGAGCCAATTAATCGAGAAACGGTGTGTTTCTCTTGGTACTCGGACATATTAATGGTGGTTAGGAATTGCTTACCGCCATACAGTTCTTCAGCCAACTGGATAACCGTTTCAGTTTTACCCACACCACTTGGGCCAACTAATAAGAAAGCCCCTTTTGGACGACCTGGTCGTCTAAGATCCGCTCTAGAAGTCAATAAGTGTCTATGAACACATTCAATAGCGACATCTTGACCTTTGATCTTGGCACTTAAAATTTCAGGTAAATGGGTGATTTTATGCAGCTCATCGGAATTCATTTGATCAATCGGTACACCGGTCCAATCGGAAATCACTTCTGCAATTTGTTGTGCGTTAACTTCTGGGTACATCAAACGCTCGTTGCGTGGAATCGCTTCAAGCTCTTGATAGCTGCTGGTAAGTTGTTCACGAAGTTCATCAAGCTCATCAGCGCTTAACGCTTCATCACCATTCACTGGGTTACGTAGAATAGACTGACGAAGATCGATAATTTTTTCGACTATCGTTTTTTGAGTTGACCAGTTTCTGAGCAAAGCTTCCTTCTCCGTTTCAGCTTGAGCTTCTAAATCAATAAGGCTCTCTAGATAGTCGTTATCAACAGGCTGCCCAATCGATGCTTGTCGTTTCAGCATGTCGATTTCACGTTGACGTGTGCAGCATTGATTTTCTAGCTGACCTAAAACTTTAGGCGGTGTGGATATATTAATGGCAATACGCGCACAGGCCGTATCAAGAACATCAATGGCTTTATCAGGCAGCTGTCGCCCAGACAAATAGCGGGCAGACAATTCAGAAGACGCTTTCAGGGCATCATCATGGATGAGCACGCCGTGCGCTTTTTCGTAGACATGGTGCAAACCACGCATAATATCAACGGATTGGCTAACGGATGGCTCTTCCACCTTAACCAGCTGGAAGCGTCTAGTGAGTGCGGGATCTTTCTCGAAGTATTTCTTGTACTCTTTCCAAGTGGTTGCTGCAATCGTAGACAACTCACCACGGGCCAGAGCAGGCTTTAATAGGTTAGCCGCATCACTGCCACCCTCTTGGTTTCCAGAACCGATTAACGTGTGCGCTTCATCAATGAATAAAATGATAGAAACAGGTGAGGATTTGATTTCATCAATAATACCTTTAAGGCGTTTTTCAAATTCCCCTTTAATCGATGCTCCGGCTTGCAGAAGACCTAAATCCAAAGAGTGAATCTCTACATTCGACAGCTTATCCGGCACATTCCCGGCGACAATCCTTAATGCTAGCCCTTCAACAACCGCGCTTTTACCAACGCCAGCCTCACCCACAACAATAGGGTTGTTCTTTCTACGGCGACAGAGAATATCGACCATAAGATTCAATTCATCTTCACGACAAAGCACTGGATCGAGCTCATCATTCTTCGCTTGCAAGGTCACATTGGTACAAAACTTACCCAGCGCAGAGTTGCCTGTCGCTGTTTGTTGAGAAGATTTATCTTGTGAATCATGCACCGGATGATCCGATTCAGAGGATGTCTCTAACACAAAATCAAAATTCTTACGGATGGCTTCTTTATTGATCTTTTCAAAGAGCGAAATCATTTCAAAAGAGTAATAACGATCTGGGTGAATAAGGGAGGCAAGTAAAATAGCACCAGATCGTAATTCTGTTTGGTTTAGCTCTGTTGAAGATAACAGCCAAGCTTCCTGCAAAAGCTCAACTAACAACGGAGAAAATGCTGGATAGGTATCAAGCGTTGTTGATCTTGGATAGCTTTTTGAGATAGCAGATTGAACATCATCCTTGCTCAACTTGACGTGTTCAAGAATAACGCACACATCAGACATAGGGTTTTCAAGTAAAACGCTTAAAAAATGCTCTATACTGACTTCGTGGTGCTGTCGTTCAATACATAATGCCGCAGCTTGTTCCAAAGCAAGTTTGCTCTGTGAGTTTAATTTAGAGATCAGTGTGGACAGTTCAATTCTAATCACGTTATTCCCTTATTCCTTGTGATGGTGTTAATAAATAAAATATAAGGCGAAGTTGTTATTGCAGTATTTGATTTAGCTGTTCAAGTACACTTGACGATTTAGAGTTCAATAAAAATAGGTAACCACAAAAGGTTAATCCCCAAAATGCCGCAAAAAAAGCAAAAACAGACCAAACCGGAAGTTGTCGACTTAACTTATATCGAGTATTTACAACATGATCATTATTTGAAGTCAGTCTTAAAGGCTCTTCGTCGTTATCTCTGTTTAACACAGAGTGAAGACTACTAATTACTTTCTCTCTTTCTTCTTTGCCGTTATTTAAAACTTTAAATTTTCCTTCGAAGCCTAAAACAAGGCAGTAATATATAAATTCAAGTAAATCTTTATAGCGACTAGGGTCTTTTTCCAATCTAGACAAAATTGAAAAAACTTTTTCACCACCCCAAGTTTCATTGTGGAATCGAGATAACATTGAGTATTCGGCCCACACAGATGCGCCTCCCCATCTCGTTCCCATTACCGCTTCATCTAAAAAAGCGCATAATATATAGCGATATGCCATTAGCACTGAATGCTCATAATTCTTATCAGACAATTCCATCTCTATGATGTTTATTTCTTCGATCGTCTGTTTATATATCTCTTCAATATTTTCGCATTCGCTTAAGGACTTAACTCGTAATGACAACCCAAAAAACGTGGTTGCTGAATCAATTAACGGATTATTATTGTGGCCTTTTATTTGGAACCAATAATCCTTATCCTCATTTATTTTCTCGGCTTCATCAAACAGTAAATCATCATATTTACCGATAACACCATTAGTAGCCATAATTAGTCCCTTATCGCCCAAAATTGTAAATCTAAGCCTTCAAAAGCACCCGCGACATGGAAAGCAAAACCGGATGAGTTTTCTAGCATTCTCCAAGCATCACTTGTTTTATCTAATTGATAATATGTGTAGCCTGAATAATATGGGAGCTGTCTTGGTGCGACTGGTAAAGGTAAAACAGGTATACCTGGCAACTGATGAGAAATTAAATCTCTAATTCTTTCTACTGAAGACACTTTTGTCTGTTGAATAAATAGATTTCGTAGCTCATCTAACGGCATATTCGCTTTGACAGCCAAAATAAAGTCAGCACTTTCTATTAATTGAGTGTCATGAATTGGAGCAACCATTAGCCCGTATTTACGTTGATGCAATTGAACGGAGACCGCTCTTGGCTCTAGAACAACACTTAAGCTTTGACGTAAATATTTAATAACCTGCCAAAAAGGATCACTTGGTAAGTCATGGTTATAGCCTTTGAAATCTGGAGATAAACGGCTTTCATCCGTAAATGTAGACAGTTCGCCGCAAATAGATGCTAGCGCTTCATATAAGCGCTCAGGATGCAGCCTCTTTAAGTTAACAAGATGTTGAAGAATAGGCTGCAACCTATTTAAGGCCTGAAGCAACATAAAGTCAGATACATCCGCAATAGCACCTTGTCCTGATGCTCCTAAACGCACAGCGATGCCTTTCGCCCTTTCTTTCATCAAACCAGCTAACTCATTAATGCACCTATGCAACTGGGGATTACAGTTAACATCTAGATGACAAGGTATAAAATCTGGCTCCAAAACAATGCTGCCATCTTGTCGCTTCTCACGAATTTGCGCGATGGCTATAGAGGCATAAGCACTGCGATCATCTTTTTCAAACATTAACCTAAGACGCATAGAGGCAAGATCTATGACCGCGGTATCACCATCTAAGGACTGAGTATCCTTCACTTCTTGACGGTGGCTAGCGTATCTTCCGGTCCCTTTTTCATTAGGCCAATCAATCTCTAACAAAGACTCATTTTTTAGAGGTATTGCCAGATATATCGTCTGACCCGTTAAAGTCGCATCATTTATTTCAAGAGCATCTGGAAGCATGTCATCCTGAGGAATACGAAAAACTGTGCCATCTGGCATCACACCAACCGCACTATCGATCGCTATTCTTCCAAAAGACAGGTACTCAGGGTTAATAGACAGCTGGGATATTCCATACAAATAACTACTAACAGACTGCACTCGTTCGTTTAAACTGTATTCATTATATCTCTGCTGCTGCTGAAAGTGCTGAGGCTTAATAAATAGTCCTTCATTCCAAATCACTCTGTTCCTAGAAATCATAACTATTCAACCTTTTCCAATTTTATCTCATAACCATTAAAATACATCAGTAAATGATACACTCTTCCACGGTTTAAAATTTTAACCGCTTTTTTCCAGTCACTTTTATCTGGCTCAGCGAACTTAGCAACAACACCGATATAATTTGTCTCAGGATCTATTTCAAAATCGCCAACAAATTTAAACTGTTCTGGAGTAAGAACATAATCATAAGTTTTAATAAAATTATTCTTCAGCGCCTCTTCATAATCTTTATTAATCATATCGAAATCAGCAGACATCAGCATAGAGTCATCAACCAATTCATACACCTGAATTTCAACAGGCGCCGCCACGCCAGACTCCCCAGCGTTAACATCCTTACCGGCAAACAAACTAAAAGTAACCCGCGTTAGCTGCTCTGAAGGATCAACGGTCGGTGAAGAACTACAGCCAGCTAAAAACACCACCAACAAAAATGGTGTCAATACTGTTAACCAGCGATTATTCAGCATGCTTCTCACGTAATTTCTTATCATAAGACTGCTCAAATATTTCCCAAAATAATTTCTCAAAGCCTTTCTGGCGATTTGAGGTTAACTCTTTGTAATAATTTTCATACATTTCCCATGCCCATGATTTATCATCGTCACTACTTTTTCCATCGCGGTTATAACGGCTAAATCGTTTTAATAATGCGTCGGGGGATAATGCATGCAAGATTTGCCCTAGAGCAATATTAGTTGCATATTGAACAGCCTCATTATGAATACTTATCATTTTAAGACTTTCTTCAACTGAGGATGTTGCAGACAAGTGCACAGCGCTTTTGTTTTCATCGAACATAGTACGAATCGTATCTTCGTAGGAAAGGCCAAGCTTAAGAGGGTTATCTTCTATAGGCTGTAGACTTCTATGCATCATTCCATATCGGCTATCTTTTACTTGAGAATGCAGTTCAAGCAAACCTTGCACACACACTCGTAGGGTACTTCCAATTTCAGCGGACAATGCTTGCATTTCCTCTACACTGGAATGGCTTCCGATAGATACTTCAAGTCCTGACATTAAAGGCCCTGCAAGTACGTGATTATTCTCGTAGTGACCGCTGTCATACTGTATTTTATTCTGCGAACTCGACTTTGCTGTATCTTCTTTGCTGTAGGTTTTTCCCACTTCCTGCTCGAGCAGGTCTAAAACATTATCGTCCATTGCATGTGTCTCCATTACTTGTATTTCACTTTTTTTCTCACTCTCTTTTTCGCTGTGGAAAATCGATTTAGAAAAAAACTTCTTTAATTTTTGAGCTTTACTTTCCTTTTCACTCAAGGAAGCATTGCGTCGTATGTCATTAAGCCCAAAAGCAGCGCTTATATCATTATCTGTGTCGGCCTGAACGGTAAATTTCGATGAAAAATTACTACTATGATTTGAAACAGGGTTAATAAAATCTTCATAAATTTCATCTGAAAGAGATGCGTCATCTATTAGACTTTCTTCCTCTTCTGAGCCTTTTTTACTATCAAGCATGACAATAGGATCTAGCTCAGTTACACGTTTAGTAATTTTTTCAAAATCATCATTATCAAATTCGTCAGTATCAGAACCATCAATCAAACTATTTTTTTTATTTAAAAAAAACTGTTCAAGTGAATGACTGCTTTCTTTTAACTCAGACTCTCTATCTAAAAATACACGAACCTCATATTCGCCAATTTTTATTTCATCTTCATCATTAAGCCGAGCTAAATTATTAACCCCTAAAGGCATACTTGATGAATTAACGTATGTTTTGCCACAAAGGTCTTTTACACAAAAAGAATCATCAATAAAAACGATTTCACAATGAAAAGGGTGAATTGATTGGCCTCTATCTTTAAGATGCCAATCTACCTCTAAGGCAGAACCAATTACGCCACCGCTCTTTTCAAAAGACACTTTCGCCAAAAGCCCTGCTTCAAGCGACCGTACATTTGCAACAATAAAGTTAGCGACTCGTTGAGTGATGTTATCCATGACTATTGCCTTACCTGTATGACTACTTTTTTCATCTCTTTTGGCTCACCTAAAAACGATGTCCATCCTAACGACACACTACCGTTGCCCAATGACATAGCAGAGCCTTCATCTTTTTTTAAAACCAGCTCAAGGTCATAAGCCATCTGCTCTCTCAAAGTGAACTCAACCAACTTACATAAAGGCAGAAATTCCCGGCCGCTAGGCAAAAAATCAGCAAATCGCTCTTTGTCTAAGCCTCTAATTTCTATAGCAAACTTACCCTTAATATCGTTGACAGCATCACCTAAAACAGTTTCTCGACCTAATCCACAGTTTTGCATACCTAATTGCATCTTTTGTTCTGGATGAATAGGCACTTTGCGCTTAACCCACTGCCGTATTGACACTTCCGGCAAATCAAAACAATGGGAAATAATCCCCTCAACAACCTGAGGAGAGCGGCTCCGTCCAGCCAAGGTCCCTGAATAAGCCAGCATTTTGCACCAGTTTATCGGGGTATCGCCTCTCATCTCCTCATCAGCCAATCCGACTAAAGCAAATAATTGGCTTGAGAATTTATCCTTTGCTTCATTTTGAAAGCGGATATAATGACGGTATTTTCTCCATATTTGATAAACAAGTGAGATAAGCCGATTATTAAAAAAATCTAAAAACTGACGCTTTAAACCAAACTCATCCTCTGTTACCAATTGTTCAAGCATAAAACCCGGTAATGGAGACTGCGAACCGGTCAATCCAAAAAAATTCGTTTCTAGCTGTAATCGATTACCTTCCAAAAGCGTTAAAGAAGAAACATCTGTTGGAGAAAAACCTAAACTTGGATTCGCACTAAATACTAATCTACACTTCGATTCCCAATCACTCTCTTCTGGATCTTGCTCAACAAGCTGATATAACAGCTCTACCAATTGATAGAAATTAAATTTCTCTACATCACTTGGGAATATATCTTGGGCACTGGAAGAGGCGATATACTCTAAATCAGCGGTTGCATCCCTTCCTGAAGTCCCCACGTATATGCCTCTTTATTGCTTGAATTAATAACGACCAATTCATGAAAAGAATTGATACTTGCGTATAAAGAAAAAAACTTACTTAAAACCGTGCCAAACAAAAACAACTCGCCTTCAGAACCAAAAGCAGCTTGATCTAGCGTTATTGTTGATTTAAGACCTCTTATCGGCATTCCGTATATTAATTTATCCGTCGGCATTGACTCGATCTTAAGAATGCCACTTAACCTTAATTTAGACACCCGCTCAGCCTGACGATCGACTAATGCCTTAAAATCATAAGCACGTAGCACGGAACAAAGAGCATCTTTGGATAATAGAGATAAATAATTTAGCGATAAATTGGATATAAGAGTCCAAAGTAAACTACCATCTAAAACAGGTCTTAATGGCGGCGATGGTATGGTTATATTTTCAAACGTCGCAAATGTTGGAGACGTGTCTGTCGGCTCACTAATATCGCCTACGCCAAGCTCAAGAGGAAGCTGCCTATTAGTACACGTCAGCTTTATAGATACGGCTTCATCAAAATTATAAACAGATGATTCATCGCCTCTAATAAATGAAATGAAACTATCAAAACCATCATTTCTAATACTGTCTTTTACACGAGCTCTGTAATAGAGAGACTCTCGATGTCTAGCTCGTTCCACTTCATGCTGAAAACTCTCAAATGAAGAATAAACACGCTTAGCACCTCTAGCATGATTACCATTACTACTATTCTGCCACCCAGCCACTTCATCAATACTAAATACTTCAAAATGAGCCGGTGAGGTACTGGATGGTATTATTCTATATTCAGTCTTACGACCCGTTAGATCGACAGGATCAGCATCGTGTTCGAACAAGTTAACAACTGGAGCACAATAAAGCTGAAACATCTCCTTTCTAACTTTTACACCTGGCTCGAAGGTTTTATTAAAAACCATCTTAATACTGAATTCACCAGAGACATTGTTAGGTATGGCACTAGACAACCCCTTTAGATCAAAAAAATAAAAACCTTCAGAAAATGTCAAATATTCTTGCAGAATACGATAGCCATCGTAAACATTTTTAGGGTACGGAAGTAGACCATCACCACTTTCAAAACCAACCAGTGAAAAAACGTCTTTTGGCAGTTTAAACTCAACACCACCTACCTCTATGACGATTTTTTCTAAATAATGATTCAGCCATAAATAGGTCATTTCAGCACTATATTTATCACCGCCCAAATAGAATCTAAGCGTATCAAGCTTGATGTCATCAACGGTTAAATCTCCGTCAATTTTCATCGACAAATTAATCGTACTAGCTTCCCTAGTATGCTGAGTAGAAACATCAACACAATCTAAAGGGTAAATAGATACATCACGGCATGTTCTAAAATGACATATTGTTCCAAATACTGGTTGACTATCTAATTGAACACCCGAAGGAATAACATGCTTTACACTGACATTATCCTCAGGCTTAAACTTCACAATACTCATACTTGGTACAGGCCTTAAATAGTTAGGCCAAAGCATATTGATGATGGAGTGTGTTAATTCAGGAAATTCATCTTCAATTTTTTCTCTTAAACGACCTGTTAAAAAAGCGAAACCTTCTAACAATCGCTCAACATCAGGATCCGTATTTCGCCCATGCAAGAAACGGGAAAGCTGAGGGTGAATCTCAGTAAATTGCTTTCCCTGCTCACGTAAAAAAGTCAGCTCTTCTCTAAAATACTTATCTTGGCTCACAGCTAATACACTCTATATTTACGATCATTGCCAAGTATTAGATTTATCTCTACTTTGTCATGAAGAGCGGCACTGTTAATGCCAGCGTTAATATGAAAACATAAACCCAAAGGGTTATCTGGATCCGTAACCGTTTTAATTTGCAAGTTACACAACCTAGGTTCATATGCAGTCAAACACTTCTGAACCGCCAACTTCACTTTTAAAGATAAATCCATAGCCCCCAAAGAAGCATCATTAAAGTCTATCAGTCCTAGGTTAGGGGCGGATTGCGCCTCCCCTAACCTAGTATTCAAAACGTTAGCAACGTTTAACTTTATTGAGTTAAGAACATCTATAGAGTCAGGCCCCTGAGACAAAGAAATAGGACCAGCATTAACTGTCAGCCTTTCAAGAAAGCCAACTCCAAATACACTATTTTCATCTACTAGATAGCTCATACTTTTATGCTTGATCTAGACGGCCAACAAGTGAAAGTTCGAAGTTCGCACCCATATATTTAAAGTGAGGACGAACAGACAAAGACACTTGATACCAACCTGGATTTCCTTCCACATCAGACACTGCTATTTTTGCACCGCGAAGTGGACGACGACTACGTACATCAGCAGGAGGATTTTCTTGATCGGCAACGTATTGCTTGATCCAGCCATTCAATTCACGCTCAAGATCGCCGCGCTCTTTCCATGCACCAATCTGCTCACGCTGCAACACTTTAACGTAATGCGCTAGTCGGTTAATGATCATCATGTAAGGCAGCTGAGTACTGAGGCGGTAGTTCGTTTCAGCTTCTTTACCTTCTTTCGTATTTGGGAAAATCTTAGGCTTCTGAACAGAGTTTGCAGAGAAAAAAGCAGCATTATCACTACCTTTACGCATGGTCAATGCGATGAAACCTTCTTCGGCTAATTCGAATTCTTTTCTATCAGTCACCAACACTTCAGTTGGAATTTTTGCCTGTAATTCCCCCATGGACTCAAACACATGAACCGGCAAATCTTCTACTGCACCACCACTCTGCGGACCAATAATATTTGGGCACCAGCGGTATTTAGCAAAGCTGTCAGTTAAACGAGAAGCAAAGGCAAAAGCGGTATTCCCCCAAAGATAACTACTATGTGACTGGCTCACATCTTCTTGATAGTTAAAAGATTTAATCGGATTTTCGATTGGGTCATACGGAACACGCAATAGGAAACGCGGCGCAGTTAAACCAATATAACGAGCATCTTCTGATTCACGAAGAGCACGCCATTTAGCATATTTCGGCCCTTCAAAAATAGAACTTAGATCTTTAAGATTCGGAAGCTCTTCAAAAGACTCAATGCCAAAAAACTCAGGACCAACACTTGAGATAAATGGCGCATGAGACATTGCACCTAGAGCACCCATATACTGAAGCAATTTCATATCTGGAGTAGATGGAGTGAAAGCAAAGTTACCAATAATAGCACCCGTTGGCTCTCCGCCGAACTGGCCATAACCAGAGGAGTAAACATGCTTATAAAGACCACTTTGAGTCGTTTCAGGAGCAAATTCAAAATCCTCTAGCAACTCAGCTTTTGTCACATGAATTAATTCAATTTTGTTGTTCTCTCTAAAGTCAGTACGATCAACAAGCAACTTTAACCCACGCCAAGCTGACTCCATCTGCTGCACAGATTCATCATGTAGTATTTCATTCATTTGACTACTGATTTTTCTGTCCAGTTCAACAAGCATTTGGTCAACTAGAGTCTTATTAACTGGCTCCTCAGTTTTATTAGACTGAAGCAAGTTCTCGATAAAGGCCGCAACACCTTTCTTCGCAACATCATAACCCTCTTCATTAGGAGCTATGCGAGTTTGCGCCATTATTTCATCAAGTAGATTTCCACTACCCTGACTGATAGAACTTCCTTCTACCGCAATATCATTTGTAGACATATTTGTATCCCTGCTAGTAATTTCTTAACTTAGTGCACTGATCATTGAACTAATTAATTAGACTCATTTTCATGGGCAAGATTTAGCTCAGCCAATAATTGATCACGGCTTTCATCTGATGCTAGCAAACCTTGAAGACTGTTTCTGAAAGCCGGAATATTTCCTAGCGGCCCTTTAAGTGCCACCAAAGCCTCTCTTAATTCTATTAATTTTTTCAACTCAGGAACCTGTGAGGCAATTGAGTCAGGGGAGAAATCATTAATCCCATTAAAAGCAAGATCGACAGCTAAATCACCGCCACCCTCTTCGTCAAGCTTATTACTAACAGTGGTTTGAAGACGTAAATTGCTTTCGCGCATTACTGATTCAAAATTAGATTTATCGATAGAAATGCTTTTTCTATCTTCAAGGGGCGTATCTTCTGAATGCCCCTTAAAATCGCCAACAACCAAAGTTTTAAGAGGCAACTCAACCTCAGATTGAGCATCACCAGTAGCAGGAATATACTTAATATTAATCCGCTCTTTCGGCGCCACACTTCCTTCTTTTGACATATTGTCCTCCATCAAACTACTTCATAAAAAAACTTAAGCATCATCAGCTTCTGGCAACCAGCCTAAAACCAACCACTCAAGCGACAAATACCCGACATCGAAAATTATTTTCAATCAAGAAAACCATCTAAAAATCAAAAACACAAAGCGAGTATTTTGCTTTAAATCTAAAAGCACAAAGAAGAATTACAAAAAGAAAAAACATAGAAATGAAAAAATAAGGCAAGAAATACCAAAAAATAACTTCCATTTACTTAGCAAAAATCAAAAAACCATTAAAAATGGCATCATCAAAAAAAGCTAACTCAAATCCTTTTTCTAAAACTTCAAGGCACTTTTAAAATATAACTATCTAACTACAAATACATTTTTTTACATTTATTAACGCGAAGCCTACAGAGAGAAAGAAAACAATTCAACAAAATAAAAAGCAAATTTAATGTAAGCTTTATGTAAATAATCTACACCAACCTCTTCTAAAATAAAAATAATTACTTTTAAAACAATAACTTACAAGATACACCTAAAGTCACACAAAGATAAAAGTTGAAAAGAAATAAATCAGAATATATTGTAATAAACATATAAAATTTGATTACCAGTAAAGAAATATCCACACAAAAAATAGGGTTCAATTCATTATTTCAAGGAGAACACCATGCCAAGCGCAGTGAAAGTTGGCGACACAGGAACGGATCACGACGGTTTCCCACCCACCCCAGTGACAGCTGGCTCACCGAATGTAAAATATGATGGTAGCCCTGCTGCACGCGTCGGTGACCCACTAGAGCCACACGACAAACCCAAAAACCCACCCCACCCGAGAGCCATTGCAGCTGGATCCTCTTCAGTCTTCATCAATGGAAAACCAGCCGCCGTAACTGGTGGCGCCGTTGATTGTGGTGGTGTTGTGATGGGTAGCGCCTCAGTCAACATTGGCGGCTAACTCTCAAAAAAACCTTCCACCCCACCTAGCGAGCAACCCCTTGCTCGCTAGGCGATTTTTCGCTCGATTTTAAGCAAATTATTGCCCGAGCGCACACCAAAAAAACCGTAACTATTTGAATTTAATAGATATTTAAAATTGGCATTC
>NZ_QHJF01000047.1 GCF_003259225.1 Marinomonas arctica | reverse complement strand
ACGGCAGGCGCTATGTCTGTTGATTCTATCGGTGACGTGGGCTTGGAAGGCCATGACGACGAAATGCTGGTGCAACGCTTTGACCACAACGTCACTGTACCGACTAACCCACAGTCTGGTAACCCATCCGGCCAGCGCGTTCACAAGCCATTCAAATTCACCGTGGCCTTGAACAAAGCGGTTCCACTGCTTTACAACGCCTTGTCCTCTGGTGAAAAACTGCCAAAAGTAGAATTGAAATGGTACCGCACCTCGGCCGAAGGCAAGCAAGAGAACTTCTTCGTAACAGCGCTTGAAGGCGCGGTTATCGTGGACATTCATTGCGAAATGCCACACTGCCAAGACCCAGCGATGGGTAACTTCACACAGAATCTAACGGTCTCTATGGCTTACCGTAAGATCACTTGGGATCACATCAACTCTGGTACATCGGGTTCTGATGACTGGAGTAAACCAATCGAAGCGTAAGCTTGTATTGGTTCGGGCCGCCTGTTCACTCAGGCGGCCTTTTTGCGTATTAATGGTTCACAATTCTTACGCATTCCTCACGAGCTTCGGGGTAGATGGTCTGCTCTGAACGTGAATAATGGGTTGTTTAAGTTTTTAGATAGACCGTCATAACAAAGGAAACTGGTATGGCTACATTGACGTTTACATTGGCTCTCGACGGCATGGAAGACAACACTCTACTTGTCCGAGAATATCAAGGGCACGAATCGCTCTCCGATTCTCTGCTGAAAAACGGTTCGCCTTGTTATGGCTTCCGTTATCAATTGTCTCTTGCCAGTCGTCAATCGGACCTGTCTGCTGACACCCTCGTCGATAAAAACGCCGAGCTACGCCTGTTTCGCAATGGCGAACTGATTCAACGAGTGCACGGTATTGTTCGTCATTTTGAAAAAGGCGACACCGGGCATCACTTCACCTATTACGGTTTAACCTTGGTTCCTGCGCTGGAACGTTTATCCTTGCGTCACAACAGCCGTATTTTCCAAAAGCAAACCGCCCAAG
>NZ_QHJF01000046.1 GCF_003259225.1 Marinomonas arctica | reverse complement strand
ACATTACGCTTCGCTCATGATGCCCTACGAAAATAAAATTTAAAGGGATTGGCACTTGTTTTAGCTAAAGGATAAATGTATGAATTTTACACGCATTTTTAACGATGATCAGGGCAAGAGTCACTTTGGTGATTTAACGATAGATGTCCGCGATGGTGGTCCAATTGGCTTTTTGTCGGAGCGTTTTCCGGTGGGTGAGATGATCTTCCGTGAAACCCCAAGCGATTACGATTTCAAATGGCATCCAGCACCGCAGCGTCAATTATTGTTCATCATCAAAGGTCGTTGTGAGTTTAAAGTATCGTCTGGTGAAACCCGTCAATTTGGCGCAGGGGATGTGGTCTTGTTAGAAGACACAGTAGGCGAGGGCCATTGCAGTAAAGCCTTGTTTAACGAAGTTCGTCACTCGATTTTTGTGACCGTGCCGGAAGATGTGGTGTTTTAAGTGAGCTCGCTTACTAACTAGGAACAAAGAATCAAAGGGCTAAAAGCCCTTTGATTAGAGGTGAGAGAATAGGAATTTTTGAGACTCTTTTAAGCCTTGGTGAATGGCTTTGATGTGTTTGACTACGCTGTTCTCTAATTCGGCTAAGTTATCTATTTTTTCTGTGCTTGTCTGAGTCATCTTTTGGATGAGTTGATTGATTTGCTCTAACTCGTGACCAATACGAATAAAATCCGGTGTTTTTCTAAAATCGAATTCGTTATCTGTGCCGTTGAAATACCAATCCCCAAAAGCCGTCTCTTTTATGTTGACTGGCTGTGTCTGAATATTGCCTTTTAATGCAGAGATTAGGTAGTTTGACTTCCAACAGTTTAGTTCAAGCAGCGCTGATGATGTGTGTGCAAACGCCATGGATTTATAGCCAACTTCCATTAATGTTTGAGAGCTTTCAGCGGTTTTTTGAAAAGATGTATCTAGGTCGTTACAAGATCGACTGACATCCAATGTGACGCGGTGTAGTGACTCTATTTGTTGACTGACTTTTATTGTTCGGTTATCGATACGATGGACAAGGGTAGAAATCTGTTCACTGGAATCTTTGGCTTTGGTTGCCAAGGTTCTCACTTCGTCTGCTACCACTGCAAATCCACGACCATGCTCGCCCGCTCGTGCGGCTTCGATTGCTGCATTTAATGCCAATAGGTTGGTTTGTTCCGAAATGCTTTGAATCGTATCAGTAAAACCTTTTATTTCATTGGCTATGTCTTTTAGTCCATTGACATCTTCTAGGCTGAGTTGAGTTTGAGAGGCAATATTAGTCAGTGCTTTGGACAGTTGGTTGATTTGTTCTTTGTTTTGTTCAATGTCTTGGTTATTGCCTTCTGACGCGCTCATTGGTTCAAACAATAATTCAGATATTTGGTTGAGCGCAGACAAGGCACTTTCAATGATGTCTTGTTGAGGCGCTAAAAATCGCTCATCGATTTTCGTTAGGGGAGTCGATAGCGCTTTTGCCTCATGTGAGGCAATATCCGTTGTTAATTTGGTGATTTCCTTTTCTAAAACTCGCTTCTCAGCGTGGGTTATAGCCAGTTCATTTTCTAGTATTTGAATGCGTTTTTTGCCAAACCACATAGGCACTGTCCTTTATGTGTGAAAACGGTGGGTGTTTGCCAATGGCAGAACATGGTTAAAAAAAAGCGCCAGTGTCTTGGTTGGGAGGCGGTGACACTGACACTTTTAAAGTGGACCAATTAAGCCATGAACAGGAAGACCATTAGAGGTTACTGGTTATCAGGCTCAAACAACCCTCGTTTCATGAAAAATTTCACCCATATCGCACCGATAATACACAGCACCAGTAATATACCGCCGGTAATGCTGTATACCATCTCTGTCATTTCAGGCGATGGTGAGTTGTTCAAGGCAACATATAACATGGCCGCAATGCCCAATATTTGTGGTAAAGGATAGAAGGGTGTGCGGTATGGACGAGGGTGATTTGGCATACGTTTACGTAATACGATGACATTGATGTGGGCGACAATGTAAGCCAATAGCCAGCTGGTGGTGGCGGCAATGACTAAGGTGATTAACGAATCAATCCCCAAGGCGAAGTAGGGAATAGTCGTTAAACCTGTGATCATGAGTATGCCAACCCAAGGTGCATCAAAGCGGTTTTTGGCTTTTAACTGGGGGAAAGCTTGGCCCTGTTCGGCCATACCTTGTAGCATTCTTGGCACAGCCGCGAGCACGGTATTCATGGTACAGCACGTTGCGGCCAATCCCATGACTGTCGCAATGATCAACCCGCTCTTACCAAATACCGCATTGGCGTAGTCTAAGAAAGGCAGTGGTGCACCGATGAGTTGATCGACGTTTAAGTAAAGGCTTGCTCCATAGACAAAGACAGTGAAGATGAAGAAAATCATAAATAAAGATAAGTGCATAGCGCGAGGAATACTTTTATGAGGATCTTTGACTTCTTTAATCATAGGGCAAATAAACTCCACCCCGACCATCATCCATAATGCTAAGCCGACCAAGCCGATAAAACTGCCATCCATTACGCCGCCAAATCCCCAGTCTACCGTCGTTCCAGTGAGTACAGGGTGAGGTTCGTTGGAACCCGTTATGGCAACAATGCCAGTAAGAATAAGCGCGCTAACCAAGATAAAAGCGAGGATGTTTTGAATACGTGCAAAAACATCTGTCCCAATTAAGTTAGTCAGGGTGAACACAAATAGGATAACTAAAGGGATTGTATTTTCAGGTAATACGCCTGGTAGAAGCTGACTTAGCATGGCATCGACTAAGAACATTTCTACTGGGATGGCAAGTACAGCCACCACAACATAGCCTGCGAACACAGATACAATAGCGGGAAAGTGGCCTATCGCCTTTTGAGTATAAGTTGCTAAGGTTCCTTCTTGCGGGAACATTAACGAGAGTTCAGAAAAACTCATGGCGTTGAATTGAGCTAGAATGAGCGCTACGACCATCGCGGCAATAAACCCCATACCGCCGATTCCTATGCCTTGTAACGCTGAGATCATTGAACCTTGTACAATGACTAAGCCGATACAAATTGCCATCATGGTTGGCAATCTCATTTTTGATTTACTTGGATTTGTCGCTGATAAGTCAGCTGTCATTATCGTTCCTGAACTTGTGATATTGCTCATTTTTTTGTTCCTTTTGTTAATAGGGAACCATCATGTAGACGTTAGAACCGATCAAACCGATAGGGACTTGGGTCAACGATGGGGGGGACATCCGAAACAATATCTGCAGCCAGTTGTCCAGCTGCAGGGCCAGTACCAAAACCATGACCGGAAAAGCCGGTTGCTACCGTCAGCCCAGGCAATGTTTTGATACGGTCAATCACCGGCGTTGAATCCGGTGTTACATCAATTAAGCCTGCCCATGATTCTTCTATTTTTGTATTTTTAAACATGGGCCAAGCACTGATGGTGTTATTCATAGCGTCGTTAAGGAGGCCATGATTAACCTTCGGCTCGCACACGCGAACGTGTTCGAATGGGGTTTTGCTATTGGCATGCCACGATCTGGGCATGGCTAAGTCACGAAAGAAGGTACCGTTAAAGGCAATATTCAGAGAGTCCTTGCCATGCTTGAGTTGGTCTCTAAACTTTAGACCGATTTTTAGGTGATCTAGGGTGATTGGCGCATCCACTTTGCCGCGCTGCATGATGATAAAACCACCATCTTTGTGTTTGCGGAATGAAAAGTCTGGGCCGCCAACAGCGATCTCAGTTGGGCCTTCGACAGGCGCAGTTCTTAATACGGACGCAATGACGGGTAGGGTCGGCAAGGACACACCATGATTACCAAGGAAACGGCGTGACCATGCGCCGCCAGCTAACAGCACTTGTTCACAGCGAATCTCGCCTTTTTCTGTGACCACGCCGCTGATTTTCCCCGCTGTGGTTGATAATGTTCGCACGGCGCATTGTTGAACGATAATCGCGCCTTTTTTCACGGCAGCTTTGGCGATTGCACTGGTTGCAATTGTGGGCTCTGCGCGTCCATCAGAAGGCGTATAAATAGCCCCCACCCACTGCCCTTGACCATGTGGAACATGTTTGTCGATTTCTTTCGGGCTAAGGAGTTGTGAGCCTAGAGCAAGCGGTTGAACTGACTTTGACCATGCTTCGTAAAGAGCCATTTGCTCGTCTGTTTTGGCTAAAAACATAATGCCGGATTGTTTATAACCAACTGACTGTCCAATACGTTCTGGCATTTCCGCCCACAGACGGTCTGCTGCCTGTGCAAGGGGGACATCATTAGCGTGGCGGCTGGTTTTACGGATCCAACCTAGGTTGCGAGATGATTGCTCACCCGCAATGTGGCCTTTTTCGAGCAATACAACGGGAATATTTCGTTCTGCTAGTGTCAGTGCCGCCGTGATACCAACAATGCCTCCACCGATAATAACGATGGTGGTTGAGTCCGGTAATTCATTGGTGGTGTGAACGGCATCAAGCATTTTAGTCATGGTTTACTTCCTAAAAATCTCATCAGGCCCGATGACAACCATCGGGCCTTTTTCGTTATTTCGCGGTGTTGGTATTAATGACTTCAACTTCTGCGCTGGCGGCGCCACGGAAAGCCGTTACTTCCAACTCCATTTTGTAGATGGTTGAGCCAAGTGGCGGACAGGTCACTGTGGTCGCGGGATCGACACCGCGGAATTTGTCACCGATTAGCGTCATGACGGCTTGTGTGTCTGCCGGATTTTGGATAAAAACACGCGACATCACTACGTCCGCAAGGCTGGAACCAACGGCTTTTAGTGCGGCTTCGACATTGCTAAATACCTGGTGTGTTTGTTCTAGTACGTCGTCTGGAATTTCTTTGGTGTCAGGATTTCGGCCTGCGGTATTGGACACAAATATCCAATTGTCGACGCACACTAGGCGTGAGTAGCTGCTGAGTTCTTCGAGTTTTGAACCGGTTTTTACTTTTACTATCTTTGTCATGTGAGTCTTCCAAAAAATTAAATAACAGAAATAAAGGGCTATGTGGTTATCTCAAAACCGGGGTTTCCCAAAGATTTAATTTCACGCCAATGTTCTGTTTGATGGCGTTGCGATACACCATGGTTGCCCAAGCAACATCTTCTACTGGCATGCCGCCAACGGACATAATGATGATTTCGTCATCATTTGTGCGGCCAGGAGCATCACCTGCGGTAATTTTTCCTATGTCTTCTAGATCATCTAATGTGATTTTCCCTTCGGCGATCATGTCCATGAATCGAACGCCTGGTAGCGGGATGTGGTTGTGAGCGGGTTTTGGGACTTCTTCATACCAAGCTTGGTACAAGCCTGTGTTATCAAGCACTTTACGAACGTCGCCTTGTTCCATGCCATCGTCTAGGCTGCAATAGGCTGGCATAACGAGGAAGGCACCAGGTTTTACCCATTCTCGTTTTACGATCGGATACGTTGATGGGTCGCCAGTCACACCTGAGTTGCAATAGGTGATGATGTCAGAGCCGCGTACCACGTCTTCTAAACTATCGACGATGTGAACATGGGTGATTTGCGGGAAGGATTCGTTTACCCACTCGATAAAGACATCGAGACTTTTTTGTCCGCGGCCTTTGATTTTGATGGTATCTATTTCAGGGCATACTGCCATAAAGGCCGCGACCGCTGTTTTGCCCATGACGCCTGGTCCAAGCAAGCCAATGACTTTGGAATCTTTACGTGCAAGATAGCGTGCACCCACACCCGGAACAGCGCCTGTGCGGTAAGCAGAAAGTAGGTTGGCTGACATATACGCCATTGGCGCGCCAGTGTCCGTATCGCTTAATGTGAACATCAAGATCGAGCGTGGTAAGCCTTTTTCTCGGTTTGCTATGTTCGACCCATACCATTTCACGCCGGATGTTTGAAAGCTTCCGCCAAGATACGCAGGCATCGCCATTAAGCGACGGTCGGCTGTTGGTTTGGGCATGGTTGGAAAGGGCGACTCATCAGGGAAGGTGATCATGGCGCCGTGAGAATCACTGTTGGGTCCAGCCATTCTATAGTCGCCTTTGTAGAGCAGGGTAAACATCTCGTCCATAGTGTCTACGCACTGGGGCATATTCATCACACCAGCTTGAATCATGTCTTGTTCTGACAGGTAAATAAAATCGATTTTTGTGTTCTCTGACATAGCGTATTCCTTCATACAGAGGGGAGAAATTATGTGTTTCCGTGTTTAGCTCGTGTCGGTGTTAGTTGCCTAATAGGGCGACATTGCTTCTCGATGAAGAGCTTCAGTTCACAGCGGATAGTTTCGATCCTAGACGGTCAGATTTTTTGAGTATTGAACTTTTGCGACATGGTGTAATAGAAATTGATCGCCATAGAGTTGGCATCGGGCTTGCAAAAATGACAGATCATTTTGGGCATTTTAGTAAGCAGGTGCGAGTCATGTTAAAAGACTCTGTGTACGATCGAGTTTCAGGAATTCACTCCAAACAGCCTTGGTTTGTACTGGGTGCGGCTCAGGAGTTTCTACTTTATCATTCTGATATTCCTAGCATTTCTCACTTTTATAGCTTTGAAGCTGACCCTGCCACAGAGCAAGTGCTAGCGATTCCTGATGGTTGTGTGGATATCTTGTTTGATTGCGATGAACAAAGGCCAACGGCAAAAGTATGTGGCACGACGTTAGAAGCGACAAACGCAGAGTTTATTCATAACCATCGATATTTTGGTGTACGGTTTGTTCCCGGTGTTATCCCTGACTTTTTAAAGGCATCCGCGCAAGAGTTGATTGAACATCAGCTTAACTTGCTAGACATCATGCCCAATGCAGATCGAGTTTTTGAACAAATTGTCAGTAGCTCAGTGTTTGCGAATCAGGTTGGGATTTTTGAAAAATTTTATAAAAATCAGCTTGCTAGGAAGCTATCAATATTAACAAAACAGACAATACACGAAGTTTTTATCAAAAAAGGCAACATACAAATACAGGACTTAGAAGCGTCGACGGGTTATTGTACTCGAACGTTACAACGTCAATTTCGTGCCGACATGGGAATGTCCCCGAAGGCGTTTAGCCGCATTATTCGATGTCAGTCTGCGGTTTATGACCTTAATCACAACAAGGGCGTTACCTTCTCTGATTTGGCTTGTGACCTCGGTTTCAGTGATCAATCGCATTTTCTAAGAGAGTTTAAGAAACTTGTCAGTGTGACGCCATTGGACTATTTGCATCGAGTGAAGCAAGAGGCTTACGTCGCTAGATTGCGCTATTTTTGAACCAAGTTGGTCTATTTTCCATGGCATTGCACCCAAGCTGTGCAGTATCTCTCTCGCTATAGCGACGCTTTTTTAAGCCTTATCCTCTTTTTATCTTGTGCTCACCATTTTTTGTCGGATTCAGGTGATGATTTGCACCATTTTAAACAAGGGTAATGTTTATGAGGATGATAATTGTTATTATAACGTTTTGTTAAAATAACAATGAAGGAAGTCCCTCAAGATGCAGGTAAATCGAGTAAAACGTTGGGTGTTGATGCTGGCGATGTGTGTATTGGTTGCCGTGCCAGTGACTCCGGTCATGGCGTCAGAAACAAAGACGATTATTCATGCGATGGGCAGCACTGAGGTTCCTAAAAAAGTGTTACGTGTAGTGACCTTGTTTCAAGGAGCAACCGATTCTGTGGTGGCGTTAGGTATGACGCCTATTGGTGTGGTGGATTCGTGGGCGCAGCCGCCAACCTATGAGTATTTGCGAGATGCTTTGAAAGGCGTTGCTCATGTGGGGTTGGAAACTCAACCAAACCTTGAGGCCATTGTCGCATTAAAGCCAGATTTGATTATTGGCACCAAGTCTCGTCATGAAAAGATCTATGGTCAGCTGTCGCAGATTGCGCCCACGGTAATGGCAGAGAATGTCTATGATTTTAAAACCACTTTGGATCTAACCGCTCAAGCATTAGGCAAGCAAGAGAAAGGCCGACAAGTTTGGGGGGCTTTTCAACAACGTATTACCCACTTTCATCATGTTATCAAAAAGCGTGTGCCAAACTGGCCTTTAACGGCGGCAGTACTCAATATTCGCGCTGATCATTTGCGTCTGTATTTGAATCAAAGCTTTTCTGGTGTGGTGTTGAAAGAAATAGGCTTTAAATTTCCATTGCCGAATGAAAATGGTTGGGGCGTTAAACTGAAAACGAAGGAAGCCTTGCCAAGTGTGAACGCAGACGTGTTCTTTATTATCCTACAGTCCGATGACGCGGCGGTGAGGCAAAATTACGACGCCTGGCGCGCGCATCCGTTGTGGCAAATGCTAACAGCGCCTAAAAATAAGCAAGTGTATGAAGTGGATAATGTCGCTTGGTTGTTGTCTGGTGGGATTTTAGGCGCTGAAAAAATCTTAGATCAACTTTATCAGATCTATCAATTACCCAACGTCGGGCATTAGCGTTTTATGGACTTACTTAATCGTCGCACTTCTAAGTGGAGTGTTCTTGCTCTGTCTATTGCATGCCTGATGTTGTCCTTGCTGGGGAGCATTGCTTATGGGCAATACGTTATTTCAAGCAAATCTGTCTGGACGGCGTTTTGGGCGTTTGACCCTCAATCTATTGATCACGTTATTATCCGTACCACGCGTTTATCTCGCGCTCTTGTCGCCTGTCTGGTTGGCGCGGCACTGGCGGTGGCCGGTGTCTTAATGCAAGCGTTAACACGGAACCCGCTGGCTTCACCGTCTATTTTTGGTGTTAATGCGGGCGCTGTGTTCGCCATTGTGTTGTTCTCGACTTTCTTTTCAGTGACTTCTCTGAATACATTTTTGTGGTTGGCTTTTTTGGGCGCGAGCGTCGCTGGTGCGTTAGTTTATGGGTTGGGTAGTTTAGGCAAAGACGGTTTGTCTCCAGTGCGCATTGTCTTGTCTGGGGCGGCGATTTCGGCGCTATTCATGGCTTTTACTCAAGGCATATTGGTGATAGGACAAGAGGGACTAGACAGTGTGTTGTTTTGGGTAGCGGGTTCTGTATCCGGTCGTGATTTGTCTATGGTTATGCCATTAGTGCCCGCTTTTGTTATCGGTATGGTGTTAGCGATGTTGGCCGCCCCGCAAATCAATATTTTGTTGTCTGGTGACGACATTGCGAAGGGATTGGGGCAGAACACCGTGTTGATCAAGGTGGCGCTGAGCTTGCTGATTATTGGCTTGGCGGGTGGCTCTGTCGCACTTGGTGGTAGCATTGGTTTTATCGGTTTGATGGTGCCGCATATGGTGCGTTCCGTGGTGGGTTATGATCATAAATGGCTGATTCCATTAAGTGCTTTGTGGGGCGCTATTTTGTTGTTGTGCGCGGATGTGATCAGTCGTTTTGTGATTATGCCAGAAGAAGTGCCCATTGGGGTAACGACGGCGATTTTAGGGGCGCCTTTCTTTATTTATTTAGCGCGAAAAGGAGGCACGCGTGAGTAAGTTTTTCAGCGTTCGCCATCGTTTATTTTCTTTTTCGACGCCAGTTCGTTCTTTGTGGTCGCTGCTCATTCTATTTGCCTTTTTTCTTTCGATTACTCTATTTTCCCTGTGTTTAGGCGAAGAGTTCATCGCTTTGCCGCAAGTACTTCAGGTGCTGCTGAGCAAGGGTGATCAGGCTGCGCAGTTTGTTGTGGAAACTTTGCGTTTGCCCAGGGTGTTGATGGCGGCCATGGTGGGCGCTGCGTTGGCGTCGTCTGGGTTGGTGTTGCAATCCATGATACGCAATCCGTTAGCGTCTCCGGATATTATTGGTATTACGGGCGGTGCTTCCGCTGCAGCGGTGTGCTTCCTATCATTTTTTGCGACGGCAATGGGAATGATCTGGTTGCCGGTGTTTGCTATTGCAGGCGCTTTGTTAGCGGCTCTGTTGATCTACGCGCTCGCTTGGAACAGTGGCGTGACGCCGATGCGGTTGGTGTTGGTTGGCATTGGTATATCCTCGGCGATGGGCGCGGTGACCACCTTTGTTATTGCGGCGAGCCCACTGTCGACCAGTATTACCGCGTATATCTGGCTGACAGGCAGTGTGTATGGTGCGAGTTGGGTTGAGGTAAACGCGTTATTACCTTGGTTGTTGGTTTCATGGCCTTTGGCGTTTTATTTAGCACGTCGCGTGAATACGCAAGAACTTGGTGATCACCTGGCGACGGGGTTGGGGGTGTCTGTACAGCGTTTGCGTTTGGTGTTGCTATTTTTGAGTGTGATTATGGCAGCCCCCGCGATTGCTTATGCCGGAGCTGTGGGTTTTGTCGGACTGATTGCACCACACATTGCTAGGCGTCTTGTGGCGCGGAGTTTCGCACTTTTATTGCCTACGTCGGCCTTGGTTGGCGCATGTTTAGTGATGTTAGCGGATTTATGCGGTCGTTTGTTATTTCAGCCTTTGGATATTCCGGCTGGTGTTTTTGTATCCGCTATTGGCGCACCATTCTTTATTTATTTACTCTATCGACAGCGTTTCTAAGTCGGTTGGTTGTATTGGGATTTTTTAACGATGAGTATGTCCGAACATTCTTTAGCAGACAGTAATATATTCGCTCATAGCCCATTGGAGAGCGTGGCGCTGTCTTTAGGCTACGAGAAAAAGACCATTATCAAATCGTTGGATTTGGCCATTAAACCTAATCAAATTACCGTGCTGGTGGGCGGCAATGGTTGTGGTAAATCTACCTTGTTGAAGTCGTTTGCCCGATTGTTGAAACCTTCGACAGGTCAGATTCTCCTTAATGGCGCAGATATTCATTCCTTATCTGGTAAAGACGTGGCTCGCAAGTTGGCTATCCTGCCTCAAGGACCTGTTGCACCAGAAGGATTGACGGTTGAGCAGTTGGTTCGCCAAGGTCGTTACCCTCACCAAAATTGGTTACAAAGCTGGACCGAAGACGACGAGCGGTTAGTGCATAAAGCCTTGCAAGACACCAATATGACCGAGGTTGCTAATCGTTCCATTGATGCTTTATCTGGTGGTCAGAGGCAGCGAGCTTGGATTGCCATGGCGCTGGCGCAAAATACCGATATTTTGTTATTGGATGAACCGACAACCTATTTGGATTTAACCCATCAAATAGAAATTCTTGATCTGTTGTTTGAGCTGAATGCGACGCAGAAAACGACCATCTTGATGGTGTTGCATGATCTGAATCTCGCCGCCCGTTATGCTCATAACATGATCGCCATTAAAGACGGTACGGTTTTTTGCCAAGGCGCACCAGAAGCGATTTTAGACCATGATATGGTGAAAGCCGTGTTTGATATGGAATGCCATATCAGCGCCGACCCCTTATTTGGTACGCCAATGTGCATTCCTTATGGAAAAGGCCGTAAGGTTAATTCTCAGGCGACAGGACATGTTTGAACAAGATGATAAGTATGAGCTTCTTACTGACGAGTGGGAGGTGTTGGCGGCATTTGGGCTGAAGTCCTATCAACAAGACGAGCCACTTGCCATCGATTCCAGACAGTTATTGGATGATGCGTTGTGTTTGGAAACACTGCAAAAAATCATGCCAGAGCTCGGTGCGCCGAATATTAAAGTGACGGCGTCACTGGTGATAAAACGTATGGCATTTCTCACACTTGCGCCTGTTTTATACGCTATGTCGAGTTTTGATAAGGGACTTGATGGTTCGCTCGAAAATAGCGTCTTTGAATACCCGTTAGATAACAGAATTTGGCAATCCAAGATGCCATTAAAAGACACATCGGTGTCGGTTTGGAATAGTTCGAATAAAGAAAGTCGAGACACTTGGCGAGATGGCATTTTGACGAAGGTGTTTGCTGGGCATCTAACTTTATTGGTCGAACACTTCTATCGTTTAACGAAAGTGTCGCGACGAGTGCTTTGGGAAAATGTGGCTGTAAGAGTATTTAGTATTTACGAACAGCGAATTTTAGCGAGTGTTTCAGAAGAAAAGAGAGAAACGGCAGAAGCGGATTACGCGTATTTGCTTGATAAAAGTACGACGGAATTATTCGGTTTAAACGAAAATCCTTTGACGATGTTTTATCGAGACAAGCAGTTAACAGCACTGTCAGAAAATCCTGTTCGGGTTCGACGTACCTGTTGTTTTTACTACCAAGCTACTGAACCGCCAGTGTATTGCGGTTCGTGTCCCTTGCCTCTAAAGAAAGCTAACTCTTCTCTTAAAAAATAAGAGAAGAGTTAAGTGTGGCAAGAAAATTAAAAGTCTAAACCGTAAGCCAATGTCAGAGTACGACCGCGGCCTTTGAAGTAAAAACTGTCATTAGCATAGGCCGCTTGTGAATAGTAAGTGAAGTAATCTTCGTTAAATAGGTTGGCCACCGCGACACTCATTTTACCAACTGGCAGCTTATAACTGACAGATGCGTCGACCAGTGTATATCCGTCAAAGTGTAAATCTTCATCATCAAAGCTGCGGCTAAAAGCATGGCTTACTTGCAATAAAGAAGACAGTTTTTCGTCCCAACGAGCATTCCATGATGTCACTAAGCGGTTAGGTGGAATATCCGCGCCAGTCAGTTTGGTATCTACTTTTCCATCACCATCCGTATCAGACTTGCCTTGGATGTAAGAGTAGCTAGCTTGTAACTTGTGCTCTTTGTTTAGCTGGAACCCTAAAGACGCTTCTGCACCGTGAATTTCTTTCTTTTCACGTTTGACGACGTAAAGTCCATTCTGGTTCTCAATTCGGCTACCTAAATCAGAATTGGATTGGTAGGCACTCAATTCGAAGTCGAATGCATTGCGATGGATACGAAAGCCCGCCTCATAGTTGTCTGTCAGAATGGGAGACAGATCAATAAGTGTATCAACGTCTTGATCGGCGGTTGAGACACCTCTGAGTATGCGTCCTACATCCGGCATACCAAAGCCTTGCGAGTAGTTGGCAAACACACTCATAGAAGGCGTTAGCTTGAACACAGCGCCAGCGTTGTAAACCGTATCGCTAAAGCTTGGAGAGCCACCATTGACAGAAACAGAAGTATTTTTATTGGTTGCTACGGTTTGGTAAGTATCTACGTCTAATTTTGCATGTTCATTACGGGCCCCTGCTTGCAGAACCAAACGTTCAGTCGGTTTGTATTCAAATTGAATGAATGGCGCGTAGTTGGTGTACTCTGTTTCGGGAACGTAAGTTCGATTAGTTAAGATTAATGTCTGACTGGTTTTGTCTTGTAATAAATCCAACCCAGTCGTAATGCTTAAACTATTATTTAACAGGTCATCTTTGGTCAGACTGAATTTAGCACCCATTTTCTCAGATTGGTTCTGACTTTGATCATAGAGCGTACCAACGGGGGCAATACTGACGTCCTGAAAGCTGTTTGAGTTTGACGCGCCATAACGTCCCTCGAAGTCTTGATGGAAGACTTGTGCTTTAAATTCCATGCCATCAAGGTCACTGTCGGTATAGAAAAGGCTGGTGGTTTGCACATCGTTGTAAGGTGCTACACCGTTTGGTGGGGTGCCTTTTACGGAGCTGGTTGCGACACCATTTTCTCTGTCACCATCAACGCCAGTAAAATTCATGCGACTTTTTAAGCGGTATTTGTTGACTTCAAGTTCCAGTCTTTTGTCGTCAGTCAGCCAGTAGCCCAGTTTTACAAAGGCGTCGTGGCTTTTTGAGTCCATAATGTCGCCACGAACCGTCGCTGCGCCAACATAATTACCATCAGCATCAAGGTAGATGCCCTGTACTTCGTTGGTTAATCCTACAAGATAATCAAAATTGTCTGCAGAACCTTCTACTTGGTAGCCAATTTTATAGCCTAGAGTATCGCTGCTAATCTCATCTGTTGGTGTTGTGAGTTGCACGTCGACGTGTTGCTTCACCTCGTTTGAGCGGTTGGACTTGGTGATGAAGTTGATAATGCCACCCGTTGCCCCTAGACCGTGAACGGCACTGGCGCCATGGATAACTTCGATACGATCAACCATCGCCAGGTCGATTGTATGGGCAGATCGGCTACCTTCTCGAATCGGATTAGATTGCGGCACGCCATCCACCATGTACAACACCGAACGGCCACGAAAGGTTTGGCTGCTGTTATTTAATTTTTGCGTATTCGGTGAGTAAGCGGGTAATAGGCTGGAGAGAGCCTGGGAGCTATCAGAATTGATGGAAAGCTGATCCTCAATTTGCTGTCGAGTGATTACCGTAACGACTTGAGGGCTGTTTTCTTTTTTGGTATTTGATCGACTGGTTTGGATAATCAAGGTATTAAGATTAATCGCTTGGTTGTCTGCTGTCAGGTTTTGGGTACGCTCTGTTAGGCTGTAGGTACCGTCCTGATTAGCGATCACCACCAAACCTTTATTAGAGAGTAATTGTTCAATTAATTCTATCGGACTGCCGTTACCTGAAATACCTTCGCTTTTAAGGTTTTGTGTTAAGGCTGGATTAAACGATAGGGCGATATTGTGACGAGCGGAAAACTCAGTGAGAACGCTCCCAAGGTCACCAGCTTCAATGCGTAATGACTCGCGGATCGTTTGATTTGTGGCATCTTGCGCGACAACAAATGAGCTAAGACTCGCCGCGATGATTAACCCACTGCACGTTAATGTGGTGCTGATTACCTTCTGAAATTGTGTTTTTAAATGTGTTTTTTTACGGGTAGACACAGCCACCTCCTTCTTTAACATTATGGTACTTATGAGTTGTGTAACTACTAAGCCACCTGAAAAGAAAAAAAGTGTCAGCGGAAATAGGAATTATGTCGTTTTTTTTGATTAAGTGTTTTTACTGTCCTTAAACAGCCTCTATCGTGACCCAATAATGTCCAAGATGACTGTTTATTTGGATCGGGTAAGTGTGCGATAACATATTGAGAATCATGTTGAGATCTTGGACAGGATAAGCTCCTGAGATAGCCATATTGGCAATCGCAGGAGAAACCCGTAATAAGCCATTATGGTAACGGGAAACTTCTTGGACAAACTGATTTAATGGCATATTGTGCACAGCAAGCATTTTGTTTAACCAAGAGGTCGTATTGGATTCGAGTGCTTTACGAGACAAAAATGCCTGACGTGATAATTCGACTTGGTAACCGGCTTTAATAGCATGGTCTGGCGTAGCTTGTGCAAGTTTAGGTGATGCTTTGACAAGGCCTTCAATCACGCCCAAGCGTGTTAAATCACGGTACTGACGCACGGTGAAGTTGGCCTCTAAAGGCGATAAAACTGCATCCCGTGTTGTTACGACAAAAGGGGTCGGCAAGTGAGCATTGGCGGTGGCCGTATTGACTTGGATTTCACCTTCTCTTAATGACAATAAACGAGCTTGGTGATCAAACGCAATATCAAATGCCGTTGCGGTATTCAGCTTAACTTGGGTTCCATCTGGTAGCGTAACTTGCTTTTGCTGGCCTTTCGCGGTGCGATAATCGGCGCTCCACTGCTGACTGTCGACTGCTTCATAACTTCCCCATATTAAGGGGCCAGAGGCTAACAGAAGCGCCAGTTTGCCAATATGCAAACGGCGTGTTGCATCGTCTGGTCGGTTCAGTACTGCGTAGGCCACTTCCTTCGGTAGTGTGTCGACTTTATTGATAAAATGTTGCGCACGCTGCCATGCGCACTGGTTGTCTTTGCTTGATTGTAACCATTGCTGCAGCTGTTCTTGCTCGCTATTCGTGAGCGGTTTTTCTTGTTGTCTGATGAGCCAATCAGCGGCTTCGTGTAGACTTCTTTTCGAGAGCTTATTCAAACACATCGTCTCCCATTAAGATGAGGCATTTTACATAAGCTTGTTTCATGTATCGCTTCACGGTGGCGAGAGAAAGATGCATTTCATCGGCTATTTGCTGATATTTTTTGCCTTCAATTTGCGACAGTAAAAAGACCTGTTTCACCTGGTCAGGGAGCGCATTAAGCAACCTGTCTACTTCTTCTAACGTTTGTAAAATAATGAACTCATGTTCAGGTGAAATAACGAAGGACTCAGGCTGTGTGGCTAACAGTTCCAGATACGCTTGCTCTAAGGATCTACGTCTATAGAAATGGCACACAAGGCCTTTGGCGATGGTGGCTAAATAGGCTTTGGGTTCTTTGATGGTGGCCGCATTCTGCTTTGCGTGAATGCGCAAAAAAGTATCTTGAGTTAAATCAGCGGCATCGTATTGGCTGTCTAAACGTTTACGAATCCATGTATACAGCCAATTGTGATGATTGGCATATAAAGAGTGCATTACATCATGTTGCACACTGTGGCTCGCATTGTGCGGCATGAAACCGAACCTTATAAAGTAGAAATGATAATTAATATCATTAAAGATCTTTATGGTTTCCTTGTCAAGACAGGGTGTTGGAATGAGGGTTTTTTTGCTTTGCAAAATGAAAGAAAAGCGCCAGAACAAGACTGACTGGCGCTTCGATTTTTGAGTTAGACCAATGACGTATTATTTTGGCGGATGATTTTCTATCCAATGATCGGCGATGTCTTCGCGGCGGGCAATCCAGACGTGGTCGTGGGATTGTACATAGTCTAGGAATTTCTTTAATGCCATGAAGCGGCTGGGTTTGCCTAGCGTTCGACAATGCATACCGATGGACATCATTTTCGGTGCGGTGGCGCCTTCTTCATACAAACAATCAAAATTGTCTTTCAAGTATTGGAAAAATTCTTCGCCATGATTAAAACCGTATGGCGAAGAAAACTTCATGTCGTTGCAGTCAAGCGTGTAAGGCACGATAAGGTGCGGTTTGCTGCCACCCTCTGGCGTATCGACTTTTACCCAATACGGTAGGTCGTCGCCGTAGTTGTCTGAGTCGTATTTAAGTTGCGCTTGCTCTGCGACTAAGGCACGAGTGTTTGGTGAGTCGCGTCCGGTGTACCAGCCAACGGGTTTAACCCCAGTGACTTCTTCGATCAAGGCGAGGGCCTGTTGCATGTGCTCGCGCTCTTGCTCAATCGGCATTTCCTGATAATGAATCCATTTTAAACCGTGGCAGACAATCTCGTGTTTGCCTTCCACAAAGGCTTTTGCCACCTCTGGGTTGCGTTGTAATGCGGTAGCAATGGCAAAAACAGTCAGTGGTAAGCCGCGTTTTTCGAACTCGTTAAGAATGCGCCACACGCCAGTACGAGAACCGTACT
Organism: Marinomonas arctica; assembly: GCF_003259225.1. Classification (GTDB taxonomy): domain Bacteria; phylum Pseudomonadota; class Gammaproteobacteria; order Pseudomonadales; family Marinomonadaceae; genus Marinomonas; species Marinomonas arctica. The sequence goes on along the minus strand of NZ_QHJF01000046.1, from coordinate 9,653 downwards.
CGTAGAGCGATTCCATGCTCATATGACGATCTTTAAAAGGCTGCGCACCGAATATTTCTGATAGAAAGGTTTCAGCGTGTTCATCACCGTGTAAAACGCAGTTTTCACCACCTTCTTCGAAGTTCAATACAAACTGTAAGGCGACTCGGGCGTTGTTTGGCCACTTGACGTTTGGCATCCCTTGGCGACCATAGCCGGCGTAATCGCGTTCTAAATAGTGTTTCATGGTCTGTGTTCCATTGTTTGTAATGTATTTATGGAGTAGTTACAGGCTCCAGTGAGCATAGCGTCCAGTAAAGGCTTTGCTAACACGCTGTCCGTATTGACCTTTTTTAGAGGTTTGTAGTCCTAACTGATGCAATGATTCTGCCAGTTTTACCGCCGCGACGACGCCATCAATGATGGGCACAGGCAGTTCTGCAGACAACTTTTCAACCAAACTCGACATGCCAGCACAGCCCAAGACGATGGCTTCCGCACCATCTTGTTCTATCGCGGCTAGGCATTCTGTTTTAAGTAACAGATAGGCAGCGGGATCAATATTTTCTAAGGCCAAAACGGGAATGTCGGTGGCTCTGACTCCGCTGCATTTATGCTGATAGCCGTATTTTTGCAGTAAGTGCTCACTCGCAGGTAAGGTTCTGGATAGCGTGGTGACAACACCAAAGCAATGGGCGATTAAACTGGCCATTTGAAACCCCGCTTCGGCAATGCCAATCACAGGGGCGTCGGCTAATTCCCGCGCGGCGTCTAACGCTGGGTCGCCAAAACAGGCAATAATGTGGGCGTCGACACCTTGTTGTTTGCCTTGTTCGATAAGATCGAGCAGGGCGGCGCTGGCAATGACTTCATCAAAAGCGCATTCGATGCTTTTAGGACCGTGCTCTGGCGTACAGGCGATGATTTGCGTGGTAGAGAGTGCAATAGATTGTGCACTCAGCGCCATGGCATGAGTCATATCGGCGCTGGTGTTTGGGTTAATGAGCTGAATTCGCATGGTGCTCCTAGCGGCCAAAAAGTTTTTGAAAATCAATGTTTTCTTCGGGTTTACTATCAAGGATAAGCGAAGATTTGATGTGTTTAAGGTGATGGCTCATCCAGTGTTGCGCCTTATCTGCGTGGCCTTGATCAAGCAGATCCAGTAGCTCCGAGTGATCTCCGCACTCGCAACCGACACTGCCGCGAGTACCGTAAGCGGCGAGAATAAGTGAAGATCGATAACAGAGCTGTTGGACAAAGTCCGCTAGTACCTTATTGCCTGCTAGCGTCGCTAATTCATAATGGAAACGGGCGGTGAGTTGTATGGAGTCGGCGAGTTGATTGTTTTTTTCAGCCTGCTTTTCTTCTGCAACCATGGTACGAAAACGGTCGGAATGGGCTGCGTTCCAATGGTTAAGCAAAGCGGGAATGAGTTGTGGCTCAATCAGTATGCGGCTGTCTAGCACTTCCGAGGCTTCGGCTTCATTGGGTCGATTTACATGGGCCCCTTTGTTTTTTTCTATCACCACAAAGTGCTCTAGGGCGAGTCGTTGCAAGACTTTGCGTATGCCCGTTCGGCTCACACCAAACGCCTCTGATAAGCGGTCTTCTGGCAGACGCGCTCCGGGCGGTAATTGATGCTCGACAATAGCGTTTAGCATTTGTCGGTAAATGATCTCATCATTCGACATAGGTTGTTCCTAATTATTGTATACGATGTCTTTCTATAATTCGTCAATAAGACAATATAACACGGCCGTTTGTTTCATACATCTTAAACAAAAAAAGTATTTTTTGTGCACAATTATGGTGACACTTTGTGTTTATTGAGTAGATTTGGTGCAGTTTAATCTCATTTTTATGGCTGTTTTTCGACTTTTATTCTTAAATGTCTAGGGTTGGGTTTCTGGCACATTAATTGTATTAATCATTGTATACAATTAAAAAGGAACGCAATCATGAAACAAGTATTTGAACAAAGCCCTAGGCTGGCAAACAGCGATCTTCTTCCGGAGAAAGATCAAAAATGGGGCTGGTATAGTATTTTCGCGTTTTGGATGTCGGACGTGCACAGTGTGGGCGGCTACGTGTTTGCTGCCAGTTTGTTTGCCCTGGGTCTAAATGGTATTCAGGTCTTTATTAGTTTGTTGTTGGGCATTTCCATTGTGCTTGTTTTTGCCAATTTGATGGGCAAACCAGGACAAAAAGCCGGTGTGCCTTTTCCTGTGGTAGCGCGTATGTCATTTGGCGTATTCGGTGCCAATATCCCGGCTATTATTCGAGGATTGATCGCGGTGGTTTGGTACGGTATTCAAACCTTTCTCGCGTCCAGTTCCTTTATTATTTTGTTGCTGTATTTCTTTCCTGACATGGCGTCTTTGGCGGATAAGTCGTTTATCGGGCTGTCTTACTTAGGTTGGATCGGCTTTACAGCCATGTGGGTGGTACAAGGTGTCGTGTTCATGTTTGGTATGGACATGATTCGTAAAGTCATTGATTGGTCTGGTCCTGCTATTTATATCGCCATGTTTGCTTTGTGTATCTATATGGTAGATCGTGCTGGCTGGGAAAATATTAGTTTCAGTCTGAGTTCCAACAATTTGACTGGCATGGATGTGTATGTGCAGATGTTCATCGCGATTGCCTTGGTGGCAGGCTATTTTGCTGGACCAACCCTGAACTTTAGTGATTTTTCTCGTTACTGCGGCAGCTATAAAAAACTCAAGCTAGGCAACTTATTGGGTTTACCGGTTAACTTTGTGCTGTTTTCTTTGTTCAGTGTGGTGATTGTATCGGCTTCTATTCCGGTATTTGGTGAGATGATTACCGACCCTGTGGAAACGGTAAAACGTCTGGATTCTGGTTTTATTACCGTGCTTGGCGCTCTGACCTTTATCTTTGCGACCGTAGGCATCAATATTGTGGCGAACTTTGTTGCGCCTGCGTTTGATTTCTCTAACGTATCGCCACAGAAAATCAGTTTTAAAGCCGGTGGTTTTATTGCCGCGTTTGGTTCTGTGTTGCTAACCCCTTGGAATTTATTCAATAACCCAGAGGTGATTCATTACACGGTGGATGTATTGGGGCCTTTGTATGGCATTCTTATTGTTGATTACTTCTTTATCAAAAAAGGCCACATTGACGTCGCTGCTTTGTATACAGAGTCTCCAAAAGGCGCGTATTGGTATGAGAATGGCGTGAACAAAAAAAGCGTCTATGCTCTTATCATCGCGGGCGTGGTGTCTATTTTAGCGACCTTCGTATTCAATGCCTTGGCAAACTACGCCATCTTTATTGGCGGTATCGTAGCGGCCTTGTCTTATCGTTACATGATGGAGCCAGAGCGTGTGGCTTTGCAAAATATCGTGTTAGCCAAGTCCTAATAGCGGATCATTAGACACTTAAAAAAGAAGCCCCGCATAGGAATGCGGGGCTTTGTTTTATTTACTCAGTGAAAAGGGTTGTTAAGCCGTTGCAGCAAGGTCTGCTTCCGCTGCCGCCAGCATGTCGAACTCTTCTTCTGGTGTTTTCGCCACAAGGCGGTTTTTGCTATACAAGAAGTAGTAAGCGGCGCCGATGGCGAATAAGACGAGCGTGTAGAAAAACGCGCGTGGATCGTAAGCGTAAACGCCAGTCAGCGCTAACAGTGACAAAACAAAGGCGATGGATGAGGTAACGATACCGCCCGGTGTTTTATAAGGACGTTCCATGTTTGGCTGTTTGATGCGAAGCAAAATGTGGCTAAGCGCCATCAAAGCATAAGACACCGTGGCGCCAACCACGGCCATGGCAAGCATAAGATCGCCTTCGCCAGTCAGAGAAGCCAAAAAGCCCAAAATACCCGGTACGATCAAAGCACGTGCAGGGACTTTACGTTTATCGGTAACAGACAAGCTTTGTGGAATATAACCTGCACGAGACAAGGCAAAGACCAAGCGGCTGTAACCGTAGATGATAGAGAAGAAAGACGCGATTAAACCTGCAAGGCCTAGGACGTTTACCGCCGTTGCTAAGGAGCTGTGTCCTGCAAAGTTTAAGGCATCAACCAAAGGCACTGCGCTCTTACCCATCGCATCTGCACCAGCAGCACCGGCTAATAAAAACACCACCAAAAGTGCCGTGAAAAGTAAAAAGATCATCGCGCCGATAATGCCTTTTGGCACGTCTTTCGCTGGATCTTTGGCTTCTTCTGCTGCCAGAGGTACACCTTCAACCGCTAAGAACAACCACATGCCAAATGGCAGTGCCGCCCAAACGCCATACCAACCCATTGGCATAAATTCAGACGCGCCAGCGGCATCGGTGACCGCCACATCAAACAAACGGCTGCTATCAAAATCGCCAATCAGCGCCACCGCTGTCGCTAGGATGGCAATAACCGCTAAACCACTGATGACCATCATGACTTTGAGCGCTTCGCCCGCACCGGCTAGGTGAATGCCGATAAAGACCAGATAAAACGCGGCGTAGACCCAAGGTCCATTAAAGCCTAACAAGGCTTCTACCGCAGAACCGATAAAAATCACAATGGCGGCAGGCGCCAAAGCGTATTCAATTAACACCGCTAGGCCAGTTAAATAACCGCCCGTTGGTCCCATGGCTTGACGCGCAAAACTGTAACCGCCACCCGCCGCAGGGATCGCGGCAGACATTTCTGCCAAGGATAAAACCAAAGTGAAATACATCACCGCCATAAGCGCCGCCGCGATGGCAAACCCGCCCCAGCCCGCTTCGGCAATACCAAAGTTCCAGCCTGCGAAGTCGCCAGAGATAACGTAAGATACGCCCAAACCCGCGAGCAGAATCCAGCCCGCGGAGCCTCGTTTTAGCTGGCGTTTTGCCAGATATTCTTTGTTAATTTGATCAGACATTTTAGTTTCCTTTTGTTCCAGTTGTGCTCTATAGGTTGAGTTTTTAACCGTCATTTTTTGCCCAGTGGGCTTATAGTTTTCCTGCATTTCTTTTCGTGCGTTTTGTTTTTTCTCTTATCTTTTTCCTCGTATTAGGAGATGAGGAAATTTTTTGACTCCTTGGAGGTGTCTACAATTACATCATCGTCGGATCTGTCTTTGAGTTTGACGCCAGACAGTTTCAGGCTTCGTGCTTCGTTTAATAAATAAAAGGCTTTGCGCGCCGCTTCTTGGTAGACCAAGCCGGCCGGCCGGACGTTGGAAATACAGTTGCGATAAGCATCGGTATACCCCACTTTACCGCCCCAAGTCAGATACAAGCCTAAGCTATCGGGGGAGCTCAATCCCGGACGTTCGCCGATCAATACCAAGACGCATTTGGCGTTGAGGCGTTCACACACATCGTCGCCAATCGCCACACGGCCTTGTTTCACAAAACAGATAGGGGCGAGGTTCCAGCCGTTGATATGGTCAGAAAGCGCTTGTAAAAACGGCAAGGTATTTTGCTCTACTGCCAGCGATGACAAACCATCGATCACCACAATGGCGAGGTCGTAATGTTGTGACGTGGAATCTCGGTGTTCGTCTAGTTGGTGGGCGGATTCGTCATCCAATCTGCGACCATAATCTGGACGTTGTAAATAGGTTGCGCGGTCCGTCGCGCGACTGTGCAAGAGTAGGGGGGCACAGTTTTTTGTCCAATTTTTTGCCCAGTCTTGTTCCATCAGAGCCTTCGACAAAGCATCGGTATCGAGTTGCGTGTGCACCGCATCAATAGCCTGAGCATGGGCAAGCTGAAATGCGAGTAAATGTTTGGTGGGCACACTGACACCGGCCCGCCCCAAGCCAACGCGCGCGTCCGTAAAGGCCTTGAGTTTTCGCCACGCGTTTTCCGTAACGGGTTCTTCCTTTTCCGTTATAAGAGGCGCGTGTGGGTGTGTCGGGAAAGGCTTATCAGGTTTAGGTATGTCGGATTTAGGGATGTCTTGGCTCATGAGCGACCTCCAATCATACGATTGAGTGATTTATGGAACGCATCAGGTAGCTTGTGGTTGAGGGTGAATTGCTCGTTATTTTTGAAGATTTCCATCTTCGCAAGCCAAGCATCAAACTCCGGCGCAGGTTTTAACCCTAGCACTCTGCGAGCATATAACGCATCGTGAAAAGACGTTGTCTGGTAGTTCAGCATGATGTCGTCGGAACCTGGGATGCCCATCACAAAGGTACAACCCGCGACACCTAACAGTGTCAGTAAATTATCCATGTCATTCTGATCGGCTTCGGCGTGATTGGTGTAACAGACGTCGCAGCCCATAGGTAAACCCAGTAACTTACCGCAGAAGTGATCTTCCAACCCTGCACGAGTGATTTCTTTGCCATCGTACAAATATTCTGGGCCGATAAAACCGACCACGGTATTCACCAGTAACGGATTAAACTTACGCGCTACCGCATAAGCGCGTGCCTCGCAGGTTTGCTGGTCTAATCCATGGTTGGCATTCGCCGACAAAGCACTGCCTTGGCCCGTTTCAAAGTACATGACGTTGTTGCCCACCGTGCCACGATTGAGTGACAAAGCGGCCGCTTGGGCTTCGGCCAGTGTGGCGAGGTTAAAACCAAAGCTGTCGTTGGTCGCTTGAGTGCCACCAATGGACTGGAACACCAAATCCACGGGCGCGCCTTGTTCAATGCATTCGATGGTGTTGGTCACGTGCGTGAGCACACAAGACTGAGTGGGAATCTCATAATGCTGGATTACTTCGTCCATCATTTTGATCAAGCGCGTGGCTTGCTGCACGTTGTCCGTGGCGGGGTTGATACCAATCACGGCATCACCGCAAGCGTACAGTAGGCCGTCTAACATACTGGCGGCGATACCCGTTAAATCGTCCGTTGGATGATTTGGTTGTAAGCGCGTCGACAAATGCCCCGGCAAGCCAATGGTGTTGCGAAACGCGGTTTTTACATGGCATTTTTTCGCGACCAAGATCAAATCCTGATTACGCATAATCTTACTAACGGCCGCGGCCATTTCCGGTGTCACACCGGGGCGAAGGGTCGTCAGTACCTCGCTGGTGGCTAAATCGCTCAATAACCAATCGCGAAAGCCCCCCACGGTCAGGTGTGAAATCAAAGAAAAGGCGTTTTTGTCATGATCGTCTAATATTAGTCGAGTAATTTCGTCTTCTTCGTAGGGAACGAGAGCTTCCTCGAGGAAGCGTTTTAGCGGTACATCGGCTAAGGTCATTTGTGCGATGGCGCGTTCTTCGGCGCTTTCAGCGGCAACGCCTGCTAGGCGATCGCCTGAACGAGCCGGTGTCGCTTTGGCCATTAAGTCGGCCAGATCGACAAAGCCGAAGGTACGTTCTCCTACTACGTGGCGAAATTGAAAAGCGGAATGTGGGTTATGCATCATATTTGCTCACGCTTTAGATCGGATATGGACTCAAAAACACCGCCTCAAGAGTAAGAGGCATACATTTTGCAGTCTCTATCTGAGTCTATGTTTCTAGTCCATGGTTTGAGAAATAACATAAGTTAACAGTACGGAAATCCATAAATGGGTGTTATCGAATAATGGCAAGATTTAAAAAAATTATATATTTCAAATGGTTAGGTTTTTAGTTCCTCATATTCCGTAAGAAAAACAAACACAGACAGGTGTGGTTATGCTGAATTTAATGATGGATGCACCAAAACAGGGCTTTTTCTCCAATGTATCGAACGCTGATATATCGAAAGTGAGACTGTCGGAAGCGCACGACGCCGATTTGCACGCCAGTAATTTGACCAACTGGCAGCAAGAGTACGACCAAACCAGCCGTGGCAGTTTTTACGGTCGTATTGTCGAGCTGCCTTTTGATGGTTTGCAGGTGTTTTGTGAGCACACTAGCCAAGCCTTGCAGCAAAAATGCGTGGTGTGGCCGAACTCGGTCTGGCTCGGTATTCCCCTCGCAGGACAAGAAGAGAGTCGCATTAATGGCTTAACCATCCATTCAAACAACATTATGTGCCGTCCAGGTGATTGTGACTTTCAGCTATCCACACCGCAGGATTATGATTTATATGGCTTGGTCGTGGATCGATCAAAGCTGATTAAAATGGCCGCGATTCACGGGGTGGATCTCAATTGGAAAGAACTCACCGAATGTGGCCGCCTAGGTGTACCCGATAAAACCTTAGAGGAAGTGCGCTTTGTGCTGGCACGTTTGTTGTCGTTGCAAAACAACACCACACCGCCGCGCTTACAGCAAGACATCGTGATGATGGCACTGCTGGAAGTACTCAAAGAAGAAACGCCGCAGCCTGCCAAAACACAAAGCTATTATCACCGTAAAAAAGTCGTCGATTGTGCCCGTCAGTTTTTAGACCACCACCTTGATGAACCGGTCACCGTGACACAACTGTGTGAAGTGACCAACGTCAGCCGTCGAACCTTACAATACAGCTTTGAAAGCATCCTTGGAATCAGCCCCATTCAATACCTGCGCATCAGTCGACTAAACGGCGTGCGTCGAAACTTAGTGCAAGCCGAAAAAGGGCAATCGGTCAGCGACATCGCCGCCCAATGGGGATTTTGGCACTTAAGCCAGTTTGCTAAAGACTATAAACAACTGTTTGGTGAAACGCCCTCAAAAACACTCACGGGGTTGAGTGGTTGAGTAAAAAGCGACAGCGCCTTCAATGCCTCTCATGTTATAAAATTTGATCAAGGGGGCTATTTGTTCCAGCAAAATGCTGGCCGATGACATGGGTATAAATTTGTGTTGTCGATACATCGTTATGGCCTAACAATTCTTGAACCGTTCTTATGTCTCGTCCTGCCATTAGTAGATGGGTTGCAAAAGAATGGCGAAAGGTGTGGCAATTTGCCCTTTTCTCATTAATTCCTGCGTCATTGACTGCTTTTTTCAAGGCCTTACGAGGTACTGAATCATGCAAATGGTGCCTGCATAGTTCACCAGTCAAAGGGTGTGGACTGATTGACGTAGAGGGAAATAAGAACATACAACTTAACTGACGAAATGCATTTGGGTATTTTTTAGACAGCGCAAAAGGTAAGGATGGCCCATATCCCTTGCTGTTGTCGTCTTGTTGGATTGTTTGAGCATAGGCTTTTTGCTTGTTTAAAGCTTCGGCTAATTTGCGGCTAAGAATGGTGGTTCTGTCTTTGTTGCTCTTGCTGCACCAAACAGCCAAACTCCCTTGTTCCAAATTAATGTCTTGGATGCGAATCCGTAAACATTCACTAATCCTAAGTCCTGATCCATACAGCAATGAAAAAATCAAATGATCCCGTTCATTCAGACAGTTTAGGATTTTTTGAATCTCATTGGGAGTCAAAACAATGGGCAAACGTCGACCTTGTTTAGCATGTTGGAAGCCTAAATCTCCTAATGGTTGATCCAATAACTTGTTGTACAAAAAGACGAGGGCATTCAAGGCAGATTTTTGTGTATTAATGGCGACATGTTGCTCAACGGCCAGAAATGATAAAAACGCTCTTACTTCTTCTGCGCCCATGTTTTGAGGGTGTTGCAACTTATGAAAACGAATAAAATATTTAATCCAATACAGGTAAGACTTCTCTGTTTTTAAGCTATAACCGCGTAGGCGAAGTTCATTACGAATAAAATTGAGGAAAGGGCTAGAAGACATCACACACTCCTTGTGGATAATTGATGAAAACTGTACAAATATAAGGGCTATCCATTTAGAGCAACCAATGTCAATATATAGTGATGATCATAAAATCTTCATCAC
>NZ_QHJF01000045.1 GCF_003259225.1 Marinomonas arctica | reverse complement strand
TTTCACTTACCGTCCCCTGTCTATTTATAATAACAAATGAGGCGACAACTATCCTGACACAGGGGGAAATCGTCAAGTGAAGGGTTCTCTAACATAAATTCTCTAGCTGATTTGCCATTAAATGTCGGATGATCTATTGGCTTTTTGAAAAAATCATACTTAAATCCAGTTGGTGAACTTAGGTGAATCATCTTGTATATACTTACCAGCATCGCCAGTGTATCAATAGTTTCTTGGTCTACTTGAAGACTGTCATTAATCCGTGCGGTCTCTTTCCATTGATTCCAAGTTGAAACCGTAATACCACCTAGAAGAACACACATCTGTTCATCAGATAAGTCCCAACGCTCGTGTGGACATTGTTCATCTAGCCATAAGACAACCGTTGCTATTATCTTGTCTGCTGGCAGATTACTGGCATTTTCTTTAGTACTTTTATCGTTCATGGAACACCTCCCAATCAATTATTATAGTTTGAATTTTTTAACTAATCGTCCGTTTCTCTTTTCTACATTTTGGTTCAATAAACCTTTGGTAACTCGTCCCACCTGGTCGTGTACGCTGGCGATAGGTGTTCGCGTTTCATTGACCACTGAGGTGATACTCCTTGCGAGGCGAAGAAGACGTTGCCGAGGCCGCTGTGGTTGATTTTGTCCACGACGTTCATTAAGGCTTTTGAGTTGATTTTGGTGTTATCGGCTCGGAATAAATCTTGTTGAAAGGCGCCATGTTCGTAGAAGTCCGCCAACATCACGCCGCCTTTGGCGTAGCGATAACCAGCCAGATAAATGCGATGAAACAACACACCCGCTACTTCTAATAAGTCTCGCGTGTCGTCGGTTGGGTTGGGCAGTTCTGCAGACAAGGTTTTCGAGTACTGCGGTTCGTTTGGAATGAATGGACTGGTACGAACGAACACACTCACCACACGGCAAAGGCGTTTTTCGCCACGTAGTTTCTCGGCAGCTCTGGTCGTGTACTTAGCAATAGCCTCCCGTAGTTCTCGTTTGTCTGTCACCTTATGACCAAATGACCGACTGCAAATGATCTGCTGCTTTGTTTGCCTGAGCAATTCCAAATCCAAACACGACACGCCATTCAACTCTCGAATGGTTCGTTCAAGCACCACAGAAAACTCACTTCGAATCGATTTAGGGTCAGCATTCGCCAGATCCAACGCTGTGTTGATTCCCCTCGCCTTTAGCTTGGCAGTGGTGCGACGACCAACGCCCCACACGTCACTCACATCCAACAAAGCCAGCAAACGCTTCTGTCTGTCTGGGTCCATCAGATCTACCACCGACCCCGTGGCTGGGTATTTCTTCGCCGCATGATTGGCCAACTTCGCCAACGTCTTGGTTGGCGCAATGCCCACACCTACCGTAATGCCCGTCCATTGATCGACCTTGGCTTTTACTCGTTTACCAAATGCCAGCAAATCCGTCACATGATCAACACCGGTTAAATCCATAAAGGCTTCATCGATGGAATACACTTCCAGCCGTGGCGCCTCCTCTTCTAAGATCGACATCACCCGATTCGACATATCCGCCTACAGGGCATAGTTCGACGAAAAGCACACAATGCCGTGCTTTCTTATCTCATTTTGAACCTGAAACATCGGCACGCCCATCTTAATGCCCAGCGCCTTTACCTCTTTGGAACGCGCAACGATACAGCCATCGTTATATCTGAATGAGCCTAACTGTTAGTAGATCATAACCTATTGAATTATATAGAAAATAACCCACTAACATTTTTCAGGTTTTTTGGCCATTCCTTGTGGATCACACCAGCAATTTATCGGGGCGAACAATGGCCGTCCGACCCAGGTGGTTTGGCGCTAGTGGCGTCCGCAAGAGGCGCGCGCCCAAAAGCTGCCCGCATTGCCAAAAAATCACTTTTGGGTGTGTCCGCCATTTATTAACTTACAAAGTCGTCGACACAACCTGCGATTTGTCACGCCAGACGAAGGCCGGTATTGCGCGGATGTAGATCAGCTCACCAACCAGCTCGACTAGCGTCTGGGTGATCACCGCAGCGGCAGCAAGCCCTCGAATTTCTTCAGGCAGCGCCAGAGCTAACGGGAGAACTACCAAAGAGTTACGCGTTGACGAGCTGAAGGTAACCGCTCTGGCAGTCGTGGAAGGCAGCTTGAAAGCTTTCGAAGCCAGAGCCCCCATCAACGGTGCCAGCAGCATGAAGCCGATGTACACAGGGATCACCGGTGCAAGCTTGTCGATGTCGCGAACGACCGAGGAGATTTGAGAACCGACCACCGCTATCAGAACCGCTGCCATTGCTGGAACGGGCAGCCAGGCCCAGGCGGCGTTCCAACCACCGACGATTTTCGACTTTTTGGCCAGCGCCGCTGTAACCACGGCCAACAACAACGGCGCGACAATCAGCACGAGAAAGGCTTCAACAAAGGGGCCTATCGAGATCACGACGTCGGACTGTCCACCCAACATGAAGGCCAAATACACGGGTAGCAGAACAAGCTGAAGCAGCAGCAGGATTGGTGTCGCCGCAAGGATCCCACGAGAGTCGCCCTTGCCAATATGAGTAAAGACCACCACGTAGTCGATGCAGGGCGTCAGCAGTACCAGGAGAGCACCGACAAGGATCGCTGGGTGATCCGTGAGTCCTCTGGTGAGCCCCCACACCAACAGCGGAATCAATACGAAGTTGGCGATCAGCAGGGCTGACATGAAGCGTTTGTTGCTCAGCCCTTCGCGCAGATCAAGAAAGGGAATTTGTAGGAACATCGCGTACATCAGCACGGCGATAGTCGGAGTCACCAGAGCATTTAACCCCAGAGCGGCCACAGGTGCCATGAGCCCACCGATTGCTGCGGCAATGACCGCGACGAAGTAGATCGGTATCTGGTTCTGTTCAAGTGCATCTCTATCCATAGCGTTCCCCTTGGGTGTAAAAAAGGCCATCAGCCTAAGCAACGGCAGCTCGTCCGTCGAGTGATGTGTGTATTTCGGGTAAGCGGATTAAATGGTTGATCTTACCTTTGCATGAGAGTGAGACAGACCGGCATCTCATCGGATTATCTGGTTGATGCTTCACCTACTGCTGGTGCATGTTTCCTTCGCTAATTCCAGCAAGAACCCCACACGCCTCAACTTCCCGGTCATCGTTGCAACTCGCTCTCAGTGAAACGAGTTGTTTCTCAAGCGCTTGCAGAGCGGTTATCTGCGACCGCACATGAGAGATGTGATCATCGAGCAAGGTGTTGACGGCGGTACAAGGCTGATGAGGGTCGTCCTGATAGCTCTGTAGTTCGTGAATCTCAGCCAGTGACAGGCCCAGGATTCTGCAGCGACGGATGAAGGCCAGCCCCTCACCATGCTTCTTGGTATAGACACGGTAACCGTTGTCCTGCCGATCAGGCGGCGGCAACAAGCCCTGCTGTTCATAGAAGCGGATCGTCTGTGTTTCGACCCCTACCAACTGCGCCAACTGACCAATGCGCATCAGCCTCCTCCCCAACGGATTCTTTACTCTATTGACATTATAGTAGCTTTATAGTTTTAAATGGTACCACAACATTGTTCAAGTGGAGTAGTATCATGAGCAAATCCTGTGGTGGCGCCTGTGGCGCTGATGCAACGTCCGCAGCGGATACCGATATACAGGCCTCCTCCGAGGCGCCAGGGAGATGGGTCAGTGTTTATGCCGTGCCGAAGATGGACTGTCCATCAGAAGAACGAATGATTCGCCTAGCCCTGAACGGCTTTGAGGAGATTCGGGCGCTGTCCTTCGACTTGTCGAACCGCCGGCTGAAGGTCGTGCATGACGGCGAGGTCGAGCCCGTCACCTCGAAATTGAAGACCTTGGGGCTAGGCGCCTCGCTTCAGGAAACCGTCGCTGCAAATCCGGAGACCATCAAGGCCGCCGAGTTTTCGGCAGCTTCTGCTAAGCAAGAATCCGGGACCCTGCGCTGGTTGCTCGGCATCAATGCACTTCTGTTCGTGGTGGAAATGACTGCCGGTCTGATCGCCCAGTCCACCGGCCTGATTGGAGAATCCCTGGACAATTTTGCCGATGCGGCGGTGTACGGGCTTGCCCTTTATGCGGTTGGACATAGCGTGAAAATGCAGGTACGTGCCGCGCATCTTGCTGGTGTACTGCAACTGATCTTGGCTGTGGGCGTGCTCGTAGAGGTGGTGAGACGCTTTGTATTCGGTAGTGAGCCTGAATCGCTGGTGATGATGGCTATCGCATTCGTCGCATTGATTGCCAATACCAGTTGTCTGCTGCTCATATCCAAACATCGGGAAGGCGGGGCGCACATGAAGGCAAGCTGGATATTCTCGGCCAACGACGTGGTGATCAACCTGGGGGTCATCACCGCCGGCGCCCTGGTCGCGTGGACCGGTTCCAATTATCCGGATCTGATTATCGGCATCATCGCGGGGGGCATTGTACTTAACGGTGCCAGACGCATTTTGGCGTTGAAGGGTTAAATAATGCTCACTATTGGCAAAAAGCTCTCGCCGTATGCCCTATTGTCCATATCGGGCCTGCTGGCAGCGTCTGATCAGGCTGTAAAGTGGCTGGTGCAGCAATCAATGGCCTATGGCGAGTATGTTTCGGTGACCCCGTTCTTTAACTGGGTGCACCTATGGAACACAGGTGCCGCATTCAGTCTTTTTGCGAATGGTGGAGGCTGGCAGCGCTACTTTTTTATCGGAATCGCGGTAGTGGTCTCGATTTTTCTGATCAACCTGATCCTTGAAAATCGTCATAAAGGAGAAGCCATCGCTTACAGTCTTATCCTCGGTGGCGCCATGGGCAACCTGATTGACCGGGTCTTTCGCGGCTATGTTGTGGATTCCTTTGATTTCTATTGGCGAGACTGGCATTGGCCGGCCTTCAACCTGGCTGATATTGCAATTGTCCTCGGTGCCTTACTTTTCGTTTCCAGCAGCTTGTTGGGTAAAAAAGCAAACACCAATGCCGAGCCGGATGGATCTGACTGACACCTACGCCTATACAACACCATGACCGAACTTCCCGACAACATCCTTCACCTGCCGCAATACCAAGTACTGGGCTGCAAATCAACCGACGACGAAATGCACTTCCAGGTGGACGTGCCCGATCCCATCGCCTGCGAGGAATGCGGCGTGCAGGGTGAGTTCGTACGGTTCGGCAAGCGTGACGTTCCCTATCGTGATCTGCCCATCCACGGCAAGCGGGTCACTCTCTGGGTGGTCCGCCGCCGATACACCTGCCGGGCCTGCAAGACAACATTCAGGCCCCAGCTACCGGAGATGGTGGACGGATTCCGTATGACACTGCGGCTGCATGAGTACGTGGAGAAGGAATCCTTCAACCACCCCTACACCTTTGTGGCGGCACAGACCGGCCTGGACGAGAAGACGGTGCGCGACATCTTCAACGCCCGCGCCGAGTTCCTGGGACGCTGGCACCGCTTCGAGACGCCCCGCATCCTGGGCATTGACGAGCTATACCTGAACAAGCGCTACCGCTGCATTCTGACCAACATTGAGGAGCGAACCCTGCTCGACCTGCTGGCCACCCGCCGCCAGGACGTGGTGACCAACTACCTGATGAAGCTGAAAGACCGGCAGAAGGTCGAGATCGTCAGCATGGACATGTGGAACCCCTACCGGGCAGCGGTCAAGGCTGTGCTGCCCCAGGCCCGTATCGTGGTCGATAAGTTCCATGTGGTGCGCATGGCCAACGATGCCCTAGAGAAAGTGCGCAAGGGCCTCAGAAAGGAGCTGAAACCGTCCCAGAGCCGGACTCTCAAGGGAGACCGGAAAATCCTGCTGAAACGCGCTCACGAAGTCTCAGACCGGGAGCGCCTCATCATGGAGACCTGGACAGGCGCGTTCCCGCAACTGCTGGCCGCCTACGAGCACAAGGAGCGCTTCTACGGCATCTGGGACGCCACCACACGGCTCCAGGCAGAAGCCGCCCTGGACGAGTGGATAGCCACCATCCCGAAGGGCCAAAAGGAAGTCTGGAGCGATCTGGTCAGGGCAGTGGGAAACTGGCGCGAAGAGACCATGACCTACTTCGAGACGGACATGCCCGTCACCAACGCTTACACGGAGTCCATCAACCGACTGGCCAAGGACAAGAACCGTGAAGGGCGCGGTTACTCCTTCGAGGTGATGCGGGCACGAATGCTCTACACCACGAAGCACAAGAAGAAGGCACCGACTGCGAAGGTCTCTCCTTTCTACAAGAAAACCATCGGTTACGGACTGCCGGACTTCGCAGAGGAACTCAACTACGGAGTCGATCTATCAACCATCTGAGGGTGGTATCAGATTGATGGGGTGAAGGTGCCCCATCAACCATTAAATCCGTATACCCGTTTAACTCGCGGCATGCCAGTTATGCGACAGCAATGCTTCGATTTGACTTGAGCGTTGGTCGGGAGGCGAATACGTACATGCCAGCCAAGCGAGTACACCCCTGATCTGTTTGCCAGTGTGCAGCCCGGCGCCTCGCAGAAAGTCATGCAGGTGATGGATCAAATCAATGCGAAATAGGGTCGGGACACGTTGCGACCGGGACGTGTCCCTCGTGCTTCGGAGTTAAAGCCACAACCTTTCCGCCGGCGACTGTTTTCAACTTAGCCATTTCGAACAGCAAACGCTGGTTTACAGAGGCAATTCGGGCAAGCTCCTCTAATAGCTGATCGTTTTCCGCACGGAGTGCCCTGTTCTTCTCCTTCTCATGCATCAGCGCCTGGTGCTTCGAATCTCGCTGGGCGCGTACCGACTTGCCCATGAGATTGCGAATTTTCTCTGCCACCGCTGGGTATGTATTGTGGATGAGACCGGGCGTAACACCTGCTGCTCGGGCAACCGCAGCGATGGAAAGCTTTTCGTTACCTGCGACAAGACTATCGATGACCTTATCAAGCGAATTTAGGGTCTTCGATCTTGAACGAGCAGGGGCCTGATCATCAGTGGATTTACTCATCATTTACAGCCCGGTTCGTATCGTCGTTTATGGGAGAGAGACCCAAGCTAGGGAACATACGAACAAGTAAGACAATTTTTAGCTGACTTTCAGCTTGTGACAGTATTTCCTCAGAAGCGACATTTAATCACCACTTAACCCACTTGTAAGGTACTTCAAGCACCTTACAACCGTTATTTGGACGGATTAACCCCGTGCAGAACGTATCATCTGATCTACTCGTAACAAATTTCCAAGTGCAAACAGCACGGCGAGTTTGTTGTCATTTTTAGACAGGCCTTTGTAGACGACTTTGCGGAACCCAAACTGGCATTTCAGTATTCTAAACGGGTGCTCGACTTTCGCTCGGATACTCGCCTTTAAGTATTCCGTTCGGATCAGCTGCTTGTTGAGGCGGGGGTGCTTTTTCCAAGCACGTATCTTGCTGGGCATCTCAGCTACTAACCAATCGACATTCTTATCTTTTGTTTCTGTGCGCTTTTCTACGCCACGGTAGCCAGAGTCCGCCGATACAAATGACTCATTGCCATGAAGAAGTTCCGTCAACTGGTTTAAATCGTGATCATTGGCAGGCGTCGTGGTGAAGCTGTGAACTAACCCACGCTTTGCATCAACACCGATGTGAGCTTTCATGCCAAAGAACCATTGTTTTCCCTTTTGCGTTTGGTGCATTTCGGGATCGCGTGCATTAGATTTATTTTTGGTGGAACTTGCTGCCTCAATAATCGTCGCATCAACGATTGTCCCTTCTTTAAAGTAGGTGCCAGAATCAGACAGCCATTTGTTTACTTCTTTGAAGAGTTTACGACCCAGCTTATGCTTCTCAAGCAGGTGACGGAAATTCATGATGGTCGTGTGGTCTGGGATCGCACCTTCTAATGATAGGCCAGCAAACAGCCGCATAGAGGTGATCTCGTAAAGGGCATCTTCCATCGCTGGATCACTCATGTTGTACCAGTTCTGCATAAAGTGAATGCGTAGCATGGTAGCGAGAGGGTATGGACGCCGACCATTGCCAGCTTTTGGGTAAAACGGCTCAATCTGAGCTTCGAGCTGTAGCCATGGAATCAGCTCATTCATCCGACCAAGGAAGAGCTCTTTGCGAGTCTTGCGGCGTTTGCTGGTAAATTCGGTATCGGCGAAGGAAAGCTGATTCATGTCATTCGGTCTTGAGGTAATGGTCAGATCGGCATTGTCTCATATTGGGGACTTAATCGCAGTTTCCCTATGCTTCAGAACTTCTTATTCCTACCTATCTGCTAAAAAATCAGCTACTTGAAAGTCAGTTGAACCTTGATTTAATCAATTCAGTAAAATCAGCATTTAATACAAGTTTCATGATGACCATGCGCCGCATTATAGCCAGCAATCATCATATGGGACATTTTGTCATATATCGAAAAGATGGAAGTCGTTGGTTATTTAGTAAAAATAGTAGTTTACCTGGATGCTTCTACCCAGAAAGTACAGTTCCTAGTGGCTCAAAAATTTATGATTTGATTGTCAACGAAATTGATTCAGGCCCTGGTGAAGTAGATGGGCATGTATGGTGTAGAGAAGATTGGGCAGACAATTCAACGGTATATGAACATGCCTTTCATTATCATAACGACCTTTTCGTTAGTTTAGTTTGGTGGAAGGACGAAGAGCCTATTTGGCAGTGTATGAGTAATAACGAAGGTCTATAAACCACTTTCAGGCCCTTTAATTGAACTTACTAAGCTTTACTAGACGTCAATAACAAGACTCTTGATGTTACAATCAAGGAGTCATATATATTCTCTCAAATCTCTACTTGCACTTTTTCTTGACTTAAGATTTTCAAGCTCCCATTCTAACTCTTCAATTCTAGTCGCCACGGACTGCATTTCATCCTCATCCAAATCAACAGCTAAAGCATAATCTACATACCGTTTTATAGTTGTTGTTACAGATTGATGGCCAGCCTGCAGTCTTAATGCTTGCTCAACATTCCTAACATCAATTTGCTTTAGATCATTGCTTTCTCTTCTAATAATACGTTCGATTTTAATTAACCTTGCAGCAAACCTCGTTAAACCGAAACGCCTTAAAGCGTGTGGAGTTATCTTTGGGTTAAATGAAGTTAATACTGTATAAAATGTATTTTTGCTCATTTTTGGTTTCAGAGATCTATTACCCGCATTGATGAAAATATTATCAACATCACCACATTTCGTCCAAACATTACTTATAACGTCATCTCTCTCATATTCGATATAATCCCAAGTGGCCTTTATTAAACTTTTACTTACTGTAACCTTTCTGTGCTTTCCATATTTAGTGCCTCTATGAATGTATACTTCTGACATAGAAGAATTAAAATTATCAACTCGAGGTAAATCAGAAATTTGTAAACAAATAAGTTCTTGTGACCGCAATGCGGCCTCAGTCGCCCATCTAACCATCAGCTGATTTCGGACAGCCAAGAATTCACCTACAGAGTCCTTTTGATTTTTGACTTCTTTAGCGAGGTAGTCATTCAACTCTCTTATCTCATGGACGCTAGGGATATATTTCATTGGTTTTTGTATACCGCCTTTTAGAAATGGTATACTAAAATCGTTTACTCCCTTAGAAGGCTTTTTAACTATGATGTTGAAATCATTGTTTTCTGCTTTGTTTGGCCACCCAATCATATTTGAACAATAAGAAGTGTTGTTTTGACACCACCAATAAAACCTACATATCGATGATAAATAAAGATCACAACTTTCATTAGATAGGCGGGAAAGAGCCTCATCGCGATAACGCTCCATAGTAAAATTTGTTGGTTCAGAGAGGTAATCTATTTTCTCTGATTCACAAAAATTTAACCAATGAGCTAAATGGTCCGCATCAGCTCTCACTGTTTTATCAGCCAAACCAATATTAAACTTACGTTCAATTAACCATTCCGTCACAGGAACAACAGTTCTACCAGATGTGAATATAACCTTCGGGCAATTACAAGGATCTAATACCTTGTGGCTCATTTACCCTCCAGACTAATGATCTTTCTATTGGTGTTTTGATCCCGTATCTGCGCTTGAAAAATTTGATTTTTTCTCTTAACATCAATTAATTGTCTGCGAAGCTCAGTGTTTTCTTCAGCCTGCGCGTCCCTTTCTTTCTTTGTATTCTCCAATTCAACCTTTAGTTTTTTGATTACGCCTTGAAGCTCTTTATCATTAGATTGTACTTTTAGGTCACCTTTTTTTCGGCGTGCTTCACACTCATTTAAAAGCCCTAGAATACGTTTGTTTAACGCTGTACCACCTTTGATTGCCCTAGAAGACTTAGAAAACCTCTCATAGCGCCCCTCTGATAGAGTTACAAACCAGTTAAGGGAAAACTTAGTTGGAATAGAAAAATCGATACTAGAGCCATTTATGTAGCTTTCAAGAGCAGTTATTTTGCTCTCTATCTTCTGCATTAATAATGCTTTTAGACCATTATCCATTTTTTAACGCCTCAATCATGGGTGAGGATGAACAAACCAAATCTGTTACATTAATGTGATTAATTGGTTGGTCTACTGGAAGTAAATTAGGACAGCCTTCACAACTTCCTTTAGCTGCGCTAGAACATTGTATGGCTCCGTTCTCTAAGCATTTACTTCTATTCTTGATATCAGGAGTTAGGCCAAAGCATGCTCCATCTTTGACAAAATTTAGAACATACTTATCAACTAATTTACCTTTATCTTCCATTTTTGAAATACGCTTTTCGCTCTGTCCCTCAATGACTCCAAATAATTCTGCTATTTCATTACCAATCAACGATTTATCTGATCTGAAATCACTTTCAATTAGATCAATAATCCGTTCATTTTTAACTTGCTGCATCTCCCACTGACCATCGCTATCAGTGATATAATCCATTGTCATCTCAATAGACTCATGACCTAAAAACCAATTAAGAGTAAATAAGTTAGGGTCGCGGTATTGATAGTAATAAGCCATAGCTAAAAATCGCCTAAATTGGTGGTCAGCAAATATGAATGGATTACCGTCTTCATCTTTTGATTCTATTCCCACGTAGTCACAAAAACCATTGAAATCCGGCCATGCTCTTCCATGTTTAGAATTTGCATCAGTGACTTGCATAAGGTTATCAAACTGACTAGCGTCTCTTCCTTCCGCTGATAGATCTTCAAGAATAGATATTGCCTTAGCAACAACCTCCAAGGTTGGCAAAGCTCGTTCACCTTGGTTAAATTTCTCTTGGTCTACAATCAAATACCAAAGTCCTCCCTCTTGATAAGTGCAGCCAGATTTAAGTCCATATATCTCATCTCTTCGGCGAGCTGTAAATGCGAATATGACAAGTAAACATGCTGACACAAGGTGTTTATTAACTATTTGTTCAATAGATGTTTGTTTATGTTGATATGTTGTAATTGGGTGTTGGAAATTAACTAGTTGATTTTTTTTAATCCACTGAGAAGTAAGCTTTCTAGCATAATGTGATTGTGATTCAACATTCCCACCACCATCTCCCTCTTTTAGCCCCTCAAATTTTTCTTTATGGATTTGCTTAGTACGCTTAAAGTAGCAATGTAGCGGATTAGCATAATCAATTACCCAACGGATTGATTCGTCCATTACTGCATACATAATATTTTTTGGTATATTTCGGGTTTTTAAATTAGAAGTAGTCGCCTTATTTTTAGATAATTTAGATACTTTAATATCATCCATCCACATACGATCTATTCGGTGATTTTCTGTGAAAAGGTCAGGCATTAAATAAACTTGCCGCATTAGACCTGATAAAACTGATATCGACTTTCTAATAGTAGTTTCCGATTGAGTTTCAATATTATTTTTTACCACACCACTGCCTTTCAAGTCATAACCTAGTGGCTTTAATGTTTTATATTTTAGCAACTGATATTTAGGAGCATTTTGAAGAGCTCGCGCACTGACTCCAAGCTTAAAAGAAAACATATCATTATCAAATTCTTTTTTTTCAAAATTTGTCTTTAAATACTTTGTTGACTTCCTAATTTTCGTATAGGCCCCAATATTTCCATCAGAAATTATCTCATCAAATCGATTTACTGCTCGTGAATCTAAGTCCAAACGCACTACCAGTCCTTTTGTAGAATAATCAGTAATAAGTTGACTAATAACAGAACCATTAATACTAGATAAATTTGAAATATTAGGAATTAAAAGTAAATATCGATAAAAATTAAACAACATATTTGCTGCTTTATATAATGATTCCGCTGAATCTATCATACCTAGCTTTTTGTCTGTTGTAGAAGCCCTGATCAAGAGACTCATTTTTATCAATTCTACTGTGCCATAATAATTATTTAGCTTCTCACCATTCGGACCAACAGGTATGTTTTCCCAATCAATATCATAAGTCCTTTTCATGTTTTTAGTATCTTGCAATATCCAAATATCAGAATCATAAGAGCAGTCTTTGAACCATCTTATCTTTAGGGATTCAATATCGCTTCTAGTATTAAAATCTGAAAAATAATTGACGTAATTAATGATTGGCAATGCCATTAGATATTTACCTCAGCAACAGGAATGAGGCTTGCGTATGAGTTCTGAGTGAGTGCTGCTTTTTCTTGTGCCTCTCTCATTAATCTGGCATGCGTTGGGTCTTTTGAAAAGGTATCAAGAATGAGGGTTGTGAAAACATGCCATACTCGCCATTTATAAAAATCATTGTCGCTTAGAGTCTGGTTTAATTGAACAAGAACTTCATGCCACTGTATAACATTAGCTAAATTATTTATTGAAGTTACGAATACGCCCCTTCGCTGCTTGCATGTCGGACATTTATCTACCTTGTTACATACACTACCAGCTTTTGTTCCAGGTTGAGCGCCAGCGGTTGGATCAATGCAATGAATACCACCAAACTGTTGATTAATTGCATTTTGAGCTTCTTTTTGGCGCTGTTCCAAAGCAAATTCTTTATTTTCATTATACAAAATAGAATCAATACCAATTTTCTCAGCAAAACCTTCAATATCAACTGTAAATAATGCTTGGTACCAGTTAAGAAATAATCGTATTTCTTTATCTTGTTGCCATACTTCAGGATAATGATATGTATAGCGCTTACCCATTTCTAAAGAAGTGTGTTGACCTTCAATCATTACAGCTGTTGCGTCCCTAGTAACAAGCCCAGTAAGAAGAAGAGCACTCCCCCTGATCGCTTTAGGAGTTGTTTCCCAAGCGCCGCCGGACGCTTTTTTACAGAGTTTTTTAAAAATTCGATTAAAGAATTCTAATGACGGTCTAGTGGGTGCATAAACGCGCTTATTTATACTAATTTTTACATTATTTTTGTGCCATTGAAGAAATAGAAAATTTCTATCTCTTGGAATTACATCATTGAGGAATTTTTCACGACATTCAATTTGGTGGAGGAATACATCTCTTACAGTGAGAGTTTGGGGAGCAAGCTCATCTATTCTCATTGGAAGTTTTTTATATTTTGCCTCATGCCCACGCTGCCTTTTTTTAGTCCAATTAAGTTGAAAAGATTTTTTATCCAAATCGATTAGATCATCTTCCTTTAACCCCCAAACACT
Source organism: Marinomonas arctica (assembly GCF_003259225.1). Classification (GTDB taxonomy): domain Bacteria; phylum Pseudomonadota; class Gammaproteobacteria; order Pseudomonadales; family Marinomonadaceae; genus Marinomonas; species Marinomonas arctica. The sequence goes on along the minus strand of NZ_QHJF01000045.1, from coordinate 14,506 downwards.
GGTTGTATTTGCATTAGTTTCAAGCATGATAAATGCGAATGCACAAACCATCCCATAATTTGAGCAACCAAGGTACCTTCGTATATGATCCCGATTATAGTTATATCTACTCATTCTATCTGGCAGCCAAAATAAGCTGTAACGAGAGTCCGTATTTAAAAGCAACCTTCCTTCGTTATAACGAATCAAATAATTTACTAAAACTGAAGTTGCGCATCCGCCTAATGCTTCATCATACAAGTGCATTTTTGTATGAGCATCGACGTTTGATAACATAGTTTTATGGAATTTATCGGCACAAGCACTTATCTCTAAGTCTTCAGCCCATTTTTTAGCTTGGTTTGTTGAGTCTATATATGCAATATAATCGCTAGCTGCTTGATCTTTAAGCTGAATTTTTCTATTTTGTAACGAGGAAATCACTAAGGATACTGGATTAAAATCAAAATCTTCTTCAGTATTCTCAAGTGCATTTTTAATCAGGGTTATAACATCCTCATCGAGCGAAACATCATTATCATCAATGGAATCTACAAGTTTTTGCAGATCATTTTTACTTCTATTTATAAGTCGATAAAAATCATTAGATAAAAATGTGGAACTCTGCCCAAGTCTTTGCTTGTCTTTCCATCCACGAAGAACAAGACCATGCGGAATAGTTTTAGTATAAGCTAAATACTCTAGAAGTTTTCTGACTCCCATTAATTGATTATTACGAGTCTTTAGTTGGTCTTCTTGAAAGAAAGTATCAAATATATCGTTTCTATACTCGGTTAATAAGTTTTGCCAAGCAAGATACTCTTCCGCTAATGATCCGTTATCCTGCCCAATATAGCTCAAAGCTGGATGGTTTGGCCTATCTGCTAAAAACCTTAGCCATCTAGTTATATGTTGGTAATAGGTTCTTTCGGTAGATTCTGTTTTAAACGTTGCATTAAGCAACCTCCAAGCCTTTGCAACATCAAGCAGAAAATCATTCGGTAAAGTATTCGAGTAAATAGAGAATGATCTAATCGTGGTAGAGTTTACTTTTACTTCCATAAAAAATAGGGGCTATTACTAGCCCCCACCAAATTAAATTACAAAGAAAGAACTTTTAAGCTCATTCTTGACTATCGGTATCTTCAATCACAATGGATTCTTTCTTTGTAGGGGTTTGGATAAGTTGGTTACGAATTTCTGTTTCAATTTCATTCGCAATATCTGGATTTTCTTCAAGATATTTTGCTGCATTCGCTTTACCTTGTCCAATTTTAGTATCTTTATAAGCATACCAAGCTCCAGCTTTATCAACTAGGCCTTGTTTCACACCTAAATCAATGATCTCCCCCATGTGATAAATACCTTCTCCGTACAAGATTTGGAATTCAGCCTGCCTGAAAGGAGGAGCAACTTTGTTTTTTACGACTTTGACACGAGTTTCATTACCAACAACTTCGTCACCTTGTTTCACTGATCCTATGCGGCGAATATCAAGTCGTACAGAAGAATAGAACTTAAGGGCGTTACCACCTGTTGTCGTCTCTGGTGAGCCAAACATGACACCGATTTTCATTCGAATCTGGTTTATGAATATGATCATACAATTCGCGTTTTTAGCGCCACCAGTAAGCTTTCGAAGTGCTTGAGACATCAAACGAGCCTGTAAACCCATATGGGAGTCCCCCATTTCGCCTTCTATTTCTGCTTTAGGCGTTAATGCTGCCACTGAGTCTACAACAATTAAATTTACAGCATTTGAGCGAACCAACATATCAACAATTTCAAGCGCTTGTTCACCAGTATCAGGTTGAGACAAAAGCAGTTCATTAACATTTACACCAAGTTTTTCAGCATAAGATGGATCAAGAGCATGCTCTGCATCAATGAACGCACAGGTATATCCTTTCTTTTGTGCTTCGGCGATTGTACTAAGTGTTAGGGTTGTCTTCCCGGAACTTTCTGGTCCATACAGTTCTATACAACGACCCAGAGGAAGTCCACCTATACCAAGGGCTATATCTAATCCTAAAGAGCCTGTTGATACACTAGGGATCGCTTCTCGTGGAGTATCCCCCATTTTCATTATCGCGCCTTTACCAAACTGACGTTCAATCTGAGATAAAGCTGCATCAAGTGCTTTTTTCTTATTAGCGTCAACCACTTTAGATTCCATTATATTCACCCATATTTTTTCAATATTCTTTATGTGTACCAGTACATCTAGACAAAAAGCACTTAGATCCAGTTTTATCAAGGACTAAATGGACATGTACCATCTTAGCTATAGTGCCTTAAAAAATTTCACAGATACGACCATAAGGAAGACCACCCGCACCTAGCGCAATATCCAGACCTAATGATCCAGTAGAAACCGTATCAATATCAAGCTTGGCACCTTCTCCCATCTTCATGATGGCACCTTTACCAAATTGACGCTCGATTTGAGACAGCGCTGCATCCAGCGCCTTTTTCTTGTTGTCTGCAATAGATGACATAATGAAATCCTTGTGGCTACTTTTCGTTGTGACTAATTGTCGTTGCGGGTAACTTTAGCGTTTTTTTTGGGTAATCTCAAGAAATACTGTATATAAAAACAGTATTATTTTTTATTGCTGATGAGCCTTTCTTTTACACCATTCAATGCCGCTAAAACAGTGGCCTCTCTCACCGCTTGACGATCCCCTGAAAATTGAAAACGCTCAACATTGGCGTCCTGCCCAACGACTTGCCAGCCGATATAAACGCAACCTACCGGCTTTTCTGGTGAACCACCAGCGGGACCAGCTACACCACTCACGGCAACAGCAATATTCCCCCCTAACGCTAACGCTCCGGCACACATCTCTTTGACAGTCTGCTCAGACACCGCACCAAAAGCGGATAAGGTTTCTTTTTTAACCGATAAACCACGTATCTTAGCGTCATTGGCATAGCTAATCACACCACCAAAAAACCATGACGAGCTGCCCGCTATTTCCGTACATACCGCACCAATCAAGCCACCAGTGCAAGACTCTGCCGTCACCAGAAAATCGCCTTTCGCTTGCAATAACACACCGACTTCTTTTGCAACGTGAGTCATTTTTTGCATCTGATTCATTCGTATTATCCCTTAAATCCTAAGAAAATATCCCGTAGAATACCCCTCTATTTTTTGGATCACAATCGAGCTAGCCTAAATGAGCAATACACCAGCAGACAATCACACGCCGATGATGCGCCAATATTTTGGCCTAAAATCACAGCATCCAAACCAGCTGCTATTTTACCGCATGGGAGACTTCTATGAACTCTTCTACGATGATGCCAGACGCGCGTCTCAACTGCTCGATATCACACTAACGGCTCGCGGACACTCTGGAGGCATGCCTATTCCTATGGCTGGCATTCCGTTTCACGCTGCGGAAAACTACATCGCGCGTTTAGTTCGCATGGGCGAATCTGTGGTGGTTGCCGAACAAACAGGGGACCCAGCCACCAGCAAAGGGCCGGTTGAACGCCAAATTGCTCGTATCGTTACCCCTGGCACCATCAGTGACGAAGCGTTTCTTGAAGAAAAGCGCGAGAACCTTTTATTGTCTCTTGCTCATCAATCCCGTAAAGGTCTCGATATTTTTGGCTTTTCTTATTTGGACATGGCCAGTGGCCGTTTTTGCCTATTCGAGGTCGATGGTCACGAAGCCCTTTCTAGTGAACTACAGCGTTTATCACCAAGAGAAATTTTGATCTCTGAAGATTTCCCTGCGCGGTCAACATTAAAGCTAGAAAAAGGCATTGCTGAGCTTGGCCCTTGGCATTTCGATTATGAATCCAGCTATCGTCAACTCATTCAGCAATTTAACACCAAAGATTTGTCTGGTTTTGGCTGTGAATCCCTGACAGCCGCGATAGCTTCGGCGGGGGCTTTGCTGCAATACGCCAAAGACACCCAACGCTCAGCATTGCCGCACATTCAATCGATTATGGTTGAACATAAAGATGATTCGGTTCTGATTGATGGCGCGACTCGACGTAACTTAGAAATCGACATTAACTTAACAGGTGGTACTAGCAATACATTGATCAGTGTTCTAGATGACTGCGCTACGCCAATGGGCAGTCGCTTGTTAAAACGCTGGCTACATACGCCAATTCGAGATCTAAATGAAATTCAGGCTCGCCAGCAAGTCGTGGCTGAATTACAAAACCCCCATATCTATACCACCTTTGATCAGCCACTCAAAAAAGTCGGGGATTTAGAACGCATATTATCACGAGTGGCGCTACGCTCTGCTCGTCCTAGAGACTTATTACGTCTACGATTTGCCCTTGAAGCCGCACCAGAACTCAACGACTTGTTAGCCAATGCGGCATCTCAGCGACTGCAGGAGCTTAATCAACGCATTCTGGCGCAACCCAATATTACTGAGACATTGGCTAAAGCCTTGGTCGAAAACCCACCATCGGTGGTTCGTGATGGCGGTATTTTTGCCAAAGGCTACGATGCCGAATTAGATGAGCTTTTAGCCTTATCGACCAACGCTACTGACTTTCTTGCTGAAATGGAGCGTAGCGAAAAAGCTCGAACTGGCATTAGCTCTCTAAAAGTTGGCTTTAACCGAGTGCATGGTTATTACATTGAAATTAGTCGCCTTCATTCTGACCAAGCACCAGTGGAATACGTCCGTCGCCAAACGTTAAAAAATGCTGAGCGCTTTATCACACCAGAACTCAAAGCCTTTGAAGACAAAGCGCTCAGCGCAAAGTCCAAATCGCTTGCTAGAGAGAAAGAACTTTATGAATCTCTGCTCGACCAATTAAATGAAGTATTAAGTGAATTACAAACCACAAGCCAAGCTTTGGCACAACTTGATGTGCTAAACAACTTTGCAAAACGTGCCGATGTGCTTAACTTTCGTTGCCCAGAGCTACACAATCGTGGCGGTATTCATATTGTCGCAGGTCGCCATCCCGTTGTGGAATCGGTTATTTCAGATCCCTTTGTGCCAAACGATCTTGAGCTGAATAAGACACGATCTTTGCTGATGATTACCGGTCCTAATATGGGCGGTAAATCGACCTACATGCGTCAAATCGCATTAATCACACTATTAGCTCACACAGGCTGTTTTGTCCCTGCAGAATCGGCTTCCATTTCCGTAGTCGATCGAATCTTTACTCGAATGGGCTCATCGGATGACCTTGCCGGCGGTCGCTCAACCTTTATGGTGGAAATGACGGAAACCGCCAATATTTTAAACAATGCCACTAAAAACAGCTTGGTCTTAATGGATGAAGTCGGACGTGGTACCAGCACTTTTGATGGCCTGTCCCTAGCTTGGGCAGCGGTTGATTATTTAGCGAACAAGTTAAAATGCTACGTCTTGTTCGCTACCCATTATTTCGAGCTCACCACGCTAGCGGATCAACTAGAAAACGCTGCCAACGTTCACCTGACAGCAACGGAGTACGACGATGAAATCGTCTTCTTACACAAGGTTCATGAGGGCCCAGCCAGTCAGTCATACGGCTTACAAGTGGCGCAATTGGCAGGAGTTCCTCGTGATGTAATTGGGCACGCCAAGCAAAAATTGACAGAGCTAGAAGTCGTTACCGGCATTGATCACGACCGTAGCCATCAGACAATGCCGGCCTCTTCATCTCCAACAAAGAGCAAGAAAAAAATTCAAGAAGAAAAAGGAGGATATCAACCTCAACAGGTGGATATGTTTGCTCAGGCAGAACAAAACGCCTTGAAAAACGCTATTGAAGCATTAGATTTAGATAACATGACGCCTTTAGACGCGATGAACGCTTTGTACAAGCTGAAATCTCAACTGTAGTCATTGCGGCCATTGAAAACGCTAGCACTTTGCATGGCATCAGGCTTTATGTTGCCATGCAAAGCTCTAGATATAAGCTAATAGCAGATAAATGTAGAGTATTTACGATTGTTGCTTGCCGCCAAATGGCCTATACCTCTAAAATAGTGCGCAATCATTTTTATAGCTTGTAAGGAGAAGTCGAATGGCTTTCATCGTTACCGATAACTGCATTCGCTGCAAATATACTGACTGCGTTGAAGTTTGTCCTGTGGACTGCTTCTACGAAGGCCCTAACTTTTTAGCCATCAATCCTGACGAGTGTATCGACTGCGCATTGTGCGAACCGGAATGCCCAGCCAATGCCATCTTCTCTGAAGACGAATTGCCTGAAGATCAGGAAGTATTTGTTGAACTAAACAGAGATCTATCTTTAATTTGGCCAAATATCACCGAGAAAAAAGACGCCCTTGCCGATGCGGCACAATGGGATGGTGTGGAAGATAAATTAGAGCATCTAGAGCGCTAACTTAACGCCATACCAAGATAGGACAAGCCAAAATATAAAAAAAGCGACCTTACGTCGCTTTTTTTATATTTGTCGTATCGAGAATAATCGACAAATAACAAATTTTAGGCAAAAAAAAGGGCGCCTATTGGCAACCCTGCTTTTTGCTGACATCCTGTCGAGCAACTCTTCCGATGAGTAAACGTCACTGTTCGCTTCATCATGAAGCATCCAAACTGTCCTTGCGCATGGCGCTATCCATCAAACCATGTTATTCCGATGAACACTCCCTTGCTCTTGAATATCCTGATTCAATCCTCAACACCATCAATGGCATTTTATCAAGCACTTCATGCGCTTTTCATCCATGAATTCCGTTTGGATAAGAAGCAATTTAACAGCTTTGAAAATTTTATCAAATGCAAAAAAAACGACAGGATTTATATTTTACCCTTATAAATCAATAGGATAAAAAATAATTACAAGAAACAATTACTTTAAACCACACAACAAACGGGAAACGCCTACAGACATGTAAGAAAAGGACTACAAAATAAACAATGCGATTCAAATTCTCATCGTCATACCGCGATAAGAAATTCATCTGTCCATTTAATTGCATCTAAATAGGTCTTCTTCAAATCGTCTAAGTCTTGAGGATTTTTAATGGTATGACCATTACCATAATGCTCAACCAGATCAAGCGCGTTACCTACCCTTCCAGATCGGTGAACGATGGCATTGATAAATTCGCTAGGCAAAGGCAACTCGCCTAATACTTCGTCTAATTGCATGCCAGTGCAAACATCAATCATCGACAACATTCCCGCTAAGAAGTATTTGTCCTGATTGTTATAACCTCGACTCTGAGCAAACAATTCAGCGTGCTTAGCACGTACCATAATTTGCTCAAGTAGGACATGCCTATCCCCCACCATCTCTGACATTAATAATAAATTTGTCAGCGATTTCAGCTTTTCCACACCAATCAACATAATCGCCAAACGCACAGAATCAACAGACGCAACCAATCCGGTTACTGGAGAATTTAAATAGCGCAACAGCTTATGAACCAACCCTGCGTCCTGGCTGACGATTCTTTCTAACTCATCCACACTCAAGGTAGATGCGTTTAACAGCGATGACATCAGTTGTAACAGAGTCATGCTGTTCACTTTGGATGTTTTACTAACAATCAGCTCAGGTTTTTCAAAAAAATACCCTTGAAAATACTCAATACCTAACAAACGGCAAAATTGATAGTCTTCCCATGTCTCGACCTTCTCAGCAATAATGTTGACATCAAATCCTCTCAACGCTTCAATTTGCTTATGAAAGTCATCCTTCCCTAATGCCTGCACATCCAGTTTTATATAGTCCGCAAGCTCAAGAAAGGGGGTAAATTTGCTATGGAAATGAAAATCGTCTAACGCGATTGAACAGCCCGCTTGCACCCAACGACGCAAAGAAGACAAAAGTACTGCGTCGAAGCCAGCATTCTCTTGCACCTCAATGACAATGTTTTCTTTATTAATAGGCATGCCACTGGGGCTCAACAAGTAAGCTCGAGGAAAATTAATAAACGCCTTGCTGGTACCAACAAGATTTTCCATACCCAGCTCAAAAAGACTGGTAGCCATCACCTGAGCCGTTGCCCCAACATCATCAATCACATCGGCCTGTGCCGCGACGGCATTTTTGCGATACAGCAGTTCATAGCCCATCACAGCAAGTCGACTGTCTACGATTGGCTGTCTTGCCAATGCAACATTAGAGTGGGCTGATAGTAGATTTTCGGCCATAGCATTTCCGTTTCAATAAAAGTATTAGTACTGATTGATACAGTGTCTCAATATTGCCTAAAAATTGCCATTGGGCATAAGCAATAATCTTGGTAACATGGACTCATTAAATCTGGGCAACTATATAAAGCAAAATAAAGCAAAAAATCTGTGGGGAAAACAATGCCAATATACCGTTCCAAAACGACCACCTCAGGCCGCAACATGGCTGGAGCTCGCGCCCTATGGCGTGCCACCGGAATGACAGACGATGATTTTCAAAAGCCCATCATAGCAGTGGTCAACTCTTTCACTCAATTTGTACCAGGTCATGTACATCTCAAAGACATGGGCCAACTGGTTGCTCGTGAAATTGAAGCGGCAGGTGGTGTAGCGAAAGAATTTAACACTATCGCTGTCGACGACGGTATCGCCATGGGTCATGACGGCATGCTGTACAGCCTTCCATCTCGTGATCTGATCGCAGATTCTGTTGAGTACATGGTTAATGCCCATTGCGCCGATGCTATGGTTTGTATTTCCAACTGTGACAAAATCACACCGGGGATGCTAATGGCTGCTATGCGTCTAAACATTCCGGTTATTTTTGTGTCTGGCGGTCCAATGGAAGCGGGCAAAACCAAACTGTCCGAGAACAAACTTGATCTAGTCGATGCCATGGTTATCGCAGCAGATCCAACGGCAACAGATGAAAAAGTAGCCGAATATGAACGCTCAGCGTGTCCAACTTGTGGTTCTTGCTCTGGTATGTTTACCGCAAACTCAATGAACTGCCTAACCGAAGCGCTTGGTCTAAGTTTACCGGGTAACGGCACGACATTAGCCACTCACTCAGATCGTCGCCGTTTGTTCTTAGAAGCAGGTCGTCGCATCGTAGATATCACCAAACGTTTCTACGAAAACGATGAAGCAAACTGGGCACCACGCTCTATCGCAAGCTTCGAGGCCTTTGAAAATGCCATGACGTTAGACATCGCCATGGGGGGATCAACCAATACGATTCTTCACCTGTTGGCCATTGCCCATGAAGCAGGCGTGGATTTTACGATGAAAGACATAGACCGCTTATCTCGTAAAGTGCCTCAACTATGTAAAGTAGCGCCAAACTCGCCTAAGTATCACGTTGAAGATGTGCACCGCGCTGGCGGTATTTTTGCCTTGTTGGGCGAGCTTGATCGTGCGGGTATTTTACACAACCAATGCCACACAGTGCATTCTAAAACAATGGAAGAAGCACTTGAGACGTGGGACATCATGCGCTCACCAACGCCTGAAGTGATCGAATTCTACAAAGCAGGCCCTGCTGGCATTCCAACGCAAACCGCGTTCAGCCAATCTACTCGTTGGCCTTCTCTAGATGGTGATCGTGCAGAAGGCTGCATTCGCTCTATCGAAAACGCTTTTTCCATCGAAGGGGGCTTAGCCGTACTTTATGGCAACATTGCTGTTGATGGTTGTGTGGTAAAAAGTGCCGGTGTAGACGAATCGATTCTGGTGTTTGAAGGCCGTGCTCACGTAACGGAATCTCAAGACGAAGCCGTTAAGAACATTCTTGATGATAAAGTGGAAGCCGGTGACATTGTCATCGTTCGCTACGAAGGTCCTAAAGGTGGACCAGGCATGCAAGAAATGCTTTACCCAACGTCTTACATAAAATCGAAAGGCCTAGGCAAAGCCTGTGCTTTGCTGACCGATGGTCGTTTCTCTGGCGGCACATCCGGTTTGTCTATCGGTCACGTTTCTCCAGAAGCGGCTGCCGGCGGTGCAATCGGTCTGGTTGAAAATGGCGACCGTATTTTGATAGACATTCCAAATCGTACAATCAATGTTTTGCTTAGCGATGAAGAGCTACAAAACCGTCGCGATGCGATGAACGCCAAAGGCGCAAATGCTTGGAAACCAGTAGAAGAACGTCCACGTAAAGTTTCTCCAGCATTAAAAGTGTACGCACACTTTGCTACCAGCGCAGACAAAGGGGCAGTACGTGATATTAGTCAAATCGACTAATATCTAAACAGCAACATGCCAAAGGCCGCTTTGCCAAACCTAGGCGTTGCGGCCTTTTTCATTCACTATACATTTATTCATCACAGGAAAAACAATGCTCAGCTACCGCCATATTTATCATGCAGGCAACCACGCTGATATTTTAAAACATTTGACAGTCAGTCAAATATGTCGCCATTTTATAAAAAAGGACGCGCCCTTTTTCTATTTGGATACACACGCTGGCATTGGTCAATACTCACTGAACTCCGAACAAGCGCAAAAAAATAAAGAATTCCACTCAGGTATCGCACGACTATTAACCGAAGACCATCTTCCAGAACCACTGGAAGGACTTTTAGACATAGTGAAAGACATGAACCCAACGGATACGTTGGAGTTTTATCCCGGTAGCCCCAAAATTGTCGATTACTACGTTCGTACAAAAGACAAACTGCACTTATGTGAACTACATCCAAACGACTACCCAATTTTGGCTGCTCTTTTTCCTAATAAACGCAAAGCCAACGTAGTTAAAGACAATGGCTTCGCCGCTGTTAAAGCCATGCTACCACCGCCGCAAAAGCGCGGCTTTGTGTTAATGGACCCGCCTTATGAAGTAAAAAAAGATTATCAATATGTGGTTCAAGCATTAGAAGACGGTTACAAGCGCTTTCCTCAGGGAACGTATGCCATTTGGTATCCGGTATTAAACCGTAGACAAGCTGACGATCTTTTGAAATCGGTAAAATCGACCAATATTCGCAATGTTCTTTTACTGGAACTTTGCATTAGAAACACAGAACAAGAGCGCGGCATGGCTGGAAGCGGTATGATAATCGTTAATCCACCTTGGACATTAGAAAAAGAAGCCAGAGAATGCTTACCTGTTTTAAGCAAATTATTAGCAGAAGATAATGAGGCGGGCTACCAAGTTACTTGGATCACCCCAGAATGATCACCTTTAGAGGAGCGTGTCATGAACACCCCTTTCGAACTCGCGTTTAAATACATGCCAACGCCTGCTTTTATCATAGAAAGCGCGACGGGCAAGCTTATGTCGTACAATCGCAATTTTGAAATCTTGTTTGAAAATTTTAATGCGACGCCTTCGAGCACATGGGAATCCCTTTGTGAAGACGCTGCCTCGCCAGATGACTGGCTCACACTGAATAAAAAAATCCAAAACGGCAGCATTGAACGCTGTGAAAGCTTGATTCGTGTTGGTGACAAGCTCATTAATATGCAGCTTGAAATGCGACATCTTGGTGAGTCTGTATTAGCGTGTGTTTATAACACAGACCACATGGACCTTTCCGCCGCCGAAAACACTCTGCTCAAATTTGCCCTAACGGAATCGTCTGCTGGATTATGGATATGGGAGACAGAGTCGGACTTAGTCTCTTGCTCAAAATCCATTGCAACACTGTTGAACTACCCTCTTGATAAAACACCTCGCTCAACGGTTGAATGGCACAAAATCGTCCACCCTGACGATGTCAAAAAATTAGCCACTGTCGTTAATGAGCACGTTGCTTTAAATCAAGATTATTACGAGGTGGAATATCGTATCTTAACAGGAGATCAACGCTACCTGTGGGTAAAAGAACGTGGCCGAAGCTATACAAAAGGGCCTGATGGCAGTATCAAAAAGATCATTGGCTTTATGGTCGATATCAGCCACCAAAAGGCATTAGAAGAGCATTTACGCAACCAAGCGACGTTTGATGAACTAACAGGTTTGCTAACCCGTGGCGCGGCGCTAACGCATTTTAAAAAGCAGCTCGGTTTGGCAAAACGCCAATATACACCATTGACCATGGCGAAAATCAACTTGGATGCCAATGAACGTCTAAGTAAGTTGCCCATGGAAGCACGCAACATCGCTATCCAAACATCCGCCCGTTACATCTATAAAAAGATCCGCGAAGCGGATGTATTAGCGCGAGTAGAACCTGACAAACTGCTTTTATTACTGCCTAATACTAGCGTCAAAGATGCGAAGACCTTGTTAAAACACCTCATCACCCCGACGGAAGACGAAAAATCTATTTTATTCGAAGGCAACTCCGATCCAATGGATTTCTGTATCGGCATCGCCGCCTTTCCAGAAGATGGTGAAACCATAGAAGAACTTGCCCTCAGCGCAAACCAAGCGGTTGAAAACGGCCAAGCCACTTGCAAGCAAATCATGGTTAATTAAGACGCTAGACCTAAAAGACACCACTTTTCAGTGAAACTGGTGTCTTTTATCAATCTACGGCACTTGTCTAAATAGTCACTAGCAAGGTTCCCCTTGCAATGTCAGCACTATCCGCCTATTGCCTCCATGATCTCGATGCTCACCTAAGTACACCCCTTGCCAAACACCTAAATACAAGCTTTTATTCCGAATGGGAATGGTCAGGGATGATCCCAGCATACTGGCTTTGATGTGAGCCGGCATGTCATCACTACCTTCATAAATGTGCTCATAATAGGGCTGATCTTCTGGCACCATGTGTGAAAAATGTCTTTCCATGTCTCGGCGGACGGAAGGATCGGCATTTTCGTTGATCGTCAGCGATGCGGAGGTATGCAGTAACTGAATATGCAACAAGCCTATCGAAACGGGTGACAGCTTAGCTAAAGCCGCCTCCACCTGATCGGTGATCAAATGAAAGCCTCGACGCATCGCTGGCAATTGAAACTCAACTTGTTGCCACATAACGAATTACTCTGCGCTGGTTCTTTGGTAAACAGAAAAACGGTAGTCGTATGGATTCGGGCCTTCCGCCGCAACTTACCAAAGGTTCAAAATTAAAGGCACTTATAGGAATTTTACCAAATAGTACCCCAATACACACTGACGCCACCTAGTAAAAATCATAATTAACTACGATTCACTCTTATTTCAAAAAAGGCGTGCAGTTGACTCCAGACTACTGATAGCTCTACTAAAATCTATCTGCTCATCATCATTCGCATAGGACATAGCTTCAGCGAATCGGCTATATTCCTCCGCGTACAAAGAATCAACTTTAAGAGCTCCAACTGCTAACGACACACTCTTTGCAAAACTGCCATTAACCTCTCTATTTGGTATCCTCTGATCTACGTTAAATGAGTTAATAGCAATTTTTTTAAATAGTTGAGGGTCTTTTGATATTTCCTGCTCCAACGCGCAAAGATCATGAATATGCCTTACAAGAGTCGGATCATCATTCCCACTATCACGGGAACGTGTCAAGACTCTCCATGTTAACGCACTTAATTTATCTGCTGCAATTTCAATAGGTTGCATACAAAGAATGCTTGTTTCCGGCTGTTCTCCTAAAAACTCATTAACCATGGAGGTAATTGGTCTTAATTCTGGGGGCAATAAAGGGACGGTGAAGCTAAACTCTAATTCTAGATCTCTTCGTAACGAGTTATGAGAGTCTGTTGCTTTTGGATACTGCAAAGGAAACTTAAAGAAACTACCGCCTTGCTTTATTGTGTTTTGATCAAAACCAAGAAAACCATCGATAGTCAAAGAGCTCGTCAGTAAGTCCCTAAGATTACTTTTACACCTACGTTTTTGTCCTTGCGACAATACATCTGATAAATAATGGCACCTAAAATCCAAATCCTCAGAAAATCTTTGAATTAATTTATAACCTTTAGACAAGCTTGTACCACCTGAAAATATCGTTTGAATATCAACGATATCTGAAGCTTTTGAGGAGATTATTTTAAGAGCCTGCACTGCAAACCAATCTTTCTCAATGAAGGCCTCACTAACGTTAAGATATGAGGCAACTTCTTGAATTAAATCTTGGGGAGGTAGCTTAGCGAACTCGTTGGTATTTGATAGTTGTTCCATTTAAACTCATTCGCCTAGTAACTCTTCCTTGTACCGCGATAACGCGGCCAGTAGGTACTTGAGTTGTTTGATTTTGGTTGTATTGTGTTTGCTCTTTTGAATCTACAACTTTTACATTCAACTTCTGTAAAGCTTCAACTGCTAGATCTGTAAGAGGCCTTACAGGCAGAACTTTATCTGTGTATTTTGATGCTTTCGCCTTTGCGTACAGACCTTGCCCAAAGCGAACGAGTCGCTGCTCTGCAACCAGTGCTCTCAGTGCTCTGCCTATCTGGTCTCTATCTGACAGGTCAAAGAAATCTCTTGGAGTAAAAACATCGGATTTACTTCGCTTAATGCGGTAACTAACTTTGCTTTTTAGTGTTTTTACAGCCACATTAACCTCCAATAAATACAGTTATACTGCACAAATATACGACACCCACTAGAACAAATATACGACAATAATATAAGATGTTCAACTGAATAAAAAACAACAAAAAAGTATAAACTGCCTTAATCTCTCACTTCGTCTCAGGCAATTGAAACTCAACTTGTTGCCACATAACGAATTACTCTGCGCTGGTTCTTTGGTAAACAGAAA
>NZ_QHJF01000044.1 GCF_003259225.1 Marinomonas arctica | reverse complement strand
CACACAACATCCCGTAGGTCAGATGAGACGAGGCACGAGGCGTAATCTGACGCACGAGGCAAAACATAATCCCTCAAACACCACACCGACAAAAAACCATGTTATGCTACCCCAACCATCAGGAAGATGGGTTCATAACCACAAGGAGGACACACAATGTCGACATTATTTTTTCATTTCGATGGCACAGACAATAGCCCAAATGACGCCTACGCACCAGAACACAGCGTTTCGAGCATCACCAACGTATTAAAATCTCACCTGCTACTGGGTGGTCGCGTAAAAAACCACATAGACACAACGCCCACACACCTCCCCCATCGCAGCTTTTACTACGCTGGCATCGGCACCTACGGCCATTGGCTGGAACAAAAAATCAACGCAGCGTTTGCCATTGAATCCGGCCACGTAGCCACCATTTTAAACCGCGCCTTAAACGACTTCAAACACCATTATAGCCGCTCTACGCGCCACATTGTCTTAATAGGTTTTAGCCGAGGCGCGGCCTTAGCAAGACGCTTTGCCGCGCTCATCACCCCACTCATTGATCGCCCTATCATCATAGAAGCCGTCATCGACACCGTCGCTTCCATAGGCTGGCCAAATTTAGACACCCGCCAACGCCCGCAAAGCGACGTGGTATTTGAACATGGACACACACTGCCAGACGGCGTGCACCGCGCCTTACACCTGGCCGCTTTAGACGAGCAACGACTCGCTTTTCGTCCCACATTGATCAACCACGATGGAAGAGCACTCGAAATCTGGCTAGCAGGAGTACATTCAGACATTGGCGGTGGCTACCGCAAAGATGGCATAGGAGACATAGTATTACGTCTCTTAATAGACTGGATCGAACAACAAACCAAACAACACACTTACCAAAAAGCGCGCCTAGCAAAAAGTCAGCCGCCTCACTGGCAACCACTGCTCACCATAGAGCCCAAACACCTAGGCAAAATACACTACCAACAACGCAACCTAAACATCTGGCGCGACCTCACCCTCGCCCCACGGCACTGCTGCGTACTGGAAAACGACCAACCCAACCACACACTCTCACCCCACTGGCATCACAGCGTCACCCAACGCATCCACAGCAACATCGGCTACTTCCCCATCGCCCACTGCCCAACACCCGCCACACTCTGGCACCACGCTTCACCCCGTAGGTCTTGTAGGTCAGATGAGACAAGGTACGAGGCGTAATCTGACGCACGAACCGTGATCCCACATTCCCAACCAACATCACCAACGGCACATTACGCTGCGCTCATGATGTCCTACGAAAACACAATACAAACCAAAAAAAATCACCCGTAGGCCTGATGAGCCTAGGCGTTATCAGGCGATAAAGGAGGAGGGAGGTACGACCGTTATCCGGCGTTGGGTGATGATGAACACAGCTTTTATTTTCAAGTAAGCATCTTCGTTTCTCGATTCATCCGGCCTACGGGTGATTGGTTTTGTAGGTCGTAATTCTTTGTGACGATGGTGCTATGTTTTCTTATCGTGCTTTAGCGCAACAAAATATCAATGAAAAATGTCTTCTATTTTCTCGGCGAAGAGAAGTCGTTCTGACCATTCCAGTAGGGTTTCAGCATAGGCTTTTTCAATCCGCTCACGGTATGCCGCCACTACGTCAACACCGTATTTGCATGCCATCAGTCGCAGCATTATAGCCGCTTCCCCTGCTGCATTCCTTTCTAAATTCCAAAACGCCTCTGCACTGGTGACGTAAGGCATTTTTTTAGACTCCTCTAGTTGATATACTGATTCTAGGAACTGGCGCTCCAAAACATCTGGCAAACGGATCATCCAATCAATAACCTGGAACAATTCTAATATAACATCACGCTCATAACTCCGCTCGTACATGAATTGCACTAGCTGAAACTTACATACTTGACGTTCTTCGGCTCTTTCATACCGATCAAACAGTCTGTAGTCTAGGATACACATACATACGCTCAGCAAAATCCCGCTCTGCACTTCCGCATGGATAACACCATGCCACAGTCTCGCCTACTTACAACCCTTTACGTCCCAACACCACCAACACGGTACGAATAAGCGTTTCGATTTCCAGCCAAATACTCCAGTGCTTGATATAATACAAATCGTACATGAGCTTTTGACGAGCATCTTCTGTGTTCGCGCCATAGGGATACAAAACCTGCGCCCAACCAGAAATGCCAGGACGTACTAAGTGGCGTTCATGGTAATAGGGTATGTCTTTCTCATAACCCTCAACCAAAATATCCCACTCTGTGCGAGGACCAAACAAATGCATATCACCAACAAACACGTTCCACAATTGCGGTAGTTCATCGATACGGGTACGTCGCATTGTATTGCCAAATGGAAAAATACGCGGATCTTCTTCCTGAGTATAAGGGTTAAAAACAGAATTCTCGTGCATACTGCGAAACTTAATCGCCTGAAAGTTCTTACCGTTTAAACCAACACGTGACTGCTTAAACAAAATAGCACCAGGTGACTCTTGTCTGATTTTATATATAGCATAGAGCATCACAGGCGAGGTGAATACAGCGAGGCTTAAACAAACAAAGATATCAACAATACGCTTAATTAAATAATTAACACGATTATATGATCGTATGCTCTCCAAATAACCTAGCTCTGTAGAGTCGTAAGATATATAGCATTTACGCAGAAAGCTTTCCATAAAATGATGCAATGCTAAAAGTTGAACGCCCTTTAAATCAAGGTGGGTAAGTTCTCTTACCAAACGAGGCTCTGCTTTTTTATCTAAGTTGATAACCAAAAAGTCAGGCGATATTGTTTCAACCTTGGCACGCAACACAGCTTCGTCATACTCATCAATAGTATGCAACCGAATATTATGCCTGTCCAACTGAGCGAGTTCGAACGCATTAAAGCAATAACCTTTACCTAATACTAAAATCTCGGTCCGCCCATTTTGGGTGGATCGACTTTTGTAGTTAATTAGCAACTTAAAAGACAAAATAACAAACGGTGTTAATACAACCCATACCAATATCACAGAGCGAGCAAGGCTGAGTACAGCTGCGTTAAGGTAAGCAATAAAGATTAATAATAGTACATTAAATGCCCACGTTTTGAAGACAATCTCAATCTTTTTTGCAATTGAACGTTCAGCGTAGCGGCTGTATCCACCTAACAATTGAGTGAAGACGACAAAAAATAAACCAGCCATGATACCAAGCCAAGTATAAGGCTCTTTCCACGGTTGGATACTAAAGAAAAAATGCACCAAAGATAGCATTGTGAAGGGGACACATAAATCCACAAGACGATACGACCACAATACACGAATTGACTGATAGCGGGGAATGTATTTTTCTGTCACACCAAACCTACTTAGAAATCATTGAAATATATAATTGTGCATTAGATATAATTTTTAACACTAAAGACTAAGTGTAAATAATAGATACCTCAAAGACAATGCTCACACTTTAACTTGCTTGAACATATTTCAAAGCTAGATCAACAATCTGCTTCGAACGATTTATTTCTGATGACTCTGCATAACAGCGTAACTCAGGCGCATTACCAGAGGGTCTAAGATGAACGATTTCCTGATTACTTAGGTGAATACGCAGTCCGTCGGTTTCATCAATAGTGTCAATATTGGGTTCCACAGCGCCAGTTGCTTCCAAAAAGCATTGCATCTGCTGGCTATCCTCTTTTAGCTGTTTAATTAACGTCTGACTAAATTCGATCGGAACCTGTTGAATACGGTCACTATAAGTATAACGAGCAGGCAAACCGTCTACCAATTGGCTAATTGCTAAACCGTCTTGGGCGGACTGACAAAGCACAGCCAAAATAGGTAGTACTGCATCACGGGTAGGCAAGGCATTTAGCATACCTAGCCCACACGGCATGTCATTATCCACTAAAAAGCCGCCATTGGCTTCGTAGCCAACAACCTTGGGGCTATCAGTAGTCAACGTAGCTTGTAACGCGAACGCTTGCATCGCTTCTATAACATAAGGAGAGCCAATTCGCGTACGCTTAGTAAACATATTGGGATTAACCAGCTCCAAGGCGGTATTAGCATTCACAGGTGTAGCGACGTGGGTGGCTTGTAAGAAACGCGCCACTAAAATACCCACAACATCACCACGCAACCAAAGACCATTTTCATCGCTTATTAAAGGGCGATCTGCATCCCCATCGGTGGATACAATGGCGTCTAATTCCCATTCTTTCGACCAAACAAAGGCTTTTAACTGATCGGCTTCTGAAACGGCTTCCGTATCAATCGGCACAAACGTATCTGTACGATCCAGACTAATTACCTCAGCACCCAGTTGTTTTAATACGGACGTAATAAGGTCACGGCCAACACCAGAATGCTCATATAAACCGATGCGCTTACCCTCTAAGACAGTCGATGAAAACAAATCCGTATAACGTTTTTGATATAAAAAGCTGGCGGCTAAATCGACTTGCGGCAACTTAGCCAAACAAAAATCGCTACTACGTTTGCTTACTGGCGCATTTTGGATGCTAAGCTCATCCGCTTTGGTAATTTCACCGGTTGAGGTATAAAACTTAAAGCCGTTACGGTCAAACGGTATATGACTACCCGTAATCATGATGCTTGGCATGCCGTTTTGCATAGCAAAATACGCCAATGCTGGGGTAGGTAAGGCCCCACAAAAAACAACGTCTATATTTAAATCTTGAGCGGCTTTTATCATAGCACAGGCAATGTCTGGGCTACTGGGGCGCAAATCGATACCCACAGCCACCTGCGTGGCGTCTGAACATATTTTTTGCAAGAAGGCTTGGGCATAGGCATAGCACAGTTTAGATGTCAGGTTTTCCACTAACGCTCTTACACCACTGGTACCAAAAGCCACGTTTTGCTCTATGCTAAGCTCTTTCAGGGTCGTCATAACCAATGCACTCTATTCATCTATTTAATAAAATAACGAAAAAAACAAAACGAGGCACAGACCTCGTTTTGTCTAAAATCATACTCGCAATGATTTAGCGACCATAACGATCGCTAAAACGCACAATGTCATCTTCCCCTAAGTAACTTCCAGATTGCACTTCAATCAACTCTAATGGAATTTTACCTGGGTTTTCTAAAGCATGAACCACGCCAACAGGAATATAGGTAGATTCATTCTCGGTTAATAGTATTTCACGCTCACCGTTTTGTACTTTGGCTGTACCGGATACGACCACCCAATGCTCAGCACGATGGTGGTGCATTTGCACACTTAACTTCTCACCCGGTTTTACCATGATACGTTTCACCTGATGACGATCACCAAGATCAACCGTTTGATAAGTGCCCCAAGGGCGATGCACTGTGGTATGGTGCATGTGTTCTTGGCGACCTTCAGCTTTGATACGACTGACGATTTTTTTGACATCTTGTGACTGGTCTTTATCCATGATCAATACAGCATCGGCGGTTTCAATCACCACTAGGTTATTCACCCCAACGGTCGCCACCAAACGAGACTCAGCACGAATCAAGGAATTTGTCGTCGATTCCGCCATCACGTCACCAACTAGTACATTGTGGTTACTGTCTTTGTCGCTGTAGTCATGCAAAGCATTCCACGCACCAATGTCGCTCCAATCGCCAGCGTAAGGCACAACTTTGGCATTTTTTGTTGTTTCCATAACCGCATAGTCAATGGATTCGCTCGGACACGCAGTAAACACTTCGGCACCGATACGAATAAAATCCAAATCTTCGGTACGATTACCATAGGCAGACGCTACTGCAGCATAGATATCTGGGCGGTATTGTTTAAGTTCAGCAAGGTATTGACTAGTTTGAAACAAAAACATACCGCTATTCCAAAGATAGTTGCCACTTTCTAAATAAGATTGCGCGGTGGCTAAATCTGGCTTCTCAACGAATTTTTCTACGCAAGCATCTTGTCCTGCTTTAATGTAGCCGTAGCCAGTTTCAGCACGGGTTGGTTTGATACCAAAGGTGACTAAGCCGCCGGCTTTCGCAAGCACTTTGGCTTGCTCAATGGCTTTTTCAAACGCTGCAGTATTACGAATCACATGATCGGCAGGAAGAACCAACATCAAAGAGTCTTCGTTATCTGATTGCAACACTTCAAAAGCGGCTAATGCCACAGCAGGGGCGGTATTGCGCCCTACTGGCTCCAGCATAACTTTAGCACCCTTTACACCCATATCCTGAAGCTGCTGAGCAATTAAAAAACGATGATCGTCATTACACACCACAATCGGCGGCTGAACATTAAGATGACTCATTCTTGCCAAGGTTTGTTGCAATAAAGAAGACAAAGAATCCGTGAGATTCAAACACTGCTTAGGAAAGTGCTCACGGGATAAAGGCCAAAGGCGGCTACCAACACCGCCAGACAACACAACAGGGCAAATTTTCATTTATCATCCTTTAAAGTTAACTCTGCATATATTTCTAAATGGCGGTTGACAACTGTTTCGATACTAAATTCAGCTTCAGCAAGCTTACGACCAGCTAATCCCATTGATTTTCGCAAATCAGGATTATTAATGAGGCTCTCAATCGCATCCGCCAATGCAACCGAATCTTTTATTGATACCAATACTCCCGTATCAGGCTCTATGGCGTCTCGACAGCCTGGATGATCAGTGGTGACTACAGCACGACCACATGCCGCGGCCTCTATCAATACTTTAGGCAGTCCTTCACCATAATAGGAAGGCAGAGACACTATGTTAGATTGAGAAAAAAGATCAGCTATGTCAGTTCGATAACCAAGGCACTCAACTAGTCCAGCTGCTTGCCATTGATCAAGCTGATCTTGTGTTACCGTATTGCTATTGCCAGGATCTGGATCACCAATTAACCAAAAACGAGCTTTAGTACCACGCGCCTTTAATAACCGCGAAGCTTCTACAAACTCCATAACGCCTTTGTCCTTTAACAATCTTGCCGCGAAAGAAATAATTGGCAAACCGTCTGGTTCCGGTAGGTATGGATAAACCGATAAATCAGCACCTGCACCACGTATCATACGAGACTTTTTAAACTGCAACACCCCCCAATTAACTAACAGATCACGATCATTAGTATTTTGAAAAATAGCAGCTTGGTTGTTATGCCCAAAGGCATAACGATACATTGGATAAAGAATAGCTCTTATTACCTTATTTTTTAAACCTTGCGCCGAAAACAAAATACCTAAACCAGCAACTGCAGAAACAACTGAAGGAACATTCGCTGAACGTGCTGCAATACCGCCATACAAATAGGGCTTAATCGTAACCAAATGGACTAAATCTGGTTGTATTTTTTTAAATAGACGGTGCAAAGCAAAAATCGTAGACAGTTCAGCAAGAGGATTCATGCCTTTACGCGACATTTCAACAGAATGATAGTTAAAACCAGCTTCAGAAAGTTCAACCGGGCACTCACCCGGCGCAATAATATGTACCTCATTACCTCTAGCAAGCAGAGCTAAACCAATTGGCTTGCGATGCGATAGAAAGTAAGCTGCATTATTAACAACAAAAACTATTTTATTCATTTATTTTTCTCAAGCCATAATTGGAACATTAGAACGCTCCACAACTGTGATGACCAATCTCGTTTACCCGATAAATGTTCCCGCCATTTTTTTTGAACTAACTCAGACGACAAAAACCCTTCATTATCAATACGATCAGAATCCAGCAAAACATTAGCCCATTCTCTTAGGGGCCCCCTCAACCATTCTGCGACGGGTAAACTAAACCCCTTCTTTGGTCTTTCAATTAATTTTTTGGGAACATAACGATATAGTACTTCTCGTAAAATCCACTTCCCCATTCCATCTCGGTATTTCAAATGCATCGGCAAACTAGCAGCAAACTCGGCGATACGATGGTCTAATAAAGGAACCCGCCCTTCTAATGAGCACGCCATCGTAGCACGATCTGTTTTCACTAAAACATCGTCCATTAGATAAGATTGCTTATCCCACAACATCATTTTTTCTAAGTCATTAAGATGGGAAAGTTCTGTTAAGTCAGACAAAAACGGTAATTTCTCAGCCGCAGTATTTTTAACCAAAGGCTCATCTAGATCCCAGTTGGAGACAACCCGTGTATAAAGGTCTTCAATATCTCTTGCCTTTAAAGCTTGGGCACCTTTTTGAATTTTATTGCCTAAATTTGGTAATCTGGTATTCAAACCTAAAGCTTTGCTTAGAACATCCCAAGAAGATGGTGAAAGAGTCAACAGAAACACTGAAAGTATTTTTCGGATTGGAAAGGGAATTTTTTTTAATTTCGACCAGACTTTAGCAGTGTAATGATAACGATTATAGCCACAAAACAGTTCATCACCACCATCGCCAGATAAACACACTGTGACCTCTTTTTTAGCCAGTTGCGAAACTAGAAACGTAGGCACCTGAGAGGCGTCTGCAAAAGGTTCATCATACATGATAGGTAACTGATTAATAACCGCTAAAACATCTTCAGCGGAGACAATTAATTCTACATGATCTGTACCTAAGTACTTAGCAACGTCTGCTGCTTCACTCGCCTCATTAAAATCTACTTGATCAAACCCAATCGTAAAAGTTTTGACCGGACGAGTAGACATGGATTGCAAAATACCTACCACAGTAGACGAATCTATCCCTCCAGATAAGAAAGCACCTAGTGGAACATCTGACAAGGCTTGATCTTGAATAGAATTCCTAATTAAGTCATCTAATTTATCAACGGCATCATTATCGGTAAAGTTTTGTTGTGGTAAAGTATGACTGACATCCCAAAATGTCTGCTTAGAGATTAATTGACCTGTATTAGAAAAGATCGCAATAATCCCCGGTTCTAATTTAAAGATATCTTCATAGATAGATAAGGGAGTTGGTATATAATTCAAACGAAAAAAATACGATAGTGCCTCACGATTAATTTTTCCTTCGAAACTAGGATGAGATTTAAGGGCTTTTAACTCAGAAGAAAATAAGAAAGTACCATCTTGCCAACCATAATAAAGAGGCTTCTCACCAAATCGATCTCGAATCAATACTAACTGCTTAAGTTCTTTGTCCCATAAGACGATAGCAAACATACCCACACATTTTTGTATGGTCTGTTCTATTCCCCACATTTCAAAACCTGCCAGCAAGGTTTCGGTATCTGAATGTCCGTTCCAATCACCTGATGCAATGTCGAACAGTTCTTTACGAAGTACTAAATGGTTGTATATTTCACCATTAAAAATCATAACGTAGCGCTCAGATTTTGAATGCATAGGCTGATGACCCGCTGAACTTAAATCCTGTATTGACAATCGTGCATGCGCTAGATAGACGCCAATCTCCTCATCAATCCAAAGACCACGATCATTCGGTCCACGATGATTAATGCTTTCAACCATGGAGGTTAAACAGTCAACCTGCGATGAGCGCTTGCTGATAAAGCCCGTTATACCACACATCAATAAAAACCTCTTTTTGTATAAAACATTTTTTTAATGCTGAATATATCGTGATCAAAAAACAACATTTTATTCATTAAACCTTCATAATTTTTTATGATAAATATTTGCACTGGCTTTTACCATTTGATAATGAAAATAATTTATTTTAACTTCAATATAACAAAAATAAAATAAAATAACTAAAAAAGCATAGAAATTTTCTCGATAACGGATAGCAGAACCAGGATTTAAAGCACCGAATGGATAATGCACAAAGAGTATCCACAAACTAACGGTTAAGAATATACCAAAAAAATAAACATTCATACGTCCTGTATTAAGAGAAATCAATATTAATTTCAATGATCCATATAAAAAAACCCCTACAATAATCATACTTTCAATAAAAGCTAAAAAGTGTGTAGGTTTAGATAAAGCTTCTAATAAAGTCGGGCCAAAAAAACCAATAAACATACCATAAGGTGCGTTTCGAAAAACGTCAAAATCATAAACCCACAAGGTGTTCTCCCGTGTAGATCCCGCATCCATACTAAAATGAAGCGGAACGATAAAACTCAATTCATTAATTTGATTTCTAAAAATATAGAGTGCTAGAAAAGAAAAAACAAAAAACAAAATCAGTAGAATTAGTTTTCCAAATCCACGAAGTGAAAACTTTCTTGAAATGAAAATAAAAATAAATAGTGCAACAATACCAACCAAATACTGAGGTTTAAAGATAGAACACAAATAAAAGGAAAAAAACACCAAAAAATAATTAGAATTCGATCTCTTTTTGACAAAATCAATAAAAAAACCAAGAATAATCCCTAAGAAAAAAACTCCAACAGCCTCCTTAGAAGCAATGGAGGTCCAAACACTAAAACTCGGAAGAGATAACAAAGCCAACAAAACCAACAATTGGCTTTGCGTTAAGTTCAATCTACTTATTGGGTAAAACACACCTATGAATGAAAGAACTAAGAAAGGCACATTAGCTAAAACTGAACCTAATAAAAATGTAAATGAATAGGTCACCGTGTCCATTAACGCTGTAGAATTATACCAAAAGTCATTAGAAAATGCCTCATAACCACTAAGATAACGATCAGTATCACCAAGTGTAGTGAACTTTGAATATACAAAGAGAGCAAAAAACATATAAAAAACTTTTATTATAAAATACGAAAACCAAATTTTATTAAAGGTATATATAAATTTAATTTTCATTATCAAAACCTAGAGATAAATACAGTTTTTTATAGTTTTCTACCATTAGATCTAAATTGAACTTTTCAGCATTTTTTCTCGCATCAAACGAAATTTTTCTTATATCTCCCTGTAAAGACTCTAAACCTAGTTCAATAGCATGAAGCCAATCGCTATAACTATCTGGATTATTAACTAAAAAAACCGATTGCCCAGCATTAGCCAACACTTCATTTAACCCGCTCACATTAGCGGCGACAATGGGCAAACCTGTAGACATTCCCTCTACAGCTACCAAACCAAAGCCTTCAAATTTTGACGGAACTAATTGCATGTCTGCACTATGTAAATGATGCTCAATTTGATCGGACCAACCGATTAATTTTATTTTGTCAGATAGGTCAAGATCTTTAATAAGGGTTTCCAAATTTTTACGCTCCCCTCCCTCACCAACTATTGTATAATGCCAGTTCTTATTATGCCATTTAGCAAGAGCGCTAATAGAACGATCAAAGCCTTTGTATTCAATCAATGCACCAATTGAGACAAAGTTAACTACATTATTAGGGCAAACTCTTGCTTTTACGGAATAGAGTCTTGAACCATTTAAAATAACATCATTTTTTTTTGCTAATTTACTTCCAAGCCACTTATCAAGCGCAATTTTGGTACCTTCTGAAATACAAACCACTTTTTCAAATCTGCTGTATAAAAACCTTTCGATGAATCGAAGTAGTGGGTATTTTCGGCGCCTATTTGACGTTGCATGTTCTGTAAAAACTACTTTCACAGGTAATCCGATTGCAGCAAGAGGGACAAACAACATCGGCCACGTAAGGTGTGCATGTACAATTAGCGTCTTATGCATTTTAAGTTGTTTTTTAATAAAACTACGCAACAAAAATACAGCTTTCGGATCTCTAAAGCCAACATTTAAACTTGATTCATTGACCTTTAATGTAAGATCTTTTGCACACTCAGAGCCTGTATTAAAGTAAACAGCCATTGATTGAACATCACTGTCATTCATTCGCAAGACCAGCTCTCTAACTAAAACTTCTGCTCCACCACCACACGGAGAGGTAATAACATGTAAAACATTAATCAATTTTAATACTCACTTTCCATATCTAAGATTGTAAAGCCACTGCAGAATTTTTTTTCTTTTAGGTGCAAGATAAACCAAAAGAAAAAAAATATAGACCTTAAAATTAAAAACTGGCCTTTTAAGAAGAAATCGAATAAAAAGAAAATTTACCTTGTAATTCTTTTGATAGCCAAAAAATGAAACACTAGACCCTTTAAGCATAATATTAGTAGAGATTAAAAAGTAATCTAAAAGCCTTTGCATCTCATAATTCAAGCAGTCCCTTTCAGTCATTTTAAAATTTAAATCCTTATTCTTTAAATATGAATCAATCACTAGAAAATAATCATTCTTTTCAACTCGTAACTTTTTTAGATTAAATGAATAACTTGAATTCGAAAGCCTATATTTTATTAAAGGAGTAATAATAACCGCAAAAAAACCAAACGAAGACATACGAAGCCATACATCTAAATCTGCCGAAGTATTAAAATCTAAACCGTTGAATGAAATAATTTTATCTCTATATATTTCAGTACGCGCCATAACACTAGGTGTATTTATTATATTACCATAATCCAAAACCATCCTAATCAAATCTTGACTGGACTTCAGAATAACTAAATCATCATCAGACGGTTTTGGGAAATCATAATAAAGTGGGCCACATTCTTTTGAATCACCATTAAGTCTAAAAGCATTTGCACTTACAGCGACTATATCTTTATTCTTTTGAAGAACTGCAACTTGTTTTTCAATTATAGTTGAAGAATATACGTCATCAGAATGAAATATGGTAGAATATTCGCCCTCCATATTTTCAATACACTTTGTAAAATTTGCTTCGCCACCTATATTTTTATCATTTTTATAGACATGAATATTATGATATTTTCTAGCATATTCATTTAAAATCTTCATACTAGAATCGGTAGATGCGTTATCAAAAACTTTAATAATTAAATTCTCATACGTCTGAGATACTAAACTATCCAGAGTTTCAGCTATGGTATTTTCATTGTTAAAATTAGGAATACAGATACAGACTAATGGCTTACTGGACTTCATTAATATACCTTTTAAAATTAAACTATATTTTCTGCTACAAGACGCTTCAAAGCACTAGATTTTTTCAAATATAAATAAATAAGCACTAACGTAATCAATCCCAAGAAAAGAAGATATAAAAAGGACGATGCCAGCGTTAAAGTGAAATCTATTTCGAAGAAATGAATATACGTAATAACTGTAAAAAGAAACATAACTGAAAAATAAATCATTCTCCAAAAAACATAATAGGGAATTATTTTTTTCATACAAAAGTTCATAAATAAAACAAAGAAGACTGCGATAAATGGAACTATATAAGCAAAATATTCTACATTAATCTTAAAGTAACCAGATATAACAACACTTATCAATAGAGATGTAGCATATAAACAGTAAGGCCAGATCAACATTATGGTTTTTCGCTTTACATGCACAGCATGTGTCAAAATATATGCAGAAGCACGAACAAGCTCTACAATAACGGCAGCATAAAAAAAGTTAATTGCAGTGTAATACTTCTCATCAACAAGAAAATAAAATATATGTTTCGC
Source organism: Marinomonas arctica (assembly GCF_003259225.1). Classification (GTDB taxonomy): domain Bacteria; phylum Pseudomonadota; class Gammaproteobacteria; order Pseudomonadales; family Marinomonadaceae; genus Marinomonas; species Marinomonas arctica. The sequence continues at coordinate 18,800 of NZ_QHJF01000044.1, read as the reverse complement.
TCCCAACAACATAACACCACCCAAAAATATATATAATGGTATTAAAACATTTACAAAATCTGAAAGAGCTGCCTGTAATTTTATGTCATTATCTACATCTGATGATGCTCTAAAATAATAGGGATGAAGAAACTGCATAGCAATATTTTCTATTATTGCCCACAATGCACCTGCTACTTGAAAGCCCACCACGAAAAAAGCTAGAGTTGTAACCCCCCAGTAATGTTCAATTAAAAGTCTATACCCACTCTGTGTGAACCACATGAACAATGTAGCAATAGAAAGAGGAAGGCAAAATGATAAAAATATTTTCCTTGTAATTATACTTTTTTTCTCTTTTTTAGCAGTTAAGGTGAATTTTCTTAATGAGTATTTTGCACCTAACATTCCAATTGTCATTCCAATAACTTGACCAAACAGCCAGTTTGAAGGAGTTGGTGAAAAATAAATTATAAAAAATATGGATCCGCTAACGCCAAGAACAACTGTTAAAACAGACCAAATTAAATATTTAACTCTTTCGCCCAACATATTCAAAAGAGGTACTAAAGTACTATTCCAATTTGTGGTCCAAACTATTAAGAATAATGAAAGAGTTGAAAAAAATAGGTCTTCAACTTTTTCAGAAAAAAGTAATAGAACTAGTCCAGCACTGATTAAAGACACTGAAAATAAGTAAACCCGATATGAGCGTATACGAGAAAATAATGAACCTTGATCATACCACTTATGAGTATTTACATTTAAATATTGACCAACCGGATTAACAAGAATCAAACCACACATAGATTGAATAACTATTAATAGACTTAGCTCACCATATTTTTCGGGTTGCATAAAATGTGTCATTATACGTAACGATACCAGCCCTGTAAAAGCAACAATAACTCTACCTAAGATGATTAAAGCCAACTCATTTTTCAATTGCCAATTCCTTTAATATAACAGAATTTATTTTCTTAGAAAAAAACTCAATTGAATATGAATAACAATCCTCACCATTTAAAAATTCATTTATATCATTCAAATATTTCTGATAGATACCATCTGGCATATTAGTAATATATTGATACATTTCATCTAAATTAGAAAATTGAGTAAAATCAATAAAACAATTCTTGGGAATATGTTCTTCAATATTATTAGCGCCCCAATAGATAGGAACGCAACCAGCAAAAAAACAATCAAAAATCTTTTCCGTGATGTAACCTGGTATATCTCTAGCATTCTCAAAACAAATAGAAAATTTATATTTTTGTAATACATCTTTTTTTGAAGCTATCTTACCTTTATAAGAGGGGAAATTCGAAGCGAATAATCTCGTAATAGGCTTAATTCTATTTAAAGCTCTAACAAACCGAGGACCTGTAAAATAATAGCAATCCCAACCGGTTCCATAAAAATCAAAATCTTCAATGTGATTTTTTTCAAACCATCGAATAACTTCAATCCTTTTAGAATAAAGTTCTAAGGGATGATTCAACTTTTTATTTCCGGCAATAAGAGTACACAATTTATTTTTTTTTGTCCGAGCAATTTGTCTAGGTAGATCATAAGAAAAATTTAATTTTTTATACTTATCTCGATTGTTTTTTATTAGTACATCTGACCAGGTAAAAATCTTATCAAATAGTACATGATTATCAGAGTCGAAATTTTCTTTTTTTATCAATTCGGATTCAAATATAATTAAAAACTTAGGTTTATTAGTCATAAAAGCTTTTTTCACCAATGAGTTTCTCATATCTGGAAAATCAATGAAGAGAAAAGCATCTTGATCCTCAACTTCACACATTGGCAAGGTATTGAAAAAAACATTATTATCAATACCATTTTCATATAGAAAATTAAGAGGCAATAATAAATCATCACCAATTGGTGCGTTACTTGACTTAAATAAAAAATTATCAAAATTTAAAGATTCATAACAATTCCAAACACCTATTTTTATTTTTCCCATATTTCAATCATTCCTACTAAAACTTTATTGAGCAGTAAGACAAAACTCATTAATTGCACACAAAAAAATATAAAGACATATTTCAAATCAGAGCATTAAGAGAATTTTAAAATGAATACTATCCAAATTCTATCCACTTGCATCTCCCCCGTCTTTGACATTCTCAATAAAACCCTTTCACTGAGATCTTATTGAGAAATACTTTTTGTATCAATCGATGAATATATTATCATTTTAAATTATTAAGAATAAGCCATAAGTGGTTATTTTCAATTGGTCATTTCAATTAAACTTTTAAGTCAAAAAATTAATATAGTGTCACCCTTTAACAATTAGCCATATAAAACAGTATCAACAACTCAACGAAAAAAAATCAAACCCTAAGCATTACAAAAACGGTGATTTTGATGCTATAGAAACTAGCTCTTCTAATGTTGGTAAATAAATATTATGCTCTTCACAAAAGGAAATAAATTCTTTATTACTCCCAATATAACTATCAACTATACATGTTTCATCATAGTCTTTATTTTTTTCTACTTTTATATCAAATATTTTAGCTACATTCGTAGCTAAAGTAAAAATATCAATACTAAATGAACATGCATCTATTATTTTCGTTTCGATTCCCCCTCTACTAATGCACTCCATAATGAGTTCGCTTAAAACATCAAAAGAAACATAACTTCTTAACACTCTCCCTTTTGATTTTAAAGAAATGTCCTCATCACATTTTCCTTTACAAATAAATTCAGATAATGCAGACCAAGATACTTTTGGAGTTAGCTTTCCTGTTGCACCATACACTCGAAAAATTAATGGATTACATACTTTCAAAAAAGCATCTTCTTCAGACTTCTTTAATTCACTATAGAGGTCTTTTTTATTTCCAGAATCATTAACTGCGCCACTTGAAATCAGAAATACAGATGTAACCCTATTAATTCTCACATAATTAGAAACAGTATCTATTATATTCAAATTAATAGCTTTATAATTCTGATCACCGTATTCAGATATTTTATCTCTAGTTAAAAATGCAGCCTGTATAACAACATCAACGCCGTCAATATTATTAATACACTTTAGCGATATAGTTTTTAGCGCAACATCAATACCAGGGATACTTATATCTCTACCGTCAGATGTAACAAGAATCAAATTTGAGAGTGCTTTTTCAGAAAACCGAGCAACATAGCTTAATATAAAGCTTTTCCCAAACCAGCCACTTGCACCAGTAATTAGTATTTTTTTACTAAAAATCATCAATTATAAAACCAGCATCATTAAAATTTATTTTTCATCCAATATTGGTGTTTGTTTATCTAAAGTATTACCATACTCTAATCTTGGACGACACTCTCTCGCATCCTGCATAATCACTTCAACTAATAATGGAGTGGGATTCTTTATGAATTGGCTCACAGCAGACTCGAAACCTTGTAACGAGTCTACTTTTACTGAGTTTGTTTGATAACCTTGCGATATTTTTTGAAAATCACAGCCATATCCTCCCCAATAGGTAGATGAATTTCGGCCGTCAAAATACAGCTCTTGAAACCCACGAACCATACCTAAAGAATAATTATTCATGAGAACAATCATAACAGGCAGGCCTTCGCGTGCTATTATGTCAAGCTCTTGGATATTCAACTGAATTCCACCATCGCCAGTTATCACAACAACAGCATTATTAGTAGCGTAGTGCAGTCCTATTCCAGTGGGTAGAGCAAAACCCATTGCACCTAACCCACCGGAGTGATGACAAGCCTGATTTTTATTAATTCTAAGAGTATGTGCAGCCCACATCTGGTTATTGCCTACATCGGCAACATATTGAACAGGTATATCTTTAAACTTTTCGTTTAGACAATTAAATAACTGAAACGGACTGATAGACCAATCACTGTATTCATCAATGAGTAAAATTGCTTCCTTTTCTTTTAACTCAGTATTCCAATCAATTGCTTTGTCTAGCAAACCCTGAGCGATAAAAAAGTTTAAAACGTCATCAATATTTGCGTGTATTGACTCGCATTTTACTCTATTACTTAGCTGAGACTTATCTAAGTCTATCTGTATTATTTTTGCGTTTTTAGCGAACTCTTCAACTTTTGCACCAGTCTGTCTTACATCTAGCCTACTACCTAATACAACAAGTAAATCACAATTTTGCAGAGCGTAATTAGCGGCCCTTGTTCCATAAGCGCCAATCATGCCAAAGTATGAATCCGTAGCAAAAACTTTTTCAGACCCTTTTAGACTAGAGACATACGGGATATTTGCACTCGATAAGTTCTCAATAAAACTTGGAAGAGCCTTGGAATTAGCAGCTCCTCCCCCGAATAGGAATAATGGTTTTTTCGACTGATTTAAGTACTCAATTAACTTATCACATTCTTGAAGATGATTTGTTACTGCCGTCGCGTTGTTCTTCAGCTCAATAGCGCTTAACACTTCTTCTACAAGATAATCATCAATTTCAGCACGCTGGACATCCATAGGGATGTCTAACAATACTGGACCTGGCCTACCTTCTAGAGCTGTATCGATTGCATACTGTAACTGTTTTGGTAGGAGATTTGGCTCTAGTGTCTGTATTGCGTATTTTGTAATACTATTAACTAGTGCAACACTATCCAATTCCTGAAAACCTTGTTGACGAATACCTAACTCACCCTTTAATTCATGAGTATTCACCTGACCAGTAAGAAAAATACATGGGTGACTATCTAACCAACAATCAGCGATGCCTGTAATCAAGTTCGTCGCACCAGGTCCACTGGTACCTAATGCGACACCAAGCTGCTTGTGATTGCTTGCTCTAGCTATTGCCCCAGCAGCAAAGGCAGCGCCCTGCTCATGGTGCATTGAGACTAATTTGGTTTTGCCATACTGGTTAATACTATCAACCAGATGCGTAATCATGCCTCCAATAAGCTCAAAGCCATAAGTCACATTATTCGCAGCTAAAATTTTTGCCACAGCATCAGAAACTTTCATTAAAAATTCACACCAAAGAATTCTTCTAGTTTTTCAGCGATATAATCCAGATGCTCTTTACCTAGACCCGGATAAATCCCTAGCCAAAGGGTTTGGTTCATTGTGATATCAGTGTTGGTTAATTCACCGACAATCCTATAATCCACGCCTTCAAAATAAGGCTGACGAATCAGGTTTCCAGCAAATAATAAACGAGTACCAATTTTGCATTGATCTAAGTATTTGGTTAAGTCTACTCGGTTTACCCCTGCGTTTTCTTTAAGGGTGATAGGAAAACCGAACCAAGAAGGAGTAGAGTTTTCAGTAGGTTCTGTTAGCTCAATAAAGTCAGTCACGGATGCAAGGCGATTTTTCAGATAATCGAAGTTCGCGTTACGTTTTTCGATAAATTCTGGTAAGCGCTTCAATTGGGCCAAACCACATGCTGCTTGCATGTCGGTGATTTTCAGGTTGTAGCCTAGATGAGAATAGGTATATTTGTGATCATAACCTTTCGGCAATGAACCTAACTGCATGTTGAAACGTGTGCCACAAGTGTTGTCACAACCGGGCTTACAGTAGCAATCGCGCCCCCAATCTCGAAACGACTCAGCAATGGAGATGAGCTGGCTATTATTGGTGAAAACCGCACCACCTTCGCCCATCGTCATGTGGTGGGCTGGGTAGAAGCTAAGTGTAGCAATATCGCCCCATGTACCGACCATTTTACCGTCAAACTTAGCCCCTAGCGCGTCACAACAATCTTCCACTAACCAAAGATTGTATTTTTCACAAAGCGCTTTCACCTTACCAAGATTAAAAGGATTACCTAAAGTGTGGGCCAACATAATGGCTTTTGTTTTTGGAGTAATCGCGGCTTCAATCAAATCGGCATTGATATTGTGAGTCGTTAAATCAACATCAACAAATACTGGCACAGCGCCAAACTGTACAATTGGGTTAACTGTGGTTGGAAAGCCCGCCGCCACACCAATCACTTCGTCACCTTTCTTAATAGCACGCTCACCAAGCTTAGGGGATGTCAACGTACTAAAGGCCACAAGGTTCGCAGAAGACCCAGAGTTGACGGTAATAAGATGTTTAATACCAATAAACTCAGCCAACTCTTTTTCAAACTGTTCATTAAAGCGCCCCGTCGTTAACCAGCCGTCTAAAGAAGCTTCAACCATGTATTGCAATTCTGTTGCACCAATCACCTTACCAGAAGGCGGTACGACGGTCTCACCAGCAACAAACAGTTTTTCTTGGTATTGTAACTTGGCATATTGCTCAACCAATGCGGCGATTTCAGTACGTAGTGTTTCAGTGGTTTGCATTTTGCATATCTCTCATATAATCGTTTATTTCGTTCAGACAAGCTTGTTGCATATTGTCGTTATTTAGCCAAGCTTTATGCCAATTGATAATTTTGCTTAGGGTTTGCTCCAAATGCCATGTTGGCTGCCAATGCAATCTGGATTTGGCTTTGGAAATATCCAGTTTAAGGTAGCCTGCTTCATGGGGATGCGCGTTGCTATCCAACTGCCATGAAGCATTAGGCCATTTTGATACCATCTGATTAAGGATCCAATCCACGGGTTTGGCGTCATTTTCTGCAGGCCCAAAATTCCATCCTTCGGCGTATGCGTCAGGCTGGTTGTAAAGGTGTTCTGCTAATACTAAATAACCTGCCAACGGTTCTAAAACATGCTGCCAAGGACGAGTAGCAGCCAGATTACGCACAATCACAGGGGTTTGTTTTTCAAACGCTCTTAGTATGTCTGGGATCAGACGATCAGCCGCCCAATCCCCACCACCAATCACATTACCCGCACGAGCAGAAGCCAGTCCAACACCTTTTTCTTGCATAAAAGAACGACGGTAAGCCGATGTCACAAGCTCAGCACAGCCTTTTGAGCTACTATATGGATCGTATCCGCCCATAGCTTCATCTTCACGATAACCCCATACCCATTCTTTATTCTCGTAGCACTTATCGGTTGTCACACTGACAATGGCTTTTACATTGCGACAAGATCTTGCTGCTTCCAATACCTTAGCTGTCCCCATGACGTTCACTTCATAAGTCTCAAGCGGCTCATGATAAGACAATCTGACAAGAGGCTGTGCAGCCATATGAATGACAATATCTGGATTGAAGCTCATCATGCTCGCAGAAATTTGCGCAAGATCTCGAATATCACCGATCTCTGATTCGATCTTATCGGCCACATTAGCCACTTCAAACAAGCTCGGCTGCGTTGGTGGTAACAAAGCGTAGCCTTTTACCGTTGCGCCCATATGAGCTAACCACAATGATAACCAGCTACCTTTAAAGCCCGTATGCCCAGTAAGGTAGACTCTTTTACCTTGCCAAAATGCTGAATTCACCATGGTTATTCCCAACTTTTCCAAGGGGCCTGTCCAGACTGCCATAGTTCTTCAAGATGCACTTTATCTCGTAGCGTATCCATTGGTTGCCAAAAACCTTCGTGCTCATAAGCCATCAGCTCTCCTCGCTCCGCTAATGTCATAAGAGGGGCCTGCTCCCAAGTAGAATCATCTCCGTCAATCAATTCTAAAACGCTAGGTGATAATACAAAAAAACCACCGTTAATCATGGCTCCATCACCTTGAGGCTTTTCTTTAAAGCTGCGAACCAAACCATTTTTCATATCCAGTGCGCCAAAGCGACCAGGCGGATAAGTCGCTGTCAATGTCGCTTGTTTGCCATGCGCTTTATGAAAACGGATAGTTTCTGAAATATCAATATCAGAAACTCCATCGCCATAAGTAAAACAAAACGCTTCTTCGTCTTTTATATGCTCTGCAACACGGCGCAAGCGACCACCCGTCATAGAACTATCACCCGTATCAACTAACGTCACCGTCCACGGTTCAGCGCGTTTTTCATGTACTTCCATACGGTTGTCTTTCATATTAAAAGTCACGTCAGACATATGAAGAAAATAGTTAGCAAAATATTCTTTGATCACATAGCCCTTATAGCCGCAGCATATAATGAAGTCATTAATGCCATGCGCCGAATACATCTTCATAATATGCCAAAGTATCGGCTTACCACCGATCTCCACCATAGGTTTTGGACGAGTGCTGGTTTCTTCGCTGAGTCGAGTGCCCAATCCGCCGGCTAAAATAACTGCTTTCATTTACAATTTCCTATAGTCTAAAAACTTTGCACAAAGGCATCAGAGTGAAATCTATTTTCAGGTAAGCCTGAGGCTATTAATTGTTGTTTCGCCGATTGGATCATGGCATTTGAGCCGCAAGCATACACAACCATATCGCTTAGCTCTGTTAGTCTCGCCATCGCGATGTCTTGCACATAACCCGTTTCACCCGCCCAATCAGCCACAGGTCGAGACAACACGTTACAAAAATCCACTTTTAACTTATGAAAATCCGCTTGCCAAACAAACTCTTCTGGGAATCGATTGCCCCAGTAAACAGTAATAGGATTGCCCTGTTGATAATTCGCATCCTGCTCTAGACTTTGTAATATTGATTTTATCGGTGCAATTCCTGTACCTGTCGCCAAAAAAACCAAGGGCTGATGAGCATCACGTAAAAAGAAAGTGCCTTTTGGCCCTTCAATTCTTAGCAAGTCATTGGCTTGTATTTTATTAAACCAATAGTCACTCATCTGCCCGTTTTCAAAGCGCTTAATCAACAAGGTAATTTCTTTCTCTGAGCTTATGCTTGCAATGGAGTAGCTCCGGCGAATCGAGTTCCAAATAACGTCTAAATATTGACCTTCAATAAATTGAAAATTGGCCGTTGGAGGCAAACGAAGCCTGACTTCCACGATGTTATCACTCAAATAAGCAACATGACTCACACGAGCCGGCAATGTTTTTATTTCAATACCGTGCAAAGCACTCAAATCAACAGCGTCTATCTCGATGTCTGTAACAGCTGCAGCACAGCAAGTCAGGATTTTAGCTTCACGACGCTCCTCATCAGTAAGCGCCAATTGAGCTTGCAACTCGACAATGTCACCTTTTAGAAGAGTTGTCTTACACACGCCACATTGACCATTTTTACAGCTGTATTCAAACACCAAGTTGGACTTAAGCGCAGCATCTAAAATCGACTGATCACCCTGAGTCTCAAATTGCTTACCTTCTATTGTATTGATTACCATTTTACGTTTACCAAATTTTTAAGAAGCCAGGTGGCTACTGGTGAAAAACAAATCACGCAAGCCATCGAGGAACACCTTACTGTATTGATGTATTGAGTTGTCATCAGAAAAATCCGCCACCTTCACCCACCGATAATGACGATGTTGTTCAGAAGGTAAATTTAACGTGTTTATTTCAGACAGTTCTACCAAATAGGGCGCATTAACGTAGTGTGTCGAAATATCTTCACCAAACACGCTATCATTATAAAAATGATCGTATAACCCTAACGGTTTCGCTTCTTGATAGTTAAACGCTTTACCTAACTCATTTAAACAAATACGTCCAAATGCCTTTGCCAGAGTTTCATTTTTATACACTCTTCCACCTGGCACAAACCAGTAGCCTTGTGCCGGACGGTTAACGCGCTCACCCACTAATATTCGATTTTGAGTATCCAGTACAACTAGGTCTATTGAAAACAATACACCATGCTGCACAAGACCTCTAAAATCTTCTTTTTCTAAATACATTACAATAAAACTTTCGCTAACAGTTTTATTTCTGCTTCAATATCATTCTGATGATTCCCTACAAACAGCCCGTTCTCATCAAGGTATTCCGCACCCTCTAGCGTGCCGGCTACCTCATAATCAAAGAATTCTAATACTTCTTTGTTTTTTAAGAAGTTCCCTGTGACAATGGGGCGACACTCTATACCGTTTTCCACGAGTTTTTTCACCAACTCTGCTCGGCTATACGGCGCGTTCTCTTTCAGGATCAATGAAAAACCAAACCAACTACTGTCACCCGTTTCCTTCTGAATCTCTATGAAAGGGTGATCCGCAAACAATGACTGGAATAGCTCCGCATTTTTACGACGTGTTTCAATAAAATTTGGCAACTTCTTCAGCTGTTCGATACCCAATGCACCACTCATTTCTAGTGGTCTAACATTGTACCCAGGCAATACAAATTTAAACGACTCTTCAAACGCATCGTCGCTTTTCTCGCCTGTTACCTTATTAAACTTCGGTAGGTTACGAGTCCAGCCATGTGCACGAATACACAACAAAATGTGATAAAGTTCTTCGTCGTCTGTCACCACGCAGCCGCCTTCCATCGTCGCTATATGGTGCGAGAAAAACGAGCTAAACGTTCCCATCACGCCAAACGTGCCGGCTTGCTTACCATTTAAGGTGGCGCCCATCGACTCACAGTTGTCTTCTAAAATAAAAATATCGCGACCAGCAATAATCTCATTCATTCGAGCGAAATCGTTTGGATTGCCCAACAAGTTGACAGACAAGATTGCTCTCGTGTCATCGGTTATTGCCGCTTCCAATTTGTCTAGATCCATGTTTAACGTTTGACGGTCAATGTCAACAAACTTCACTTTTAATCCGTACTGCTGTAACGGAAAATACGTTGTCGACCAAGATACAGCAGGCACAATCACTTCATCACCGCGTTTCAATTTATACTTAGCATTCTTCGTAAAAAATAACGCTGCAATCATCAATAAATTAGCGGTCGAACCGGAACTCACCATGAGCGCATATTGAGCACCAAAAAAGGCGGCAAAGTCTTTTTCGTACTGCGCGACTTCCTTACCCATGGTAAACATATCAGATTCAATAACCCTCTGAATCGCAGCGTATTCATGTTGATCCCAAGTGCTAGAAGCAAGCATATAATTCATATAAAAGTACCATCTAGTAAAATTGAAATAATTTAAAGCATCAAATTAAGTCATTTCAAAGGAATTGAGTTTCGTAAAAAGACTTCATCTCATCATATGTTAATTTTAAACCGTCATATAGCTTATATTTTGGATACCAATCAATAATAGAGGTAATCAGTGAAATATCTTGACAAAATTCCATATGACCAGATACAGGAATATTCTGATCACTAATCGAAACTCCTGAAATCTCTTCTAAATATAAACATAGCTCACCAACTGAATAACTTGCACCACTACCTAAATTTATAGGCCCAGAGTAATTACTATGAATTAGTTTCAAAACAGCGTCAACTGCATCATCAATATAAATAAAGTCACGTTTAGGTGTCTTATTCCATACTGAAGCTTGAGCAGTTTCAAGAATACTCCATATAAGAGAAGGTACAATATCAGGCCTATGAAGCTGTGTAGGACCATAAACATTACTAATTCGGACATCTATAATTGAAAAAGTATCTCTATACTGCTCAGTAATCAACTCAGAAATATATTTACTCATTACATAATTATTTACATATGGATTTCTTGGTTGATTCTCTCCACATGGAATTGACATTTTCAGAGAATCGTACTGAAGCATAGTTGTAAAGTTGATGATTTTTTTGACAACTCGCTTTGATTTCTTCAAATACATCAAAAAAGACGATAGCGCTAAAACGTTTTTCTCGATCGCCATGGTTGGATGAGAATTTAGTAATTTATGCTCAGAACAACCTATTAAAAAAATAACGTTATCAAATTCTACTCTATCTAAAGGACTAAAATCTAAATCTCCGCCTATTTCAACAAATTGATTTTCCAAATGACTAGGTATCTTTGATCGACCAACTGCAATAATAGAAGAATCCTTTTTTAAAAAAGCAGGACCTAAAAAACCAGTTGGACCAACCAGTATAGTTTTATTGCTCATATTACACCTTCAAAGATAATTCGATTTCATAAATTTGTTTAATGCCTTCAGCCAAGCCCAAAAATTTAAAATCTGGAAAATAAGACCTTAATATAGCCGTGTCAACATCTTTTCTAAACTGACCATTTGGTTTACTGTCATCATATTCGATAGCCATACCCTCAGCTCCACAAGCTAATAGAGCAACTCTAGCAATTTTATCTACGGAAAAATTTATATCCGGTGCAACATTAAAAGAATCATTAATTCCATTATTAATATAAAGAAAAATAATCTTTGCCAAATCACCAGCATACATAAATTGTCTTAAAGGACTACCGTCACCAAATAAAGTTATTTTTGATTCATTAGCTTCTTTTGCCAAAATTATTTTTTGAATCAAGTCATTTACATAATGAGATCGTCCTTTGTGACTTTCTGAAACAACCCCATAAAGATTACACGGTATTAAATAATTATAATTAACGTCAAAAGACTCCTTGTATGCTTTTAGCTGAACAGCATGGCTTCTCTTAGCATATGCGTAAGACATTAAATCTTTATGAGGAGCACCGTCATGCAAACTTATTTCCTTAATTGGAAAATTTATTATATTATCCGGATAAATACAGGTACTAAGAATGCCTAAAAAATTTTTAACACCACTCTCATATGAGTATTTAGTTATAATTGTATTCATTAAAATATTTTTATCAAAGTAGGCAGTTCTATTTTCAATATTATCATGTAAACTTCCTACATAAGCTGCCAGATGAACTACATATTCGAACTTTTCTTTGTGCATATATTTTTCAACAGCAACAGGGTTCAATAAATCAAGCTCTGAAGATGAAGGGCAATACGCTCCTGGAATTAATTTTGACAGCTCACGCCCAACCATTCCTGAAGCACCAGTTATAAGAATTTTCATTATATATTTACCTTAATTAATGACAGTTTTTACTAAAAAGAACGATCTTATTTATTTTCATTTAAAATAAGATTCTTCTTAGCCAACTGTAAATCTTCTAAAACCATTTCAGCGCACATTTTTTGCACCGTAATTTCAGGAATCCAGCCAAGTTTTTGCTTCGCTTTACTTGGATCACCCAACAATGTTTCAACTTCAGCAGGACGGAAATAGCGAGGATCAATCAATAATATCACATCGCCAACTTTTAACGCTGGCGCTTTGTCGCCTTCGATAGAAGTTACGATGGCTTTTTCATCTACGCCTTGGCCTTCATATTTCAAGCTAATGCCTAACTCTTTTGCAGACCATTCAATAAACTGACGCACAGAGTATTGCACCCCCGTCGCGATAACAAAGTCTTCTGGTTGGTCTTGTTGCAACATCATCCACTGCATACGAACATAGTCTTTAGCATGACCCCAATCACGCAATGCATCAATATTACCCATATACAGGCACTTCTCTAAGCCCACGGCGATATTAGCCAAACCACGGGTAATCTTACGAGTCACAAAGGTCTCACCACGACGCGGTGATTCATGGTTAAACAGAATACCATTGCATGCGTACATACCATAAGATTCACGGTAGTTCACCACAATCCAATAAGCGTACATTTTCGCTACGGCATAAGGAGAACGTGGATAAAACGGCGTGGTTTCCTTTTGCGGGGTTTCTTGCACAAGACCATAAAGCTCAGACGTCGACGCTTGATAAAACTTGGTCGTCTTTTCCAATCCCAGCAAACGAATCGCTTCCAACAAGCGCAGTGTGCCCATGGCATCTACATCTGCTGTGTACTCAGGGGATTCAAACGACACGGCCACATGAGACTGAGCACCTAAGTTGTATACCTCATCTGGTTTGACTTCTTGCAGAATGCGCGTCAAATTAGAAGAGTCAGTCAGATCACCGTAATGCAGAATGAAATTGGCATTATCCACATGTGGGTCTTGAAAAATATGATCCACGCGCTGAGTATTAAAAGAAGACGCACGACGCTTGATACCATGCACTTCATAACCCTTTTCTAACAAAAACTCAGCCAAATAAGAGCCATCTTGTCCTGTTACACCTGTGATCAGGGCTTTCTTTTTCATTGTTTCGTTTCCATTTTAATTTAATGTTTCAATTCAATTAGCATTTCAGTTAAACGTCACGTTTAATTTTAAGTAAAGCGCCTCGCTCCTCGGCTAATCTGATCTACAGTTATTGTTTAATACAAGCTAATCACTGCCAAACAAATCACGGGTATAGACTTTATCAGCTATATTACTCAGCACTTTATCTTGTCTATTGGCAATGATTATATCCGCTACTCTTTTAAACTCCTCCAGATCTTGTATAACCTTAGAATGGAAAAATTCGCTTTCCTCTAACACTGGCTCGTAGATCACCACTTCAATGCCTTTGGCCTTGATGCGTTTCATGATGCCCTGAATGGCCGAGTCTCTAAAGTTATCACTGCCGGTTTTCATCACCAGTCGGTAAATCCCCACCACTTTAGGGTTGCGCTTGATAACCGAGTCGGCAATGAAATCTTTGCGAGTTGCGTTGGACTCCACAATGGCACGAATCAGGTTGTTAGGTACATCTTGGTAGTTGGCTAATAACTGTTTGGTGTCTTTAGGCAAGCAGTAACCACCGTAACCAAAGCTTGGGTTGTTGTAGTGGTTGCCAATGCGCGGGTCTAACGACACACCATCGATGATTTGTTTGGTGTCTAAACCATGGGATTCGCAGTAAGTGTCTAATTCATTAAAGTAAGCTACTCGAAGGGCTAAGTAGGTATTAGAAAATAGCTTAACAGCTTCGGCTTCTGTGCTGTCGGTAAAGAGTATCTCTATATTTTGTTTTACCGCACCTTGTGCGAGTAAGTTTGCGAACACCTCAGCACGCTCACTGCGTTCCCCGACTATGATGCGTGATGGGTATAAGTTGTCATGCAAGGCTTTGCCTTCGCGTAAGAATTCAGGCGAGAAAAAGATGTTAGACGTGTTGAATTTTTCATTCACGCTTTTGGTATAACCCACTGGCACGGTGGATTTGATTACCATGACGGCTTGTGGGTTGATCGCCAGTACGTCTTGAATCACACTTTCAACCGACTTGGTGTTGAAGTAGTTCGTCGTTGGGTCATAGTCGGTTGGCGTGGCAATAATCACAAAGTCAGCATGTTGGTAAGCGGTTTGCTTGTCTAATGTCGCGGTAAAGCTAAGGGCTTTGTTTTGTAAAAAATCTTCGATTTCAACGTCTTCAATCGGTGACTGCTTATTGTTTAGCATGGCCACTTTTTCAGGAACGATATCCACCGCGATGACGTCATTGTGTTGTGCCAATAACATGGCATTGGATAGGCCAACGTAACCCGTTCCGGCAATGGCGATTTTGTATTTCTTCATTATGTTTACCATTAATATCAAATGTATTTTGTCGAACGACAAAATCATATCGTTCATTGCAAGTTCATATTCAACAGTCAGATTACGATACATCTTTTGTCGGCCTAAAGGCGCGACCTACATCGTTATAACTCTTTCTGAAAGTCTTTATACCATTCAACAAATTTGACCATACCTTCTTGTATGGTGGTGGCGGGCTTGTAGCCCACAGCGTTTTCAAGCTGTGCCGTGTCTGCATAGGTTTTTGGTACATCTCCTGGTTGCATGTCCATGTAGATTTTCTCAGCCGGTTTGCCGCAGGCGGTTTCAATCGCTTCGATAAATTCAGACAGTTGAATCGGCTGGTTGTTGCCAATATTGTAAATCGCGTACGGTGCTGTCGTGCCTTGGCTGTGTTGTGCTTGTGGCAACACATCTTGAATGCGTATCACCCCTTCTACAATATCGTCGATGTAGGTAAAGTCACGCATCATTTTGCCATGATTGAACACCTTAATCGGTTTGTCGTTCAAAATGGCTTCCGTAAACAACCAAGGTGCCATATCAGGACGACCGCCTGGGCCATACACGGTGAAAAAACGTAAGCCAGTAGTGGGGATGTTATACAAATGCGAGTAAGAATGCGCCATCAGTTCGTTGGCTTTTTTGGTGGCGGCATAGAGTGACACGGGGTGATCGACCGTATCGGATTCACTGAATGGGATTTTGGCGTTCATGCCGTAAACGGAACTGGAAGAGGCATAAACAAGATGTTCTACTTTATTTTGGCGGCAACCTTCTAAAATAGTCATCATGCCAACGAGATTGCTGTCTACATAGTCGAACGGCGCTTCTAAGGAATAGCGCACACCGGCCTGAGCGGCTAGGTGAATCACTCGCTGAAATTGCTCTTCTGCAAATAATTGCGCCATACCATCACGGTCAGCAAGATCGATTTTCACAAAACGAAAATTCGCGTAAGGCAAAAGCAGGCCTAAACGGTGCTGCTTAAGCTCTGGCATATAATAGGTATTTAAATTGTCTAGACCGACCACATCATGGCCTGCTTCTAGCAAACGTTTACACACGTTCATACCAATGAAGCCTGCGGCTCCGGTGACTAAAAACTTCATTCAATTGTTTCCATATTCTTTGAAATCTTGTGATTTATTACTCGTTCGTCTTTATATCGTCAGATTACGACTTTATTCCTCGTCTCATCTGACCTACGGTTTTGTCGGTTACGATTTTACTTCTTTGCGCAGTTGTTCTATTTCTTGTTCTAGGGCTTCGTATTCAGCGATTTTTCGCTGTAAAAAACGCTGTGTTAGGGTTATTTTTTCCTCTAACCCTTTTGGCGTTAACAAGTATAAATAGCCGGTTTTGTTAGTACTGTTTTTAAAGTTATCTGCTTTAATCGAGCCTTTTTCGATAAGGGCTTTTAGACAAAAATTGGCCTTACCAAGACTGATACCCAAACGGTTTGCCAGCTCTCGCTGACTAAGGTCTGGGTCTTGTTGCAGCTCCTTTAGAATCTTGTAACGGTATTCGTCTGTTAGCATGCTTGCACCTTGGCGATGCGTACTAATAAAGGGAAGTAAGTATGGAAAGGTGCGGTGTTTTGTAGTGTAAGTAAGCTTTCCATGCGTTTACCTCGTTAGGTATGCTTGTTGGTTTTCTGATCATGTTCAGTCAGTGAACGATGATAAATTAACAAAGATCATTATGCAAATAATGTGTTTGAAAAATGTTAGCTAAGCGGACAGTTTTTAAACATTATTGGTTGATGCGGGAGAATTGGGCAATGATGGCTTGAGCCCCTCTCTCTCGGCCACCCCCTTAAAGACACAAGGGGAGGAGCAGAGCTGCCCATTACACTTTAAACAAGTTGGGGGAGAGGTCGATTAGTCTTTTTTAGCGAAGGCGTAGCGGATAAGAACAATGGCGGTGCCAAGCATTCCGCCGAGCAAAACACCCAATACAGCAATAAGAGGACGTTTAGGTGAGGTTCTGCTGATCGGTTTTTCCGGCGCTTCAATAAACTGAAAGGTATTGAACGCTAGATTTGGGTCTATGGCTAAGGCGCTTAATAAATCAAACTTAGCGTTTAGCTGGTGCAGTTTGGGCTCGATGATACTGAGCTCCGTTAGATTATCTAATACTTTTACTTTCGCAGCGAGGGCGTTGGCACCGATATTAATAGCAAACAAGTCTTGCGAATTAAGATTTTGTTGTGGGGCATCTAATCCCGCTGCCGTGGCGATTTCTAAGGCATACTTTGCCTGTGCCCGTTCGTTCAATAGACGCCCTCTTGCTTGCTCAGTAAACAGGGTTTGTTGTTGCATGATTTCACTGCGCTTACTGGCTACGATAGAAGACACGTTTGCAACGGCAATAGCTCGGGCTTTTTCTGCCACAAAATTAATGTAGCCATTTAAAAATTCGTAACTATCATTCCCCGTACTCAGCTGACCATGCAAGGTGTATTGCTCCACCTCTTGACCAGAGGACTTCACTGGTGTCGCAGCTAATTTAGCATACCATTCACTGTATAATTCAGCCTCTCTGTCTCTGATTTCTTCTTCTGTGCTGTCTTGGGTGTTGGCTTTTACTTCACTCAGTTCACGCTGAAATTCAGCATTTTCTGCAATAAAAGCCTTTTTGTTAGCACGCGACTCAAACTGTTGAATATAAATAGAAAATAGAGTGTCTGGCAGAATAATGTCGTCTAGCCTTTCGCTCACTAAGACCGTACCGTCATCTTGGTAGACATCAAAGACAGGCTGAAAGTCACTGACCATGCGCTGGTAGTTGGCAAAGTCATTGACTTGTGGAGAAGTAATCAGGGCTTCAGTTGTCCAGACCTGCTTGGCGTTTAGGGCGTATACCACGGCCATAACAGCACACACCAAAGTACAAGCGATGATGGTGAGTTTTCCCTTCCATAGGGCAATAAAGAGTTCTTTAAGGTCGATTTCATCGTCATAAGATAAGTTCTCAGCGTTGACTCTGTTCGACAATTCGGATTTTGACATTGCTTCCTCTGGATGGCATCTGTTTTTTTATAGCCCGTAAGTTTACCTGAAGAGTGGATGTTCGCAAAATAAATCCTTTAGTATGAGACAAAAAAGCCTTACCCCATTAGCTTTTTTAAGGGAAAGAGACGGTTGTCGTTGGGTGTTGTTGTGGGGTAAGGTTATTTTTTTGTCTATTGCAGAGGGATTTGTATGTTGGATATTAAGCACCACGGTGCGGTGCAGGGTGTGACTGGGTCTTGCCATGAGTTGTTTGTGGATGGTGATAACTCGGTTCTGGTGGATTGCGGTTTGTTTCAGGGGGCGGAGACGTCTGGTACTGGGGCGGATTCGAATCGTTTGGAGATCGAATTTGATGTGTCGGCGGTGCGGGCTTTGGTGGTAACCCATGTGCATATCGATCATGTGGGTCGGTTGCCCTATTTGCTGGCCGCGGGGTTTGATGGGCCGATTTATTGTTCGCAGCCGAGTGCGGCGTTGTTGCCTTTAGTGATTGAAGATGCGCTTAAGGTCGGCGTGACGCGCAATGCCAGTATTATAGAGGCCTGTTTGGCACGGTTGGCGGCGCAGTTGGTGCCGTTGGAATACAAGCAATGGGGGAGTATTCCGTTGACGACGGAAGCGTCTAGTGTGCAGGTGCGTTTGTGCCGTGCGGGGCATATTTTGGGTTCCGCGTATGTGACCTTTC
>NZ_QHJF01000043.1 GCF_003259225.1 Marinomonas arctica | reverse complement strand
TGGCATTAATGTCTAATAAAGACGCATCGGTACCAGTAAGACTGTAAGTCAACGTGTTGTTGGCGGTCGTACCATCTGCATCGCTTGCTGTGACGGTGTAAATCACGGTACTCGTTGCCGCATTTTCATTGACTGCACCAGTCGCACCAGAGGTAATCACTGGCGTGTTGTCGTTCAGGTCATTAACACTCACCGTCACGGCTTGCGTGGTACTCAAACTACCAGAATTGAAATTACCTGCGCCGTTATCCGTCGCGACCACATTAAAGCTGTAGCTGGTTTGAGTTTCATAATCCGCTGAGGCTTTCAACGTCACTTCGCCCGTTGTCGCATTGATGTTTAACTTATCCGCATCGTCGCCTGACAAACTATACACCAAGGTACTGTTCGCTGCCGTGCCGTCTGCATCGGTACCTGTGGCCGTGTAAATCACGGTCGAAGTATCCGCATTTTCATTGACGCTGCCACTCGCACCAGACGTCATCACTGGCGTGTTGTCGTTCAAGTCATTCACACTCACGACAATCGCTTTGCTGACACTCAAGCTGCCAGAATTAAAGTTACCCGCACCATTGTCCGTAGCGATAACGTTAAAACTGTAGCTGGACTTGGTTTCGTAATCCGCAGCGGCTTTAAGCGTCACCACACCCGTGGTCGTATCGATGGTTAAATGGTCGGCATCGTCGCCAGACAGACTATAACGCAAGGTGTTGTTCGCTGCCGTGCCGTCTGCATCGGTACCTGTAGCCGTATAAATCACGGTCGAGGTATCGGCATTTTCATTGACACTGCCACTCGCACTTGAGGTAATCACCGGCGTATTGTCGTTCAAGTCATTGACACTCACCGTGATGGCTATGGTATCTGTCAGATTTCCCGTACCATTATCGGTCACCACCACGTTGAAACTGTAGGTGTTTTTGCTTTCGTAGTTGGCAGAACTTTTCAGTGTTACCACGCCCGTGCTGGAATCAATAGTCAACAAGGCCACATCATCGCCCGTAAGGCTGTAACTCAAGGCATTGTTATCCGCATCCGTTGCGGCCGCGGTGTAAATCACCGTCGCCACATCTGCATTTTCATTCACACTACCGGTGGCTCCGGACGTGATTACAGGGGCTTCATTCGCAGGTGCCCTCAACATGAAATCATTGCCACCTGTGGTGGCTGCGACGTCACTTGCTGCGTAATACCCAGTTAAGACAGTGGCGTTACCACCTGCCGTCAAGGTTCCAGCTTCGGCAAGCCCAGTAAAGGTTCCAGTGATGGCATCTGCACTGTCATTGGTGATAATACGATACGTGTCACCATTGCCGGGCGTATAGTTGTGGTTCACCGTCAACGCTCCTGCCAATGAAACCGAACCTCGAACATCCACCACATCATACAGGCTACCCGCAGTCGTCCCTGCAATGTCCACCCTTAACGTACTACCTGACTGAAGATCAAGGTTACCATTGATCGTCATAAGACCGACACTACTTGTGAGGCCAGGAGACAAGGTACCACCACTTTCAACCGTCACAGTATTAGAGGAATTTGCCGCAAAAATAGTACCGGTATTTCCATTCCCAGACGCGCCTAAAGTCGCATCATAAGAAACAGTCACAGCCGATGTTCCATTCAATGCACCAGTTACCAATAACGTACCTAGCGACACATTCGTCGCACCAGTATAAGTATTAATACCTGATAAGGTGACAGTGCCAGTTCCCGTCTTGCTCAAAGCATAACCATTATTCCCGTCTGAGATCACACCAGCTAACACCAAGGTGTAGGCGCTGGAAGACGCTTTGACCGTGGCATCGCCTGACAGGGTTACCGCGCCGGTAAGAGTCGCCGTACCTGAGGAGCGCATGACTAGCGCACCATTTAATGAAGAACCGGTGCCAGCAATCGTCAAGTTCTCAGCAACATTAACACCATTCGCAAAACTTAACGTGCCGCCGGAATTGACCGTCGTGCCGCTCTCTGTGGCACCCAACGCTGTATTGGTGCCAGCTGTGACCAAACCAGCATTGATAACCGTTGCCCCAGTATAAGTATTGTTACCCGTCAAGTGCAGGGAGGCAGAGCCTGATTTAGTGATGCCATAATCGCCGCTGATCACACCACTGATGGTCAAGTTAGTATTGACGCCTAGGTTGAACGTCGCATCCGACGTCAGAGCAAGGTTGCCCGACAGGGTCGCTGTTTTACCTGAGGCAGGTAGCAGCACGCCACCAGCACCTAAGGTGACCGCATTGTCTAAATTAACACTATTACCTAGCTCCAAAGTCCCGCCAGTTACATTGATGGAACCCGAAGACAACACGTCATCATTGATGACCGTTAAAGTGCCAGCTGTCACGCTGATGTCACCGCTCCATGCGGCTTCGTTGCCTGTATTCGACAAGGTCAGGACACCAGCGCCCGTCTTGCTCAGGTCGCCCGTACCAGTGATGGCGCCCGACAACGTAACTGCATTACTATTGCTCACTGTGCCGCCGCTACTACCCAGTGTCAGCGCGTTATCGATGGTGACACCACTGCCTGTCACCGTCAACGTGCCGTTGTTCAGAGTCAAACCACCAGCCAGCAGATTGGCATCACCCGAAACCGCCAGCGTACCAGCAGACACCGTCATAGCACCGGTCCCGGTTTGTGTACCCGACAGGGTCAGAGTGCCAACCCCCAACTTCGTCAAGTCGCCCACACCGGAGATGATGCCCGACAGGCTAACTGCGTCAAGGTTGGTGATACTGCCTGCAGAGGATAAATCTATTGCATTATCTATAGTGGTAGCACCGGTAACGCTCAGATTACCGCCATTAAGCGTCAATGCACCAGCCAGCAGGTTAGCATCGCCCGCAACCGACAGAGTGCCTGCAATAATGCTCATCTCACCCGTGCCAGTCTGAGTTCCGCTTAACGCCAAAGTACCATCACCGACTTTCGTCAATGAACCACTGCCTGACACCACACCCGACAAAGTTGCCGTCAAACTTGCGCCAACATTGATCTGCCCATTGTTGGAAAATACTGAGATAGCGTTATCAATATGAACACCATCTGCAATCAAGTTCAGGGTTCCGCCATTTAGCGTCAAAACACCTGCACCCAAATTCGAATCGGAACTGACTGACAATGACCCGCCAAAGACTGCAGTGTCCCCTGCGTAGCTATTGCTACCCGACAGGGTAAAGTCGCCTGAACCTGTCTTTGTTAACCCGCCACCATTGCCACCATCCTCGATCACACCAGAGAATGTGGTATCGCTATTATTGCCACCGGTGGTCAGGCTGCCGCCATTCAACGTCAGGCTACCTGCACCAGCCAGACTGCCTACAGTCTCGCTATCGCGCAGCTCTAATTCTGCACCGCTACTGATAGTCACCGCACTGCTATCTGCAATAGCTGAACCATTTTGCAATAAGAGCTTACCTGCAGAGACGGTAGTCGCGCCAGTGTAGGTATTTGCTCCTGATAAGGCCAGTGTTCCTGAACCGACTTTAGTGATACCGCTGGTGTTCGTTGAAGAAATCACACCAGTGAAAGCGGTATTGATGGCATTCCCCACTGTTAGTCCATAGGTCAGCGCAACCGCACCCGATCCAGACAATGACCCAATGGTTTCATTACCACCAGTCAAACTTAACGTAGTGCCACTATTCACTGTCACAGCGCTATCATCACCAATAGAGCTGCCACCTAATAAAGCTAACGTTCCTCCAGAAACCGTCACGGCACCAGTATGGGTATTGCTTCCTGATAATGTCAGTGTTCCGCTACCTACTTTGGTTAAGTCAAAATCACCGCTAATGACACCACTCAACGTCAGACTATCACCTGTGTTAAAGGCACCGATCAGACTATCAGCGGCCAGAGTAATATCACCGGTCACTGTCGCTGAACCCGTCCCTTCATTGATTTTTAAAGCACCATAAGAAGAATCGATACCGACACCGCTAATAGTAAGGTTTTCTGCCAATGTTAAGCCGTTACCAACACGCAAAGTGCTACCACTGGAAACCGTAGTCGAACCAGCGGTGTTACCCAAAGCATTATTGTGTGCGGCAATAATCACACCCTGACTAAGGAAAATATCACCGGAATAATCGGCATTATTACCAGATAAGGTCAGTACGCCTGCACCCGATTTCGTCAACGCACCGGTGCCAGTGATGACGCCATTGAGGGCAACGGCATTAGCGGCTGAAATAGTGGCGTTCTGATTGAAGAGTATTTCATTATCAATCGTGGTAGCACCTGTAATCGTGAGTACAGTGTCTGCCGTTTGCAGAATCACCTGACCGCTGCCTAGATTGCTATCACCGGTAATACTCAAACCATTAGCACCAGAAATTGAAGTCGTGCCTGTATACGTGTTGTTGCCAGACAAGGTGAGATTTACACCACCGATTTTACTAAGGTTGCCATCACCACTAATCACACCGGATATCACCGCCGTACCGCCATTGGTAACACTTACTGTTCCGACAGACGCTCCCAGAACAATGGCATTATCCAGAGTGCTGCTAAATGCATTTAAGTTTAAGATGCCGCCATTGAGGATTAATTGACCGCTACCTAGGTTACTATCTCTGGAAATGGACAAAGTACCGGCCGAGACTGTCGTTGTTCCAGTGTAGTTATTTTCACCACTTAAAGTCAGCTTGCCCGTACCAACTTTGGTTATACCACTGGCATTCGTAGAAGAGATGGTACCGGAGAACTCCGTGCTGATGGCATTGCCCACTGTTAACCCATAGGTCAGCGCGACTGCACCCGATCCCGCCAAGGAGCCTATGGTCTCGTTACCACCTATCAGACTCAAAGTCGCACCACTGTTGACGGTTACCGCACTGTCATCGCCAATAGAGCTGCCGCCTGAAACCGCCAGTGCGCCTGCTGAAACGATCAGGTCGCCACTATGAGTATTAATGCCTGACCAGGTCATCGTACCCGCACCGGCTTTGGTTAACGCTCCTGAGCCAGAAATCACCTTATTCAGAGTGACATTCGTACTATTAGAAATCGTTGCATCTGCGTTAACAGCAATTTCATTAGTAAAGCTTTCGTCATTACTGATAACCAATGTGCCACCGTTCAGTGTAACCGTTCCTGCATAGCCAAGGCTCTCGTCTTCTGACGCCGCATTGACCGTACCGTTGTTGATTTGCACACCACCGTGGAACCCTTCGTTGATGGCTGAGAAGGTCATGCTACCGGCACCCGCCTTAGTCAATAGCCCACTACCGCCAACTGTGTCGGAAAGCTCCAGATGCCCGCTGCCAGTCTGGTTGAAAGTGGCACCGCCGATTTCAATCGAAAAAATGTTATCTACAGCGTTCTCTGCAGTCAGTACATTATTTAATGTGTCAAAAATGGCACCGCCACTCAGGATAACGTCACCTGTACCAAGGTTAGCATCGGCACTAATCTGCAGTGTGCCAGCGGTTACACTAATAATGTCGAGACCTTTTACCTCAGTATTGTTGGTACCGCTTAGCACCAGTGTGCCGGTACCGGTCTTATTCAGTGTTGAGACACCGTCGTCCTCATCGGTCAAGTTGGCAGACAAGGTCAGGGTAGTGCCAACGCCGCTGTCGATAGTAAGCGCACCATCTAGGTACAAATCACTACCGCTGATGGTGAAGCTGGTGCCGTCGGCGAGTTGGAAAACAGTGCCATCTGCCACCGTAATATTTGAATCTAACGAAATGTCAGCACCATTCAAGCTGGTATCAAAGGCAATGGTCTTACCACCAGCCTCGGCCAAACCTAGCGCTTCACGCAACGACAAACCACCGCCATCCGCCAACTCAGCGGCGTAGCCAGTACCATTATAAGCGTCGTCAGAATTTTCTGAGGTGTCGTTGGCTGTGGTCACCATCAAGGTGTCTGTCACCGTAATGGTTATCTCTTGAGTTGTAGAAAGCTCTGCTTCATCCGTTGCGACAACGGTCACAATATAGGTGCCTGCCGTCAAGCCAGAAGGCGTGGTAGCTCGCAGTGCATTGGTTGCCGTTAAGGTATTCGCAGCAGTGGCAAAGTTAAACAATGAACCGTCATTGGCCTGAGAGGCACTGTCCAAGGTAATAGATTGAATACTGTACTTCAACGTACTGTCATCGACATCGGTAGCACCGACAGTGGCAACCACAGCGTTTGCACTGTCAAAGGTGCTTACGGTGCCAGTCGTCGGTGATACAGCCGTCGGCGCATCGTTAACCGCCGTAATATCAATATTGACGGTAGAAATACTAGAGTCCGTCTTGCCGTCATTCGCCTTAATCGTTAAGGTCGCCGCATTGTCGCCACTGGCGTTGCTCGCACCTGTATATTGGACATTTGAGGTCGTATCTAAATAGCTATTAATATCGGCGGCGGAGCCAGAAAGTGTCAACGTTCCCGTACCGGAGTTACTCACTGTCACACTACCACCAGAAGAAGCAGTCAGTGTTCCGGCCGATGCGGTCAGGGTGACCGTAAGATTATCCCCATCGCTGTCAGCAAAGGCAACGCCAGACAAATCTACATTGGAAGCGGTGTCTTCGATGACGGTAATATCTGCAGGTGCGCCAGTGATGGTGGGGGCGTTGTTGACAGGAATCGCTTTGACATCGCTAATCAAAAAATCATTAAAAGTGGCATAATCGGTTGATGTTAAAACGACTTGCTTAACATCATTCAGCGGAAAAGCAGAATCAAATGCAGTTGCCCCCCCTGTGGAGCCATCTGCATTGGTGTAAGATACCATAACTGTGCTAGACCCACCTAATTCAGTAACACCAGTCAAATCAAAGGAATAGCCCGTCTCAACGTCTATAGTTATTTGCGTTTCACTGTTAGGTCCAACAAGACCATACAAACCACCACCATCAAATCCAAGTGTTGATGTATTACTAGTACTAAAGGTAAATTGCTTGCTTTCAACTGTTTTGGTCACTGTATCAGCAGTATAATTCGCATCTGCACTAGTAAATGAAACAGTTTCTAGGGTGTACGCATAATTATCAGCCAGCCCAACACTCAGATCCGTTGTTTCAATAACACCAGATCGTTTTTCCAGTATCCAATCCCCGCCTAATACAGCCGCGCCAGTCAAGTCGTCCGACGCCGCCACGTCCGCTTGGGTGGCTTGTGCTAAAGCAGTAATAAATTCTTGCCCTTCTCCGCTGGCGACTCCACAACCGTAAAGCAGCAAATCACCGTCTTCATTTAATGCCGCACCCAGTTGGGCTAAATCAGCAGAACGGGTATTGACGGTAATATTATCTAAACTAAAGCCCCCTAGGTTAACCTGCCCTTCGGCACCATGGCTGATGATGTGAATCGCATCGTAGTCACTGTTACTCTGCGCCCATAGTGCCATCTGCGCGAGGCCATCTTGGGTAGAATCAAGCAATACCACTTCAACTCCAGCGCCAATACCGTCTATTAGGGTCTGGTAATCCGCCACGTTGTCTTCAATAAAGACGACTTCTTTTTTGCCATTATTCAAGGTGGGATCAGCGGCTCTCACTTCAGTGGGAGCCATCACCACAGAGGTATCTGTATCTTGCTGACTTGCATCTGTTTGAAAGGCATCATGAAATTGAGAATCGGTCAATACATCCACCGCCGTAGCGACCGCGGCACCATCCAATAACAGTCGAGGTTCTAGCGCAGAAATAAGCGGCTTACGTGCTTGTCTCGTATTTTCTGGTTTGCTTTTCATTGATGCGCTCTTAACTGACTGCTTGGAATTATGCTTTTTCATGACCAAAACCTCTAAGGGTAAATGTTTCAGCTCCGACAAAGCGTTGGCTGCTGAAATGTATTCTGTCTATTTGTTCGATCTAAATGGCCAAAAATTCGATCTAAATGGCCAAAAGCGACTCTCTTCCAATGAAAAAAGTCGCTTTAAACAACGATTAATTAGGATTTACTGGAAATATCCCCTGCACTGCAATGCAATAGGTCAATGCGATTCTAGGCCCTAATATAGGGAATGGCTGACTTCCTCCGGTTGCACCAATAGCCACCGCCCCACCACTACCAGCACCTCCTGTTATATTTAATGTCACAGGTCCAGTCGCGGTTCCAGTTACCGCACCAACAGGCCCTATTGTTAAGTCATTTGTCGTGCCTGAAGCGGCATAAATTTTAGATGCTGGACCATTTGTAACGCCCAACACCGCGTTATCCGAAGGTGTTACAGTAGACGCTGGGGATGATGATGCAATTTTAGCAGAACCCGTTACTGGCAAAGTGACCGTGCCCGATGCCGTTCCGCCACCTGAACTACCACCATTTGGCGTGAATACCGCTGTATGATTATGTATAGGCATTTGCGTCTGATTGAGTGTATAGGTCTCCGAACCAGCCTTTGTGCCAAGTTGATAAGCAGATAATCCTGGACTTTGACCTCGGCCAACAACCACTCTGCTACGAAGATCTGGCAACTGAAAAGTACCACCAGCTTGAGAGCCGCCATAAGTCGTACCAATCAACGCATACAGAGCCTGATTACTGCTTATCGTCAGTGTCTTACCATTCGCTTCGAGGTAGCCATCTGGGCAATAATTAATTGCCATGGTACAGACACTGCCGATATAAGGTTCATCAGCAGAACAAGCATAAGCCGTTTGGCCAAAAAACGCCGAGCCTAGTAAGGCAACAGATAGTAACGTTTTTTTCATGATCAACTCTCCTTTTTCCCTGTTTATAAAACACATCATCAAAAAATAGCCAACACACTCATGCCAGGTAAAATACTGGATGGCACACTGTTTATCGTCGCTCGTATCTGCACCGTTTGACTGGTTGGATCCACACTAGGGCCAATATGGCTAACAAACGCCTGTAAGGTATGCTGTGTTTCTTCAGCCTGTAACTGCAGTTTTTTGCCTACTTTTAACCACGCCATCCATTCAGCTGGCACGATAATGTCGGCTTCCAACTGGGCGCGTCCCACCACTTTAAGCAGGGCTTGCTGTTGCTGCACGACCTCAAAACGATGAATATCAACCTGCTCAACAACACCATCAAATGGGGCTTTAATATTACAACGCTCCACATTAAGCTGCGCAATCCGTTGCTCAGCCATCACCTTTTGCAATTCCGACTCAGCAATCGCCACCTCAAGGGTACCGATTGAGCGTAACTGATTCAGTTGTTTGGTGTTTTCCAAACGAATTTGTGCGACTTTGACCTCAGCAGAGACTTTGTCTTGTTGGGCATCAAACAAACGACAGTCTAACGCCACCAATGTTTCACCTTGTTTAAAAGATTCACCCATTTTTTTAGGCAAGCCCACCACTAAGGCCGCTAATTCACTGGATAACGTCGCACTGTGTGTTGCCACAAGCAGACCTCGGGCATTGAGCGTCTCTGCCATCAGCGGATTCGCTAACAGCATGGCCACTGCAGCGAGGCCCACCTTACCAAACATGACTTACTCCTCTTTCTCGGCCGCTTGTTTTGCTAAATATGCGGCTTGCATTTGTTCTTCACTCACGGCGTCTATATCACCTTGCGACCAACGACCAAACATAGAATCAAACGCCTTCGCAAGCTCTTCTAATTTCATGCCGCCAAACCCGTTTGGTAAAGGGTCTAAGCCCATAGACACTAAAATTTTACCAAAGCTATTCTGCAAATCGGCATAGGCCACATCACGGCGCAACTCCGCCAACAAGGCATTCACTTGTTCGCTAATCACTGTCAATTCACCGACATTTTGGGCGGCACGACTTGACTGAATTTGGTCTTGAATACGATTCGCCACGTCTAGATAGTTAATCGCCAAGTCATAGGAGTTCTGTGCTTCTGCGTATTCAATATTGGCAATATGCACCTGAGATATGACCGCCATAGAAACGGCTAACGCTTGCTGCTTTGTCGCGGCCATTTTTAAGTTATTAAGCTGATCAATTTTTCCATAACGGAAGACGTTCATTAAATTCCAGTTTACGCCAACACCGGCACTCGCCCAATCATTGTTTCTTAAGTAATCCGAACCGTCGTAGTTTAGACCCGCACTCAAGCTCAGGCTTGGAAACAAGGTCAAAAAGGCGGAATTCACTTCTTCCTTAGTGATACGTTCTTGATATTGAGCTTCAATCAACTCAGGACGGCGAACCAAAGCCGTGCGCTCCATCGTGTTGATATCCAAATCCAATTCAGGCACTTGGAAATCCGGTGTACCAACATCGGCCAATTCAAAGCTTTCCGCTGGATTAAGCCCCATTAACGTCGCTAATTCCGCCTTAGCTGGCATTAAATCTTTGCGCAAGTCCTGCAAGGTGCGAAGCGATTCTAATAACGCTCTTTGGTAGGTTAACGCTTCCATTGGCGACTGGGCGCGCATTTGTTCAATGCGAGCCGAGTCCGCTAACGCGGCACGAGACTGGATAATCAATGGGTCAATTTTAGCCAGCAAACGCTCAGATGACACGGCACGGTAATAGGCATTACGCGTCTGCTGCATAATGGTCTGCACTACTTTGCGCTCCCGCTCTTTAGAAATCAGGAAACGGTCGGCCTGTTGCTTGGCTCTAAAATACGACAAACCAAAATCCAGCACATCCCATGTGGCTCCCACACTGCCAGTAAAGGTACTTTTGTCTGAGGAAACAGAGTAACTTGGGTTCGACCCTAACGCCGCAGGCTCATCACCGATAAAACTCACTGACGCCGACGCCGCATAATTATTGCGATAGGCGTAACCCGCTCGAGCCGCCAAATCAGGCAACATATCAAACTGGTCTACTGCCAACTGTCCCTGTGACACTACCGCTTCAAACGCCTTTAAACGTGCATCACGGTTATGTTTAATAGTACGAGCGAAGGCTTCATTGAGGTCAATCGCCTGAGTCACCGGGGCAAAATCCTCTGCTAACAGGGTTTGGTTCTCAACCGCATTCGCCATGACATCATTGTCACTCAAGCGCGAGGGAGAGACCGAACAACCTGCTACTACCGTCGCAACAAGAATGGCCACTGCTGTTTTAGCAAACATGGTCTTAGTAAACACAGGATGAACAGCCATGATTTCTCCTTAGAATAATGTATTTAAAATCAGTTAGATGATGCCATTGTGTTTGGCAGACTAAATTCAAACTCAACGCGACGATTTGCGGCATATTGCTTCACCAAATCCTCCTTAGAGACGACTTGAGTATTTGGTATTTCTTTCACCACTAAACCACTTTCCCCATGTGCTTTGACGCTTATTTGCGCAGCCGATACCCCTAGCATTAATAAACGTTCGCGAACATACGCCGCACGTTGATAAGACAGTGCTTGATTGTAAGCCTCTCGCCCTATTGGATCAGTATAACCATGCAAGGTAAGGCGAGATTCAGGATACATAATCAAAAAAGCCACCGCGTCATCAAATTCAAGATGCGTCGCCTTGGCTTGGTCAAAACCAAACAGGATGGGTGCAATTGTTGGAGGCACGATAATTAAAGGGGAAGCCACCTTGGGAGCCTCTTCATTTTGAACAGTCGCTTCCGCTTTATTCTGTTGCTCAGAAAGCACAGCACAACGAGTATAACGATCGTCGCAATCCAACGTCGCACCGGACGACTGAGAAGCAAAATTGGCACAGCCTGAAACAGCTGCAGCCATCAATACAACTAATGTTGCACGAACACAAAACACACTAGACAACATAGCGACTCCAGAAGCATGTTAAATACATATGAAATAAAAAGGTTCGACAAATTTGAAAATACCGAATTAAAAAAATAGTAAAAACAACATTCATACCCTTAACCTTTGACCTTAAAATTGAAAAGCCAAATACTTTTCAAAGATTTGCGACCTATATAAGTTATTCTAGATCAAACATACCTAAAGATGATATAAAGGATGCAAAAAATAAGCACAACGTTACACTTCGCAACAGTCTCCATTAAAAACCACACTCAACCTCAGCAGCCCTGTCACCTGAGACACCCGTGCAAGAATGTAAGCGCGGGATTATTCAATTAAATAACCCCGCCGCAGACACTATGGACGTTGTGGATATAAGCCCTCTGTGGCAATGCAAAAAGTCAAAACTACACGATATAGCTTCTAAAGAACGGCTTTAAAAGATGGCTTTAAGCAATACAAAGGCATGTCGGAACTTTTATCAAAACGCGTCTATTTTGCCCCTCCCTTGGGAAAGTGCACATTTCCTCATTTTGTGCACACAACAGAAAACTCGCTATCACAAAGCCTGAGTATAATGCTCGACTATTATTTGAAGAGTGTGTTTAGCCACCACTTCAACAATGTCATGTTTTCTTAGGAACACCATATGGAAAATGCTCATAACGATACCTCTTCATCCGGCATGGGATCGAAGGAGTTTACCCTTCTAGTTGCCTTGTTAATGTCTATCACGGCCATCTCTATTGATGCTTTGCTGCCCGCTTTAGGCATTATCGGCAATGAGCTCGGCGCGGTGACGGCAAACCAACCGCAGTTGCTCATTAGCATGCTGTTCTTAGGTTTGGCGATGGGACAATTAATTTGCGGACCACTGTCGGATGCCTTAGGTCGACGCCCTATTCTCTTCAGCGGCTTTGCTTTGTATCTAGTCGGCACCGTGGTCTGTTATCAAGCCGACAGTTTAGAAGTGCTCATGTTAGGTCGCTTTATCCAAGGCTTAGGCGTAGCAGGCCCATATATATCCGCCATTTCTTTGGTTCGTGACTTGTACCACGGCGCGCAAATGGCTCGTATCATGTCATTGGTGATGATGATTTTCGTTTTGGTTCCTGCCATTGCCCCCACACTTGGACAAGCCATTATGTTTGTCGATGACTGGCGTGGTATTTTCGAACTGTATCTGGTTTACGCCGTGTGCCTAATGGTTTGGATTGCGTTTCGTTTAAAAGAGACCTTACCCAAATCCAACCGCATCCCTTTTACAAGAACCGGTTTCTACGAAGGCTTTAAAGAGGTAGTAACAAATCGAATTACTGCGAGCTACACCGTTTGCATGGGATTGTTTTTCGGTAGCTTTATTGGCTATTTGAATTCATCACAGCAAATTTTCCAAGTGCAATTTGAAACGGGTAACCTATTTGCCTTTTACTTTGGCGTGTTGGCACTGGTGCTTGGGTTTTCTTCATTGATTAACTCACGCATTGTTGAAAAGCACGGCGCGAAATACATCGCCTTCCGCGCCATTTGCGTTGTCGTTATTGCCTCAATTATTTTCTTTTCCATGCATGCTTTCGTCACCATCAGCTTATGGATGTTCTTGGTCTACGCATCCGTGTTGTTTTTCTGCTTTGGCTTGTTATTCGGTAACGTTAACTCACTGGCCATGGAACCAATGGGGCATGTGGCAGGCATTGCATCGGCGGTCATCGGCTCAGTCTCGTCCATTATGTCTATGAGTATCGGCACTGTCATAGGCCAAATGTACAACAACACCCTAATGCCAATCTCTGGCGGCTTTGTGATTATGGGGTCACTAGCAATATGCCTCATGTACTGGGCAGAAAAAGGACGTGTAGAAGAAGTCATTGAAGAACAAAGCGCAGCGGTTTAATTAGGGAAGTGTTTTGTCATGCCTTTAGGCCGACAAACCGTATCTTTTGTCGTGCCTTTAGCACGACGAGAGATTGGTTTTATTGACCTAAACAATGGGAACGACCTACTGATAATGTAAAGGCTGTATGTGTGGCTGAGTGTGTTGTCTTGCTTGAGCGAGGTCGTAATTTATTTGCATAGCTAACCAAGCTTTAGCTGTACTAACACCTGCTATTTCAAGTCGAATGGCAAGATCTGGGCTGATTGATGCCCGTCCATTTAAGACACGAGACAAGGCCACACGAGACATCCCTAATCGATGGGCTGTTTCTGTCACAGACAGACCAAGTTCGTTAATTACGTCTTCACGCAACAGCTCTCCCGGATGCGGTGGATTGATCATCATGGTTTTGACTCCTCTAGTGATAATCTAAATAATTAACTAATTCAACATCTACACCAATAAAACGGAACGTTATTCTCCAGTTACCATTGACGTAAATTGACCAATGTCCTTTCAAACCACCTTTTAATGGATGCAACTTGAATGAAGGAAGGTTTAGGTCATCTGTACTAGTTGCCACATCCAATAAAGCTAAGATACGACGAAGCTTTGCAGCATGCGCCGTTTGAATGCCTTTTGTCGTGCCTTTTTTATAAAAAGCCTCAAGCCCTTTGTGTCGAAATCCTATAATCATAAAACAGATTGTATCTCTATGCGATACAAAAAAACAAGGGGGATTTAGTGGCTATGATATCGGCTTTTGCAGGGCATTAGCGCAGCGTGATGTGTCGTTTTGGTATATCTTTAACTGTCTCTATTTTTACAGATAAGCGCCTAGTTCCTCGGCCAATCTGACCTGCGAGATCTAGCGTAGTAGTCTAACGACAGCCTCCATGTAGTCAGCCTGATTACTACCATAAGCTCTTTTATTTTTTCATCATTCACCTAAGCGTAAACAATGTTTATGATTATCGCCTAATGTCTTGCCTTGATGATAATCTGAACTGGTTGGGTCTTGAGGAATTATTTCAAGTGCCAGCTTGTGAATGACGGCCAATCGCTTAACCGCGTTTTTCTTTACATAACCTGTAGGATCTTGCAGCTTTAATTCCTCCACTTTGTCTTTGAGAATAAGCGAAAAAAGGGTGTGCATAGAGTGTCCTGCCATTAACGATGGTAGAATGATGATTGCTCGAATATAAAGACAAATTTATTCATCCTCATCAGACAACGGCGCATCCAAATCTAGCTCAACATTTTCAATTAGGCTTTGAACTGTATTGCGCATACTTATTGTCAATTGCTGTAGATTTTCTGGATGTTGTTGCATGTCATTGGCTAAAAAAGACAAAAACTTATTCATCACAGGATCGTATTTTTTCACAAAAGCTCTCCACAATATATTGCAAACATAAGTCCATATAACCAAGACTCATGCAAAGCCATATCGCACATCCAATAGTGCTGTTTTATCAAAACGTCCATCTAAGTAAAGCCGAACACTTAACTACCAAGAAATGAACCACCTTTCATCAAACCATCAAGCTGACGCACCAAGTCCATCTTATTCATCATTACCTGATTCATTAATGCGGGCATCAATAACGCTTCTCTACTCACCGCTTTTAATGCAAAAAAATTCATCGTCGAAAGAGAATACTGAGCAATCCATGCTTGCAATGTAGACTCTAATACCGCTTCAAATTCAGCAAACAAAGCAAAGGTAGAGGCTGCCATTTTATGTTGCTCGCCCAGTAAAATACGATACACGGCAAGGTGCTCTGGTTTATTGATCCATAGCTCCCATAATACAATCCACCCAGAAATCAGAGTCGCGTCTTTTTTCGTCTGCAACTTTTCTAAACGTGCCTGCATTTTGACTTGCGCTTGCTCGGTGAGTGACATCAATACGGTTTCCCACAACACAAGCTTGGTTGGAAAATTACTGTAGACCGTCGGTTTTGACACCGCGGCAGCCAATACCACTTGGTCAATACTGGTACTTTGATAACCCTGCTCAGTAAACAAGCTTGATGCCACGGTCACTATATGGGCTTTTTTACTGGGTCTTCCTCTTGCCATAACGTCCTCTGATTAAAATAACGAAAGGGATCGAGTCCCTTTATTCTTCAGCCTCTTTATTGCTGATCCTCTGCATAAAACTTTTGCTTTGGGCTAGTCGGTTTGTCAGGAAGAGTTAGTCGTAATTTTCCTGCTTCTATCATTGGGTTTAAAATCGTTTTTCTAAAATGTTCTCTATGTTTTAGGCCTAGAAAATCTTGAATTTCAGCTCGAGTTCTCGGAGTCTGACAAAAAATAAGCACTTGAGCCTCTATAGACATAGCTTGCGCGGTAGCTTGCGCGGTAGCTTGCGCGGTAGCTTGCGCGGTGCTTGATTGAGATTCAATAAAACCCTCAGAAAAAGGCATAATGACTCGAATGAAGTTGGGGCTGAAATGGTAGATACTGTGTGGGTAGGATTTCAATATACGATTAATGCCCGATCCCATTTGCTCAACAATATCTAAATCCCGAAATATACGCATCAGCTCTTTATTCTGCGGCACAGAGTAACCCATAAAAAACTCTTCTTGTGTAAAACCTGCAGGAATGGAGCCAACCGAAGTGATCTCTAGACGATCTGAGAAGAGCTCAAATTTAGGTGGAACTTCTCGGCTAAAATCATTATGCACAATGGCATTAATGACAGCTTCACGCAAAGCAACAGGCTCTAACATTTTTTGCTCTAGCCGCTCTTTGGCAGTAATTTTAGTAAAGGTTCGATTTTCAATATTGAGTTTATCCAATACAGCTTTGGTGGCTTTCACCAAGCAACAATAGCCATATTCTTCATTTTCAATCAGGTCAACACGATCAGTACCTCGATACTTACCCACCTTGATGGAACAACCATTTCTATCGGCAAGTAAGTAGGCAGCGTAATTATATTCGCCACCTTTGGTCGTGAGCTCTAGGTTTTTCGCAAACTGCTCGTTCAACGAATAGGAATGCTCATGGTAATAGATTTTAAGCTGTTCAAAACTGAGGTCTTGATAACGTGAGGCTATATTTCCAATAGAGTTACGTACTCGTTTGGAAAACAGGTCTTCTATCATATCGCTGGGCATTGGCTCACTAGCGCTGCCCACACGAATAAAACAGCCTTTTGATGACATCCCCATTTTACCGAGGTAATAGGGCTTTTCGCTGCCGCTAGCTACAATCACCTTAACAAAAGCTTTGCCTTGCTCTTGCAATAAAACCACATCAAAAAGACCCATCGTTGACGGAGCTATATTTTGTTTTAGCCGATCTTTGATTTTTAATTGCTGCAAATCAACATCATCAACACCAACCAACTCACCATCATCGGCAACACCGATAATCATGACACCGCCATCACGACTGTTCAAAAAGGCAACAACCTCTTTTTCGAGCTTATCGTTGAGTTGACGCTTCAGCTCTAGATGTTGATCTTCAGCTCTATAACCACTGAATTTCACTATTAATACACCTCCAGCAATAGCACCATAGCCATATTCAAAACAACTAATAACAAATTAGAGTGGGATAGCGCTTCTGTCCCTAAGTAACATTGAACCTACGAGATTATACATAAAAAAGAAGCTCGACAGCACTTGGCGAACATTGATGATCGCATTAAATAAACTAACCGGTATAGTTTATTTAATAGAAAGTAATAGCAATTTTAGGAACAAGTCATGCAAAGCGAGAACAGTTTCTACGGAACTAAAGGAGTCAGATTCCTTTAGCAATGATTCGAATAAAGTAAAGGCTAGCTTGGGACAAAACAAACACATTAATCACTATCAATATTCTGCTGAACAAACCGTTGTTTGGCACTGCTGATTGACTGCTGTAAGCGCTGTTCAAGTCGCTCCACATTTATAAGCTGAGTTAAATATTCAGCGACGTGAATATCACCTCCTTCCATTTCCAGCAACTCGATTTGCTCTTGTTTTTTACTGGAACACAAAATGATACCAAGCGGCGGCTTTTCGCCTTCCTCCGTTTCATATTTTTTCAGCCAACTTAGATACAGCTCCATTTGGCTTTTATGGCTATGCTTGAACTTCTCTAACTTAAGGTCTATTACTACCAACCTTTTTAATTTACGGTTGTAAAACAATAAATCTAAATAAAAATCATCATTATCAATTTGAATACGCTTTTGCCGTGCAACAAAACTAAAACCAGCACCTAATTCCAGCAAAAACTGCTCAATATCACGCAAAATAGCATCTTCAAGGTCTTTTTCTAGATAACGGTCATTTAGTTCCAAAAAGTCTAAAACATAAGGATCTTTGAGCAAAATATCCTTGTTATATTGACCTGATGCTCTGAGCTGGGTTAACTCAGCGACTATAGTCTCATCTGGCTTTTTAGAAATCACGGTGCGTTCAAATAATAATGCACCAATACGCTCATCCAGCGTCCGTGTTGACCAGCGCTCTTGAATCGCCATTGTGGTATAAAAATCTCGCTTTATAGGCTCGTCTACATAAATAAGTGTTTTAATATGTGTCCAACTCAATTGTTCACGCAGTGCGTGGACAATCTCAATATCAGGAAATACTTCAGCAAACTTTACACAATAGCTAAGCTGAGCCTTACTCCATCCCCTGCCAAATTGCTGGGTAAGCGATCTAGCTAAACTAACAATGACTTGTTTGCCATAATCAGCACGTTCACCGCCCAACACCTCTTGACGAATACGTTGACCGATATGCCAGTAAAGCAAAGAAATCTCACTATTAACCGCCACCGCCGACCGTTGCTTGGCGTCATAAATAAGTGCAACAACTTCTTCGGTGAGTGGTGACACTAAATCAGATGAGGTATTCATACACTAGCCTCCATGCTTGATGCTTGTTTGTGTGCGGACAATAAAATAGCCAATTATGTTCATTTATTCTTTCAGCAAAGGTGATGCCAAACACCTTTAAAAAATAGATATCAACCATACCGAAAAAAATAGTCGGTAACAAATTAAGGTGAGATAACGCTTCTGTCCCTGTGTGATTGAATGATTTTGTCGCAACAAACCGAAATAAAAACCTTTTAACCTCTCCCTAGCTCTCCCCTTCAAAGACACAAGGGGAGGGAATGTTTTTTCACCCCCCTTGACGCTTACTAAAAACTCGATTAAATTAACTAAACGGTATAGTTAAATAAATAGAGATTTAGGAGCAAGTCATGCAAAGCGAGAACGGTTTCTACGGGCAATACGGCGGTAGCTATATTCCTGAAATCCTTTATTCGAGCCAACAGCAAATTCTACATGCGTTCGAAGAAGCCAAAAACGATCCAGAGTTTCTCGCTGAGCTTAATAAACAATGGCAGCAGTTTTCTGGCCGCCCTACGCCATTGACGTTTTGCGCGAATCTGACTGAACACTTTGGCGGCGCACAAATTTACCTTAAGCGTGAAGATTTAAACCACAGTGGCGCGCATAAGATGAACAACGTGATTGGCCAAGGTTTGTTGGTTAAGCGTATGGGTAAAAAACGTGTGATTGCCGAAACAGGCGCGGGTCAGCATGGTATCGCTACTGCCCTTGTCGCGGCACGCTTGGGCCTTGAATGTACGATTTACATGGGCGCAAAAGACATTGAGCGTCAGTATCCAAACGTTTTCTGGATGAAACAACTTGGCGCAACCGTGGTGCCCGTCACTACTGGCGCACAAACCCTACGGGATGCATTAGATGAAGCGCTACGTGACTGGTCTTCTAGTCATGAAGAAAGCCATTACCTAATTGGCACCTCCTGTGGTTGCGCGCCCTTCCCTGAAATGGTGGCGTACTTTCAATCTGTCATTGGCAACGAAGTTCGCGAACAAAGTGTCGCACAATTTGGTCAATTCCCAGATCGTCTATACGCTTGCGTTGGTGGTGGTTCGAATGCGTGTGGTTTATTCCTGCCTTTCCTCGATGACAAAGACGTGGAAATGGTCGGCGTCGAAGCGGGCGGCAAAGGCTTGGAGCTTGGCGAGCATTCCATTCGCTTATCTCACAATCTTGGACAGCCTGGTATCGCGCAAGGCTTTGCGACCATGTTTTTGCAAGATGACGCTGGACAGCTGCAAGAAACACACTCTATTGCAGCCGGTTTGGATTACGTTGGCGTCTCCCCTATCATTGCCCATTTGGCGGAAATCGGTCGCATCAAGATGACCTACGCCATGGACGATGACGTGATTGCCGCTTGCACTCTTCTACTGAAAAAAGAAGGCATCATTCCTGCGCTAGAATCGTCCCATGCATTAGCGGGTGCCTTTAAAGACGCACCGAACTTGCCAAAAGACTCAAAGATTGTCATCAACCTTTCAGGTCGCGGCGACAAAGACATCTTTAACGTAGCAAAAGCGGTGCAAGACGAAACCTTCCCGCAGTTTTTGACCGATTATCTTGCTTCTTACCCAACTAACCACGCTGACCATAAGGAGCAAAACGCATGAGCCAGTTAGCGGATTTTATTCATCAGAAACGCCAACAAAAACCTATTTTGTCGATGACGCATGTGGTTTACGGTTACCCGAGTGTTGAAGAAAGCTTGAGCTGGATGGAAAGATTAATGCAGGAAGGCGTCGATTTCATCGAAGTGCAATTTCCTTTTTCCGATCCCGTTGCCGACGGCCCAAGTATTGTTGCCGCTTGTCATAAAGCACTAGAGCAAAAGTTAGACGTTGAAACCTGCTTGTCTCAGCTTGGTAAGCTAGCAAAGAACTTCCCTGACAGCCGCATTGTGTTGATGAGCTACCTAAACCCCATGTATCGCTTTGGTTTAGACAAGCTCGCCAAACGCGCAGCAGAGGAAAATATTCTAGGCTTAATCCTACCGGATCTGCCAATTGAACAAGCAGCAACCTATCAAGCAGCTTGTAAAGCCAACGGTATCGATCCCGTTTGGCTGGTAACGCCTGCGACACCAAAAGATCGTTTAGCCATGCTGGCAGGCCAAGCAAGTGGCTTCCTGTATTGTGTTGCACGGTCTGGCGTGACCGGGCACTCTGTCCATGAAGGCAAGAGCAAGGTGAACGTACTGGACGATTATCTAGCAGAAATTAAAACTCATGCTAGCGCTCCGATGGGCGTAGGGTTTGGCTTACGTCACCGTGAACAGATAGAACAGCTAACCGGCAAAGCCGATATTGCCATCTTGGGTTCTGCGTTATTAGATGCGTATAACAATGGCGGCCAAGACCAAGGCATCAAGCTGATAAAAGACTTGTTCCACTAAAAGCGAATCCATAAATAGCACTTGAAAAGCCATACCCCTGAATATATGATCCATATACACACTATATATGGATCATATCTCATGGGCATTATTAAAATCTCCGACGAACTTCACGACGACATCCGCAAAAGCTGCCATGTCATGTCTCGCTCTATCAATGCGCAAGCCGAATTTTGGATAAAAATGGGACGCTTAGCCGAGCTTAACCCAACCCTCACCTTTTCTGAATTGATCGCCAATGAACTGGCTAATGCCAACACAGAAACACCATTGAAAGCGGTCAAATAACATGCAAGTACAGATCAAAACCCCAGCTGAAATCGACTTCATGCGTGAGTCTGGCAAGTTATTAGCCCACGTATTTCATATGCTCGATGATTTTGTCAAAGAAGGCGTTTCAACCTTAGAAATTAACAACAGAGTTGAAGACTTTATTCGGCATGAACTCAGTGCCAGACCGGCGAGTCTAGGTCAATACGGCTATGAATTTGTGCTTAACTCGTCAATCAATGAAGTCGTTTGTCACGGTGTTCCAAGCGACAACCAAAGGCTCAAAGCAAAAGACATCGTCAATCTAGACATCACCCTAGAAAAGAACGGCTTTATCGCCGATTCCAGCAAAATGTATGTCATGAGCGACGCCAACCCTATTGCCAAACGCCTAGTCAAAACCACCTATGAGGCGATGTGGGCAGGAATCAAAAAAGTAAAACCTGGCGCAACTTTGGGCGATATCGGCGCCGCGATTCAAACCTTAGCAGAAAGCAAAGGCTATTCGGTGGTCAAAGAATATTGTGGTCATGGCATTGGCCGCGAAATGCACGAAGAGCCGCAAATATTGCATTACGGTAAAGCAGGAACAGGCATGACATTGGAAGAAGGCATGACCTTCACCATTGAACCCATGATCAACCAAGGCAAAGCCAAAACCAAAACGAAAAAAGACGGCTGGACAGTGGTAACCGCTGATAAGAAATTATCTGCGCAGTGGGAACATACTATTTTGGTCACCTCGACAGGTTATGAAGTACTGACCTTGAGAGACGAAGAAATCTTACAATATGGGCAGTCTTAAACGGAATCTGCCCAGCGTTTTTCCATAAAATCGATAAACACTCGAAGTTTATTGGGCATGAATCGCATCGCAGGAAACTGCATGTGAATGCCTCCTTGAAAATCGCTGTTCAACCGCCAATCTGCAAGCACCTGAACGACTTCGCCTTTTTCTAACGATTCTCGGACAACAAAATCCGGAAAAGGCGCAATGCCGAAGCCTTGCTTTACCCCCTTTAATCGCATTTCGGCATCGTTATTGATATAACGCCCATCCACTGTCACCACGACTTTGTGTGTGCCTTGCGTAAACGACCAAATATTATCACTATCAAACAAACCAAGCGGTAAACACAGGTGATCTACTAAGTCCCTTGGCGAGTCTGGTATGCCGTACTCTGCCAAATATCGTGAGCTTGCACAAAGGATAGAGCGAACTCTACCCAGCGTTTTACATACCAAATGCTCATGCGGCTTTTCGGCGACATAAAACACCAAATCCAGATTCTGATACGCTGGGTCAACGCGCAAATCCGTCACCTTAACCTGTAACGAAATCGCTGGATATAAAGTCATAAACTCCATTAGTAAGGGCTCTAACACTTCCCTTGCCAATGAATCTGGCGCTGCGACACGCAAACGGCCGGACGCCTCGTTAGCATTATTTTCAGAGGCGACAACGGCTTCTTTTGCACTGTCTAACATTTGACGACACTGCTCATACACCGCTCTACCCACCAATGTAATGGTTTGTTGTCGTGTGGTACGTTCTATCAACACGGCCGATAGAGCTGTTTCCATTCGAGATACCTGTCGACTCACACCAGAGGGTGTCACACCAAGTTTCAGCGCGGCTTTAGTAAAACTGCCCGTTTCAACCACAGCAACAAACGCTGCCATATCAGGCAACAAGGCAATCAGTTTATTTGTGTCCATGAGTCATAAGTCTTTTGATTATTGAGCCAATTATCTTTCACATAAACACAAGTTAGCATGCTTTCTCACATCACTCACCTGTATTATCGAGAAAAACATGCTATCAAAAACATTCAACACGCCATTCATCTTATCAAAACTCCCCATGGCGGAATTATCACTTTTATTAACCGCTTTCTTTTGGGGGACCAGTTATGGCATCACCAAAGAAGCCTTGCTCTACACTGGTGTGCTTGCTTTTATCGTCATTCGGTTTGCTTTAACCTCAATGCTACTGGCTCCTATTTTCATAAAAGAATGGCGGGCAGGATTAGCAAAAGACTGGAAATACGCCATACCGACAGGGGGGATTTTATTGTGTATTTTCCTAGCGGAAATCTATGGCGTCTTTCACACCACAGCATCAAAAGCCGCATTTTTAATCAGCCTATGCATACTCATTACACCATTTGTAGAAGCCATAACAGAGCGAAAATTGCCCCGTGCTCATATCATCTTGTTTGCTCTATTATCATTGTTCGGCGTCTTTTTACTGACCACACACAACACAAGCTCAAACACTTTTGACATTCGTTCTCTAGAGCTCAATAAGGGAGATTACTGTATTTTACTCGCTGCGTTTTTACGTGCTTGCATGGTCGTCACAACAAAAACGCTATTGAAAGGAAAAACACTCTCAGCACTCAGTACCACAAGCATTCAGGCCAATGTGGTTACCCTTGGTGCTTTAGTGATTTTTTTAAGCAACGGCAATTCGATAGAGCAACTCTTTCCAACCAACATAGCTTTTTGGCTAGCGGCCTTCTATCTCGCACTCTTCTGCACTGTCTTCGCCTTATTTGCGCAAAACTTTGGCGTGAAACACACCACCCCATCACGAGTCGCTCTACTCACTGGATCTGAACCCGCATTTGGTGCTTTCTTTGCCTTTGTTTGGCTAGGAGAATCCTTAAATACCATTCAAATGATTGGTGGTGGTTGTATTTTATTAGCAACCCTAATGGCTTCAACACAAAGTAGCCAAAGAGACAGATCCCTTAAAAATACAGACTAACGTTAATTTAATCAGCCAACCTTTGTGTTTAAGGAATCTGACTCCTTTATCCAGTTACCTTTGACATAGAAAGTCTTTAAGCAAAAGCCAATAAATCATGTCTACGCAAATATTGTAAAATGATAGCAACACTTTCTTCCACAGAAACAGCGGCGGTATCAATATCAATATCGGCGTTGTCTGGAATGTCATAAGGTGAGTCAATGCCCGTAAACTGGGTCAAATCCCCCATTCGGGCTTTGTGATACAGCCCCTTAACATCTCTTTTTTCACATACAGAAAGAGAAGTGCTCAAATAAATTTCAGTAAATTGGGATGGACCAACAAGGTTTTTTACCCATTCACGTTCTTCTTTAAAAGGAGAAATAAAGGCAGTAATCACAATAAGACCTGCCTGAGTAAAGAGCTTTGCCACTTCACCCACTCGGCGAATATTCTCGCTTCGATCTGTATCTGAAAAACCGAGGTCTTGATTCAAGCCATGCCTAAGGTTATCACCATCAAGCAAAAAGGAGTGGTGGCCGCGAGCAAACAACGCCACTTCAAGGGCATTGGCGAGAGTGGATTTGCCAGCACCACTTAAGCCCGTAAACCATATAACGTGTGGAGATTGATGTTTTTGCAAAGCTCGCTCGACCGTCGAAACGCTCACTTCTTGTCGAAGAAGATTCTT
The DNA here is from genome assembly GCF_003259225.1 of Marinomonas arctica. Classification (GTDB taxonomy): domain Bacteria; phylum Pseudomonadota; class Gammaproteobacteria; order Pseudomonadales; family Marinomonadaceae; genus Marinomonas; species Marinomonas arctica. Next base: position 10,508 of record NZ_QHJF01000043.1, on the reverse strand, counting down.
ATCCATACAGTCTTCCTTAACGTTCAGACAAAGCAAAGGGCAAAGATTGCACAAACGGTGACAAAATGTATTCCAATACACTGCGCTGTCCCGTCACAATACCCGCGGTGACCAACACCCCAGGAGACAATTTATAACGATTGGAACCTTTTAGAAAAAAGTCCTGATCAAGAATCAGACGAACAGTGTAATACACCTCGCCTTCTTCTGTGGTAATGGTATCCGGACTGATGGAGGCAACCGTCCCCGTCAAACGACCATAATGGCTAGCCTCGCCAGAAGCCAACTGAATAAAGGCCTCTTGACCTTGTTGAATATGACCAACATCCTGAGGCGGTAACTTCGCTTCCACCACCAATCCATCTTTGCCCGGTACCATATCGATCACCGTACCACCCGGCGCCACCACGCCGCCTTCGGTCACCACATAACGATTTTTAATAATGCCATCCATCGGCGCACGCAATACGGTTCTTTCTAAGCTATCTTTGAATTTTTTAAGACGCTGCATTCCTTCATCTAACTGAGAGCGAGTATCAGACAAAGACGCGTTCACTTCTTCATTGTATTTGTCCTGAATGGACTTTAAATTGCTCTGCGCTTGCGCAAAAGACGCCTTAGACTTTGCCAAACTGGCCTTACCTTCCGCGATATCACTTTCTAACTGATTCAGTTCTTTCAAACTGTTTAAATGGTCATAACGATTGCTCAGAGCATTACTGAGCAGTTCCTTCTCAATCGCATTTTGCTCCTTCACCAGCTTCAAACGCTCTTCACTAAATTGGATACGTGTGGCTATCTCTTTTATAGTTTGCTGACGAACATTCATCTCCTCTTGCTGAGCTTGCAAAGCACTGAGTAATTGATCACGACGGGCATAAAACAAGGCCTCGCTACGCGTTACCAATTGTGGGTTCGCCTGCGCAAATGCTTCATCAAATACCAGCTTATCTGCGCCTTGTACTTCCGCTTGCAAGCGTACTTTATCAGCTGTGAGAGAATTCACTCGCGACAACATTTCGCCGTAAGAAGAGCCACTGCTTGTTGTTTCCAGTTCCACCAAGGCTTCCCCTTTCACCACATGTTGACCTTCTTGCACCAAAATTTTGCGCACGATACCGCCTTCTAAATGCTGAATCGTTTGCACTTTATTCACTGGCTCTACCGAACCATTGGCCATACTCACCACATCCAACGGACTCACCGCCGACCAGACTAGAAATGCAATAAAACCTGCAATCAAAATAATCAATAAACCGCGTTGTGACTTACTCACTTGCTCTATTGATTCATACGCCTGCTTGCTGTCTTGGCTCATGCAAACCACTCCTTCTCAACGCCAGGAGCAGGGCTTGGACGCACCGTCGCCACTTGCATTACATGACTTTCGTCTAAATTAATAAACTTAGCGCCCGCTTTTAACGGCTGCATAAACTGCGAAATAATAATCAAGGTACGTTTCTCTTTTGCCAACTCGGCCAATACTTTTTGCATCATGGTAATGCCCGCTTTATCCAAACCTTCTAGTGGTTCATCAATCACCACCAACTGGCCCTGAGAAAGCAATGCACGCGCAAAAGCAATACGACGACGAATCCCCAAGGCCAAATTACGACCACGCATTTGGATCTCCATGTCCAAACCATCAGGATGCTGATTCAACCAATCGCCAAGACCTACTTTGCCAATCACCTCAGTCAGTTGCGCATCTTGCAACGACGCATCCATTAAGGTCATATTGTCCCGCAACGTACCAGGCAACAGATCAGGATCTTGTGGCAAATACACAAGTTGCTCTCGCCACCAATGAGCATTCACTTGGCGCAGCTCTACCCCATCGATGGCGATACTGCCGCGCAAGGGCTGCACCAAACCGGTTAACAAACGCGCCAAGGTGGTTTTTCCCTTCCCGTTGCTGCCTGTTACCGTTAAAGTTTCCCCGGCGTCCAACTCAAAATTCAAATTTTCATACACCATCAAAGGCGAATTTGGATAAGCAAACATCAGCTGTTTAACACTGACTTTGCCTTTAAAACTTGGTAACTTTGTGCCTTTTTGCGTTTCTTCCGGCAAAGCAAGAAAGTCATTGACACAACCAAAGTCACGCACCGCGTTTAACCACATCGGCATTTGCTGAATCGGCTGACTAATCAACATAATCAAACGCGCCGACAGAATATTTGCACCAATTAACACGCCAAAGTTCAATTCCCCATGAACCGACAAGGCCGCCCCCACAGAGATCACAATCACCGACATAAACACCGTCGCATTGCGCACCTGACTTTGCATTTTTTCTTGTTGCAACTGCAAATGATGTCGCGACAATCGACTCTCACCGCTGCCATTCACCAAGCGCTGTGACAACCAATCTTGGGCGTTATTAATGCGCACCGCTTCCGTCAGCTCGGCATTTTTCAACAACACATTGTATTTACTCTGATTGGTTTGATGATCCGAAGTAATAGACTTCATGCGATGTGCGCTCACGCCCAACATCACTAACAACACCACCACAACCAACAGCACACACAGGGCCAACTGCCAAGACAAGGCAAACAACACCGCCAGCAACAATAACGCAAAAGGCATGTCCAACAAGGCCAACACGGGCTGCGGGCTAACCGCCTGACCGATTCTCTCTAACCACGTCGTCGTGCCACCATCCGCTGCCGAATTCAAGTGCGACTGCAACGCACCACTGCGGGCATTCAACAAGGTATGGCTGACCTTTTCGGACAACTTGCGCGACTCCACCGCACACAACGAAGACGCAATTTTAAAGCGCGCACGACGCAGAAACATTTCCACGCCAATGCCCACCAATGCGCCCGTGGTCAAGGTATATAAAGTACTGTCCACACCGTGAGACAAATAACGGCCGTAAACCAACATAACAAACACCGTCGAGGTTAAGCCCAAAATATGGATCACCAAACTGCTCAGCACCATATACACATTCAAATCTGACCGAGCCCACAAAGGAGCCAATAACGCACGCATACAAAAGCCTTTAAAAATTAAATAACCTGTAGGTCGGCCTTTAGGCCGTCAATAGCCCGATAACACCAAACCAAAACCCTTGACGCGCTAAAGCACGACCTACAAGATCGACGAAATTAAATATATTGCTCAGACCCAACCAAAGGAAATAGCTCCTCGTCTTCCACGCCATCGGCAAGATGATGCGACGCTGGCACAGACGCTGTCGCCAGTGCCGACCTTTCCCCAGTGCCTTTCTGAGTTAACGCCGCTGCCTTGTCCGTCTGCCCGGTACGCTCGTAGGCCTTAATTAAATTGTCACGCCACTCTTTTTGCCATGGCAAGGCTTCCAATGCGGATTCAACCAGCTTGATACCTTCTTCCATGTGGTTTTTCCTAAAATACACCAAGCCTGTCATATACTGACAAGCAGCATGACTCGGGTTGTGGTGCAGCATTTTTTTGAAACAAGTTTCCGCTTCATCCAACTCACCTTTATGAAAATGCGCCACTCCCGTGGTCAGAAATCCAGGCACTGGCAAGGTCAACATCTCAATAGGATCAAACTCAATCTTCGCGTTTGTGCCCCTAATCAAAGGCGCTAACTTATCTTGATAATTCATCCATTTCGCCTTAGACGTTTTATACAAAGGCTGACGCACCTGCCAGACACTGGCCGTTTTGACCGAGCGCTCTAACTCATTAAATTTCAATACCTCGGGCTGCCATTCCACGCCAATGTAATCCAACATTTTGCGGGCTGAACCTTCCAAATTTTCCACCACATCTTCGTAATGTATTTCGAGAATCTGATTGGGAAATACCTGATTCCAATGATGCATCAGCAAATTATGGTCCGCCAACTGCTCACCAATATGGGTCATGTCATAGGCAAAGCCCATGCCACCATGCTTGGCTTGGTAATCGGTAAAGTAATTTGATAGGGCAATATCGCGAGGATCGCGACGCACCGAAATGATACGAGCATTAGGGAAAAGAAACTTAATCAAGCCGATGTTTTCAAAATTATGCGGCAATTTATCAACAATATGCTTGGCCTCAGGCGCATACGCTTGCAGCTCTTTCAGAACATTATTGGCAATACCTTGGCAAACATACGCATCAACATCGTCAATGCAATCAGGAAACTGACGTCCCGAACCCACATGGCGCTCCCAACGATTCAACCCCTGTATCACGTTAGGAATCACCCCCAGTTCACCCGCGCCAAAAATGTCACTGTGCCCTGCGATAATCTGTTCCACCAAAGTAGTGCCTGAACGCGGCATCCCTAAAACAAACACGGGCAAAGTCGACGCCACACCGCAGTCCGCCCTGTGTTCATACAAAGAAGCCGAAAACGCATAACGCATACGCGCACAGCGGTTACGGTGATCTTTTGGGTCGTACTTCAAAAAACGCAAACTGGCCGTGTTTGCCTGTTCAGCCATGGCAAACGCTTTGTGGTAGTCTTTGCGTTTTTCCCATGCGGCGGCGAGTTGAAATAACAAACTGGAGCGCATAGAGCCTTCCATGCTTGGCAACTTAGCGGCTTTTTCCAGCTTCTCCAATGTGTCCACATCGTCAGGAAAACGTCGCGCATTGATCAGGGCGCTGTAGCCCTTGGTTGGGTCGATCTCTTTGATTTTTTCAAATAACGCAACCGCCTCATCGATCTGACCTTGCTGCATCAGCTGATGACCTAAGCCTGACAGGGCCGGCACAAAATACGGCCGCTCGGCCAATACGTCACGAAACAACGCCTCCGCTTTATCGAACGCCAGTGCATCCGATTCCACCATGGCCAACGCATTTTTCGCTTGCAGTCGACACAACTCGACCTTTTCCACGCTGTGTTCCGCGCCCACTACCATGGCGTCGGCCAATGCCACGGCTTTTTCTGCCGCATGGCGCGCCTGAGTCGCTAATGAATGCAAACAGGCGCTGGACAAATTCACCCACAACGCACTGTTGTCTTTATCTTGCGCAATCGCGCGACGAATATACGCCATCGCTGGAATAGTCAAGCCCTGCACCTGAGCCAACTCCGACAAGGCCAAAAGCAGCGTCACATTATCAGGAAAAGCCTGCAGTAGATCCTTTAAGTAGGATTCAGCGATGCCATGCTGGTCATGCTCGGCCAACAAAGTCGCGTACGACTTACCCCAAAAAACCGCCTTGTCTTCATCAAAACCAGGCTGATCGTCTGCGGAATCTTTTAGCGAGGTTAGCCACTGCTCTGCAGCGGCGTATTGCGCACGACTCACCCACCATTGTAATTGCAAACGGTACAGCCGCGTTTCGTAGCCGTCGAACACAGTGTCGGACCATTCGTCTCGCTGAGCCTGCAAACAAGCAAACGCCTGCGCGATCAGTTCATCGATTGCGGTGTCATTAAGCAGGGATAAACGCAATTGCAAACGATTCAAATGCACCGTCATGCGCCACGGCGCCAAACGCACAGCACGCTCGAACAAAGCCAGCGCCTGCTCGGCATCCCCCTGTGTCATACAGCACCAGGCCAAACGCGCCAGTGCCAGATCATGCTCTGGGGCATCGGCCAGCAGTTTGTCTAACAGTACGCGCGCCTTGTCTATTTGATGGCAAGCCATGTACACCGCCGCCAAATCGCACAATGTGTCTAAATCATACTGGGCAAAGTGAGCTTCGACCAACGCCATGCTCTCGTCCAACGCCTCACCTTCCCCCAAGCGGGCATATGCCAAGGCCAACAACACCCGAGCCGCCCTATGGTCAGCGTCTTTGTCTAACAAGGCCAAACAAGCGGTTTTTAACTCATCAAAAGATTGACGCTCGACACAGCGGCGCAATGCAGAAATATCTTCTATCATGGAAAATTCAAATACCTTGTTGGCCTAAAGGCCAACCGACAAACAACCCATTTTTGTGGTCGGGCTATCCCGACCACAAAAACCACAGCGACACATCGCCAGCTTTATCAGCAAGCGACTACGACGGCGTCGCCCATGTAACCGCTTGGGATACCGACGAGGGTAAAGCATTCTTGTAACGGTCTGCGAAATTACCCTCGTCGCCATTGGGGTTCGACTTCCATGCGCCCACCCAAAGATCGACACTAAAACCACTACTGGTAGTAGTGAATCTCTTTAACGTTCCTGACTTCGCAATGTATGCCGCATGTTCTGAACGAGAATTACTGAAATAAATGACACCGGAATGATCGATTGTCTTCTGTACGGAGCGCCCTGATTGCATAACAGCTACGTTGGCGTCATTCCCAACCAAAACTATTTCATCATCTACGCCTAAGTTTGCGCCGCCAGCCCAGCTGTAACCATCATCAAGTGATACATCATCATCATCACTGTCGACTACAATATAAATAGTATACGAGACACTCTCCTCAAACACTCGACCACCATCAACACTACTCGACTTACCCGTTGTTAAATTGAATACGACAATTGTTGGCGACACCTCATCCACCATAGTTACGTCTTCTCCGGCGGTATTTCCCGCGACATCGATCACATTGCTCTTATCTATGGCAACCGTATCGCCAGACGCCGCAGTCGCATCCTCGCCCGTCCCTAGTGAAATAGTGAAAGTGTCGGCGAAGCCATCGTTGTCATCGTCGCTAGCACTGACCGTTGCACCGTCTCCGAATGACTTGCCTGCGGCTAGGGTAAACTTGTCTATTGTTAACGTGCTCACGTCCACCGCTTCGCTGAACTTGAGCGTGACACTCTTTCCATCTTCACTCCAAGTGACGGCATTCTCCGCCGCTACTGCTGGCGCGGTGGTGTCGACCGTAATCGCCCTGTCGTTACTGCGTATGTCCGAGGTATTACCTGCTGCATCCGTTTGCCTAACCTGAATATCGCCTATCGCGTAGGTGGCATTCGCACCAAGTTCAAAACTGTCGCCCGTTCCTCTTGTCCAACTCGCGCCCTTATCGACACTGTATTCCCAGCTCGCAACATCCTCAGCCAAGATGACATTAACGGTGGCGTCATTGGTAATACCATCATTGGATATACCCGAATCGCTAACGAGAGCAAAGGCAACGGCACTTATTGTGGTATCCGTTGTAATTGCACTGACATTGCTGCTGGCAGCCGAGGTATTGCCCGCCGTATCTGTTTGTCTAATCTGAATCCGACCTTCAGCGTAGCTGGCATTCGCACCAAGCTCAAAACTGCTACCTGAGCCTGTCGTCCAGCTTAAACCGCCATCTATGCTGTACTCCCAACTAGCAGCATCTTCTGCCAAGGTGACATTAATGGTGGCATCATTAGTGATGTCATCACTGGCGGAGGAACCTGTATCGCTGGCAAGGGCAAAGCTTGGTGCCAATAAGGCGGTAGTGTCGACAGTAATCGAGTTTTCATTACTGCTTACATTCGAGGTATTACCGGCCTTATCCGTTTGCCTAACCTGAATCTGCTCTGCATCGTAGGTGGCATTTGCACCAAGCTCAAAACTGCTGCCCGTTCCTGTCGTCCAATTTTCACCGCCATCTATGCTGTATTCCCAACTCACGGCATCTTCAGCCAAGGTGACATTGATAGTGGCGTCATTGGTAATGCCATCGCTGTCAGATATACCCGTGTCATTGGCGAGAGCAAAGGGAGGTGCTGAGGCAGTTGTGTCAACCGTAATGGCGCTGTCGTTACTGCGTACGTCCGAGGTATTACCTGCTGCATCCGTTTGCCTGACTTGAATCTGACCTACCGAGTAGGTGCTATCTACCGCTAGCTCAAAACTGCTTCCCCTTCCTGCTGTCCAGTTTACACCGCCATCAATGCTGTATTGCCAGCTAGCAACATCGTCAGCCAAGGTGACATTAACGGTGGCATCACTGGTAATACCATCAGTGTTAGATGTTCCTGTATCACCAGCAAGTACAAAGGTGACAGCACTTACGGTACTGTCAACAGTAATAGTATTATCCGATTTCGCACTTAAGTTACCCGCCGCATCGGCGGTATACACGACATAGGTACCGTCCACTAACCCGGTTGCCTCCAACACTGTGTTACTGTTGGCTGAGGTGATCTCAACACGGTTGTATTGGTTATCCGCCAAGGCTTCAATATCACTTAGACTGTTAATATTTCCGGCCTCAGTCGCTAACACCAAATACGCCATGCCCACTTCACTGCTTTGCACCGTGACGGATTTGCTGTCATTAATGATATTGTTCGTCGCTACCGTACCATCAGCATTAAACAACTGCACAAAAATACTATCACCACTCACATCATTGGCGCCCTGCCAAGTGACCACAAAAGCACCGTCGCTACCTACCGCGGTAATTTGTGGAAATCTATCGGACCCTGTCGTATTGCCCAGCGCTTCTAGCTGCACCGTATCGCCATTGGGTGTGCCATCAGCATTAAACCGCTGTACAAAAATACTGTCATCATTATCACTGTCCCGACCATACCAAGTAACAACATAAGCACCGCCATTACCCACCGCGATGACTTGTGAATCCTTATCAGAACCACCTGCATTGCCTGGTGCCTCTAGCTGCACAGTGTTGCCATTAGGTGTGCCATTGGCATTAAACAACTGCACGAAAATACTGTCATCATCACTGTCCTCACCAGACCAAGTGACAACATAAGCCCCCTCACTACCCACCGCAGTGATTTGTGGAAATATATCAGACCCCGTCGTATTACCCAGTGCTTCTAGCTGCACAGTGTTGCCATTAAGTGTGCCATTGGCATTAAATCGCTGTACAAAAATACTGTCATCACCATCACTGTCCTCACCGGACCAAGTGACTACATAAGCCCCCTCACTACCTACCGCGGTGACTTGTGGATCCGCATCGGACCCAGTCGTATTACCCAGTGCTTCTAGCTGAACTGTGTCACCATTGGGCGTACCATCAACATTAAACAACTGCACAAAAATACTGTAATCGCCATCATTGTCCTCACCATACCAAGTGACGACATAAGCACCTTCACCCACCGATGCGATTTGCGGACTACCATCATCTTTAGAGGCATCGCTAGCGCCATCTAACTGGGTCATGGAACCAATGGTGTTACCATGAGCATCAAACAACTGCACATAAATATTGTAATCACCGTTGCTGTCCTGACCATTCCAAGTGACAACATAAGCCCCGTCACTGCCCACTGCTGCAATTTGTGGATGTATATCAGACCCAGTCGTATTACCCAGTGCTTCTAGCTGAACTGTGTCACCATTGGGCGTACCATCAACATTAAACAACTGCACAAAAATACTGTAGTCAACGTTGCTATCGTAACCATACCAGGTGACAACATAAGCACCCTCACTGCCGACTGCGCTGATTTTTGGCTCCAAATCAGACCCAGTAGTATTGTCCAGCGCTTCTAGCTGCACCTTTTCACCACTAGGTTTGCCATTGGCATTAAATCGCTGCACAAAAATACTGTCATCACCATCACTGTCCTTACCATACCAGGTGACAACATAAGCCCCCTCACCGCCCACTGCGGTGACTTGTGGAAAAATGTCATTTTTAGAAGTATCACTGACACCATCCAACTTGCCAACCAACAGCAGCTCAGCAGTCGGCACAGTCGTATCCGTGGTAATCGCTGCGACATTACTGCTTACGTCCGAGGTGTTACCCGCCGCGTCCGTTTGCTTAACCAGAATCTTACCTGCAGCGTAGGTAGCATTCGCGCCAAGCTCAAAACTACTATCCGTTCCAGTTTTCCAAGTTCTACCACCGTCCAGACTGTATTGCCAACTCGCGGCATCTTCAGCCAAGGTGACATTAATAGTGGCGTCATTGGTAATACCATCACTGTCGGACATGCCCGTATCGTTGGCGAGGCCAAAAGTAGGATCACTTGGTTTAGTGGTATCTAAAATATAATCCTGTTCTAAAATGGCACCCACGTTACCCGCAGCATCACGTACGGCAAGCTGAATCGTATTCTCACCATTTGCTAACGTTGTTGACCATGTCACAATAGTGCCATTAACGTCACTACTTGGTACTTGTACCCAAGTCGCACCGTCATCTACCGATCCCCAAACGGATTCATCTGAGGTTAAGGTTTGAGCCAAAGTCACGTTAATGGTCTGCAAAGCAACATTGGTAATAAAGTCAGCTGCTTTGCCTGTATCTGCACTTAGGGATAAGCTGTTTGATTGAGGCGTATTAGTCGGCGCGTCTTGATCGCCCGTTACCGTGAAGGAGTTCGTTGCTTCACTCTCATTACCAGCACTGTCCGTTTCTTTGGCATTGAACTGGTAGGTGGTTTTGTTCACCACTTCCGCCGTATAAGTCCAGTTTCCTTCTTCATCCACGGTCGCATCGCCCACCTTAATGTTGCCATTATAAATAACAACAGATGAACCAACTTCCGCTTTACCTGATAACACTACGCTGTCCGCATCAGTAGTATTACCCGATGTTAAATTACCTTGCACATTGCCAACTTCATCTTTGACAGTAAAGTCAGAGGACAAAACTGGTGCGACTGTATCAATGCTCAAGGTTAAGGCTGAACTCGCTTCACTTT
>NZ_QHJF01000042.1 GCF_003259225.1 Marinomonas arctica | reverse complement strand
AAGGCCGTCGTTGGGGTTAACGTACCAGCTTCCGCGTTATAGATGGCCGCTACTTTGTTGCCGTCGACGTACAACGTCGGTGTGTCCGTCAAGTTCTTACCCACAAGAAGACTCGGCGTGTTGTCCTTGGCATCTGTGCCACTGACTAGATTTCCGCCATCGTCCAAGAAGCCCGCAGGCGCTGCACTTGGTGCCTCTGGTGCGACTGTATCTATGGTCAAGGTCAAGTCTGAACTCGCTTCACTTTCATTACCCGCCGCATCGGTTAAGGTGTATGTCAGTGCATGCGACCCATC
>NZ_QHJF01000041.1 GCF_003259225.1 Marinomonas arctica | reverse complement strand
CAGTCGGGGTGAGACAGGTTTCTTTCAACCTGACGGGTTTGCCAGCTTCGCTGGGCAAACAAAAAACGCGGTGTCATACCGATGACACCGCGTTTTTTATTGAATCTAGCTATGCAAACCTAGTGCTAGCTCACGCATATTGCAGTTCATAAGGCTGAACATTCAACGCAATCTTATGCTCTCTAACAGCCCACAAATCATAAGCATTTTGCAACCTAAGCCAATGATCTGCAGAGGGCTTCTTGAAAGCCAGCTCGAGTCGCAATGCCATTTCTGGGGTAATCGCCCCTCTGCCATTTAACACCTTAGATAGGGTTTTCCTGCTGACATTAAGATGTGCAGAAACATCCGTTATGGTTAACGCCATTGGCTCAATAATGAGCTCTTTTAAGATCTCGCCCGGATGAGCGGGGCTATGCATACTCATTAGTGATAATCCTCGTAGTTCACAATTTCAGCATCTCGGCCATCAAACCGAAAGGTTACTCGCCAGTTGCCATTCACCATGACAGACCAAATTCCATCCCGATTGCCAGAGAGCGTATGAAGTCTCAAACCAGGAAGGTCCATATCATCAATATTTTCAGCTTGATCAAGGTTTGAAAGAATCAACTTTAAGCGATTCTTGTGCTTAGCTTGAATTCCTGCCGTGCTTCCCGTTTTGTAAAAACGTTCAAGGCCTTTGTGTTTGAAAGTTTTAATCATACACAAAACCGTAACCTAAAAGGTTACGGTTTGGAAATTGGTTTTTTAATATAACTTCGGGATTAAGATAGCCAAATATTATTAATGAAAGCTTTAACTGTTAGCTTTCATGTCATCCAGCTTCACTTTCACTGCTTCGGCCTTCTCTGTCAGCTCTGAATAGAGTCTGATGTCGCCGCCGCGTTGAGCTTGCATGGCTTTTTCTAGCAGCTCGCCATATTCTTTATCGAGTTTTTTAATCGGGTCGGACTTAAGAAAAGAAAACATAAATGAGCCTGTCGCTGTGGATGGATTTTATTCATACGCAGGCAATTGGAATTTAGATCCTTTTTTCCTGACAAACCAACAAAACAAAACGCCAACCAGATGTCTCTGATTGGCGTTTTGTTCTCTTCGATGTCATCAGTGGCTGATTTTATCAACGCCACCCAAAAAGCTTAAACGTCGAGGAAATCCATAATTCCTTCAGCCGCCTTACGACCTTCGTCGATTGCTGTTACCACCAAGTCGGAACCACGCACCATGTCACCACCAGCAAAGATTTTTTCGTTGGTCGTCTGGAACATAAATTTACCGTCTTTTGGCGCAACAACACGACCATGAGCATCGGTTTCAATACCGAACTTTTCAAACCAAGGCGCTGGGCTCGCTTGGAAGCCGAAGGCGATCAATACCGTATCGGCAGGAATGATCTGCTCGCTGCCTTCGATGATCTCAGCAGTACGACGACCATTTTCGTCTGGCGCGCCCATTTGAGTCTCCACCACCTTGACGCCTTCCACTTTGCCGTTACCAATAATTTCGACTGGCTGACGGTTGAAAAGGAACTGCACACCTTCTTCTTTGGCGTTTTGCACTTCTTTACGAGAACCGGGCATGTTTTCTTGGTCACGACGATACGCACAAGTCACGCTCTTCGCACCTTGACGAATGGCGGTACGGTTACAGTCCATCGCCGTGTCACCACCACCTAAGACAACGACTTGTTTGCCTTTTAGGTTCACGTAATCGGCTGGGTCTTCTTCAAAATCTAAACAATGGTTGACGTTAGAAATCAGGTAATCCAAGGCATCGTGAACACCCGGCAAATCTTCCCCTGGGAACCCACCTTTCATGTATTTATAAGTCCCCATGCCTAAGAACACAGCATCGTACTCTTCCAACACATGTTCGAATGGCACGTCGTCACCAACAGACGTTCCAAGCACAAACTCCACGCCCATTTCTTCAAAAATTTCACGACGACGCGTCATGACGCTCTTTTCCAGTTTGAATTCTGGAATACCAAAGGTCAGCAGGCCACCGATTTCTGGGTATTTATCAAATACCACAGGCTTAATGCCATTACGTACCAAAATGTCCGCACAAGCCAAACCTGCAGGGCCTGCCCCAACGATAGCAACCGTTTTGTTTACAGGTACCACGTTAGACATATCTGGACGCCAACCCAAAGCAAAGGCCGTGTCTGTAATGTATTTTTCAACTGAACCGATGGTGACGGCACCAAAACCGCCTTCGCCAAGCGTACAAGCGCCTTCACAAAGACGATCTTGTGGGCAAACGCGACCACAGACTTCGGGTAAGGAGTTGGTTTGATGACTCAACTCCGCCGCTTCCAAAATACTGCCTTCACTGACTAATTTGAGCCAGTTTGGAATGTAGTTATGAACGGGGCATTTCCATTCACAGTAAGGGTTACCACACTCCAAGCAACGGTGCGCTTGATCTTTCGCACTGGCTTCTTCAAAGGGTTTATAAATTTCGACGAATTGCGCCTTACGGGTAATTAAAGGCTTCTTTTTAGGATCTTTACGATCCACTTCGACGAATTGAAATACGTTGTTCAAGCGCTCAGACATAAGCTGCTATCTCCTTGGCCGCCTGATAACAAGCGGCACTTCTCTCAAATGGGTCAGACTGATTCATTCACAGCGCTTGGCTCAACGTTTTATTCGTCAAGCCAAGCGCCACAACAGCGTGTTTTATTCCGGACGTTGACGAGTGTTTGCCAACAGCGCGCCTAAACTGGCGGCTTTTGGTTTGACTAGCCAGAACTTACCAATGTAGTCATAGAAGTTTTCTAAGATCTCATGGCCCCATTCGCTGTCAGTTTCTCGGACGTATTCTTCGATCACAGAGCGAAGGTGTGAACGATATTCTTCCGTCAACTCCGTACCGATGCGGTGAATTTCCACCAACTCGTGGTTGTATTTATCCACGAAGGTACGGTCTAAATCGAGTACATAAGCAAAACCGCCTGTCATACCCGCACCAAAGTTATAACCTGTATTGCCAAGTACCGTGACCATACCGCCAGTCATGTACTCACAGCAGTGATCGCCTGCGCCTTCAATAACAGTATAGGCACCGGAGTTACGCACAGCGAAACGCTCACCCGCCGTACCCGCTGCAAACAATTTACCGCCCGTCGCGCCATACAAACAAGTGTTACCAATAATGGCGGAATGTTGCGATTTGAAAATCGAGCCTTTCGGAGAACGAATCACCAACTTGCCGCCCGTCATACCTTTACCCACGTAATCGTTAGCATCACCTTCTAGGTACATATGCAAACCACCCGCGTTCCATACCCCAAAACTTTGACCTGCTGTACCAGTCAATTTCAAGGTAATCGGCGTATCAGACATACCTTGGTTGCCATAACGCTTAGCAATCTCACCAGACAAACGTGCGCCGATCGAACGGTCACAGTTAGTAACATCAAAAGAAAACTCACCGCCTTCTTTTTCTTCAACCACGTCTTTCACCGTATCCCACATTTTTAATGCCAAGAGGCCTTTATCGTGTGGTGGGTTAAAAGGCGTCACACAATATTGTGCTTTGTCCGCTGGAATCGCATCGTTTTTCAAAATAGGTGATAGGTCTAAATTGCGTTGCTTATCGGTTTCACCAGGTAAAATGGTTAACAGATCGGTACGACCAATCAAGTCTTGCAGACTTGCCACACCCAGCTTCGCCAACCATAAGCGTGTATCTTCAGCCATAAAGCGGAAGAAGTTTTTAATCATATCGACCGTGCCGATAAAATGATCATCACGCAAACCTTGGTCCTGTGTTGCCACACCCGTCGCACAGTTGTTCAAGTGACAGATACGCAGGAATTTACAGCCCATCGCCACCATTGGCGTGGTACCAAAACCAAAGCTTTCTGCCCCTAGAATCGCCGCTTTCACCACATCCAGACCGGTTTTTAAACCACCGTCTGTTTGCAGGCGAATTTTGCCACGTAGGTCGTTAGAACGAAGCGCTTGTTGCGCTTCTGCTAAACCTAGTTCCCATGGTGAGCCCGCATGACGAATAGAGGTAATGGGCGATGCCGCCGTACCACCGTCGTAACCAGAGATGGTGATCAAATCCGCGTAAGCTTTCGCGACACCAGCGGCAATCGTACCCACACCCGGTTCAGAAACCAATTTCACAGAAATTAGCGCATCTGGATTCACTTGTTTCAAGTCGAAAATCAGCTGAGCCAAATCCTCGATAGAATAAATATCGTGATGTGGCGGTGGTGAAATCAAGGTCACACCCGGTACGGCATAACGTAGACGAGCAATTAAGCCGTTCACTTTTCCGCCTGGTAACTGACCACCTTCACCCGGTTTCGCACCTTGCGCCACTTTAATCTGTAGCACTTCCGCGTTGACCAAATATTCTGGTGTCACACCAAAACGACCAGAGGCGATTTGCTTGATTTTAGAGCGACGCTCCGTACCGTGACGAGCTGGGTCTTCACCACCCTCACCAGAGTTAGAGCGACAGCCCAATTCGTTCATCGCTTGCGCGAGTGCTTCATGTGCTTCTGGTGACAAGGCACCCAAAGACATACCCGCGGAATCAAAACGAGGCAAAATCTCTTCGATGGACTCAACGCTGTCTAATGGAATCGCTTTTGCTTTATCCGATAACGCAAACAAATCACGTAACATAGAAGCAGGACGATTATTCACCAGCTCAGTGTATTTAGTGAAGTCCTCGAAACGACCACTGCCCACCGCTGTTTGCAAGTTACGCACCACATCAGGGTTAAAGGCATGGTATTCCGCATCATGTACGTATTTTAAATAACCACCTTGCTGAATCGGTTTGCGCAATTTCCAAGCGTTATTGGCAATCGTTTGTTGATCTTGTTGGAAATCTTCAAAGCGAGCGCCTTTAATCCGGCTGGCAACGCCTTTGAAACAAAGATCGACCACTTTCGTGTCCAAACCAACGGCTTCAAACAACTGCGCGCCACGGTAAGAGGCAATGGTAGAAATCCCCATTTTAGAGATAATCTTCATCAAACCTTTGTTAATGCCTTTACGGTATTTCACGTGACAAGCAATGGGGTCACCCAAGACTTCGCCTTTATCAATCATGTCGTTAATCAAACGATAAGAAAGATATGGGTAAACTGCTGTCGCACCAAAGCCTAATAACACCGCAAATTGATGAGGGTCACGAGCAAAGCCTGTGTCGGCAATAATGTTAGAATCACAGCGTAGACCTTGCTTAGACAAATAATGATGCACCGCACCAACGGCCATAGGCGAAGGAATAGGTAGATGGCCTTTCACGATCTCACGGTCGGTCAATACCACAATCACAGCACCATTACGAACCACGTCTGCCGCCTTCAATTGCAAGTCTTTAATCGCTTGCTCAAGAGACACTTCTTCTGGATTGTAATTGGTGTTTAAACGAACCAAACGGAAACGGTGGTCATCTAATGCCAATAAACGACTGTATTTACGAGCCGATAAGATAGGCGAAGACAAGATAATACGGTTTGCGTGTTTTGGCGTTTCTTCAAACAGGTTACGCTCTACACCAATACACGTTTCTAGCGACATCACCACAGATTCGCGCAGCGGATCGATAGGTGGGTTCGTCACTTGGGCAAACTTCTGACGGAAGTAATCTGTCACAGGACGAGTCTGACTGGACATCACCGCCATTGGCGTGTCATCACCCATAGAGCCAACAGCTTCATGACCGCTTTCTGCTAATGGACGGAAAATTTGCTCACGCTCTTCATAAGAGACTTGGAACATTTTCTGATACGTCAGCATTTCTTCTTTGGTAAAAGGAACGAACTCAAGAGACGATTCTTCCAACAAAGATTCGATACGAATGGCTTCCTGCTTCAACCATTTTTTATATGGGTGCATAGACTTAAGACGATTGTCGATGTCATCCGTGTGCAATACTTTGCCATTTTGTGTATCGATCACCAGCATTTGGCCAGGACCTACACGGCCTTTCGACACAACATCTTCTGATTTGTAGCCATATGTGCCCACTTCAGAAGCCAGTGTAATAAAGCCGTTTTTCGTCACGACCCAACGAGCAGGACGCAAACCGTTACGGTCAAGCATACAAATAGCGTGACGACCATCGGTCATTACTAAGCCCGCTGGGCCGTCCCACGGATCCATGTGCATGGAGTTGTACTGATAAAAAGCACGCAACTCTGGATCCATGTTTTCTACGTTCTGCCACGCCGGTGGAATGATCAAACGTGCCGCACGGAAAATATCCACGCCACCAGTCACCAAGACTTCCAACATGTTATCCATGGAAGACGAGTCAGAACCGGTTAAGTTCACAATAGGTTGAAGATCTTGTAATTCAGGGATCAGCGGCGTACGTAGCTTGCTGCTACGAGCCAAAGCCCAATTACGGTTACCTTCAATAGTATTGATTTCACCGTTGTGCGCCAACATACGGAAAGGTTGCGCCAATGGCCACTTAGGCAAGGTATTAGTAGAGAAACGTTGGTGGAAAACACAAATCGCGGTTTGCATTTTTTCATTGCCTAAGTCTTTATAAAAGAAAGGCAAATCCACTGGCATCATCAAACCCTTGTACGCCAACACTTTGTCGGACAAAGAACAGATGTAGAAGTTTTCGTACTGCGCTAAAGCAATCTCTGTTTGACGACGAGCCACAAACAAACGGGTTGCGAAAGTACGAGCATCCATACGGTTGCTATCAACAAATACTTGCTCGATACGCGGCAAGCAATCCATCGCGATAACACCTAAACAAGACGCATCGATCGGCACTTCACGCCAACCGACGACGTTCAAACCTTCATCGGTAAGCTTTTTCGATAAGGTTTCACGTTGCTCACGAGCAAGCGCGTCATCTTGGTCAAGGAACACCATGCCGATACCATAAAGATCAGACAAGGTGTGATTGAATAAAGCGTGGGCTTCACCACGTAAAAATAGGTCAGGCTTTTGAATAAGAAGACCACAACCATCACCCGTTTTGCCATCGGCAGCAATGCCGCCACGGTGTGTCATACATGTCAAAGACTCAATGGCGGTCTTGAGCAATTCGTGGCTTGTATTGCCTTCCATATGCGCAATTAAGCCAAAGCCACAGTTGTCTTTGAACTCGCCAGGACGATAAAGGCCTGCATTCATACACCAACTCCCACAGTTAAAACGTAAAAATAATTATTAGATAAATTCGACGATCAGATGGCTGGGTTAAAAATCGCAAGTATAAACTCACTCACTTCGAGAATGACTATCATCTACCCAAAATACCACCCAAATGGACGATCATACTACCCTGACACCGAGCACTACTCAAACGAGCACAAGCCTGCTTTATGTTATTTTGGCGTTTTTTATAGGGGGTTTAGCGGCAAATAATGCGGACTTAGAGAATTATCTATGGCTGGAGTTTTTCCAAACAGAAAATTCCACTGTTCATTGATGTTTTTCAGAGAATTACAGTGATTTTTACTAAATTAAGGGGGTTACTATACAAAAGCCTCACAAAAAGGGGGATTGATGAGGTTTTCTGTACTGTCATCAGAAGAAAATGCGGCATTCTCAATAAAAAAAACACAAATCGCTAATACTACTTGGCTTTCTTAATATCATCTTGAATTCCACGAGCACTGCGTGCCCAAGGATTAAGGTCACGAATATCTTTCGGAAGAGATTCTGCAACCGCTATGGCTTCACTGCGATTGCGGTAAGAGCCATACACCACAACATACCAATCTCTACCATTGTGTCTCGACTTAAAGTAGCCAAAAGCATCAACACCGCCCTGATCGCGGATAAAATCCTGTACAGTGCCTTTATTATGCGTTCCTAGTAGCTGTAACGTATAACGGCTGGGACTTTGCGATAACCACCACTCGGTTTTATCAAAACGGTCTGGTGTGGGCTTTACACTCACCGTCTCTGTTTTAGGCGCCGTCGGCACAGGCGCAGTCTGAACAGGTGCCGCGGTAGCGGTGACCAGAGGAGCTTCGCCACGGATTGGCGCCGTAGGTAATGCGGGCGCTAACATAGAAGGTGAATTCGTTGACGCATCATTCGACATGCTAATCGGAGGCAGTGACGTATCTTCGGGAATAGGCGGAAGAATGACATCGCCTTCTTGACCTATTTTACGCTGCATGGCGTCAATACGAGCAATGGTCTCAGCCGAGGATTGCCCTTGCCGCGGACTCAAAGGAATCACGTTAGTGGTTCTGTCTGCCGTCGCACTGGGTGTCGATGACTTATCAGAAAACAACACCGCAACGAGAATCCCCAGCATCACAACGGACAGCAATGCCATGTGGGCCAATGGGAATCCCATCGCAAGGTTAAATTTCATTCCCGATTTAATGGCTTTATTGCCATTGCCCATCATCGCTTGCGCTATCTGATTAATACGACCTGGATAGCCGCCAGACTCTTGATGAATCTGCTTAATCTGCTTGTCGTTAAAAGGCAGATTGATTCCGCCTCCAACCGCACGAACACGATGTAATAAATAGGATCGCGTTTGCTCTAAAGAATAAGGTGCCAGAGTAAAGGAATGGCTCAACTGCTCATAACGAGAACGCTGAAAAGCATCTAAGTTACGCGACAGAGGATACTCACTAAACAGCACAACATGAGGAACCGTCTGATTTTCCGTTGCCAATGACATCATATCAAGCAACATACTCACCGCGTCGGTATTAAGTTCTTGAGCATTATCAATTAACACTAATGCCGCTTGGCCTTTTACATCCAAATCATGAGAAAACTTTAACAGAGGCCCGAATGTTGTTTCGTTCGGGGGTTGCGTAAAATGGCCAGCAAAGCCCGAATATATGGCCTGCAATAGCTGCCCCGCGGTCATGAGCATGGAGGCTTTCACGTGACTAATGATAGTGGTGTCATCTTGATGTCGGGCAAATTCCATCAAAAAGCGACTTTTGCCGCTACCTTGCGGTCCTTGAACCACAGACAACAAGCTACTATAGCGACTCAAATGCTCAAGTAAGGCCAATTGCTGATTGCCTTCTTCGGAAGCAAAATAGACAGACGCATCTTTCGAGCCAAAGGGATCCCTCAGCGTGGCTTTTGGCGGCTGATTAAGCGCATCCTCTAGATCAAACTGAAAGTCTGGCTTAGACATAATCGTCCTTCAACAATAAATACCCAACAAGATTAAGCAAAATTCGCTTGTTTACTTGCTTCAAGTGCATCCAAAAGACAAGCATTGAAATCTTCCATTGGGAAGTCAGACGTGACTATCGCTTCCCCTAATGCGCTCAACAATACCAAGCGTAGGCTACCATCCAATACTTTCTTATCCAATGCCATGCGTGCAATGAAGCACTCAAGCGTCATACTCATAGGCGGCAATACAGGTAAATTTGCCGCTTGAAAAAGCGCCACAGAACGACTTACGTCCTGTTCGGTTAAGTTGCCCATGCGCCAAGAAAGATCGATGGCTAACATACTACCAGCCGCAACCGCTTCACCGTGCAACCAATTGCCATAGCCCATTTCCGTTTCTATTGCGTGACCAAACGTATGACCTAGGTTTAAGATAGCACGAATTCCACCTTCTCTCTCGTCTTGCGCCACCACGGTGGCCTTCGCTAAACAGGAGCGATAAATGGCATCGCTAATTTTATCGTTGTCCAATGCCATCAACGGAGCCATTTCTTGTTCCAACCAATCAAAAAATGGCCTATCACAAATCAAACCATACTTAATGACTTCCGCCATGCCCGCTGACAACTCGCGCTGAGGCAAGCTTGATAAGGTTTCTGTATCAATGATCACGGCTTGAGGCTGATAAAACGCCCCAATCATATTTTTACCTAAGGGATGATTCACACCAGTTTTGCCACCAACGGAAGAATCCACTTGCGATAATAAAGTCGTTGGCACTTGAATAAAAGGCACACCACGTTGATACGTTGCCGCCGCAAAGCCAGCCATGTCTCCAACCACACCACCACCTAGGGCAATAATTGTTGTCGTACGGTTATGTTTTGCTTCTAGCAGAGCCGACATAATCAGGCCATACGTGTCCAGCGTTTTATACGCTTCACCGTCCGGCAAAATACACGTATCCACTTTGTAGTCCGCGGACAGCATGGAGACCATGGCATCTAAATACAAAGGAGCAATGGTTTCATTGGTCACTATCATGACTTGTTTACCATGAATAGCATCATCAAAAAGCGACTTTTGCTGGCGAATCCCTCTACCAATAAAAATAGGGTAACTACGATCGCCAAGATCAACGTTTAACGTACGCATCAGGATACTGTAATCTCCATTTTAAGATGACGCCGAATCGCATCCAGCACCTTATTGGCGACAGACCTAGGATGACGAGCATCAGTTTCAATAATAAGATTCGCTACCTCTCGGTATAGAGGGTCGCGCACTTCAAATAGCTTTTTTAATGTCGCTTTCGGGTCGCCCGTCTGTAAAAGAGGACGATGAGTGCTTTTAGACGTACGGTAAAGTTGTTGCGCAACGGACGCATAGAGATAAACCACTAACGCATTCTCACGAAGAATCTCACGATTTTCTTCACGCATCACGATACCGCCGCCTGTTGCTAACACACAATCGCCTGTATCCGACTCGGCTATCGAAGCCAACGCTTGGGTTTCACGCTTACGAAATCCATCTTCGCCTTCACGCTCAAAGATCCAGGGAATGTCAGCACCAGCATTGTCTTCTATGACCTTATCTAAGTCATAGAATTCTTTGCCCATCGACTGGGAAATCAAACGACCTATGGTCGTTTTTCCTGCGCCCATCGGGCCTACTAAAATAATATTGGGGGCTTTTATCATTGTATTCAATTACGTCGGAATTAAGCAGATTTAGACTGCGGCCTAGTTAACTGACATTTGTAGCAGCTTTGGTGTAATAAATACAAGTAATTCAACCTTTTCTTGCTGTTCTGAGCGCCTTTTAAACAACTCACCCACCAATGGAATATCACTTAAGAAAGGCACTCGACTTTCAGACTCGAAGCTTTCTTCGCGAAAAATCCCGCCTAAAACCAACGTCTCTTGGTTTTTCACCACCACTTGTGTTTTTAATCGATTGGTTTTCAAGCTTGGTACACCATTGACTAAATCCCCAACCGAGTCTTGGTGAATATTAAGTGATAACAAAATATGCTCGCCTTCTTTTACAAAGGGGGTCACTTCTAACATGAGTGCCGCTTGACGAAACTCTATACTGACTTTGTCGTCGTTCACTGTTTGATAAGGTACTTCTGTCCCTGATTCAATCCGAGCTGGCTGCCCCTCTGAGGTCACTATCTTTGGCTTTGAAACAACATTTGCCAGCCCTTCACTTTCCATCATATCCAATGTAAAGGCCAATAATCCGGAGCCACCGACACTTGAAAAATCTACATTTGTCGATGGTACCAAGGCACCTAAATCGATAGCGCCACCTAAAGACGATCGCACGCCATCTGACAACTTAGCCTGCCAATTAACACCGAACTGTGATTGCGCCGTACGACTGACTTGAGCGATTTGGGCACTGATTTCAATTTGTCGCAACGGTGCATCCAACCATGCCAATGTTTCCTCTATTCCCTCAGGCGCATCACAAGAATGGGTAATAATGGAATTGGTCCTGTCATCTACAACTAAAGATAACGCCGGATATAAGACCTGTAAGTGCTGACCAACGATGTCGGCTTTGGCGTGTTTTATCACCCAATACTCTTTCTGGCAAACCACACTAGAAGGATTTGCATCAATGGATGATGCCTCATTTGGCATCAGAATAGCGACTCGACCTTGCCATTGCAGTTTTAAATTCGGCTGTTGAGCAATCGACTCCATCACATCTTTCCAACTCGCATCCTTAATAGACAGCGTTAACAGGTCATCAATTTCAGGACTAATCACCACACTCTCATTCATTTGTGATGCCAGCCAAGGCAATACTTCTTGCAGTGGACGCGATTCAAAATACACATCCATTGCCAAAGCAGACTGTGATACGCAAAGTAAACCGAGAAGGAAACGAGACAACCCCTTATTCATATTGATCAACCTCCTCTCGTACCTTTAATTCCTGTATCACACCATCCCTTGCCACCAGGGTAATTTGATCAAACGAAACCGCATTCACTGTCATGCCAGCGGCAGGCAACCAGCTTCCCCGGGTTATCCAATAACGATGGTTTTTATAGGTCAGCATGGCTGACACTGCCTCACCTACTCGCATAGTCGATACCAGTCGCCAATCCTCTTTGTTGAACTGCCGTGTGCGTAATTGGGTCGGCAACCAGTTATGGTATTCTCGGTTCCGCTTAGGAATACCGAGACCAAATCGCAACCGACCTTGCCAATTCCCCTTCGATGCTCTTTGCCAAGACACAGAGCGCAAAACCAAAGGCAGCTGCGCCTCTACGCGCTCCAACACGCTTTGCCATTCTGTCAGTGACGCAGTCCCCTCAATAAGCCATTGTGTGGACCTATCAACGTCTGTTGCCACCACTTGTTGTTGAACCCAAGGGTCATCAGCAAAGTGCATTTGCCGCAGATAATTAGCCCGTTTTTGCCATTGTCGCCATTCATCCTCGGCTTGATTATTGAGTCTTGTATGTTGACTTACGTCGTCGTGCAAATTCGACAAAAAGGGATACCAAACCGCCATTTGTAACAAGATGAATAACAGAACAATCGAACGGGTGATTTCGAAGGAAAAGAATGCGCTACTTTTCAAATACGCTAATAGAGACATCTACCACGTCCTTATGTGCTCTTACCAAAGACGAATCAGATTGCTGTTGCACAATCTCCCAACGCCAATCTGGGTATTGTTGCTGCCAACGAGAGAGCAATACGTCTAAATCTTGCTCCAACAATGTCATTTCAAAAGACATCCCCTCTAACTCACTATTCACCCCCTCAAGGCGAACGGAATCGGGTAAAGCCTGAATTAGGGACAATACAGATTCCGTCATCCCTCCCACCTCTTCCTCTGAGGACCAGGCGGATTGAGACGCTAATGTTTGCTGACGAGCTAGGATCATCTGTGCAGCTTCATCCTGTAGATAAAATGAATACAGCACCGCCGCACAATGCAGTAAAACGCTTATTCCACCTAACACAAC
Organism: Marinomonas arctica; assembly: GCF_003259225.1. Taxonomy (GTDB): domain Bacteria; phylum Pseudomonadota; class Gammaproteobacteria; order Pseudomonadales; family Marinomonadaceae; genus Marinomonas; species Marinomonas arctica. Next base: position 22,371 of record NZ_QHJF01000041.1, on the reverse strand, counting down.
CCAAAGGCGACGAGCTCGTTGCTGCTTTACTTTATTAGGTTGATAAGGCGAGAGCGCGTGCTGCGAACAATGGGCCCAAGTGCGATCACGAGACGACATCCCCAGCCACTGACTTTGCGACATCAATAGACAAGATTTCGCAATAGATTGAAAAGGTAAACAAAGCTGCTCAGCCCACTCCGCCGCACAGGCAAATACGCGCAATTGACGATCTCCAACGGACACGTCTAAGCACTGGTAATTAAACACCAAGGTTTCTGGTGGCAAAAAGCTTGTCTCGACAGCGTGACTCAACGCCGCTAAAGGCAATAACGATGAAGGAACAGAATGTTCCAGAGAGCATTGAGAGACCGAAAGCCAGTCATCGGGAATCAAAACAACGATACGAGAGCAAGTAGGAACACTATCAAATGATAAGGCTTGTTGAATCGATAACAGATGCGAAGCATCTATCGTCAGGTGATCCTCTAAAGCGTAGGACGTTAACCACTCAACAGACTCACTGGGGGTATGGAACGTGCATTTTTCGGCCGAATATATGGCCACAGAATAGGCAGACATGAGCGTCATCATTCATCCTTGAAATAATCAGCAACAGGGCGTAATTTTTATTTGGCATCCTGACCAAATTTTTAACAAGATAACACGATTTGATGCAAAGTTAACCACCTATTCTGTAATCATCTTAGGTATAATGGGGACTTCCCATCCAGCATCCATTGGATTTATATGGCTAAGGCACTAAAAATACTCTTTATTCTCGGCCTCTTTGGCACCCTTTGTGCGGTCGGTATCACCTATGCAATCTATTACAGTGTAAAAGATCGCATTCCTACGGTTGAAGAGCTCAAAGACATCGAACTAAGAATTCCGTTACGCATCTATACTGCCGACAACCTACTAATAGGTGAGTTTGGTGAGCAACGCCGCACACCTATCAGCTATTCAGAGATCCCGCCCAACTTAGAGCATGCTATTTTAGCGGCTGAGGACACCAATTTTTATCACCATCCAGGCGTTGATATCCTTGGTTTAGGCCGAGCCGTCATGCAACTGGTCACCACTGGACAAATTCAAAGTGGTGGTAGCACCATCACGATGCAAGTGGCTAGAAACTATTTTCTATCCTTTGAGCAAACCTTCACGCGCAAATTCACCGAAATCTTCATTTCCTTAAAAATGGAGCGCGAACTGTCAAAACACGACATTCTTGAGTTGTACGTCAATAAGATTTACTTAGGAAATCGTGCCTATGGCTTTGAGGCTGCCGCTCAAGTGTATTATGGCAAAAACCTAAGTGAACTGGATCTTGCCCAGTTGGCCATGATAGCCGGTCTGCCAAAAGCACCGTCGCGTTTTAACCCTGTGGCAAACCCTTCCCGTGCATTGATTCGTCGTAACTGGATACTGCAACGCATGTTATCACTTGGCATGATAGACAAAGACGCTTACCAAAATGCCGTAGAATCACCAATAACAGCTAAAAACCACGGAGTTATGCCCGATATTGAAGCTGGATATATTGCCGAGATGGTGCGCGCTGAGCTCTACAACACCTTCGGAGACAACCTTTACAGTACGGGAATGACGGTCTACACGACCATTGATTCGAAACGACAAAAAGCCGCCAACGAAGCCATTTTCAATGGCGTACTAGATTACGATATGCGCCACGGCTACCGAGGCTCTCTTGAGAAACGTACTGACCTGATTAATGCCCCGCTGGAAGAGCAGAAAAAGGCCTTACAAGACATAGGAAGGTTTAAAAACTGGCAAACGGCATTGGTGCTGTCTACCACAAACACAACGGCAGATGTACGTCTTGCAAATGGTGAACGCGCCACCCTACCATGGGAGGCTGTTAAATGGGCAAGATCCTATATAAACGAAGATTCCCAAGGTCCATATCCCTCTAAAGTGGCTGATGTATTGGTGCCCGGTGATATTGTTCGCTTACGCCCAGATAACAAACTTGAATGGTTACTAGCACAAAAACCTTCCATTCAAAGCGCTCTTGTCTCTCTCAACAGTAAAGACGGTGCGATTCAAGCATTAGTGGGCGGCTTTAATTTCTTTGAGAACAAGTTTAACCGTGTTACTCAATCTAAGCGCCAGCCAGGCTCTAATTTCAAACCCTTTATTTACGCCAGTGCGTTGGATCGCGGCTACACGGCCGCCAGCATTATCAATGATGCCCCTGTGGTTTTTAATGATAGAAATTTAGAGTCCGCATGGCGTCCAACCAATGATGGTGGTAAGTTTTATGGCCCTACACGATTACGTGAGGCTCTGTATCGTTCACAAAATATCGTGTCTGTGCGTTTACTTGAAGAGCTCGGTATTCGCCCTACTCTCAATTACTTGAGCAAGTTCGGCTTTGATCCAGACGATCTACCTTATAACCTGTCGTTGTCTTTAGGCAGTGCTAACCTATCGCCACTGCAAATAGCAACAGGGTACGCTGTTTTCTCCAATGGTGGTTATCAAGTACAACCCTATCTCATCAATAAGGTCATCGATCGGAATGATAATGTCTTATTTCAAGCTAGCCCGGCCACAGTATGCGTAACGTGCACGCCACTTGAGAAAACCACAGACGATGAACCTCAAATGGGATTATTTGATACTCCAGAGGGCATCGTTAGCCTACCAATGGCGCCTCAAGTTATTGATCCTGAAGTAAATTACATAATCTACGACATGATGCGAGATGTCATTAAACTCGGTACAGGACGACGCGCTAGGGTATTAGAACGCGACGATCTAGCAGGCAAAACAGGCACCACAAATGATGTTCGCGACGCTTGGTTCTCAGGCTTCAATGGTGAACTGGTCACTTCCGTATGGAGTGGTTTTGATAACTCATCGCCCCTCGGTAGAGGGGAATGGGGCGGCTCTGTTTCACTTCCAGCATGGATAGATTACATGAGAGACGCTCTACAGGGCACTCCACTGTCTTTCGTGACCAAACCTTCTTCTTTAGTGACCGTTCGCATTGACCCTAATACTGGAGAGCGTGCTTTACCTGGTCAATCTAATGCTATTTTTGAGATTTTTAGAAAAGATCACGTACCGCCACAACGCAATCTAAACTTGCCAACATTAAACAATAATCGCGACAGCGAATCACGCGAAGAGAAGCAAGAAACCAATGCGTTAGAAAACTTGTTCTAACCTAGGTTTATAGCCTATAAAAATGCCAGCCCAGTGCTGGCATTTTTATCTCTTTGAACGCTCTAGCTCCACTTGGGCTGAGGAGCTTGGTAAGCTTTCACGGCCGCTAGCAAGGTTTCTGGGGTACTCTCTTTAATAACCATATCAATGTAAGACTGCTTCACGAAGCCTGCCTGCTGCATACTGTCTACCATGGTAAAGAGAGGATCATAAAAGCCATTTAAATTATAAAAGACACAAGGTTTACTATGTAGACCAAGTTGCCCCCAGGTCCACACTTCAAACATTTCCTCCAAGGTCCCTACCCCACCTGGAAGCGCCACAAATGCATCAGCCAATTCGCTCATCTTAGCTTTACGCTCATGCATATTGGCTACCACATGGAGTTCGGTTAATCCTGTGTGAGCGATTTCCTTGGACTCAAGATGAGACGGAATCACGCCAATGACTCTTCCCCCAGCTTGCAAGGCTGCATTCGCTATCACCCCCATTAAGCCAACATTTCCTCCGCCGTAAACAATGTCTATCCCTTGCCCAGCAAGGTACACGGCCAACGCTTTTACGCCATTGGCATATTCGGGGGAATTACCCGCAGCGGAGCCACAATATATTGCAACTTTCATGACACAACTCCTAGTTAATCCAAGCTATTCCTGCTTATTGATCAATGAAAATACCGTATTAATACTATTTAGCCATAAAAAAAGCGGCTCTTTTTTAGAGAGCCGCCTTGTAACAGATCAAGATTCGATTAAGCACCGAAGTGATCAAGATTCTCTAGTGGATAAAAATCTGGGTATGGCAGCAATGCCACACCGGAATCTACCGCTGCACGAGCCACCGCGGCAGACACCACGTTAAGCAAACGAGAATCCATTGGTTTTGGCAGGATATATTCTTTGCCAAAGCTCAATGGTGCGCCACCGTAAGCTGCAACCACATCCGCAGGTGCTTCTTCTTTCGCAAGATCTTTCAGAGCATGCACAGCCGCAACTTTCATTTCTTCGTTGATTTTAGTCGCACGAACGTCTAAAGCACCACGGAAGATGAAAGGGAAACCAAGTACGTTATTTACTTGGTTCGGATAATCTGAACGACCTGTTGCCATGATCAAATCATCACGCGTTGCACGAGCAAGCTCTGGATTGATTTCTGGGTCTGGGTTTGAACAAGCAAAAACGATTGGATTCGCCGCCATTTTCGCAAGCTGTTCTGCAGACAATAAATCTGGACCAGATACACCGATGAAAACATCAGCGCCATCGATCGCATCGTCCAAATTGCGCTTATCCGTATCAATCGCAAACATGGCTTTAAATTGGTTCAAATCCGTACGGCCAGAGTGAATAACGCCGTTACGGTCAAGAACGAAGATGTTTTCGCGCTGTGCACCGCATGCAATGATTAACTTCATACACGCGGTTGCGGCAGCACCCGCACCAAGACAAACGATTTTAGCGTCAGCAATGTCTTTACCTTGAAGCTCAAGCGCATTCAACAGACCCGCCGCGGTAACAATCGCTGTACCATGTTGGTCATCGTGGAAAACCGGAATAGAACAACGCTCGATCAATTGACGTTCAATTTCAAAACACTCAGGTGCTTTGATGTCTTCTAAGTTGATACCGCCGTATGTGTTGGCAATACGAGCCACAGTATCAATGAATGCCTGTGGACTTTCAGATTCCACTTCCACATCAACGGAGTTAATACCAGCAAAGCGCTTAAACAATAAACCTTTACCTTCCATTACTGGCTTACTTGCCAATGGGCCTAGATTGCCTAATCCGAGGATCGCAGAACCATCAGAGATCACGGCAACCAAGTTGCCTTTACCGGTATAACGGTAAGCCGCTTCTGGGTCTTTTGCGATTTCACGACAAGGCTCAGCCACACCTGGGCTATAAGCGAGAGAAAGATCACGAGCGGTTGCTGTTGGTTTCGTAATAGTAACGCTAAGTTTGCCTGGAACTGGATATTGGTGATAATCCAACGCTGCTTGCTTTATATCTTCTGCCATTATGATGTTTCCGTCTATTTGGTGTTATTAATTAGTTTTATCATAGCCAAACTGGGCCTTGTCCCCAAGCCTACAAAAGCTTCGAAAGTGGCACCTTATAATTCTGTGTCGCCAGAATAATCGATATACTCATTACTTTAAAGCGTAAAACCATAGGAATATTCTATCAATCAATGCTTGTTAGAAACGTTGATTTCACGCAAATCATTCGGATGTCTTACTGACAAAACCCAAGATTTAAAGTCTGAATACCGGCTTTTCCTTTGATGTTGCCAACCACGTACCTCTATTTCCTTGCCTTCAAACGCAAATACTGTTTGAGCAGACCAATAGTCGATAGTATTAGGTGGCAAATTGATCACTAGATCCTGATCGGTTTCTAGCCACCAACCTCCTCGGTTCTGAGTAATGGAAGTGATGTTAACACGAGAGATTGCAAAGCCAGCTTTTGGCTGCCATTGCAAATTTTGCTGCCATAATCCCTTATGCGCATTGCGAGCTGTGTCTTCAGCGGCCTCAAAACAATCTTGATAGGCTAAGTTTGGAGGAATCGCAATACGATAACCAAGTCCTTCGGATAGTAACTGACTCGTCAGTGAAATACGATCTTTATCGAAAAGGTAGTACAAATAACGACCGTATCTATCTTGATCATTTTTGGACTCTTGCAGGTAAACAAATTGATCGAGACGAGAGCGAAGAAACTGCGTCGCCTCAACCGCAAAAGGCTCATGATTGCCTTTTTTGTGATCCAGTTCTGGGGTATCAATACCCACTAATCGCACTTTTCGACCATCCGTCAGATGAACCGTATCACCGTCCACAACTCTCTTGATCTGGGCCTTCTCAAGCGTTCCTGTTGCTACACAGGTAGCATCACCATGAGCCGCAAAGGACAAAAACAAAAAAAGCGCCAAGCAAACTTGGCGCTTTTTTAATGGGATCACTATCATGCCACCAATTACTTAGTAGTACGACGTGCTCCGAAACGCTTGTTAAAGCGATCAACACGACCACCAGTATCAACCATTTTTTGTTGACCTGTGTAGAATGGGTGACAGTTGCTGCATACGTCAACGTGCATGTCTTTACCAAGCGTTGAATGTAGGTTTAGCGTGTTACCACAAGTACAAGTTGCTGTAATTGCAGAGTAATTTGGGTGAATATCTTTTTTCATCGTATATACCTTTGGGTTTAATGTGCCGCCACTTGGTCGATCATTAATGGGCTATTGCCGCGCCAAGCACCGCACGTTTTTTTGTACAGACATTGTACAGTATTGCGCAAGAGTGGCGTATTTTAGGGATCTATTGCTCAATCGGCAACCTTTTTATCATGCTTTGCTGATAAAATTGTCACTCGCACCAACCCACTACTCTGACGTACACTTACCCATTAATAAAAATGCTATCTTTTGCTTTACTGAACAAGGCCTAATCTAACGCATGTCTGAAGTGCTTCTCACTCTTTCTCCATACATAAAAGTCGCGTTACCTGTGCCAATGCGGACCTTATTCGACTACAAAGTCCCCAAAGCCATTACCCTGCGGCATGAGCTAAAACCGGGCATGAGAGTCAAGGTCCCCTTTGGCAAAAGTAGCCGTCTTGGGGTGATTGTCGCTCTTAGTGACCACAGCGAGTGGGACCCAGAGCAGATTAAGCCGCTCACCTCACTGCATGATAAAAGCCCTGTTATTAGCGCCGAATTAATGGCCCTGTGTGAGTGGGCAGCACGCTATTATCATCACCCCATTGGTGATGTCATCTTTCATGCGCTGCCTATTCTTTTGCGCAAAGGTGAAAATGCCGAGTTCCGTACAGAAAATTGGTGGTTTACGACAGAAAAAGGACAAGCCATTTCACTGGAACAACTCAGTCGTGCACCACGTCAACAAGACTTTTTAAAAGCCGTACAACAACACCCTAATGGTTTAAGTCAGCATGCCGCCTCAGTCTTAGACCTTGCACCTAGTGCTGCCAAGATTCTGGAGGAAAAGGGACTCTTGCGCAAAGAACCCCGCTCTTTTAACAAAGGCGGAGAAAGACATGCCCATGTGACACAAATACCTCCGACACTGAACATGGAGCAAATGCGAGCGACAGAGCATATATTGGATTATCGCCACCAGTTCCATGTCGCCTTATTAGACGGTGTGACGGGGAGCGGTAAAACCGAAGTTTTTTTACGTGTCATGGCACGCCTGATCGAAGAGGGAAAACAGATTCTGGTGATGGTGCCAGAAATAGGCCTAACACCACAAACACTAAAACGCTTTGAGAATCGTTTCAACACCGATATTGTGCTGATGCACTCTAACATGAGTGACAGAGAGCGGTTAGACGCTTGGCTGTTAGCCGCAAGCGGCCATGCTAAGATCATCATCGGCACAAGATCCGCGGCTTTCATCCCCGCCCCCAACCTTGGCCTAATCGTTATTGATGAAGAACACGATACCTCATACAAACAACATGAAGGCTTCCGTTATCACGCACGCGATCTTGCGATTAAACGCGCTCAAGCACTGAATATTCCCGTCTTACTTGCTTCGGCCACACCGTCATATGAGAGTTTAACCAACGCCCTGCAAAAACGCTTTGCTTGGCTCAAACTGCGTCAGCGAGCTGGCAACGCACAGATACCTAAAATGGAAAGAGTAGACTTACGAGGAAAAAGCTTGGTACATGGTTTCAGCGAACAAGCACTCGTAAACATGAAGCAATGCTTAGAACGCAAAGAACAAGTACTGGTATTTTTGAACCGTCGCGGCTACGCCCCCACTCTAATGTGTCACCAGTGTGGCTGGATTGCCGCCTGTGATCATTGCGATGTTAACCTCACGGTACACAAACGTGCTAACAAACTGCATTGTCACCATTGTGATACGCAAAAAGCGCTCATTCATACTTGCCCTGAATGTCAGTCGGAAGAGTTATTTACCGTTGGTGAAGGTACAGAGCAAATTGAAACCCAACTCAGCACACTGTTCAAAGAAGTGCCTATTTTACGTATTGACCGTGACAGTACCCAACGTAAATCGGCCATGGCAAAACTTACCCAGAAAATCCATGAGCATGACCAAGCCATTCTCATTGGCACACAAATGCTCGCCAAAGGACATCATTTCCCTAACGTCACCCTTGTCATCATTATGGACGCCGATGCTGGGTTATTTTCTTCTGATTTTCGAGGTATGGAGCGCACTGCTCAGCTTATCACGCAGGTCGCTGGCCGCGCTGGTCGCGCGAAAAAACCAGGCCACGTCTTATTGCAAACCTATCACCCCGATCATGCTGCGATTGAATGCCTGTGTAATCTTGGTTACGAACACTTTGCCATTGATGGACTGGCCGAGCGTAAATCTTTATCACTTCCGCCCTTTTATCATCAAGTCATCGTTCGTGCTGAATCCGGCAATGAACAGGAAGCCATGCAACTGTTATCCGCGATGAGAAACGACTTAGAGCCTTTCTTCGCCAAAGAGGTTTATCTGGTTGGTCCCTATACCGCTATCATAGTACGCAAAGCAGGCCAGCACAGGGCGCTTATCTCAATTAAAGCCGCTCAACGTGGGCCCTTGCACCAAGCCACCCAAATGATGACTGAATGGCTAGAGCAATCCACTAAACAGCATAGAATTCGCTTTGCAATTGATGTCGATCCACTGGAAACTTACTGATCTTGGCCGCATAATGTGCGCAACTCACACTGATCCCTATTTACTTATGCCAAAGCTAAAAACCAAAAGCCAAAATTATGTTTAATCCTGTTCAAATTGCAGCAAAAGGAAGTCGTCCAAAAAAAGGCGCGACTCGTCGAACACCTCCTCCACAGCAACGCAAAACCACATGGTGGCTTTGGCTTCTTGTGCCCATCATAGTCATCGCTTTCATTTATGGCCTGACACAACTAAACCAAGTCGCACCCGCTACACAACCCGCAGCAATAGAAAAGCCCAAGGCGATTCCAAAACCAGCCCCTACACCGGCGCCTAAGAAAGCAGAAGAAGTCAGTGTTGCTCCGAAAAAAGACACCTTTGAGTTCTATCAAATATTACAAGACAGCAAGGTTGATACCAGCCATGTCGATGCTTATCAGTCTACACCTCGCGGGGAGCAAGATTATTATTACATGCTCCAAGCCGCTTCTTTTAGAAACCTTGAAGACGCTGATCGCATGCGTGCTCAACTCATCTTGTCCGGTTTGGTTGAAGCCAGCGTTCGCAAAACCATGGATAAAGACGAACAGGCTTGGTATAGAGTGATTCTTGGTCCTTATGATTCACGTTCAAAAATGAATCGCGCAGAAGATAAACTCGTCTCTTTATCAATCTCTCCTTACTCTTATAAAATTAAAAAAGAGTAAGCTTCAAAACTCTGCATAAATTGCATACAGATCATGAAAGCTTGTTCTGTATGCAATCCTCGCTTGAAATCTTCCCGCTTGCCCCCATTTCGTTAGAATCGAAACGGGAGTAGACCATGACAACGATTCTTACTGTACGCAAAGGCAATCAAGTCGTCGTAGGCGGCGATGGACAAGTATCTTTAGGCAACACTGTGATGAAAGGCAACGCTCGTAAAGTGCGCCGTCTCTATCGTGGTGAAGTAATTGCTGGCTTTGCTGGCGGTACGGCGGATGCGTTCACCCTATTCGAACGCTTTGAAGGCCAACTTGAAAAACACCAAGGCCACTTAGTACGGGCTGCAGTAGACCTTGCTAAAGACTGGCGTTCTGACCGAGCGTTACGCAAATTAGAAGCCATGCTGATTGTCGCTAACAAAGAAAGCACCCTAATCATTACGGGTACGGGCGATGTGGTTGAACCACAACACGGTGCCTTGGCTATTGGCTCTGGCGGCAACTTCGCCGAAGCCGCGGCGCGAGCTTTGATTGATAATACTGACTTGTCTGCCAAAGACATTGTTGAGAAGAGTCTCAACATCGCTGCCGATATTTGTGTATTTACAAATCACAGCCTAACCATAGAAGAAATTACCATAGACCCGCAGCTTGAAGATAAGTCTAAATAATTCTCCATCAACAGAGAAAAATCAGACCGCAAAGCGACGCAGACAACATCATACAAGAATTTAAAAGAGAATTAACAATGAGCAGCATGACCCCAAGAGAGACGGTTAACGCCCTGGACAACCACATTATTGGTCAGCAGAAAGCAAAACGTGCGGTCGCCATCGCGCTACGCAACCGCTGGCGTCGCATGCAACTTCCTGAAGATATGCGTGCAGAAGTCACGCCTAAAAACATCTTAATGATAGGCCCAACAGGGGTAGGTAAAACAGAAATCGCTCGCCGATTAGCCAAACTGGCCAACGCACCTTTCATCAAGATTGAAGCCACAAAATTCACTGAAGTGGGTTATGTTGGTCGTGATGTAGAGTCGATTATTCGTGACTTGGTTGAAATGGCAATTAAAATGCTTCGCGAACAAGAAACGGCAAAGCTACGCCATAAAGCCGAAGATGCCGCAGAAGACCGTATTCTTGATGTGTTATTACCCCCCGCTCGCGGCGGTGATCCGGAATTACAAGACAATAGCACTCGTCAGACTTTCCGTAAAAAACTACGTGAAGGCCAATTGGACGATAAAGAAATCGATATTGATGTATCCGATTCACCAATGGGTGTTGAAATTATGACACCACCAGGCATGGAGGAAATGACCAGTCAGCTACAAAACTTATTTTCCAGCTTTGGTTCACAAAAAACCAAAAAGCGTAAAATGAAAGTCAAAGACGCTTTGCGCCAAGTTCGCGACGAAGAAGCAGCAAAGCTCGTTAATGAAGAAGAACTGAAAGCTCGCGCAGTAGAAGCCGTCGAGCAAAATGGCATTGTCTTCTTAGATGAAATCGATAAAGTCGCTAAAAGCTCAGAACGCTCTGGCGGAGAAGTTTCTCGCGAAGGCGTACAGCGCGATTTATTGCCTTTGGTCGAAGGTTGCACCGTCAGCACGAAATACGGCATGATCAAAACCGATCACATCTTATTTATTGCGTCTGGCGCCTTCCATTTGTCTAAACCATCAGACTTGATTCCAGAACTACAAGGCCGTTTGCCCATTCGAGTTGAACTGGATGCGCTAACAGTAGACGATTTCAAACGTATTTTAGTCGAGCCAAGCATGTCATTGACGAAACAATACGTCGCGCTTGCTAAAACGGAAAATATCAACCTGAACTTCACCGAAGAAGGCATTCACCGCATCGCTGAAATTGCGTTCCAAGTGAACGAGCGTACGGAAAACATTGGTGCACGACGCTTACATACGGTACTCGAACGCTTACTTGAAGAAGTGTCTTATTCCGCCAGCGACATGCCAGACGATCAAACCGTCGACATTACAGCGGCTTATGTTGATGAACAACTAGGGGAAATCGCTAAAAATGAAGATTTGAGCCAATATATTCTATAATTGGAATCATCTCTCTTTACAATAGCCCTTATTGCACGCCCCTTCATAGAAGGGGCTTTATAGGAAAAAGACCGTGTCTAAGCCTGTCCCGACGAACATCAACTACCATAAAAAATCACGCGAATTGGCGCTTACCTTTGCTGATGGCCATAGCTTTCGCCTAAGTGCTGAATTCTTACGGGTTCACTCACCTTCCGCGGAAGTACGCGGTCACGGCATGCAAATGCCCATTTTGCAATACGGGAAAAAAGACGTTGCCATCAATAATGTTGAAGGCGCGGGTAATTATGCGCTAAAGATCTCCTTCAACGATGGTCACGATACTGGGCTTTATACTTGGGAATATCTCTACAATATTGGCAAAAACCACGATGAACTCTGGCAAATGTACCTTGATCGCCTTGAAAAAGAAGGTAAGACGCGGGACACTTCCGTCATTCAGATCCACCAGCTTTAATTTTTTATTACTCTGCCATTCACCATCGGAGCGTTTTTTTATGAGTTCACTCAGTTTATCGGCGCTTAGTGCCATTGAAAAAGCGATCAATCTAGCGCTCAAACAGGACACTCCGTCCCAAAACCGCTTGAGTAAACTGGCAGGACAGCAGGTTTTTCTTTATGTAGAAGACTTTTCTTTCATATTACAAATGCACATCCTTGAACAAGGAGTAATGCTGCATCAACCAGACAGCTTAGATGAAATCGAATTAGACCCCCGGTTAGATACACTGGTACAAGGACCCAGTTCAGCCTATCGTAAATTATTGGATGGCGATGGTTTCTTTGACGGTGACCTACGCATTCAAGGCAATGCTCAAGCCCTCATGACACTGCATAAAGTGATGGAAAACTTCGAATTCGATTGGGAAGGATTGCTGGCGGATCACATCGGCGATTTGCCTGCCGCAACCCTAGCACGTCTACTTCGCGCCCAATGGTCTTGGAGCAAAGAATTCACCACCAATATGAGAATGCAACTGGTTCAACATCTACAAACCGACAGTCAGCTACTGCCCAGCAAAATTGAATTTGACCACTTCGTCGATGAAATAGAACGCTTCGGCACCTTAATTGATCGTGCCGAAGCTAAATTGAGAATATTGGAAAAGAAAAACTAATTCTTTTCTCTTTCACTGATCACTAGATTTTGCCCGACTAAAATACACACCAACAATTGTCACAACAAAACCGATAATCTGAATCGTGGTCATGGATTCGCTGAATAAGAAATAACTTTCTACTGCCGCCAATGGGGGCGCTAATAGCAGCATAGTGGAAACCTGTGAGGCTCGCACTTTTCTCAATAACCACACCATTAAGAAAACGCCGCCGCCAGATAATACCAGTACGCCCCAGATAACGAGTAAGAAGGATTCCAGCTGCACGGCAAACAAGGTTTCACCAAGTAACAGCATAAAGCCAATCGAGACGACACTGGCCGCGAGGTTTTGTATCGCCATGGAGCTGAAAATATCAGACGATGAAATAGACATTTTTTGATACGTCACACCCAGTGACAAGGCAAATATCGCGGCGCAAGCCAACGTAAACGTCAGCAGAGTCACGCCACCATGGCTCATATCTAACTCTAGCGCGGGGCTGATGACCAACACTAGGCCTACCATGCCGACCAACATTCCAAGAATACCTTTGAAGGACGTTTTTTCTTTGATTAGTATGAAAGCTAACAGGGTCACCAAAGCCGGCTGTAACGCGCCAATCAGTGCCATGATGCCAGCAGGCAAGCCTTTGGCGATAGCCACATAGGCAAAGCCCAAATAAAAGCCATTCATTAGCATGCCAGCAATAATATGCTTAGGTAATTCTTGCCAAGCAGGAAAACGTCTACGCTGCCACAAGGCAATAGCAAGGAAGAGTAAACCCGATAAAACAAAACGGATGCTCAGAAAAACGTTAGGGTCGATCAGGCCAACAATTAACTTACCGGTGATAAATCCCGTAGACCAAATAAGAACTAAGAGTACATACAGCAAGGCCATTTCAATTCCCTTTAAAATTTAGATAAGATTTTTCACCGTCACGTTACGGTTGTACAGACAGTGAAAAGCCAACGTTTTTAGAAAAGCTTTTTAATGTCTTCAACACTCATTCCAGACCCAATCAAAAAATGCAACTTAGCAAAAGCGGCTTCGTAAGTCATGGCTTTACCAGAAATAACGCCTGCTTTAACCAAAGCAGAGCCAGCCGCATAAGCACCGGCTGCGACGCTTCCGGCGCCGCACTGACTCACGTTCACAATCACGACGCCACGGTCGGTCGCTGTTTTTAATAAAGCCAAAAGGGTGGGATCTTTATCGGGAGCGTTACCAGCGCCGTAGCTTAATAATACCGCCCCTTTTACCGAATCATTTAATAAACCTTGCCAATGAGCCGCTTGCACGCCTGGAAAAACCGGCAGTATAGTGACCGCACTGTCTGCCATATCTGGAATATGTATCACCATGGGAGGTTTCACGGCCTCTGTTAAACGCCACCGCCAATCAATGCCTAACACACCTCGCTCAGGGCAGTTGGGCGAACTAAAAGCCTGCCAGTCACTGGTATGCGCTTTATGAGCGCGATCACCTTCAATCAAGCGGCCAGCGAAGAATAAAAACACACCATTACTATTCTTTTCACCGTTAAGTTCTTCACACGCCGAGATGGCGCCCATCACATTAATCATGGCATCGGTACGCACCTTGTACATGGGCACTTGCGAGCCTGTCACTATGATAGGTTTGTCGCTATTAGCAAACATGAAAGACAACGCCGCTGATGTATAGGCCATGGTGTCTGTGCCATGCAATACAATAAAGGCGTCAAAATCATGCCATTTGCTTTCAATATCACGGGCGATGGTTTGCCAGTCTGCCGGGGTGGCATTGGAGGAGTCAATCAAACTTGGATAACCTTCAATGACAAATTCATGATTAAGCTCATCGGCTTCATTAAGATGTTGAGCAAGATGATCAGCAAACGCCGCATCGGGTATTAAACCTTGATCTGAAGGCACCATACCGATCGTGCCACCTGTGTAGGCTATATAAATTCTCATCTGCTGACTGTTCCTCTTTACGAATCCTATTTTGCGTGCGAATTATGTCACTTAAGACATAAAAGGCGCTGTTCAGTAGAAAAGCGCCTTTCATTGTGTTCATTACCACCGTAGAGAATTTACATACGCTCTAACGTTTCAATCCCTAATAAGGACAAGCCAAGCTTCAGGGTAGACGCGGTATTCAACGCCAACTGTAAACGACTGTGTTTCACCTCTTCCTCGGCATTGATAATAGGACAAGCTTCGTAGAAGGTCATAAAGACACCAGCTAAATCGTATAAATAAGCACATAAGAAATGTGGCATACCATCATTCGCCACTTGTTGAATGGCTTCTTCAAACTGGCATAATTTCACCGCCAAAGCGCGCTCTTGCGGCTCATCGATCGCAATGTCACCCGTCAAACTAGCCACATCAATGTCAGAGCGTTTAACGATGCTGGCGACACGAGAATAAGCGTACAGCAGGTAAGGCGCAGTGTTGCCTTCAAAGCTCAACATAGAGTCCCAGTTAAACACATAATCGCTGGTACGGTTCTTCGATAAATCCGCGTATTTCACTGACGCAATACCAACCACACGACCAATGTTGCGCAGCTCTTCTTCGTCCATTTCTGGATTCTTCGATGCCACCAATTGATAGGCGCGCTCTTGCGCTTCTTCTAACAAAGAAGACAATTTTGCCACACCGCCAGAACGGGTTTTAAAAGGTTTACCATCGCTGCCCATTACCGTGCCAAACGGCATGTGTTCCAATTGGGTTTCTGGTTTCACAAAACCCGCTTTGCGAGACAAGGTGAAAATTTGCTGGAAATGCAAAGATTGGCGCGCATCCACAAAATACAATACACGGTTGGCATTCAAGGTATGTTGACGGAAACGCACGGCCGCTAAATCCGTTGTCGCATACAAGAAGCCACCACCGGTTTTTTGCACGATAATGGGCGTGATCTCGCCTTCTTTATTGGCGAACTCTTCCATGAAAACACACTGTGCACCATTGGATTCTTGCAGCAAACCTTGATCTTTTAGCTCATTAATAACGTTCTGTAAGTCATCGTTATAAGCGCTTTCTGGCATCACGTGCTGACGCTCTAAAGAGACACCTAACATCTTGTAGGTTTCTTCACAGTGAGCCATAGAAATTTCAATGAACTCATCCCAAAGCGCTAAACATTCTTCATCACCAGACTGCAAGGCAACAACCAATTCACGCGCACGAGCCGCGAACGCTTCGTCCTCGTCAAAACAGGTTTTCGCCGCACGATAGAAGGTCTCAAGATCAGAAAGCGCCATGCTGATTTTGGCATTTTCGGCGCGCAAACGCTCCATGTACGCCAACAACATACCAAACTGCGTTCCCCAATCACCCACGTGGTTTTGACGAACAACATGGTGACCAAAAAACTCCAAGGTGCGCACCACAGCATCGCCAATAACAGTCGAACGAAGATGGCCTACATGCATCTCTTTCGCCAGATTGGGCGCAGAATAATCGACAACCACGGTTTCAGGGGCTGCCACTGGATTGACATCAAGACGGTCGCTGGTACGCAATTGCGCTAACTCTTTGCTCAGCCAAGTATTTTTCAAAAATATATTGATAAAACCCGGTCCAGCGATTTCCACCTTATCGGCAAGATCCGATAGATCCAACTTATCTAATGTGGCTTGGGCAAAATCACGCGGATTCATTTTTAACGCTTTTGCGGCGCCCATAATACCGTTGGCTTGGTAATCACCAAATTGTACTTTCGCGGATTGACGCACTAAAGCTGGCGCCGAATCAGAAGCACCAGACGCCACCATAGCCGCTTGAATGCGTTGATTTAAAAGAGTTTGAATATTCACAAGGAGACCTTTAAACAGTAAATACACCGCTCATTAAAGCGGCATACTAGAATCACACAGCCCTCGGACTGTCACCAATCAGAGGGCTGAATTCAAAAAAATAATGGTAGCAATAATAACCGATTTTCACGCTTTTAGCGAAAGAACAGCTTACAAGCTTGGTTGTTATTTTCATCTTGATAAGGATAGCCAAGCTCGTCTAAGAAATGCGTCACGTCGGTTTCTTCACCCACCGCTTGCAAACCGACCAAAACGCGGCCATAAGCATCACCATGATTACGATAATGAAACATGGATATATTCCATTGCCCACCAAGTGTATTTAAAAATTTCAACAAGGCACCCGGACGTTCTGGAAACTCAAAACTGTACAGTAACTCACCTTTATCGCTGCGCAAATGCCCACCAATCATATGACGAACATGCACTTTAGCGGTTTCATCGTCTGTCAAATCAACGATTTCATAGTCTTTCAAGTCGGCCAATAACTCCTTACGACTATGAGGACTACCACCTAACGCCACACCGACGAAGATAACGGCTTCTTGATCATCGCCGTAGCGATAGTTAAATTCAGTGATATTACGGCCAACCAAAGCTTGGCAAAAATCCTTAAAGCTGCCTGGATGCTCAGGAATTTTTACCGCAATGATGGCTTCACGCTTTTCACCTAATTCTGCCCGTTCAGAGACATGGCGTAAGCGGTCAAAATTCACGTTTGCGCCACTGTTGATCGCAATCAGCGTTTGACCTTTCGCGTCTTCACGCTCAATATATTTTTTCAAGCCAGCTAAGGCACAAGCTCCAGCCGGTTCTGTAATCGCACGCGTATCGTCATAAATGTCTTTAATCGCCGCACACATTTCATCTGTCGTCACCGTGATCACTTCGTCGACTGTGTCTTTTGCAATCGCAAAGGTGTTATGGCCAATTTCTGCCACCGCCACGCCTTCAGCAAAAATCCCTACCGTTGCCAAACGCGTTGGTTTGCCTTTCTCCATAGCAATTTTTAAACACGCTGCATCTTCTGGCTCAACACCGATAATTTTGATGTCTGGACGCAAGTATTTTACATAGGCTGCTATTCCAGCGATCAAACCACCACCACCGACAGGAATAAAAATCGCGTCAATATTACCTTCATGTTGATGAAGGATTTCCATACCAATCGTGCCTTGGCCTGCGATAGTGTCCAAGTCATCAAATGGATGCACGTAAACTTGACCTGTACGTGCCATGATTTCACGAGACTTTGCCGAGGCTTCATCAAAAGCATCCCCAAACAAAATCACTTCAGCACCGTGGTTACGCACTGCACTCACCTTTACTTCCGGCGTGGTGGCGGGCATAACGATCGTTGCCTGAATGCCAAGTTTCTTCGCCGCCAAGGCTAAACCTTGAGCATGATTACCCGCCGATGCCGCGATGACACCACGCGCGCGCTCTTCTGGGGTTAACTGACAAATTTTGTTGTATGCCCCACGAATTTTGAAAGAGAAAACAGGCTGTAAATCTTCTCGCTTCAAAATAATCTCGTTGCCCAATCGGTTCGATAATTGATTGGCACGAGACAGTGGTGTTTCTACGGCAACGTCATAAACGCGCGCCTGTAGAATCTTTTTGATCATGGTATGAGGCATAGTGTTTCCTAAACGAATATAAATCGACAACACGATGTTCTTAACGACATCTACGCTGACTGCTAGTCAAAAAAAACCGAGTAGGAAATATACTCTTTCACTTCTCTTGGCGCAAAGACAGATGTCCTCTAAATCCACATTAAAAAGGTATAAAATCGATAAATAGCCTGATCTGGCGGGGTAACAATCACTCTTGGAAGCGCCTATAATATTTCCACCATCAGAGGTGGCTTAGCGTTTAAAATAAGCCAGACAATCCCCCTAATAAAACTATAACAGAAGGTGAACACCACCATGACACAAGACGAATTAAAACAAGCGGTTGCCAAAGCGGCCGTTGATTACATTTTGCCCATGCTAGAAGCAGACACTATCGTTGGTGTCGGCACAGGCTCTACCGCAAACTTGTTTATTGACGAATTAGCCAAACACAAAAACCGTTTTGACGGCACAGTGGCCAGTTCTGAAGCCACTGCAGAGCGCTTAAAAAAACATGGCATTCCTGTGTATGATTTGAACAGTGTTGATAGCATTCGTGTATATGTCGATGGTGCAGATGAATCCGATGAACATTTACACTTAATCAAAGGCGGCGGTGCCGCGTTGACTCGTGAAAAAATCGTCGTCGCATGCAGCGATGAATTTATCTGTATTGCTGATGAATCCAAACTGGTAAACGTACTTGGTGATTTCCCTCTTCCTATTGAGATCATTCCGATGGCGCGCGGTCACGTTGCACGTGAATTGGTAAAATTAGGCGGTGATCCGGTGTATCGTGAAGGCGTTGTTACTGACAACGGCAACCATATTTTGGATGTCTACAATTTAAAAATTCTTGATCCTATTGCGCTGGAAAAAAGCATCGATGGTATTGTTGGTGTCGTGACGAATGGCTTGTTCGCAAAACGTTCTGCAGACGTTTTATTATTAGGCACAAAAGATGGCATCAAAACCATAAAGAAATAATGCAATGACATTCAAAGCCTCGAAAAACGATCGAGGCTTTGAATGATGACAATGAGATTAAGACAAGCCGTTAAAACCAACGACTTCTTCGCATCAGCACAAACTGACCACCGCCCAACACCACCAACGCCGCGCAGAACAACCAAAAGGCCGCGTTACTGTCAGTACCAGGCATACCACCAATATTGATACCAAATAACCCCGTCAAAAAGCCCAATGGCATAAAGATTCCTGACAAAATCGACAAGACATACATGCGAGCATTCATTTTCTCGGCTTGTAAATTGGCAAACTCTTCTTGCATTAACAAACAGCGCTCACGCAATGACTCTAACCCTTCGACATAGCGAGTGATATCGTTCGCTGCTTCTTGCACCTGAGCAATTTGCTCTATGCTCATCCAAGATACCGCTTCCTGAGAGAGCTTGTTAATCGCTTCTTTCTGCGGTACTAAAAAACGTCTCAAACGAATCGTCTCGAGACGACGCTGAACAAGCGAATCTCGTTGCCCAGCATCAATCCCTTCACCAATACTTTCTTCTAAATCAGCCAGCTCGTCTTCCAAATCAGTAATGACTTTTGCCATTCTATCGGTCAGGGTTTCCGTTAATATCGCCACCACATCTGCCGTGCTAGTCGGCCCTTCATTGTTGTTCAGATCCTTTACTATACCCTGTACTGAAAGCAATTTGCGTCTTCGACTTGATACAATAAAATGCGGGGTTACCCAAAGACGTAAAGACACCATATCCGATGGATTTGATTCTGGGTTTAAATTAACCCCTCTAAGCGTCAATAATAGGCCTTTTCCCATTCTGACCGTACGAGGTCGCGTCTCTTCCGCAAATAAAGCCTCTACCGCTGTTTCCGGAATACCCTCCACACTTGACAGCCACGTATAGCCTTCTTCTTCATAACAATCTAAATGCACCCATCGGCAACCTTGCTCAGGTAAAACCTTAGGTAAATCTGAAAGTGGCAACGACTTAGCACCACCTTGACCATCAAGCTCAAGATTGTGTACAACAAACGCAGACATATCTATTCCTCTCAACATTTTTCGTAGATTATCGGAAAACGTTGGTTTTCCCTATTTATTTTGCCTTCCAATTCCTAGCTTGGCTGACACTCATTGCCTAGAGTGGCATAATTTAAGCCACTTCAAATAACAAGGAAATGCCATACCATGCAAAACTTATCTGATGTTTTAGCATCCAGCGCAACACCGAAAACATTACAAACTGTGTTGACGGTAACAACCAACACCTGCATTGCCATATCCGATGCGCTAAAACAGGGTTCACTAGCAGGTATTTTAGGCATGGCTGGCAATGAAAATGTTCAAGGTGAAGAACAAAAGAAGCTAGATGTCATTTCAAACGACATGCTTAAAGACGCTCTCACCGCTTGCCCTGCCGTGAGAGCCATTGCTTCGGAAGAAGAAGACTACATAGTACCAGCCAATACCGATGGCGAATACTTCATCGCCTTTGATCCATTGGACGGTTCGTCTAACATCGATATCAATGCCATGGTTGGCACTATCTTTTCAATCTATCACCAAACCGGTGACCAGCCTGCAACCGAAGCGGATTTTTTGATTCCTGGCAAAGAACAAGTCGCGGCAGGTTACGTTCTGTATGGCCCATCAACCATGTTGGTTCTAACAACAGGCAATGGCGTTAATATGTTCACCTACGATCCAACCAAACACGTCTTCATATTAACCCACGAAAACGTTCAGGTGGCACAAGACACACAAGAATTTGCCATTAATATGTCGAATCAACGCTTCTGGTCTGCCAGCATGCAAAACTACGTCAATGACCTAGTGAAAGGCAAAGATGGCATACGCGGTAAGAACTTCAACATGCGCTGGGTAGCCGCTATGGTAGGTGACGTACATCGCATACTTTGCCGAGGTGGCATTTTTATCTATCCTTGGGATAACAAAGACCCAGCCAAAGCAGGCAAACTACGCCTAATGTACGAAGCCAACCCAATGGCGATGCTATTAGAACAGGCTGGCGGTAAAGCCCATACTCATACTCAACGCATTCTGGACATTCAGCCAGAAGCTATTCACCAACGTGTCGCCGTCATTCTTGGCGCTGCAAACGAAGTGGATAAGTGCCTAAGTTATTAACAAAATAAAAGTATTGAGCCATCTTAGGCTTAATGTGGATAGGTTGGTTGCAACAAAAAAGGGCAAACGGAAACGTTTGCTCTTTCAATTCATAACATAAATTTATGCGCTTAACTTAGCCGCAATTTCAGCAACATGTTTACCTTGGAATCGCGCCATCGCAATCTCTTTGTCTGACGGCATGCGACTACCATCAGCACCAGCAATGGTTCCAGCCCCTAGCGGTGAGCCACCTTTCACTTCGCTAATATCAGCAAGCTCAGGACAAGAATAAGGCAAACCAACAACGACGAAGCCATGATGGAATAAAGTCGTATGGAAAGACTGTATCGTGGTTTCATTACCACCACCCGTACCAGTGGAAGTGAAAACACTACCGACTTTACCTACAAGCTTACCTTGCGCCCATAGGCCGCCAGTCATATCCAAAAAGTTTCTCATTTGAGATGCCATATTACCAAAGCGCGTTGGCGAACCAAAAATCACGGCATCATAATTTACCAAGTCATCAGGTTTCGCTACCGGAGCGTCTTGATCAAGCTTCACACCTGAGTTTTTAGCCACATCTTCCGGCATCAATTCAGGCACTCGTTTAATATCTACATGAGCACCAGTACTGCGAGCACCTTGCGCTATTTCATTAGCCATTGCTTCAATATGACCATAACTTGAATAATAAAGAACTAACACTTTTGTCATCTCAAACTCCTTGTTCAATTAAACAGTCTATTCATTGTAGACGTAGAACCTAAATTTTAAAGGTAGATAGACGAGGTTTAGCATTGTTTGAACTTTGCTTGGACATTGATGAGGATTATTTTCAAAGCCTCACTTCTTTCACAAGGGAAAAGCGCTGATTCTTTCATCTTGGCATTGGATTCGCGCTGACGCGTTGAGCCTACGAAACAGGCGCAAGCGAAGCGAATACCAGGGTGAGATATAGTTAAAACCGTACGTCACAAGCTGTAGGTCGGTCTTTAGGCCGTCAAAAAAAGCTCGCTACAACACATCACGTCTTGTCGGGCTAAAGCCTTAAGGATCCCCACATTTATTTTTAGCACTTGGTTTCCAATAGAAGAAGGT